>CAZNFG010000001.1:0-67358 GCA_964572605.1 uncultured Eubacteriales bacterium
TATTATAAAATTCTACAATTAGAAACATGTTTTTCATATTTATTGTTATTATTTATTGATTTTTTCAACATTTTACGAAATGTATGTTCGTAAATAATCAAGTTCAAATAGTTTTATTAATGAAAAAGAATATTTTTTCCATATTTTCCATCCTAATGACTGTCGAATGACTGTCAAAAGGGTATTTTTATCATTATTTTGCAAAAAAATAAATCCCTAAAGTGCTTGATACTCTAGGGATTTATCAATTCTTTGGTTGCGAGGGCAGGACTCGAACCTGCGACCTCCGGGTTATGAGCCCGACGAGCTGCCAACTGCTCTACCTCGCGATGTTATCTAGGGTAGATTATATGCGCCTAGTGCTATTTTGTCAAGCTTTTTTGTTAAGATGGCCTGTATTGTCACATATTTTCTAAGAAATAATAAAATGATTGCAATATTCTGCCAAAAAAAATATAATAAGAGTATATTTTAAAAAGGTGGTGAGCTAATGTCTATTTTTGATCGTAAGTTTAAATTAGATACAGGTTTTAAAGAGAAAACTATAAGTCTTCTAGAGTCTTCAATAAATAATAAATTAACTTCGAAAGAAGTTGCAAGAATCTATGATATCATTCACACAAATGCAATGTCACTTGCTACAGATGAGGAAAGAATAAAAGAAGGAGTGAAAATACTTACAGAGTTAAAAGAGAATTGGTTAACTCCTGAAGAAAAACAAACTTTCGTTTCTGGTGTTTGGTTTTCTGAGTTTGGCTTTGATAAAACTAATACAAAAAACATTTCTTTTATAAATCCTAATGAACTTGAGTATACCAAAAAAGCTGTGCTTGGTAGTATATTTAAAAATATAGAATAAGAAGTGATGCTTTTTAGCATCACTTCTTTTATTCTACTACATCTAATATTTCTTTTATTTTTTCAACAGGTTCTTTAGATATCTCTATTGAACGTCTAAGCATTTCAATTTGTGCAAGTGCATCTCCTTCACTATCCGCATGTATATACAATAATGGCTCGCCTTTTTTTACTTCATCACCAATTTTCTTTACCATCTCTATACCAACATAAAGATTAATGGTATCTTCTTTTTTTAGCCTACCACCGCCAATATTTACAACCGCTTGTCCAATGTTTTTTGTTTCAATTCGCGATACGTATCCATCTTCTAAAGAATTAATAGGAATTTTATATTTTGCTCTTAGAAGTATTTCAGGACTATCTATAATTGATGGGTCTCCCCATTGTCTAGATATTAATTCTCTAAATTTTTCTAAGCCTTCTCCTGAATCTATTTTACTTTGTATTAGTTTAATATTATTTACAATACTGTCATCTATTCCTGCAAGTTTTAACATATATGCACCAACAATTCCACATACCATTACAACATCTGCAGAGCCTCTACCTTTTAATGTTTCAATTGTTTCATATACTTCAAGTGCATTTCCAGCATATATTCCTAAAGGTTGATTCATATTTGTAATTACTGCGACTGTTTCTTTACCCGCTTTTTTCCCTATATTAACCATTGTTTGAGCAAGTACACGTGCACGTATTTCATCATTCATAAATGCACCACTTCCACATGTTACTTCAAGTAAAATCTTATCACAACCTGCTGCAAATTTTTTACTCATAATGCTTGATGAAATAAGTGGAATACTTTCAACAGTTCCTGTAACATCACGAAGTGCATATAACTTTTTATCTGCATATGCAATCTTTTCAGATTGTCCCATTATTGCAATATTTATTCGTTTTACATTTCGTACAAATTCATCTTGTTCTATATCTGTTCTAAAATTTGGAATTGAATCGAGTTTATCTATTGTACCTTGTGTATATCCAAGACCTCTTCCCGACATTTTCGCAATAGGAACACCACAAGCAGCAACAAGTGGCAACACAACCATTGTAACTTTATCTCCAATTCCTCCCGTGCTATGCTTATCTACTTTTATTCCTTTAATCTCAGATAAATTAATTATCTCACCAGAATTTGCCATAGCTAGAGTCAAATTATATATTTCATCTTCAGACATACCGTTCAAATATATTGCCATAAGTAAACTTGATGCTTGATAATCTGGAATATTGTTATTTGAATATTCCTTCACAAAAAAATCTATTTGCTCTTTCGAAAGCTCTTTTTGATCGCGTTTCGCTCTAATTATTTCATTTATATTCAAATTAATTCCTCCTTTTTTATCATATAGTTATCTTATCTTTAATACTATTGAACTTGCTTTCACCAATTCCAGTTACATTTTTTATGTCTTCAAGCTTCTTAAATTTTCCTTGCTTTTCCCTATAAGTTACAATATTTAGTGCAATTGCATTTCCTATACCATTAAGGGTTTCAAGCTCTGCAATACTTGCAGTATTAATATTTATTTTACTATTTTCAGTTTCGCTATAGTATTTCTTATTTATATCTTTTGATAAATCACCAGATATGACAAAAGGAATAATAATCTTTTGTCCATCCGATACTATCTCTGCTAAATTAATTTTATTTAAGTCAGCATCTTTTGTTGATCCACCAGCTAAATCTATTATTTCAAAGACTCTTGATTCAATTGGTGCAACAATTATCCCCGGTTTTTGTACAGCTCCCACTATATACACATAAATCTTTTCTTCTTCTATCTCTTCTCCAGAATCTAAAAAAGTGTCATAATTTGCTGTATTTTTATATATTGCAATATCCTCTTCTTTTTTTATGAATATAATTGCAACAATAACAAAAATAATAAATCCCCCAATCGCGAATGCGTATTTGAATTTATTATCCATAAAACCTCCTTTTGTCTATATTATACACATTCATTTCATTTTTGCAAATAGTTGTACTCGACAAAAAATGATAACTTCTTTAGTTCTGGACTTGTCAAGATGCTTAAATTTAGATAAAATGCTTTTAGACAAGGAGGATCAGATGAAGAAAGTAATATTATTAACTCTTTTATTTATTATGTATATGAAAAATGTTTTTGCTGTAGAGTTAACCTCTCCACACGCAATTTTGATAGATATTGATTCACGGAAAAACTCTTTATGAAAAAGATGCATATAGCGCCACATATCCAGCAAGTACAACAAAAATTTTGACTGCAATATTGGTTTTAGAAAATTGTGACCTAAATGAAGAAGTGGCAGCAAGTTTTGAAGCAATAAATAGCGTTTATGCTGGAGGAACAACAGCAAGTATTCAAGAAAACGAAAAATTTACAGTACGTGATTTGCTTTCTACTATGCTTATTCATAGTGCAAATGATGCAGCATATATACTTGCAGAACATGTTGGTGGTTCTACAGAAAGTTTTTCTAGCATGATGAATGCACGTGCAAAAGAACTTGGAGCTAAAAATACATATTTTATAAATCCAAATGGTCTTCCAAACAGCAAACATGTTTGTTCAGCTTATGACATGTCTCTTTTTACAAGATATGCAATGTTAAATTTTCCTGTGTTTAGAGAAATTGTAGGAACTTTAAATTATTCACTTCCTATAACAGAAGAATATATAAAACTCTACACAAATCAATTTCCTGATTCTACAAATGTTTTAAGATATCTTACAACTAATACAAATCATTTAATAAATCCGAAGAAAACCTCATATTATTATGAATATGCAAATGGTATTAAGACAGGATATACAGATGCTGCAGGCAATTGTATTGTAGCAAGTGCTCAAAAAGATGGTGTAGAATTACTTGTGGTAATATTTCGGAGCATCCCGGATGGACAAACATGAGAAATGATTGTGTGACTCTTTTTGAATATGGCTTTTCAACTCTACGCTCTGCAACATTAAATGATGTTGGAAGTATCGTTGAATCGATAGAAATAAAAAACGCACCTGATGAAAACAATATTTTAAACATTACTGTTCAAAGGACATTAAAGGCGACTTTTTCAAATTCTGATTATATTGAAGCATTCACACCAACTATTTCTTTAAACGAACATCTCAGGGCACCAATAGAAGCCGGTGACTTTGTCGGTACAATAACTTATAATATTTATGGTACAACATATTCAACTAATCTAGTCGCACTAAATTCAATAGAACGTAAAACAACAATTGTACAAGTAGCAAAGAATGTATTTTGGGTAATAGCAAAGATAGTGTTATGGTGTGTATTAACTATAATTGGATTGCTTGTATTGTTAATTTTAGTACGTGCATATAACATAACAAAACGAAATCAAAGAAAATTTAAGAAACGTATATATAATGCAAGATTTAGATAATCTGTATATAAATAATACCTCCCATTTGCTTTGCAAATTGGGAGGTATATTATTTCTTATTCAAATAATTTTTTGGATATTTTATATATATCTTCATGTATATCTTCAATCGTTCTAATATTCCCATTCTCATCAGCACAATCTATAACAGTCCAGCCTAATTTTTCTGCTACCCAAAGAGCAGTATCATAAGCCTTTTGTAAGTACTCTTCATCTTCTTCGTGAATATCTTTACCACCTGAAGATGTTGATCCTCTTTTTTTCTTTAACTCTTTAACTAATTTAATAGGCATTTTTAAAAGAACAACTTCATCTTCTCTTGGAATTCCTAACGTCTCATTTTCAAAATTATAAAGCCATTTAATAAATTTTAATCTTTCTTCTTCGGAATCTAATTTACATGCTTGATGTAAAATATTTGACGTTGTATATCTTGCAAGAAGTATGTTACCACCATTTCTATATGTTTCTCCCCAAGGTAATGTTTTATATGAATAATATCTATCAACTCCGAAAAAAGTAGATGCTGTATATCCGTTAACATCAGATGGGTGTGTGCCAAACTTACCAGATAAATATTCTCGAAGTAAGAAACTACTTCCTGAATCGTAATTTGGAAATGATGTTGTTTCAAAAGCAGTGTTTTCAAATTTCAATCTTTCACATAATTTTTCATATTGTGTAGTTTTTCCACTACAATCAGTACCTTCTATAACTAGTATTTTACCCATTTTTCAATCTTCTTTCTATCACATATTTTGCTTTTCAAAAGAATTATAACATAGTAACTTTAGGTTATCAAACAAAAAACTCAGTAAAATCTTGCCAAGAGGGACGCTCTTTTTTGTCAATTACAAAAAATAACATCCCTCTTCCAAGATTATCTTTTTAATCCAATTTTTTCTTTCATTATTAAATACTTTTGTTTTGCAATTTCTTTTGATCTTTCACGTCCATCATCTAGTATTTCATCTAATTCTTTACTGTTAATTAATTCTTTATATCTTTCTTGAATTACAGAAAATTTTTCTATTACTTTATCTGCTACAGCTGATTTAAATGTTCCATAGTTTGCGTCTTTAAATTTTTCTAATACATCTTCTTTAGATTCATTAGTCATGCACATGTATATATGTATTAAATTTGTTATTCCTGGTTGATTATCCATATCATAATTAACTTTTCCTAAAGAATCTGTAACTGCTGATGAAATTTTCTTTCTTATTGTACTAGAATCATCTAGGATTCTTATTACTCCCTTTTGATTTTCATCAGATTTACTCATCTTTTTTGTAGGATCTTGCAAGTCCATTATTTTTGTACCTTCAGCTTTAATAAAAGGTTCCGGTATTACAAATGTATCACCATATCTTTTATTAAATCTAATTGCTATATCTCTAGCAATTTCAACATGTTGCTTTTGGTCACTTCCAACCGGTACAAGATTTGCATCATACGCTAGTACGTCTGCCGCCATTAATACCGGATATGTTAAAAGACCTGCAGTAAAATTCACGTTTTTTACACTTTTGTCTTTAAATTGTGCCATTCTTCTAAGCTCACCATAGTACGTATTACATTCAAGCATCCATGAAATATTTGCATGGTACTCATTTTCAGATTGTAAAAATATTATATTTTTCTTTGGATCAATTCCACATGCAATATATATTGCAATAAGTTGTCTAATATTTTGAGATAATTCTTCACTATTCACAGGAACTGTTATTGCATGCATGTCTGCTATGAACATAATCGAATTATATTTATCTTGAAGTTCAACCATTTGTTTAATTGCACCAATATAATTTCCAAGTGTAATTACACCAGTTGGTTGAAGTCCAGTAAGCATTGTTTTTTTATTCACTTTTCTTCCCCCTTACATTTTATAAAATCTTTTCGCATTTGCAGTTGTAATTTCTGCAAGTTTATCTAAACTACATCCCCTAAGTTCTGCAATTTTTTGAGCTGTATGTCTTATATATGAAGATTCATTTCGTTTTCCCCTATATGGTTCTGGCGCTAAATATGGTGCATCTGTTTCAATTAATATTCTATCTTCTGGGATAAGTTTTGCAATATCTAAAAGCGATCTTGCGTTTTTAAATGTTACTGGTCCCGCAATTGAAATATATGCATCCAATTTTAACATTTCTTTTAAAATTTCCACACTTGATGAAAAACAATGCATCACAAAACCATTTTTTATTTTATATCTCTTTAATATATCAAGCATATCCATATCTGCATCTCTACTATGAATCACAACTGGTAATTCAAGTTCATTTGCAATCTTTATTTGTTTTATAAAAATATCCTTTTGCAAATTTTTATCATAACCATCATAATGATAATCTAGTCCTATTTCCCCAATTGCCACAACTTTTTTATTTTTTGCTAAGTCATATATGAACTCAAAATTTCCTTCATATTCATTTACATTCTCCGGATGTATTCCTACTGTAGCAAAAACAGTTTCATATTTATTTGCATTTTCTGTTGCCTTAATTGACGTCTCTTTGCTATATCCTATATCAACCATAAATAAAACATCATCTTTAATTGCATTATTAACTATTTCTTCTTGTTTTCCATCATACATCTCATCTGTTAGATGTGTATGTGAATCGAATAAAATCATTTAATCTCAGCTCCAGCCTCAATGTCTCCATCAACAGTTAGTATCCTAACCGTATCACTTCCAGCAGCAAGTATCATGCCTTGTGAATCAAGTCCCTTTAGTTTTGCTGGTTTTAAGTTAGAAACAATAACTATATTCTTACCAATCAATTCTTCTGGCGCATAATATTTTTGTATTCCAGCAACCACTTGTCTTTCTTCTTTTCCTAACGATACCTTAAGTTTTAATAATTTTTCTGAACCTTCAACTCTTTCTGCTTCTAAAACTTTTGCTACTTTTAATTTTACTTTTTCTAAATAATCAATTGTTATTTCTTCAACATTTTCCATATTGTTGTTTTCCTTTTTTACTTCAGCTTGTTTATTTTGTATTTCTTCAAATTCTTTTATAACATCTTTTTCATCAAATCTTGTAAACAAAACCTCAATGTTTTCTAGGTTAATTCCTGATTTAATATATGTAATTTGCCATGTAGGTTTAGACATACTAAAAATTTTTCTAACCTTTGCAGAAGATTCTGGCATAAATGGTTCCATTATATTAGAAATATTTACAATTAATGTTGCACATGTGAAAATACAATCATTAAAATCATTAATATTTTCTTTGTAAAGAATCCAAGGTTTTTTGTCATCGTAAAACTTATTTGCGTCATCAATTAATTTAATTGCCTTATTAGTAGCTTCTTTAAATTCAAGTTTTTCAATGCATTCTCCAACTTCTTTATAAGCGGTTTTGATTAATTCTTCAATTTTTTTGTCTAGTTTTCCATTAGGTAATTCACTAAGCCCTTTAAATTTAAGTGTTCTATTAACAAAATTTCCGTATTTGTTTGTAATCTCGTTATTATGAGTTTCAACATATTCAGAAAGTGAGAAGTTTGTATCTTTCTTTTCCGGTCCATTATTGATTAAATGAAATCTAACTGTATCTGAATTTAATTTCTCTGCTGCATCAATTGCAGATACGGCATTACCTTTACTTTTTGATGCTTTTTCATTACTAAAGTTTAAGTATTCAGATGAAACAATTACATCTGGTATGCAATATTCTTCTTCAAGTGAAAGCAAAAGTGCTGGGAAAATAATACTATGAAATGTAATATTGTCTTTTCCATGTACCATATAAATTCTATCTGCTCTCTTCCAATAGTCTTCCCAATCAAGACCTTTTTCTTCACATATTTTCATAGCAGCTGTAACGTATCCTAAGACAGCTTCAATCCATACATAAAGTTTTTTATCCTCATAACCATCAATGGGAATATCTATGCCCCAGCTTAAATCTCTTGTTATAGCTCTATCTCTTAATCCTTCACGAAGATATTTTAACGTTTCATTTTGAGCATTTGTCCTCCACTTATCTTTATTTTTACTAACAAAATCTTCTATTTGTTTTTGCATTTTTGAAAGTGCTATGTATAAATTTTTATTATCTTTTTGAATAACTTTTGAACCACATTCTCTACATGTTGCATGAAGCAAATCTTCTTCTGTTGGCGTATAACCACAATCGCAGCAATCTCCTTTTGTTAATTCTCCACATCTAGGACATGTAAGTTGCAATTCTCTATCTGCCATAAACTTATTGCATTTTTCACAAAAAGCTTGTGGCTCAATTTTTTCGTATATATATCCATTTTCATAAATTTTTTTAATTATCTCTTGAACTTTTTCTTTATGATAATCTGTGTCAGTCATAGTATACAAATCATAAGAAAAATTAAGACTATCGAAAGACTTTATAAACAATTTATGATATTTTTCACAAATTTCTTTTGGTGAAATTTTTTCTAATTTAGCACGTTCTGTGATTGGTGTTCCATGGCAATCTGATCCTGAAACATATAAAACTTCATCGCCTTTAGTTCTGTGATATCTAGCTAAAATATCTCCACCAATTAATCCCGCAATATGACCTAAATGCAGTTTATAATTTGCATATGGCCATGCTCCCCCTATTAATATTCTCAATTCTTTTCCCTCTTTCTTTTATCTAATAATTGCAACAGTTGCAATAGCATAAATATTATCGTGCGATAAGCTAACATCAATTTTTTCATCAGTTATACCACAGTCTGTTGCGATATTTTTAAGTTTTCCATGTAATCTAACATTTGGTTTTCCATTTTCTTTATTTAATATCTCCACATCACGCCACAAAATATCCTCAGATGTTTCCGGTGATATAGCTTTGTATACAGCTTCTTTTGCAGCAAATCGAGCGGCATAGCTTTGAAATTTAGACATTCGTTTAGATTCACAATAGCTGATTTCTTCATCAGTATATATTCTTTTTAAAAAAGCATCCCCTAGTTCGTTAATTGAATTTTTAATTCGTTCAACACTAATAATATCTGTTCCGTACAGAAACTGCCAAAACCCTCACCACCTTTTCGTCAATTAATGTGTGTATTATACCATTATTCTGCTATTTTGGCAATTTTTCTCTGACTTTTTTCTTACAATTATGTTCACAGGATAGTAATTTTTCCCATATCTAATTTATAATCTTGTTATGTCTCCTTATCGCGGTGAGTTTATCCACTTGTGTTACAAAAGATGTACTTGTAAATGTAAATTAGTTATGGTATATTTTCTTTGGATATAAATAAAGATTTGGAGGTTTAATATATGAATTTTTTAGAATTTTTTACCTCGCCAATTGCAACAGATGTTTTTCTTAAATTATTAGTTGCTTTTATCCTTTCGGCAGCGATTGGAATAGAAAGAGAATTGGTACACAAGCCTGCTGGAATTAAAACTCATACTTTGATATGTTTATCTTCTACCCTATTAATGATACTAGGTATGTATATTAAAGATTTGTATCCCAATACTGAGTTAGATCCAACTAGATTACCAGCTCAAATACTTGCTGGTATTGGATTTGTTGGAGCTGGTACAATACTTCGTGAAGGTCTTTCAGTGAAAGGAATAACAACTGCAGCAAGTCTACTTGCAACAACATGTATTGGACTAGCAGTTGGTGCTGGTTTTTATGAAGGTGCAGTTTTTGCAACAATATTAATTTTCTTAATATTATGTTTTGTAGGACCAGTAAAAGATTTAGTTAGCGGCAAAGGTAAAGTTTTTCTTTTTTCAATTGTTTCTTCAAAGTCTCATGGAGTTTTACCTGTTGCTGAAGAAATTTTTGAATCAAAAGATGCAGAAATATATTCAATAAGACAATTCAAGTCAAATTCTAATAAAACAACTATTTTAAAGTTTTTAGTTAAATGTAAAGATCCTGCAGATGTAGATTTAATATTAAAAAGTTTACATGAAATTGATGGCATTACTGAAGTTAATACCACAAGAAAAATTATTAGAGCTGATGCCGATTAATATATTCGGTTTTCGTAAGGAGAGAGGTTATATATGGATAAATTTTTAATAAAGGGAAACACTAGATTAACTGGTACCGTAGCTGTAAATGGCGCAAAAAATGCTGCCGTTGCAATACTTCCAGCAACCGTTTTGATAAAAGGTAAATGTCATATTGAAAACATTCCTAACATAAGTGATATTAAGCGTTGTTATGAGGTTTTAGAAATGCTTGGTGCAAAAATTAACTACATAACTCCAAACGAAGTTGAAATAGATTGCACTAATGTTGAGCCAAAAGAAATATCAGTTGATATAACAAAAAAATTTAGAGCATCTTATTATTTTATTGGATCATTACTTAGCCGTTTCGGTAAAGCTTCGGTTGGTTTTCCTGGAGGTTGTAATTTTGGTTCAAGACCTATAGACCAACATATAAAGGGCTTTGAGGCTCTTGGTGCAAAAGTTGATTGTGAAGGCGGTATGATATGTGCAACATCTGAAAAACTAGTTGGTGATTCAGTATACTTAGATATAGTTAGCGTAGGCGCCACAATAAATATAATGCTTGCAGCAGTTTTAGTACCTGGTGTTACAACCATTGAAAATGCTGCAAAAGAACCACATATAGTTGACTTAGCAAACTTTTTAAATGCAATGGGAGCTAATATAAAAGGCGCAGGAACAGATATTATAAAAATTACAGGCGTAGAAGAATTACGTGGTGGCGCAACATATTCAGTTGTACCAGATCAAATAGAAGCAGGAACATTTATGATAGCTGCTGCTGCAACACAAGGTGATGTAACAATTACCGGTTGTATAACGAAGCACTTAGACCCTATCTCTGCAAAGTTAGTTGAAATGGGTGTCAATGTAGAAGAATCTGACGAAGGAGATCAAATTAGAGTATGGTCAGATAAACAAACTTTAAAAACAAATATTAAGACTTTACCATACCCCGGTTTTCCAACAGATATGCAACCTCAAATGGCTGTACTTCTATCAATTTCAAAAGGTACAAGTTATCTCACAGAAGGTGTTTATGATTCTCGTTTTCAATACACAGAAGAATTAAAGAAAATGGGAGCACAAATTAGAATTGAAGGCAAAACGGCTTGTATAGAAGGTGTTGATTACTTAAATGGATGTCAAGTGACTGCTACAGACTTAAGAGCAGGTGCAGCATTAATTATTGCTGGTATTTGTGCAAAAGGTGAAACAGAAGTTTGTGGTATTGATCATGTGGAGAGAGGTTACGAAAAAATTTCAGAACGCTTCCAATCACTTGGTGCAAAAATAGAGAGAGTATCAGAAGATTAAATTGTTGGAGAATAAATATGATTAAGTTTTGTAATTTATACAGTGGTAGTAGTGGCAATTCAACATATATAGAAACAGATAGTGCAAAAATATTGGTTGATGCTGGTGTGAGTTGTCAAAGAATTTCTAAAGCACTTAAATCTATCGGTACAGATATCGATGAAATAAGTGCTATTTTAGTGACACACGAACATATAGATCATGTAAAAGGATTATCTACTATTTCAAAAAAACATAACACACCCATATATGTAACTAAAAAAACATGGGCACAATTAGATGGGTTAAATATAAATGAAAATTGTATACATTTTTTCAAACCAGAAAAAGATTTTACAATCGGTGATGCATGTATACATCCTTTTTCTATTCCACACGACGCTATTGAACCATGTGGTTTTAGTATATTTGCCGAAAACAAAAAAGTTACAATAGCAACAGATATTGGTCATATAGAAGAATCGTTAGTATCCGAACTAACAGGTAGTGATATTGTATTAATAGAATCAAACTACGATAAGGACACTTTACTTTGTGGCTCTTATCCATATTTTCTTAAAAAACGCATATGCAGTGATGTTGGTCATTTATCTAATGAGTCTACTAGTAAACTTATAAAAACTTTGTATGAAGGTGGGGTTTCTAAATTTATATTAGGACACTTAAGTAAAGAAAACAACTTCCCAGAGCTTGCATATCAAACAGTACTAAACGAATTAAATAGTTCAGAAGTTGATACTCCATTTTATTTATCCATTGCAAAAAGAGATTTTGTTGATGATGTATTGGAGTTGATATAGTAATGAATATAAAAATAATTTGTGTTCGGAAAAATAAAAGAAAAATCACTTTTAGATTTAATAAACGAATATAAAAAACGAATCACAAAATTTTCTAATATTGAAATAATTGAATTACAAGATGAAATAATTCCACAAAATGCTTCTGAGAAAGATATATTAAATATTAAAAAGATGGAAGCAGAAAAAATTAAATCGAAGATTTCTTCAAATGATTTTATTATTGCATTAGATCAACACGGAAAATCCTTTACATCAGAAACCTTTTCAAATCAAATACAACATATTACATTAAAAGGATTTAGTACTATAGCTTTTATTATAGGTGGAACCTGCGGATTAGATAAGGATTTAATTATTAACACACATTTGGTTTTATCTTTTTCTGAATTAACATTTCCACATCAATTAATTAGATTGTTTTTATTAGAACAAATATTTAGAGCATTTAAAATAAGTAATAATGAGAGATATCATTGGTAATAGTACTTTTGATATCTCTTTTTTTATCTTTTACTTACACTATTTTTTTCAATATTCATTGCAATTATTTTATCTCCTATAATTAGCAGCTTCATATTATAATCATATTCAATTTTCAAATATATTTTTTCACCATAATCAACTCTTGATGTAGTATAAGATATTTTTAAACCTTCTTCATCAAAGCCTTGTCTTACAAGTTCTTCTTTTAAGTTTGTTGCTTCGTACTTTGTAAGATATCCGTACTCTTCCATAGCAAAAACATATTTAATACATTCACTAGATAATTTTTCATACCAAATATATGGCATCAGTATATTTACAGATACAGATATAAGTATAGACACCGCAAATATTCCAACAGCTATAATAATTGGCGTTGTTAATATTGAATTGCCATTATTTTTATTTATCATATTTCCTCCAAGAATATTTTTATTCGTTAATCATATTTAAATTTACATCTTCATGAATTTTAAAAATAAAAATATTTTCTAATAATGTCTTTAATATTATTGGTCTTATTTTTACCCTTATTACTGTATGTATTGTTCTGTTGTCTAATCTTACGCCGTGTATATGAATCTTTAGTTCCTTTATTATAAATTTCAAATTCATCAATATAAATATTTGAAATTAATTTTTCATCATTACTTAAATACTCGTCTAACTCATACTCAAGTTTCAATGCTTTTATAAATTCTTGTTTATATGCATTTTTGTTATATGAAAATAAGTCTATATTTGCTTTATTTTTATTCACTGCAATTATAGCGCTGCGATTTATTGAATACATATTAAGTTTTACTGTATATAAAACATTATTAACATGACCTAAAAATATTGCAATAACTAATAACAATATGCATAATGCAATTGCAATAAATATCAGTCCCATTAATGCAATATTACCTTTTTCATTTCTCATATTATTGATTCCTTATTACTTTATATATTTGCTCAAGTCTCTGTTATATAATTCATCCCATCTTTCAGCAACATGTAATGCTATAGTTGAAGTTGTAACTCCTTGAACATTTTCAGCTTTTATAAATAATTTATATGGATCTGATTTTTTGGTAAATAGTCTTGTTTCATCTATATCAAACGCATCTCTAGATATTTCTCTAAGTGAATTCCATGAATGAAGCGTTTGTTTTGTACCATATGGAATTACATATATTACAGAAAATGTTTTTGATGTTTCTGTTTTTTTATCTAATGAAAGTTCTTTTGGAAATTTGTATGCTCTTTTTAATTGCTCTAAACTTTTATAACGCATTTGTTCTTTTCTCTCTTTTGGTTCTTCCCATTCAAATCTTTTTGTAAGTTCATCTAACGTCATAATAGATGTATCACCTGCAAAATCAACACTTACATCTCTGGCATCGACAGATGTTTTTACAGTAATTTTAATTACTTGTCCTGAACAAATAAAATTGTATTTGTCATTTTTTGTTGTATAAAGTTCCACTACATCATTTTTTGAAACTCTTTCAATTTTGATATTATATATTGTTGGTGATTCTAAATCGTTTTCAATTTTTACTTTTTTATTTTCTCCTTTTATTTGTATAATTATTTGACTAGATTTAGATGCATATAGTAAAGGATCATTTTCAAAGTATGTATCTAAAAACGAATTGCATTCTAAATTAATTTTAATTTCTTTTTGGTTTTTATAATCATTTTTGTTTATTATCAAACTTCCATCTTTAGTAATTTTAATTTTTCGTGAACCACTTATTGTGCCTATATTTTCACCATTTGCTTTCAGTTCAGCTTCAATAATTTTTATATGTTCTGCTTTTGCATATTCAGAAAGTCCATCAACATATGCACCAAATTCAATAGGTATTTCTATAATATCTTGATCTGGTTCAATCACATAATTATTACCAAGTGGTAAGTCTAATATACTATTTAATTTTGCATTTCCCGCCATCTTGGGTACTGTGAAAGTCGCAATCCAGTAAATGTTGCCCTCACCGGGTTTTTCTGTATATACACTTCCATCATTTCCCCACGTTGCATAATTTTGAACTCTTACTTTATCTAAACCAATATTTGTTGCTGTTAAATCATATGTGATTCCAAATCTAGATAATTTTTGTGTCATCATATATTCTTTTTGTATATTATATTTATATAGAAAAGGGTTGTTCCATGATTCTAGCGCATCTTTCACAACTCTGTAATTCCAATTTAAAGGTGACGTTCCAGATGTATAATCATCTGGAAATTTTTCATTATGAACTACTTTTCCTAAAAAATCTTGGCCTAAAATAAAATATTCTCCTCTACTACCAATTCCATTCCATGCATGATTTTCTTTTGTCCATAATCCATAAGATGTATTCTTCCATCTTTGTAAAGTATTATTAACAATAGATGGAGAGCCATATACAAGTAGTTTATATTTATTATATATTTCTTCATTAATTTTCAAACCATTAACATTTGTTTCAGAAATTCCAATTGCATTTAGCATATATATAAATCCACTATCATATGCAAAAGTTTTGGTACATATTATTAACATTAAAATAGCAAGTAGTAAAAATTTTTTGTTCATTTGTTCTCCTTCTTGTGGGGCTTCTGCCAGGAACGTTTTCACGTTCCTGTTGCAGAGAGCATTTATAAATTATAGTAAATAAATTAAATGTGAGAGTAATTTATTTACAAAAAATAAAATCTATTTACTAACATAAAATGTTGGAATGTCATATTCTTTTTTATAAAAATTGATAGTATACTTTCCAAATTTTTTAACTTCTTTCAATTCTTTTTCTTCATCAATTCTTTTTACATATTGTATATTTTTCTCTAACATATATTTGCAAATACTTTTTGAATTACTTGCTCCAAATTCGCTATTTAAAGCTTTTTCAAACAACTTAATATTAAACTCATCTGCATATATTCCATTTTTAAAATCATAATAACTATCCCACATTTTAAGTGGAATAATTTTCATATAACAATTATTGCTGAATTCATCATGTAGTGAACTATTTGCTAAATCAAAAACACTATTTTCAAAATATGTAAATAAAAAAATTATATTTTGATTTTCAATCATTGTTTTATTTTTTCCACAATATATAATTGTCTGCAAATCATTATTATCAGTGGATGTAGTTCTGATTAATGTATAAGTGTTTTCATTTAAAATATTTTTCAATATTTTTTTTGCGTTATTTCCTATTTGTTCTTTATTTATTAATTCAAAATAATTTGAAAATTTTGTACTATTAACATCATATGTTTTTCGAAAAGAATTTTCTTTTTTTGCATTAACAGCTTTGACTATAACACATACCGCTTCTGCTCTAGAAATAGGCATTTCGCCTTTATATGTTTTGTCTTCATATCCACTAATTACTTTTAATTTCACAAGTTTTAATACATCTTCTTTATATTCATCCTTTAAATCTTTAAAAATATTTGATGATTTTTTTATATTTGATACATCGATAAAATTAGATAGTATTTTTGCCGCATCATATCTAGTAATTACTTTTGTATAATCAACATCATCAGGTACTAGTTTTTCCATTTTTGCAGTTTCAATATAAAAATCTGGCCATACATTATCTCCACTTCTTGTAACTTGTATATTCCCAGCACTTATAATCATTTTTAAAAATTCAACTGTAGTTATATTATTATTTGGTTTAAATGTATTATCGTTATAACCGTTAATAATTCCATCTGTTACAAACCTTTCGATATAGTTTTTTGCCCAATGATTTTGTATATCAAAAAATTTTGTATCCTCATTTGCATAGCAAATATTACTATATAATAACAATGTTGTAATTATAAAAATACTAAACTTCCTCATCAATACTTCCTCCATCGTTTGTGCCAATGCCTGTTATATTAAAGCTTGCAACATTTCTAATTAAACTGATTTGCTTTGCTTCTTCACTTGTAACACCAAGCATAATTGTGTCCACAATTCCGTCAGAAGGCACATTTATTTCTATTCCGTCAGAATTAAATGCTCCAAGCACTTTTACATTATCTAAAATTTTTATCACGATATAACCATCATATTCATCACCAATTATCATTCTTTGATTACTTGGTAAAAATTTAATGGCTAAATCATTCCTCATTGTTGCATATAAATTCACTGCTGCTCCGCTTTTGACAGCGTAAGACATTCCGTTTTCTGCAGCTTCTATTTTAATAGATATTTTTTCTTTTCCAATTTCTGTTTCATATATAGATAAATTTTCTTTTGTATCAAATTGTTCTCTTATTGCAATTTGATTTTTAAAAATATTATCTTTTGAATATAAACCTTCGATTTCAGAAAAATTTTGTATTACTCTAGTGCTTGCTATAAGCGGAATTGGGATATCAACTAATACAAACATATCTTCTTCTAATTTTTGAAATTGTTTAATATCTCTACCTAGTGTTAAACATTTAACTGATGGCACATAATCAATCAAATCTTTTTGCAATTTAGTGGATATTATAAAAACTATTATTGTCGCAATTGCAGTTATTATTAAAATATTTATTTTGTTTTTCATACCCAATTCTCCTTATGCTGAAAATGGCAGACTACCAGTGTTTTCAAACCAAGTTGAAATTGTGCCCATCATGTTTGTAAATAATCCTTCCATTTGTGGATAAAATACAGTAATTACAATTACAAGTAAGATTCCCGCAACCAATATTACTTGTAGTATTTCTGAGCCTCTTTCTGAATTTAATTTCTTTTTCATACATTTTTCCTCCATAAAAAATTATTAATTAAAAATTGTATTAAACCCTTGTCCAACAGAAATGAACAAAGGATAAAACGTCATAAGAACTATATTTCCAAGTGCTATAGCAACACCGAAAGTTATATAAATTACTTTTGTTCTTGTTATATTTTTAATTTTCTCAACGCACTTTATATTTATCGTCTTAGATAAATTTTCTAATATTTCAATAATGTTTCCGGTTTTGTTATACTCTCTTAACGAGTTGCAAAACATATCTATTTCAAGTATTTCGAATTTCTTGTCTAAATCTTTTATTGCTTCGTTTATATTTAATTCTGACATTTCATATCTCATTGCAAATTCAAGTATTGCTTTTTTAAAATCTTTATTCTCACAATTTTCAAATTGTTTTTTTAGAGCATCTTTTAAACTTATCTCTGCAGAAAGTTGTAATACTATTGAATCAACAACCTTTAAAAGATCTACACATATTTGACTATCTCTAGATTTTTTATTTACATATATGTAAATATCTATGAAATAAAATCCAATTAGTCCTAATGTAATAGCCATAATATTTGAATCATAGTTTACTTTTGCCATAACAATTAAGATGTTTCCGTAGTAATACTTTGGTTATATAATATGAAATTGTATTTAATTTTAATGGGTATCCTTGCTTAGATAAAAAATTTTCTTTGGCTTTTAAAAAATTAATTTTTGAAATAAGTGTTTTAATAGAATCAGCTTTTGTAATTCGAATTGATGTGTGTTTTTTCTTATATTTATCTGATTGAATCAAAACATATATTTTGAATATCAATAAATAAGATAAAATAAAAATTAAAACAAACAAAAGTATATTAATCATATCTTTCACATCCTATATTTGTTTTATTTTAAGCAAATAATATCATCTTTATATATATTGTCAAATAAAACTCATCGACAATTCTCGACCTTTTTATGACGTTTGGGGACGTTCCTGTTTGTCAATTTTGACAAACAGGAACGTCCCTAATTGTCATTTGCACATCTTTACAGTTTTTCCCAATATTTTACTTTTTTAGTTGACATTTTACATTTTTTATGATACATTATGTATATCGTAAGTAAGTAAGGGGGATAGAGAAAATGAAATCAACAGGTATTGTTAGAAAAGTAGATGAGCTTGGACGTATTGTTTTACCAATAGAACTAAGAAGAACTTTAAACATTGACATTAAAGATTCTATTGAAATCTACGTAGACAATTCTACAATTGTTTTAAAAAAATATGAGCCTACTTGTGTTTTTTGTGGCGAATCTGAAAATGTAACAAACTTCAAAGATAAAAATGTTTGTAAAGCTTGTTTAGACAATCTTAAAAACATTTAAATTTAATATAAGAAAGCATCCATTTAAAAAATGGATGCTTTTTTATTTTTGTTTCTTTTAATTCTCAATATATTCTGCTTTGTTTCCGCACTTATCAAATGCTTCTATCTTATCTCCAGCTTTTAATGTTATATTGTAATTATTTCTTAAACTACTTATTGATACTGTTCCTCCATCCAATAGAACCGTCTGTCCGTTAATTCTTATTGCTTGAACCGCATAACCTTCTGCATCACTTACTACTATTGTGTCTGCAGATCTTGTTATTACTGGTGCGGTTGTGTCGGAAACAACATCTGTTGGTATTTCTATTTTTGAAAGCACATTTCCTGTTATATCAGTTACAGCATTATTTTTGAATACAAGGAATATTGTGCCTCTTCCTCTCATATTGGTTGCTGTAATTGTATAAAATCTTCCATTCATTACATTTGCACCTTCTTGTACTGGCCCATATGTTTCAACAACATTATTTATTTCAATATTTTCTCCATATAATGTTTCGTAATTAACTGAACCATCATTGCCCTTTACTCTTATCATTATATCGTTTGTTGTAATTGCCTTAGATGAATTGTAGTTTTCATCCTTTGCTAGTATTCTAAATGATGTTTCATCACTATTAGTTCCTCCTAAATATTCTGATAGTAATTGTGTTGTTGCTGACGCATAAGCGCTTACACGTTCTGCCACATCTCTTACCCATACATATACTGTCTTTCTTCCATCGCCTTTTTCTAATTGCCATAATACTGTTTCCTCATATGGTACCCAATCATTAGAATTTATAGCTGCTGATGTTGTAAGTAATGTATTACTTAATAAAACTTCTTTAATCTCTGTATCATCTTCTGCTGATATGTCTAATAGAATCATCGAACTATTGCTATATTTATATGAATTTTCTCTTATGGTTAATGTATTAATTTTTGGATTTTCTGAGTCGATATTTTCGATAACAATTTCTTCAGCATACCTTACAACATTTCCTGCCACATCAACTAAATATAAGTAATACGTTCCATTTGTATTTACAACTGCATTTATTCTTATAAGCTCATTTGAGGTATCTACTGATACCCAGGTTGTTGGTGTAATGTCTGTTCTAGATAATCTATATCCATATAGACCAGATAAAGCATCTTGTGCCAACACCTCAATTTGCAATTCTGTAGAAATAGCATTTCCATAATTTATTGCATTTATTATAGGTGCGTCTCTATCTATATTAGATATTGTTATTCTTTCTGTAGATATGTTGCCAGCTTTATCTTCTGCCTCAACAATATATATACCATTTACACTAACTTCTCTTATAACACTTCCATTCGTGAGTGTTATATCTTCTCCATCAAATGTAACGCCCTTTACTCCGGATTCTTCATCTATTACTTGTATTTGTATTGGTACTGCATTCTTTGTCCAATTACGATTCATATTTGTAAGTCTAATTATTGGACCAGTACTATCAAAACCTAATGCTGCCTTTTCTTTGCCACCAGCTAACTCAGTTTTGATTAACGAATATGTATTAGGTGTATTTATTATATCTGCTAGTACTGAATTATATCGTTTTGCCTCAACTGTGCCATCATAGAAGTTTAATTCTCCAGTAGTAACAACGATACCTGTATAACTTGAGAATATATATGGATCTTGTAGATTAATTGAATCTCCGCTTGCTCCGATAGTCACATTTGAACCTTCACTATATATACCCCATGATCTTCCACTAATCTCATTATATACTGTTGCCGTTATTATTCCTGCCATATGATTAATCCTATCATTACTATATATACCATATGCTCTACCAGTATCAGTAGCGACATTTATATCACCACTAGATATTACAACTTCACTTTCGTTATATATACCATAAGCATATCCTTCTGTGCTTACTGCATTAATTTTTATATTATGCATATTCATAATAGCGCCTGTTTTATTATATACTCCATAAATATTTTCGGTCCCATATCCTCTAGCTTGTACTTCTATATCATAAATACTAATCTCGTTCTCATTTACAATTGCATATATAACTCCGTTTTCGCCAGATACTGATATCGTTCCACCATCTTGTATTACTAAGTTTCCTCTATTAATTATTACATTCGTTGCAATATCATTTTCTATAGAGTAATATAATTTTTTATTGTTCATCGAAAGAATAATTGTTTTATTTTCAGGTATTATAACAGTATCATTCATATCTTCGTCAAGTAACATTTGAACTGTAGCGTTATTTGTAACACCAGCAATTGCATATTTCAATCTTGTATAGTAACTTGTTTCAACTCCTTGTGTTACCAAAACCCCAGTTCTTGCAATTATTTCATTTCCAGAAAATTGTGCGCTCGTATATTCTGATACTTTTTCACTTACATCATATACAGTTCCAACAAAAGATACACATCTTAACAAACCAAAATCATTTTCATTTATTGTATATGTATAGGTTATAGTATCTCCACTTAACTCTCCGCTTGGCAATTTAGTTGAAATTCCATTACCAAATGCAATTTCTAATTCTGGTAATACTCCTTGTGATTCTATTATATTTTCAGAGAATTTAGCTTTAATTATTAATTGAGTATCTCTTATGTATTCACCTGCATTTTTATTTGTTACCATTAAACTTCTAAGTCTAGGTCCTACATCATCAATCATTACAAAATCGACGTAATTATCTGGAGTTGTTGTTGCATAATTGTACATTGCATCACACGACTCATAGTAATATACGATTGCGTTTTGACTTAAATTTTCGCCCATTCTATCAAACACAAGTTTTTCATTTACCGTATCTGCCAATATAGTTGTAACAGACTTAGGAATTATTATAGATTCCATATTTAAAAGATTTGCAAATGAATGATGATACAATGTTGTAAGTTCATTGCAATATTCAAGATTAAGAATAGTTAGCATATTACAATTACTAAATGCATATTCTCCAATATATGTTATATCAGGAGACAAGTCTATTCTTGCAAGTTTAGTGCTATTTGCAAAACTTAAAGCTGAAATTCCTTCCCCTCCGATTTCACCAATAATATTTTCAATTGAAGACATCTCACTAAATGCACCCACTCCTATATCCGGATTAGATGTTGTAGTTATATTTTGTATATAATTATTTCCTGTGAATGCGTATTCAGCTATTGTTTTCGTATTACTATTTATTGTGTAATCATATACTTCACTTGCATTTGCATCCGAATGTGCATAAAGTATTTCATAATCTTTAGAGTATATCGTATCATTTTCATATACAAACAATGTGCTAAGTGGTGATATCTCTACGGTCTCAAAATTATTAGTTCTTCTAAACGTTGATAATCCTGTATTTGTAAGCGTAGATGGCAGTTTAATATTTCTAGCATTTGGCATATCAGCAAGTGTATTTTCTGTTAAGTTTAATATATTTTCCTCAACTTCTATTCCCACTATTTGATCTAGATAATCAATCCAAGGTCTATTGTCATCTTCATAGTTTCTAATTTCTCCACTTCCAATTATATAGAGTTTCATATCTAATCCAATTACTGCATAAGCCATATTATTATTTATGCCAATATCCCATCTTGCAATGCATACATTGTTAGCTTCAGCTGTCATACTGCTCATATTTCCAGCCTCATCTTTTACCCATACTGTCCATATTCCATTTGATGTAGCATATGTTTCGTTTTCTGTGTTCCATCCCGCATCATTTACATCAGGTGTTTCACCTTGTGTCATAATGTATCCTGTTACTCTATGGTTATCTGTTGCTGTTATAACAAACTTTTCTCTACCAGCTTGTGGTAAATCAGTTATATCTATATCTAATATAACCGGTGGTGTTGTATCTTCCACAAGAATATATCTTGTTATAGTAGTTACAACTTCTCCATTATATTTCATCTTATATATAACTCTTTGATTACCTAAAACTGTTGTATCAAAGTTTGAGTCTATTTCTAATGTTGCTCTACTATCTCCTGTAAATATTTCTCCATCTGCAATAAGTAATTTTCCAAGTACATATACTCCTAACTCTGTATATGAATCTCCTGCTTCTATTGTTATATTTTCATTGCCGTTTAATTCAAGTATAGGTTTTATCTTTCCTACTGCAAGCAAGTTCCAATTGTCTGCTGCAAGATATTCATTTATATCTACCACATATATATTTGCATTTACAGGTATTGCATTTATATTTTCTAGAGTACATGTTTCTCCACTTGCATGAAGTAATGCTATTTTAGTTATTGTATTGCTGTTTGCAAATGCATTAGATTTAATTATTGTATTATCTTCAACTAAAATATTTTGTAACAAAGCTACATTTTCAAATGCTCCATTTCCTATAACTCCTACAATATCGCTTATCTTAATTGTATTTCTATTACTATCTGTTTCATACTGTAATAATACTCCGTCATTTCTTATTAAACATCCTTCATCAAGCAGATATTTTGTAGTTCCCTCTTCAACTCTTATGCTTCCTATATTCATTCCAGCAAATGCACCTTCGCTAATAACATCAATACTGTTTAATATATTAAGTGTTATAACGCTACCTGCATATTTAAATGCAAACTCACCAATTTCCTTTGTAAGCATTCCAAAACTTAATCCTAGTGCATTTTGGTTTTCTTCAAATGCACTCTCTTCAATAACTCTTACATTATCACCAATGCTTAAAGATGTTAAATTACAATTCTTAAACGCACTATTTTCTATTCTCATTACTGAATCAGGAATTGTAATATTTCTTAATCCACTACAATTCATAAATGCATTTTCAGATATATTCATTATTGAATTAGGAAGTGTTATTGAAGTTACGTTATTTCTATTAAATATATTACCTTCATTTTTTCCACCAATGTCTATAATTTTATATGAATTGGTTCCATCACTTACATTTTCAGGTATTGTAACACTTACTTCACTTCCTGTATATGCAACGATTTTTGCATATGGTTTAGATGTATGTGTAACAAATTTATATTTTCCTTGGGTATACTCTGTAACACCCCATGAATTGTTTATTATATCAACATTTCTTAAAAATTCTCCAACCACGGTAGGTCCAATTGAAAGTTCATATTTAATATTATAGTTACCTACAATTTCATGATTTACTGCACCAGATGTAGTTACAGTTATAACAGAATCTTCAAGAGTATATCCTCCTTGGACTACTTCATTATATTCATAATAATCTTTTGAAGTTTGGTCTATATATTGAACTGTATCTTCGTTATGATGCATTATAAAGTTATAGTCAGCAAGTACTATTGTGTCACTTATTGGAACAGCGGAAATATTGTTACTTGTATCCATTGCCCATACATATAATATTCTTTCCCCATTTATTCCAGAGAATGTGTATGATCCAACTCCACTTACAGGATATGCCGTCCACCTAGAATCTCCAGAGCTTACACTTTCACTTCTTTCTTCTTCCATTAATATTTTTGCAACTTGTTTGTTTTCTACAATCGTTAAATTAACATCAACTGTTCTACTTAATGCAACCGTTGCTCCGTCATCTAATTTTACAGATGTTATTATTGGTTTAATATCATCTATTTCAATAAAGTTATTTTCATATCCATACATTTCAACATATGCCATCATAGGGTCGCATGATGAATAGAAATATACTGGTCCTTCCATACTTTCAAACACTCTTCCCACAGAAGATATTTCTTGTAATGTTTTTGGAACATACAAGTTTGCAATATGTAATGCATTTCTAAATGCTCCTTCATTTATGGTTGTTACATTACTTAAGTTTAGTGTCGATATATACATATTGTTTTCAAAAGCATATTCACCAATCGTTTTTACAGTCGCTGGTAATTGATATATGTTAGATGTATCTTTCATACTATGTGCATATATCGTATCTTTGCTTGATGTATATAATGCAAAATTCTCGTATGTTAATTTTGTATTTCCATTTAATCTTATTGTATTGTAATTGTTAGTATGAGCAAGAGTTCGAACGGTAATTGCATTTACTGAACTTGCAATATCAATTTCTTCAGCATTTGGTAAATTTGCTAACATATAATTACCAAGATAAGATACACCATTTTCAATAATTACATTTCTAATTGTGTTTCTATATGTAGAATACCAAGGCATAGCTGTTGCAGTTGCAAAGTCTTTTGTTTCACCTGTTCCTTTAATCCTAAGTATAGGTTTTGGAGTGTCTGTTTGAACAACAGCATATATACTACCATCATTTTGCTTACTTACATCCCACTTTTCTACGCATACCCATGTAGCTTCAACTCTATATGAAATTGAAATATTTCCGGTACTATCTTTTGCAAATATATACCAAGTACCATTTGAAGGTACAGTTAAAATATTTGAACTTATCCATCTTGCATCACTACCTAATGGTGTTGCATTATCTTGTTTAATCAAATACTGCGTTACTTCAATATTATCTGTCGCACTTACTGTAAATTTTTGTTCTCTGTATACCCAATCTGTGTCGGTAATTACACTTTGAATTACTGGAGGCTCAAAATCTGATACATCAATATTTCTTATAACTTTATCAAATTCAATTCCATTAATCGTTGCTGTATATTCTATTGGATACCTTATTGATTGATTAAACGCGGTATTACCCGTTATATCCATTCTCATTCCAACTACAGATATAACATTTGAACTTTGTGTATAGAATTCATCGACTATTTTTGCACCATATTCTACATACGGTGTTTCTAATAACCATGTAATTCTTGAATCTCCAGACAATTCAAGTGTTGGTCTTATTCTTGTATTATAATTTGTAATTTGTCTATACACACTATTTGCCTTATAACCTGCAACCATTGCATTAGGAACATATATTATTGCATTGTTTGAGAATGCATTTGAATTGCTTAGAGATGCAACAGTAGTTTTATTTCCTATAATTACTTTTTCAAGAGTAGGGTTTGCTGCAAAAGCTGATGCAGAAATCGCAGGAGCACTTCTCATAGTTATATATTTGATTTTTTCCATTGATCCAAATGCACCAGTTTCAATTGTTTCTATGCTTAATCCACAAGCAACACTCTCAAGATTTATTGCACAAGCAAGTGCAGAACGGCCTATATATTTAATTCCTTCTGGAATAATATAGCTTCCAAACTCACTTGATATTGGATATAGGATCAATCTTTCTCCTAATTTATCTGAAAGTGATATTCCTCCAATTATTTTGAAGTTTTCATTTTCATCTTCTACTGTCATACTTCTTATTTTATAACCGTAGAAACAGTCATTTCCTATTTCTTTAAGAGATGCTGGGAAATTGATAGTTGTATTTAATGTTCCTCCAGCAAGATAGAAAGCCCTGTCACCAAGTTTTCTTACTCCGTTTTCTTCAAATATAATATTTCCTATATTGCAATTTTCAAACGCACTGTTTTTAATTTCTCTTAGGTTCTTGTTTAATCTTAAGTTTGAAACCCCACTTATAGTTGCAGCACCATTAAACGCATTAGCTGAAATACTCATTATACTTGTTGAATTGTCATATACTATTGGAAGCTGTATTGTATTTAATGCTCTTAATCCCTTAAATGCATTGTCTCCTATATTTATTAATGTTGTTGGTAATATAATATTAGTTATATTACTATTTTCCAATGTTCCAAGTATTGAATTTGCATTTAAACTTCCAACATCAACAACTCTATATGTATTAGATCCTGTTGTTACTGTACTTGGTATTGTTAATGTGCTTCCAACTGTTCCTGTATATCTTATAATTTTTGCATATCTTGAATCAGTTGTGTTTAGTACGTATCTGAATTTTCCATCACTTGTTGCATATTCTGTTGTACCCCATATATTTGATATTATATGAACAGTTCTAGTTTTTTGATCTAAATCTATGCCACTTGAAAATGCCTTATATGTTAGTGTATATGTTCCAGTTGCTTCATGATTTACGCTTCCTAAAACTTCTACTGGAATTCCTTCGATGATGTTATATCCCCCTTGTAATTCCTCAGAATATTCATAATAATCTTTTCCCGTTGTGTCTACGTATTGAACTATTTCTGTGTCACCAAATATTTCGAATTCAAATTCTCCAAAATATATAATGTCATATCCTGGTGCAGCCGAAATATTTCCGAGAGGTATCTTTAATCCATAGATATACATTTTTTATTCCAACGCCACCACTTAACGTAAATGATGCATAACTAGAGTATGATATCCAGCTTGATGTAGAAAGACTTATAAGCTCATTTTCAGTTAATCTTGTTTCACTTATATACATCTTGTCTACTGCGATATTATCGTATCCTTGTACTTCAATCGTTACTACAGGGTTTACTGTTGAAATATCATTATTATTTATTACTATACTAGTAACTATTGGCCTAATATCATCTATCATCACATAGTGTGCTTCAGAAGGATATGTGGCAACGTAGTTAACCATTGTATCATTTGATGCGTAATAATATACATCTCCTGTAAAGTTTTCAAAAGCTTTTATTCCAACACTCGTTACATTTTTATCTATCGTTAATCTTGTCAAATTGGTATTTCTATAAAAAGCACGTGGTGCTATTTCTAATACAGTATTATCTAATGAAAGATTAGTTTCTGTGTTTTTTGTACTATATGAATATAAGGTCGTGTTAGAAACATTATATATACTTAATCCTCTATTCATATAAAACATATTATCTTCATCTAGGTTTATTGTCTGATAATTATTACTTGAATATAATGTTGTAAGTGTAATGCTGTTTACTGTTGAACTTATTGTTAATGATAAAACATTTGGTAAATATGCAAGTGAGTAATCACCCATTCCAGTTATTCCTTCACAAATATATACTGCATTAATTGTTGCATTATTTGCCCAAGGTGCTCCGCTTGATGTGTAACTTCTTACTGCTCCAACAGCATTTGGATTTATATTTGTTTCTCTTGCTACAACTTCAAATCTTAAAGTTCCATTTACTTCTAATATTGCTCTTGTTGATTCTCCTCCACCCACTGTTGTATCCCATATTGATTTACAAATCCATTTAATTTCTACTTCTCTACTTACAACATTTCCAACAGTATCTTTTGCCCATACGTAATAAATACTGTTTTGATTTACTGTAAATGTATTACTGCTTTGCCATAATTCTGAGTTAGATGATGGTGCCAGATTTTCTAAGGTTATTGCATAGCTAGCTACCTCTGCATTGTCTGTTGCTATAACTTGTATCGTTTGCGTATTAATTGTCCAATCTGTTTCTGTTATAACTCCTGTTATCTCAGGATTTGTTACATCGACCTCTATATATTTCTTTTCTATATTATCATTAATTCTTGCAGTTATTACAGCGACTCCTGTTAATAATACAGGTCTATTTCCTGTTAAAGTTTCTCCTGGTCTACCAGTTAATTCTCCATCATACCAATTCATTACACCATTATTTGCAACTGCAATTCTCTGAGCATCTATTGTAGGTTTTTCTTCAATCGTTGCATTGTTTTCTCCCAATATTAATGTTCCAGAATTTGATATTCCATAAGCAGCAGTTACTTCTGTATTGCCTTTAATTGTCAATGTTCCACTAGATGTAAATGCAGTACTTTCTGTTGATGATATTTGTGAGTCTATAAATGTTGCTGAATTTGCATTTGTGATAGATTCTTTTTGAGTAGTAATATAACAACCATTTGCGTTTAACGTACCGATATTATAAATACCTTTTCCTGATGCTGATGAAATAGTTGTATCTTGTATTGTTACTGTTGAATTTGAACTATTGTTTATTACATATACATTATTATAGTTAGTTAATATTGTATCAGTAATATTTACTATACTTCCTCCTGCATTTATAAGTATTGTTTCTTGATTTGAGTCAGCAGTTGAATTGGCATATATAGTAAGTTTTCCACCCGAAACTACTGCTACGTGGTTTTCACTTCTTAATGTACTTTCACTTATCTCTATATTTGCATTTGATCCAACAATTTCAAAGTTATTACCAACTGTGTCTATCGTAGATTTGTGTATTGTTACTTTTCCGTTTGTAGTATTAATTCCAATTCCATTTGTTAAAAGATTATATAATACGCTTGTACTTATCATTGAATTGCCATTTGATTCGTTTGATATTTTTCCATATATAGTAGAGTTAGAAATAGTAAAAATACCACTTACTGTATTACTTATAGCTGTATCTCCACTTATTAGTACATTAGACATGGCTCCACTATTAGGGATATTAAGTACACCAGAGTTGTTAATTGCTATACTATTTCCGATTATTGAACATCTATTTGAAGTAATTGTTCCGCTATTTACTATTGTTGCTGCTGTAGTTTTTGAGTTTATGATTGTATTTTCTATGTCTAAAGTAGCTCCAAGATTATTTGTTATTGCATGGGTTTGTCCAGAAATAGTTATGTATTCGTTTAGATTTAATGTTCCATTATTTGTTATAATATTTTCCGTTCTTGAACTCATAATATTTCTCATAGATGCAGAGGTATTTATTATTTGCAATTCACCATTATTTGTAATATATGTTCCATTCATATTTGCAATAATGTAATGTCCATTTAAATCTAATGTAATATCTTTACTGTTTGTTGCAGTTGTTGTTTCTGTTACATCTCTTATTAGTAATATTGTTGAGTTATCTACACATGCGTTTATAGCTTCTTGTAATGATACATAGTATAAACCTTCAACTTTGTAATAAGACTGTACAGAAGTAACTGCAATTATCTTTGTTACTTCATTATGATTTATATCAGCTGGTGCTGTTACAATTAAGTTTGTAGATCCAGCTCCTTTTGCTTCGATTGTAATTATATTATTTACTGAATCAAGATTTCTTATTATAGCAACATTTTCGTTTGCTGATGAATATATAAGACTTAATTCTCCATTATATGTATATGTTAGTTGAACTTCATTTCCGTTTGTAATATTTACACTATAACTGCTGATTTCAAAAGTTGGTGTAAATTTGTTAATTACATAGTCTCTTGTTGTATTCAAAAGTTCATAATTAGTTGGAAGCATTTGTCCTCCAAACACATTGGTTACATATGCTTCAGCTGTATATTCTCCTGCATTTATGTTTGTTGTTCTACTTACTTCTACTGTTTCACCTATTACTGGATTATCCCAGTATACTGTAGGTGCGTGTGGATTGCCATCATAGGTAAAGACATTTTCTTCTCCCCATGTAAGATTAATTTCTTTTCTTGCAATTATCCATTCAAAATACTTTGGTTCAGTAGTTCCATCCTCCCATTCATAATTTTCTGGATATAAAATAGAAACTCTTGCATTATATATTCCAGCATTCCTTTTTTCATTATTTGTTATCTCTAGAAGTTCGCTATTAAAATTAGTAATCATCATGGTTTGTATTGTACCATCATATACAAATGTTTGGTCAACGCTTAAAGCCGTTCCATCAATTACTATTTTCTTTATAATATACGATGCTTCTTTTACACTTAAATAATCTCCAGAACCAATTACTCTAACCGACGCAACACCTGCATTTATATTATTTAAATATAATAATGTATAGTCTACTCCTTCTACTAGTGTTTTTTCTCCATCCATAACGGTTACTTCTGGACGTTTAGCTGTTCCGTCGTATTCGTATTCTGTTTGGCTAAGTGTTATAGTTGTAATTCCAATATTTCTCTTAAGTGTTGTTGAATTATAGTTTTCCCCTTCAATAGATTTTGTTTTTGTTTGCAATTCATAATTAGGTTCTCTTAATGCTATAGTTCCCGTATATGAACTTGATTTACCTATCAATTCACCATCATAAAACTCAATTCCGTTAGTTGCAGTTATACCAACTGTTTTACCTTGAATTACAGGTGTTGGTTTATTTAAAGGTTCTCCATACTCACCAACTATAACTCTTCCCGTTCCTTGATTTGAAATTGCATGCCCAACTGTTCCTATTACAGTTCCATCTGATACTATAATTACACCATTAGTTTTTACTGAGTTTTCTATACCATACGTTCCCTTTACAGTTCCTCCAGATATTCTTGTTACCACTGGATTTATTCCCGCACTATCGTTAGATATTGCGGTGCCTGTTGTGTTTTCTATCATACCACCAGATATATTAATTGCTCCTCCAGCATTTCCGTAACTATAAATCGCACTTGTGTTTAATGAACCTGCAGGTGTTCCTATAGGTGCTTCATTTTTTACTGTTCCACCTGTTATATTTAATGTAACATTATTTCCAAGTTGTATAGTTTTAGATGTATAGTATTTTGCACCAATACTTGGACTAATAACTGTTTTAATTATTCCTCCATTTATTTCTATAGTTCCTCCTGCCACATAAATTGCACTGGCATTTGCATCTTTTGATCCTGTATTTATTATTGTTCCATTATCTATTATAAGCGTTCCTGATGTTTCAATAATTTTTGTAAGTATGTTGCTTCCATCATTAATTGCAGTAATTGTTCCTGAACCCTCTATTGTTAATGTTCCATCATTTTTTATACCATTTACCGTCTTTGTTATTGTTTTATTGTTTAAATATATAGAAAGTGTTTTTCCACCAGGAATTGTTGCAACTGTGTTATCTGTTATATCACGCAACACTGTAATAGTACCTCCAGTTAAAGTACCAGTAATTGCATCATCTAAAAATGCATATGTATTATTACTTTCATCAGCATAACTTGCTAATTCAAGTATAGTCTTTTGATAAGTTAATCCATCGACATTTTCATTTACTTTGCGAACTGTATAATCTGTTTCCATAACTATTGGGTTTCCTGTGTACGATGCTATAGCTCCTCTTAATACACCATCATAGTACGAGAATCCATTTACTGCTTGTATTGCGTATGTCATACCTTTAATATTTGGATTTGTTTTGCTAGGTATTCCTCCTGGAACTCCTATCGTAACATTTCCACTTCCATTATGTATTATTGAAGCAGTATTAGCTCCAGTTGAGGTAATTGTGCCTCCTTCAATATTTACATTTGATGATCCTATAAATATTAATGTATCTGATGTTGATGTTATAGTTCCATCTTTTATTGTTGTATTAGAACCAGACCCTCCATATATTACATTTACATCCGAAGTAATTATTCCCATTCCTTCTATTATTAATGTACCTTCATTTGTAATTGGATACATTGTCTTTGTAAGAGCATTACTATTTAAATCTATCGTTATAGTTTTCCCAGCTGGCACTAGTACATCTTCATTATCTGAAACATCTCTTATAATTTTTATTGTTCCGCCATTTGTGGTTTTATCTATTGCTTCTTGAAGTGTTAAATAATAATTCGTATCATCATAATAGCTGGCTAAGCTTAGAACTCCTTTCTTATATAAATCAAAATAATATAATTCATCAGTTAAATAAATTGCATATTCTTCTTCCATTTCTGAAATTGGATATTCTGATATGTCAGTTTTTCCTCTTAATGCACCATCATAAAACTCATATGTGCCATTTCCGGCTAGTGCATATGTTCCACCTATTATTTCAGGATTGGTTGTAACTACCTCTCCGCCTGTCGTTCCTATTATTGTTGTTCCACCTGAAAGAGTATTTATGGCATAGCTATCGCCAAGCCCAATACCTATTACTTTTCCAGACGTAATAATTACTGTTCCACCTGCATTATTATTTATTGTACTTATAGTTGTTGCACTTTCATTGTTTGTGCTTTCAAGTGTAGGTCCATTTAATTTGAAAATTCCGTTGTTTTCTACTATATTATTAGAGCCTCCATACGGATTTATTGTTCCTGTTCCAATAATATCTAGTTCCCCATTATTTATAATTGAATTTGTTAATCTTAATGTTTTATTATTTACATCTATGTTAATTATTTTTCCACTTGCAACAACAAGATTTGATGAGTCTATAACATTAGTTCCTTCTACTACTATTGTACCTGTTGTTGTAATTGAATTATAAGCACTTTGTAATGTTATAAACTCTGAAGTATCAACTCGAAAACTTCCTTGTAGTTGTGCTGTATAATAGTTTTCTCCATCTACTGTTGTTATGCTATCTTTTACATTATATCCCGGATCTGTTTGAGGGTTTCCATACATTGCAGCAATTTTACCTCTTAAGATACCATCATAGAAACCAAATCCACCTTCTGAATATACACCATATGTTGCACCTATTATATATGGATTAGTACTATCTGCTCCTCCCATAGCTGTACCTATTTCAAGCGTTCCTGTTCCTTCATTACAAATTGCTCTCTCTAAACTTTTAAAATCTCCGCCTCTAATATACATACTACCACTCGAGGTATTATACATAGATCTAAAGACAGTGTTGATTGTTCCTTCATATATTATTACATTTCCAGTACTGTTATTTTTTACACCAGTTTGTCCTTGCATGTTAACATTATTTATAGTGATTAATCCCGCTCCGTTATTTAATATACATTCGTTTGAACTATTTATTATATTTCCACCATCTATTGTTATTGAACCACTTGATGAATTTAATATTCCTCCATTAATTGTTCCCGCTGTAACAATTAAGTTTCTCTCGCCGGCATTTTCTATTCCTCTTGTTGCTCCTGTAATTGTTCCACCCAAAACTCTTAATGTTCCCAAAGTTGGATTATAATATATTGCTGTTGTAGGCGATGTTATATTTCCACTTACTATATCTACATCTCCATTATCACTTATTATATTTATTGCATTTGATGTGACAGAATTTAATGCGCAACTTGTTAATGTAATCTTTCCATTACCAACTTTATTAATTGCATAAGATGACTCGCCGGTAACTGATCCCCCGGATAACGTTATATCTCCCGAGGAAGTAGCTTGTATATCAATACCTATTGTTCCTCCAGTAATACTTACGTTTTGTAGATTAAGTGTTCCTGTTCCAGCTTTTATTATTCCTTTTCCACTTGCATCAATAACTCCATTTATAAACGAATAATTGTTTTGATTCGTTGAAGGAATTATTATACCATCTCCACTTAATACATTTATTCTTGTACCTGATATTGAAATTGTAGCATCTTCATCAACAGATACACCATAGTCATTTGCATTTATTGTTGCAACTTCTAGGTTAACTGCTCCAGTTCCTTTATGATCTATTGCTGTACTTCCTGTGGAAACTGTTCCCGCTAATATTTCTACTGTTCCATTTGTATAATCACTTAGAAGAACGCCTTTTCCCACGCTCTCTATAAGTCCACCCGTCATATTTATATTAATTTGGTTTGAAACAGAGGTATTAATATTTGAATATATTGCAGGATTTGCCGTTTCATTTTTTATAGTTCCATTTTCAAAGTATATTAAAGCATTTCCCGTATTATTTTTTTCTATATTATAACCCGCCACATTTCTTAATAATAATGTTCCATCATTAATACGTAGTGTACCTGTGTTAAGTAATACGTTTCTTGCAGTTCCTGTTGTGGTTATTTCACTTGCACGAGCTGCAATAATATTGCCGCCCCATCTTAAATCAATTTGTCCTGTTCCTTGATTTTCAATTACTCCCCAATCTCCAGAAGTTATTCCTGCATTTTTTAGAGTTGCACCACGAATATTTAATATTCCACTATTGACTACTAAATAATTAATTTCATTATCACTTGATTCCACTGTGGCAATTCCACCGGTACCTATAATATTTAATGTACCATTATTAGTGATTGGTGTTTTAAGTTTTGTTATTGTTTTTCCATTAGTGTCGATTGTTATATTTTTACTAGCTTCGACTGTAAATAACGTTTCATCTATTAATGTTTTTTGTACTACAATTGTTCCCTCATTACCTGTTATTGCAGCGTATGCTTCAGCAAGCGTTGGATAATATAATCTTCCAACACCATAGTTTTGTCCTTCAATAGAAATGGTGGCTTCCTCTGAAGTCATTATTCTTCCAAGAACTTCTCTAGTCAATACTGTATCTTCTGGGAACATAGTTCCAGTTATTTCACATCTATAAGCATTTACAGATAATGATTCGTCTGTCTCATATGTAGTAAAGGTATTTGTAGTTCCACCAGTACCATCTTCTAAAGTAACACTTGACCAATCAATATCTCCACTTCTTTTTATTTGCCATTGATATGTTATTCCTCCCGGATATCCATCTTCGACTTCAACAGTAAATACGGCTTTTGTTGGAACAATAACCGACTGATCTGTTGGATGTTTTGTTATTTTTGGTGGATAATAAACTAAAATTTCACTATCTTTATTATTAATGTTGAATAACGTTCTAATAGCTCCATCTTTTAATTTAATTGTTGCTCCATCTCCAATATTTATAAATGCTCCCGTTCCAATTGTATTAACATTCTGTGATAATATATATATTGATTCAAGATTACTTGAATCGTAGAAAGCATTTGTTCCAATGTTAATTAAATTTTCTTTTAATATTACACTTCCAATTTCACTACTTAAAAATGCATTATTTCCTATACTTAAAAGATTATCTGGGAAAGTTATATTAATCGCTTGCGTTTTATAAAACGCCCCTTCTGCAATTGTTGAAACTGTAGATGGTATGATATATGTTTCTTCCGTTTTTCCTTGTGGATATGTGATTAATGTTGTTCCTGCTTTATTAAATAGTACTCCATCTTCTGATTTATATCCTGAATTTGCTCCATCTACTATAATAGATTTTAGTGGCGATTCTAAAAATACACTGTTTCCTATATTTGTTACTGATATAGGTATAAGAATACTATCATCTAACATGTCACAATATGAAAACGCTCCATCTCCAATTCTTGTTACCGTACTTGGTATCGTAATGTTTTCGACATTTATAAGTTTATAAAAAGCTCTACTTCCTATTGCTGTTAATCCACTAGTCATTTCAACTTTACTTATAGAATTTCTATAGCTTTTCCAAGGAACACTATCATACGTTTCAAAGTTTCTCATTGGTCCTGATCCGTTTATGTATAATATATATTTTCCTTCTACTTCTTCATCCGGTGCCAAAGAAGCCCATACTGAACTGGTTACTTCATTTATATCAGAAATATCCCAGCCCGGTTGTAAAATTGCAACTTTGTACAATTGACCATCCACCAATACTTCTTCAACATATGCATTATAATTTTCTTCTGTTTCTGAAATAGATCCTTTTATGTATGCGGTATCTTTACCCATAATTTTTCCATCAAAAAATTTAAATCCATTTCCTGCATATACTCCATACGTTTGACCTTTTACCGTAGGAGTTAAAATATTTGCATTTCCATCTTTTTGACCTATTATTAATTTATTTGCAATATCACTTTGTGCTCCAGCAAATGAACCTTCAACAATTCCACCTTTTATTGTTACGATTCCTGTTCCTCTGTTATATATACCAGTTTCATTTCCTGTTACTTTTCCACCTTCAATAATAACAGTTCCGTTTGAGCTGTTTCTTATTCCTGTGCTTGTTGCATTAATATTTCCTGCTAACACTCTTATTTCTGCGCCACCATCATTTTCTATGCCAGAAATCCCTGCATTTATAGTTCCACCTTCTATTCTAACTGGACTAGAATTGAAACTATATATTCCAAATTCATCTGAGCTAACTGTACCACTTATAACTCTTATGGCTCCTGATCCGGCGTTATAAAGTGCAGACTCTTTGCCGAATATATTAGAACCGTTTACAATTAAATCTTGTGCTGTGTTTTCAAATAAAATAGCATTTGTTCCACCATAAATTGTTCCACCTCTAAATAATGTAGACACTACGTTTTGTCCACTTGCAGAAGTAACTTTAATTCCCGTTCCTAACACGCTCGTTACATTTCCGCCCATTATATTTAAGTTTCCACCATTAGCACCTGTATTACATATTGCAATACCATTTAATCCATCTTGTGAAACTGTACCACCGTTTATGTTTGTAGTTCCTCCAACTGCATCATATATTGCCATACCATATCCTGTTGGATAAATACCAGCTGCTTTAGTTGCTTTGATACTTCCATCATTTAAATTAATTATAGAATTTGCAGTTTTATTTTCTACTGCTATCCAATTACCTGAAGTTAATCCTTTATTTTCTATCGTTGCTCCATTTATCGTTAATATATTGTTGTTATTTATTAATGTACTTACTGTATTTGTAGCATCATTTTTTGTTTCAAATCCACCCACACCATTAATTATTAAAGTTCCATTGTTTGTTATTGGTGTTGTTCTTATAACTGTATTTCCGTTTGTATTAATAGTGACTTGATAAGTTGCTTCAATATTCATTACAGAAGAATCTTCATGTGATCTAAGAATTGCTATAGTTCCTACTCCGGTTGAAGATCCTCTTTTATATTGTAGATATACTTCTGCCCAGGTTTCATATATTAATCCGCCAAAGCTATAATTTGCGTTTATTAAAATAAGCTCTGCTGGTGTTGATAACATTTGCCCTTCTAATTCTTCCTCTGTAAAATATATACCAGGATAAGAATCACACGAAATTCTACATCTATATTTATTTCCTTGCATTTCAATAGTTGTCGCTTTTGTCGTAAATATATTAGTCGTTTTTCCGGTTCCATCACTATCTGTTGCATCTCTCCATGTTATGCCGCCATCTTCACTTATTTCCCATTGGTACCTTATAGTTTCACTTGGGTTGCCAGCAGTAGCTCCAACACTAAAGGTGGCTGTTGATCCATAGCCTGCTTTTACGTTTGAAGGCTGAGTAGATATGTATGGTGGATAACTTATTGTTGTTCTACTTGCAGTATAGTTGTATCCATCAACAAATTTCGGTACCATATCTGTTCTTGATAAAGTATGTATTTTAGAACTTGTTCCTATATTGCTGAATGAATATCTCGGAATAGAAGATAAAGCTTTTGTATGTATATATACATTTTTTAATGCACTTACACCACTAAACATACCATCACCAGCTATTGATGTTACAGTACTTGGTATTGATACGTTATTTATTGTTGAGCCACCAAATGTCCAGCTTCCAATAGTAGTAAGCCCTTCCGGCAATACTAAGTTTGTAATTTTTGCACCATTAAATGAAGATTCTCCTATTACTTTAGTATTTGCTAGCACTTCATATGTTACAACCTGTTTTTGAGATGGGTATGCCACTATTCTACTTTCGTCTTTTGTATATAATACTCCATCTACTGATGTATAGTTAGGATTGTTTGGATCTACTATGAACTCCGTTATTCTGCAACTTGAATATGGATTAGATGAAATTGATGTTACATATCTTGAAATATTCATAGGTCCATACAAATTTGAAGCACCTCTAAAAGCTATGCTTCCTATGCTAGTCACAGAATCAGGTATTATAAGGTCTGCAGTCGATGTTAAGCTAGTATGATTATATGTGAAATTTGCTCCCATTCTTGTTACTCCACTTTCAATTATTACTTTGTTTACATTAGCTTTATAATCATTCCATGGTAAGTTTCCTGCAGTAACATCACTATACGCAAAATCTTTCATTCTTCCCGTTCCACTTACTGTCATAATATATTTACCTGGAGTACTTGCGTTAGGTGTTAATGTCGCTTTTACATTATCTGTTCCTTTTGTCATAGATACATCCCATGACATCTCATTAGACCAAACTGCATATAATGTTGTATCGGCATTTATACTAAAAATTCTTCCTGGCTCATATTCAACTTCTCCACCTGGAGTCGTTGACCAACCTCTAAATGGGACTCCAGAGGAATTGGTAAAACCGTTTGCTTTTACGTATATATTTATACCATCCATTTTAAGTTGACTTTCTGTACTTCCCCCGGTGGCACCGTTTCCGTCATATGTGATTTGGCGTATTGTCTTACTAATGCTTTGAGATCTTCCAACAGCATCTGTAACAATAATATTATACGTTCCTTTTTGTGTAACATTATATACGGCTGTTTTTTGTGCTCCACTACCTATTAAAGTCTGGCTGACTCCATTGACAGTTATGCTTGCAACTCCACTTTGATAATCATTACCAACAATTGTAATTGTTGGTTGTGCTACATCTGCAGCACTTGTATATATTTTATTATATGCATCACTATATGTTAAAGTTAAATCACCAGAGTTGAAATATACGTCATCAAACACGTGAGTCATATCAAGCAATGTTGAATATGATAGATACCATACAACTGGATTCGTATCTGTTCCTGGTGTACCATATAGAGCTAAGTGCCCAAATGATGAATAGTTTCCTTCAGACGCACATCTCCATATGTACGCATATTCTTTCCATTCGCCTGTACCAGCTTTACTTGTTAACCACATTGTAGAACCCGGAACTGAATTATTGTGTTTTTCCAAATAATAACCTTCAGGTATTTTTGCAATAAACCTATGAATATATACTCTACTTGGTTGTGAAGTAGCGCCTTGATAAAATCCTCCAAGTCCTGGTGTAGCTTCATTCTTCGTTGTGATTTTTATTATATATGCAGAGCTTGAGCCAGTCCAATTTGTTATTCCTTCACTACTAGCAAGCACTCTTGTCGTAGTAACATTTCCATTTCCATAGTTATTATATACACTTACTGAATTATATCCATTTTTAAACATCGGATCAGTATGAAGCATTGTACCTCTTGATATTTTGTCATAGTATTCTTGTTCTGTATAATTTTTTGCATCAGAAATTATTGGTTCTGTCGCGTCTATTACATTATCAGTTCTTATAGTTTTAGTTCTTGTGTTTCCAGCAGCGTCCTTTAATCTCACATACTGAATATACAAACTACCGGTTGAAAAATAATAAAGATTGTCTATACTCATTGTATTAGCTCTTTGCACTTCGTATCTATCTAAGTATCCGGTATATGAAGAAGTTGAAGTTGCAACGATTCCAGATAAATTATCTGTCGCATTTAAAAAAACTTGTACTGATCCTGAAGTCCATGTATCTGGTACCGTTGTTAGATCAAACTCCGGCGCCTCTTTATCTATGTTTGTAACTGTATATGAATATTCATTACTGTATTTTTCTCCATCAAAAATTCTTGCTTTTATAGTAGTATTTTCTGTAATTGTAACTGAATCTGTTATCCAGTTTTGCCAATCACCATCTCCTATTTTTATTTGTTTTGTAAGTATAGTCTCTGGCCATAATATTCCAATTACTTGATTTTGATTTGTCCACGCAGTGCTATCTTGCCAGAATGTTATATTTGTAATTAGAACTATTTCTGTCGATATACTAACAGTATAGTTTTCTTCAACACTATCAATAATAAAGCGTCTTCCATTTCCATTAACGGTCATATTTATAGATGATGTTACATCATTTCCTAATGCATTAAAAAATTTTACATCTATAAGTTCATAATTTTGTGCTGGGAATATATCAAAAACAAAATTAGTGTAAGAAAGAATTTGTGAGTTGTTTACAATTTCAACTCCGTTTATATCTCTAACTACGAAATTACCGTCACCACTAAATGCCATAGTATGAGTTGCAACGGTTATAAGAATGTATTTTGAAAATCTTGTGGTTTCAAACTCTATATCGTTTTTCCCAAAATTTCTAAGTGGTATTACCTCAAAATTTTCATCATCGATAATGTGTAGTAATGCAAAATTTTCGTTTATATCAACGTCCATATCGTGAATATATACACTAACATTTTCGTCAAATTCTGCTGGTTGATATTTATTATCATCTATCATTTGTGAATACATTGTAATATCGTATCCACCGAATATGTCTTCATCTTTTAAATCTTTAATATATTTTTTTGCAATGTCAACTGATTCGTCCTTTGAAATGCTTTTGACTTCAGCAGTTACATCTTTTGGCATATTACCTTGCATTTCAATCTTGCTGCCATCATCGCTTATTATTTCTATATTCTTTGTTTCTGAGTAGTTTGAGAAAGGAAGTTTTTCACTGCATACGTCACAAAACATATCGACATTTTCATCAATATGCTCAGTACAACTTATTAAGCTTGGTATTTTATTTTGATGATACAGTAGCATCACAGTAGTTATTGCAATTGTTACCGCGAGTACAATTGCCCATATCAGCATTTCACCAAAATTAAATTTTTCGTTTCTTCTCATTTGTAAAATCTCCTCCTACTTGACAAAGGGGACGTTCCTTTTTGTCAATTGACATTGGACAAAAAGGAACGTCCCTGCTTGTCCACCACTCATATATCTAGATTATAATTACAACTAAATAACGCGTCAACGCGTATACGCGCGCGTGTGCGTAATATAGTAGGATTTCAAGATTCGATTTTACTTTTTTCCTTTACGGAAGCCCTTTTGATAAAAAACAAAGCATGTGTTTCCACATGCTTTGTTAAGTTTTATTTACTTTTATATTACAATACAGTTACATTTCTCGTAATAGTTATGTAATAATTTATACAACTTGTACTTCCGTAACTTTTATTGTTCTTCAATATCTTCTTCTGGACTAACTTTTGCAACACCAACTACTTTTCCTCCATCGTTAGTTCTCATTAATGTAACACCTTGTGTTGATCTTCCTAGTACGCTAATATTTTGTGACTCAAGTCTAATTATTATTCCTGTATCTGTAATAAGCATTACATCTTCTTCATCATTTACTATTTTTACTCCAACAACCTTACCGGTCTTTGGTGTTACTTTGTAAGTAATTACTCCTTTGCCCGCTCTTGCTTGAACTCTATATTCATTAAGTTCTGTTCTCTTTCCAAATCCGTTTTCTGTAATTCCAAGAAGTGTTCCTTTTGTCTCATCATAAATTGGTTCCATTCCTATAACGACATCATCTTTAGAAAGTCTAATTCCTATTACACCTTGTGAAACCCTACCCACTGGCTTAACATCAGTCTCAGCAAATGTTATGCTTAATCCTTCTCTAGTTACCATTACAACATTTCTTTCTCCATCAGTAAGTCTTACATCAATTAATTCATCATCTTCTTTTAATGCAATTGCTTGTAGTCCTGTTTTTCTTGAAGTATTATATTCCATTAAACTTGTTTTCTTAATGATACCTTTTTTAGTTGCCATTAATAGATATTGACCTTCAGCAAATAAATGTATTGGAATAACTGCAGAAACTTTTTCATCACCATCTAATTGAAGAAGATTAACTATTGCTGTACCCTTAGCAGTTCTTCCCGCTTCAGGAACTTCATATCCTTTTAATCTATATACTTTACCTTTGTTTGTAAAAAACATCAATATATCATGTGTTGAAGTTACAAATAATTGTTCAACGAAATCCTCTTCCCTAGTTTGAATTCCTGTAACACCTCTGCCACCTCTTCTTTGAGTCTTATATGTATTAATTGGAACTCTCTTAATATATCCAAAGTGAGTAAGAGCAACAATCATAGTTTCTTCTTTTATTAAATCTTCTGTCTCAATTTCTCCTTCTGCCGCTATTATTTGAGTTCTTCTCTCATCTCCATATTTCTCTTTCATTTCAAGAAGTTCTTCTTTAATAATATCGCAAACCAATTTCTCGCTACCAAGTATTTCTCTATATTTCTTGATTTGCTCAAGAATTTGTTTATATTCTTCATCAATTTTTTCTCTTTGTAATCCAGATAATGTTTTTAATCTCATTTCTAGAATTGCATTTGCTTGTATTTCAGATAATTTAAATCTATTCATTAATCTTTCTGCCGCATCATCATACGCTGCACGAATTATTGCAATAACCTCATCTATATAATCTAGAGCTATCTTTAAGCCTTCTAATATATGGGCTCTTGCAAGAGCTTTGTCTAAATCAAATTGTGTTCTTCTTACTATAACTTCTTTTCTATGTGCAATATAGCATTCAAGAATCTCACGAAGAGTAAGTACTTTTGGTTTTCCATCAACTAGAGCTAGCATAATTGCTCCAAAAGTGTCTTGCATTTGAGTGTTTTTGTATAATTGGTTTAACACAACATTTGCATTTGCATCTCTCTTAAGTTCTATTACTATTCTCATTCCTTCTCTATCTGATTCATCTCTTAAATCTGATATGCCATCAATTCTTTTATCTTTTACTAAATTTGCAATGTTTTCAATAAGTCTTGCTTTGTTTACTTGATAAGGAAGTTCATAAACTATAATTCTATATCGTCCATTTCCATGTTCCTCAATTTCTGCCTTGGCACGAACAGTAATTTTACCTCTACCAGTCTTGTAACAGTCTCTGATGCCTTCTCTTCCAAGGATTAATGCTCCTGTAGGGAAGTCCGGTCCTTTAATATCTGACATTAGCTCTTCATCAGTAACATTATCTTGATCAATTAGTCTTATAATGGCATTAATAACTTCTGTTAAATTATGTGGCGGTATGTTTGTTGCCATACCTACCGCAATACCAGATGAACCATTAATTAAAAGATTTGGTATCTTTGATGGAAGAACGGTAGGTTCCATAGATTTCTCATCGTAGTTTGGCATAAATTCTACAGTATTTTTATCTATATCCGAAAGCATTTCCACTGCTATTTTTGGCATCTTTGCTTCTGTATACCTCATGGCAGCAGCGCTATCTCCATCGACACTACCAAAGTTACCATGTCCATTTACTAATGTGTATCTAAGTGAGAATGTTTGCGCCATTCTTACTAATGCATCATATATAGAGGCATCACCATGTGGGTGATATTTACCCATAACTTCTCCGACAATATATGCGGCTTTTCTGAAAGGTTTATCAGGTGTCAATCCGAAGACCATCCATAGAATATAGTATTCTTCTGTGAACTGGTTTTAATCCATCTCTAACATCTGGAAGTGCTCTAGATACAATAACGCTCATCGCATAATCAATATACGATTTTTGCATTTCTTTCTCTATCTCTACTCGTATTATTTTTCTTGCATTTTCTTCCATTTTTTATCCCAACTTTCGTAAAAATTCGTGTAGTAAAAGGCATAAAAAAAGTGCCCTTAATCACAAGTAAATTATACTAAATTACGGCATTTTATGCAAGCAAAAAGTGGTAAAAAAGCGGCTTAAATTAGGGAATTTTAAGACAATAAAAAGCCTTATTTTCCAGGGAAAAAAAGAGGCTTTTTCTATAATAAATATATTCTTACTTTGACCAATCAAAGGCTTCTTTTATTATTGCATTTTTTGCACTTTTTATAATCTTTTTTGTATCTCCTGAAATAGATTTTATTGAACCAAGTATAGCATCAGAAGTCTTAGTTGTAGCCTTCATAAAATCTCCTTTTATTGTCGCCGTTATTCCATCTCTCGAATCGTTATAAACAGAATTGTTAATGTTAAATTTTTTCTTTAAGAATATTTTAAAAACTGTATCAAACGTGTCTTTACAAACATTACAAAAAGCTTTTTTAAACTTTTCCCATGTAGATAGTTTGGGTATATTCTGATCATTTTTAATTTCTTTACCTTTTTCTTCTATTTTTTGTTCATAATTAGAGATAGTAGCAATGATTTTTTCATCTTCATCTAAAGAAAAAATCATGTTTACATCCTCTTTTTCAAGTCTTTCTTTTAACATTTTACTTAATTCTTCATTTTTAAGTGTTTCTGTAATTTCTTTTTGAAAGCTTTCTCTTTCTTTTGTATCAAGTTCTACCATGAGACCTTCCTTTCTTTATTATGTTTAGATATTAATAATCTAATTTCTTAACTTTTTCTGCCATATATATAAGTATCCACATACTTATAAAATTCCAATAAAGTATTAGATTCCCCATGATAGTATTTTTCATAATCAAATAGTTTTCTTGGTTTTTATTTATATATGAAATATAAACCAAAATATTTAATGCAATAAGTATAACGAGCACTATTCTTGCACTCTTTGTTTCTTCTAATCTTTTCATTTTTTCCTTTTGCAACTCTTCTATTTTGTCATAACTTTTATCTATTAGCGTTATAATATCTCCGCCATATAAATAGCAATATTGTAAATTAGAGAAAAACTCTTTAAATTTTGTTATGCTAATTTTTTCTTTAAAATGTTCTATCGCTTTTTCAAACTTGATTCCACTCTCAATCTCTAAAACAAAATTTTTAATATATTGATTTAAAGGTTCAACTGTTTTTACAGTTTTGAATGCATCTACTATATCTTTGCTTATCTTTATGTGGTTTTTAAACTGCAATAAAAAATTTAAGAATATTTTTTCTAATTTTTCGTCTTTATAGTTTCCAATATACCCAATAATAACTATAGGAATCAAACTAGTCGGAATTGCTATTATTAGTGAAAGTAGCACGATTTTTAATATATTAAAAATAAACATGTAACATATAACCGCTGTAACCACACCCATTAGAGTTATTGTTATTGGGTTTATAAATATTCCTCTTTTAAGATTTGCTTTATCTAGTAATAAATTTATATTATAGAAAATATTTATTTTTCGTGATAACTTAATTTTCTTTGTCTTCTCGTAATTTTTTACATATTCTTCGTAATATATCTTGTTCTTTTTCTCTATATATTTGTTTATTTTTTGCATGATTTGATTTTCATTTATTATCATAAAGGTATAATAGATTGTATACCCTATTAAAACGAATAATATTAACTTTAAAAACATTTTCTCACCCTCTTAAGTCATAAGTATTATCTTATCTTTTAATCTTCCTTTTGGTTCATTAATTTTTACAAATTTCCCAATAGGTTTTTCTCCCTCATATTTTTCTTCTTTGAATTCAAAAAGTGGATTATATTCAACATCATCTTTTTTCGCGTTATATATAACTTCAGATATCTCATATATTTTAAAGTTTTTCATAAAGATTACTATATCAAGTGACATTGATAATAACTTTCTTAGGTATTTGTCTGTATATGTCTGAGCTTTCTCATCACGTTTCATTAGTGTTACAAGTCTGTCTATTGTATTTGTACTACTATCTGCATGTACAGTTGCATATCCTCTATGTCCTGTTGCAACAGCATCAAAAAACACCATTGCTTCTTCTCCTTTTAATTCTCCGATTACTACAACATCATTAGACATTACAAGCGAATGAGCTGTTAACTTTGCAAGCGATATGTTTTTGTCTTCATTTCTGTTTTTCAAAATTTCTCTTTGGATAATATTGGGATGTGTGCTATATATTTCTGCAGTTTCTTCGTTTGAAGTTATTGATAGATTTTCTGGAATATTATTTATTAAATTTCTCATAAGAGTGGTTTTTCCACTACCACCTTTTCCGCTTATTACAGCATTTACTCCGAACTCTCATAACATCTTTTAGAAACTTACAGATTTCGTTATTAAACATTTCTATTCGTGGACTTGCAAGTTCTTCCATTGTCTTTACGTTGTCTGGTCTATGTATCCTTATAACTAAATTAGGTGAAGAAACATTTACTGGTTCTATTCCAGCTTCTATTCTTAAATTGTTTTTTCTGTCACTAACAATCACAATCGGTGTTTCTGTAGTAATTGTGCTGTGATTTTTTAATATACAATATCTAACAAAATTTAAAAAGTCTTCTTCGTTGTTAAATTCTTCTTTTGCTTTTTCCCATACACCCTTTTTCTTTATTATTATATTATCGAATTTAGTAACACGTATATCTGAAATGTTTTTATCGTCAATATATTTTTGAAGAATGTGATAACCGTATAATCTATTCAAAATATCGTTTATAGTGGAGTCTGTGTTCAAATTAGAGTAATCGCTATATACCTTTTCTTTCACTATATTTTCTACAAATTGTTTGTTTTCATCCACATCACTTAAATATTCAGAATAGTTTTTTATTAAATACGAAATTATTTCACTTACTGCATCTTTCTTACTTGCTTTTCCATCTGACACGTCTTTAGTTTCACTTTTTAATGGATTAATTAGCATCCGTCTTACCTCTTTTCCGACCATTACCAATCTTTACATATGGCAATCTATTTGAATATCCCATTTCTTTTTTCTTATATGACAAAATTTTATCTATAATTTTAATTTTAGGAATATAATTTATTTCCTGTAAAATTTTTAAATATGAGCCTATCATATTTGCTTCGCTTTGTTTTATTTCTCCGTATTACTTTATATTTTTCTAATATTTTTTTCACTATCTCTGTATCTATTCCGTTAGGATCTTTTTTGTTAATTATTATTTGTATTTTATCTTTCCATATACCCCACACCTCCGTAAAACTATTTATTAATTGTTCGGATTTTTTCATACACAAATAATTGTTTTCAGTAACAAAAAATATCCTATTTGCTTTTTGAAGTGCCCATTTTGTTGAATCTAAAAATACATTGCTACTTGTATCTATAATTATGAAGTCATATTTTTCTTTAGCACATTCTAATATTTTTTCATAATATTCTTCTTTTAAAACATTTTGACAATAATATAACGACGTATTTCCAGAAAGGAAATCAATTCCGCCAATATCTATAAGTAATTCTTCAAAAACATTGCTATCAAATCTATTTTTAGATATTAATTCTGCAACATAATTTAATCCACATTTTTTGTTTTCATCTATTGAGATTTCAACATTTAGTGGCACTTTGTTAACTTCAAATATTTCATCAATATTTCCACTTAATGTATCTAAGTCTAATATTAATATTTTTGATGATGTATTTTCCGAAAGAGCTTTTGCAAAATTAGCAGCAATAGTAGATTTACCGAGAACCATTTGTGCCATTAATTACAATCACTTCTTGCTTTTGCACATTCTTAGCAACCTCTTTATATATTTCATTTTTTGTATTTGTAATATATTTTGGCCCCGGCCTTTCTTTGACCATCTCAATCTTTTTTCGTATGGGTTCTTCCCTATTTATAGCATCTAATATATCTAACATTTGAACTTCACTATCTAAAAAAATATCTACTACATCATATTCAGCAAGAGTTCTTTTCATATTTTCTGACAAAGTATCTGTAACAACAATTATCCTTATATTCTTATTAATTGTTCTAACCTTTTCAATAAACTCTCCAAATTCTATTTGTCCTTGAAGGAGCGCGCTGACAATTAATACATCAGGATTATTGCTAGTTAAATAATCTATTACTGCATCTTGATAAAACAAATCAGTCTCATTTACTTCATATTCTTCATACCTATTAAGCTCATTGTTTAAAACAGCGTTTCCCATCGCCGTAACTATAATTTTCATCATTGTTTCCTCCTATTATGTAGTTATATATTTATGTTCTAGTCCAGAAGCCACTATATCTACTTCAACATGATTAAATCCTGCACACATAAGACATGTGCCGCGCTTCTGGTTTTGTATTTTGTATACTTCTTTTTCAGAAAGCATGATGCTTTCTCCGAACTTTTTTATATCATTTTCTTCAAGTTGAAATATGCACTTAATACTAGAATTACTTAATATTCCTTTCCCATATTTTCCATCTTCTAACGTAAAAAAATCATTTATATCTTGAGTTATTGCAGTTACTCCTCCGGCCATATTTTCTTATTGTCTTAAACATCTTGAAAATAAACTCTGCAGTTTCTTTATCCTTTCCGATTAATCTCCAAACCTCATCTAAATATATTATTTTCTTGCTAGTTCTAACGCTTTTAATCTTATCCCAAAAAATCTCTGTAATAATAAACATTACTGCTGCCATATTTTCTTCTGGTACACTATATATGTCCGCCACAATAAATTTATTAGATAAATCTATATTTGTGTATCCATTTAAAAAAGATAAACTTCCAGTTATATATTGTTTCATCAAAATTTCAATTCGCTTAAGTGTTTTTTCTTTTTTAATTAAGTTATATAAATCCTCCAAGATAGGCATTTCTTTACCGGTTTTAAATCGCTTGTTAGATAAAAATCTTTTTTTATTTTTTTCCTCAACATAAAGGCTTGCATCATCAAATGTTATTTTCTTTTTTCTATAACATTCAATTGCTTTTTCTTCTAGCAAGCTTTTTTCTTCAGCTGAAAGTGAAGTAAATGCAAGATTAAAAAACGATTTTAATTTACACAGCTTGTTTTTTAAGTACTCACAATTTGCTTCAGAGGACTCTTCTCTAATTTCCATGATATTTATAACATTCGTACTTTCAAAATTTATAATACTTCCTCCGTAACTCATCGCATAGCTTTGTATATTCACGCTCTGGATCTATAATATATTGTGCAATGTTCATATACCTATTTCTTGCTGCCATAAGTTTAGTAAAGTATGATTTACCGTGATCCACTAGTCCCAAGCACACACATATTAGCATTTTTGTACTTTTCGCTATTAAATCTATCAATCATAACCATTGATGCGTTCTCGGTGTTAGTACCAACTAATATGCCGTTTTCATCATATAGATCTTCTGTAAAAAATGGATATGTTGCAACAATTCCTGAAGATAGTACATTTCTTTTAGAGATCTTTTTTAATTCACTACTTATTTTTAATATTGGCATGCAAGCTTTCAAAACATCTAACTGTCTATACGTTGCTCTTCTTGTTATTACACCAGCACCGTTTAATCTACTTTCAATATTTTGCAAAGTCTTTTCTAGCTCTTCTTCGGAAGATGCACAAATACCAATACATGCATATATATAATATAAATCTTCTCCATCAACTTGCATTTTACTTTTTATATACTTTGCATCGTTATATGTTGTTGAAACAACGTCACTATCTATTTTATTATCTCCAGCAGTACGAATTTCTGAAGCAACACTTCCAATATTATAAGTCAACTTTTTATATACTTCTGAGGGCTTTTGTTTCTCATAAAAAATAGAAAGCTGTAAATTGGCTTTTAAAGAAAAAATCTTGTTAAAAAAGCCAGCATCCATCTCTTTGTTATAATTTACAACAATAAGAAAGCCAAATATTTTATTATCTATAATTAGGAGTTTTGGATTTCTAGTATCAATTCTTTCTGGATAAATTTCCATTTGATCTTTTATCTCACTTGAACAAAATTGCAAAAAGTGTCCTTTCTAACTCTCTGCAACATTAATTTGAAAACAATTTCTTAGAATTTTTGTAATCTCTTTTTTGTTACACACTCTTGCGGAATTTCCGCATGCGCTTAGCCCCTCAATAACCTTATCTATTTTAAATTCATCTTCTTCTTTTAGTTTTAAAATTATATAAAACTTTTTTGAAATATTGCCTCTCACTTCAAATATTTCTTTTAAAAGCTCCATATAACTTTTTGTTATATCTTTAATTTTATTTTCATAATTAATGCACCTTTCAATTTTCTCAATATGTTTGCTTATGTCTTCTTTTTCGCTCTGAATAAGTATTTGAAAATCAAAATTACATTTTTTTAAGAAAATTTTATAAAGTTCTAAAATTGTACATTGCTCGTTTTCAGACTTTAATTTAAAACCGATAGGTTCAACATTTAATATACATATTCTCGCCTTTTCTCCAACAACTTCGATACATTCATCATTAATTATTACCTTAGGGAGAATATCTTGTACATATCTTTCTTTGTTATTCACAAAACTTTGATTTTCGCCTCCTTTTGCCTACATTTTAAATACTTTTGTGATTTCGGTCAATTACTTTTCGTCGACATTATTAGACATTATTCATATATTCTTTATATACCTCTGATTTCGAAACATTTTTTTGTTTTGCAACAAGTTTCATTGCTTCTTTTTTATCCATGCCCTCTTCAAGATATTTTTTCATAAGCTCCATAATACTTTCTTCAATAACCTCTTCTTTTTTTTCTGCTCCCTCTAATATTATTACAAATTCGCCTTTAACTTCATTTTCTTCATAATATTTTATCGCCTCTTCAATTGTCATTCGCATCATTTCTTCGTGTATTTTTGTTATCTCTCTTGCAAGCACGAGTCTTCTTTCGCCACCGAAATATGTTTTTAAATCTACAAGCGTTCTTGTAATTTTATGTGGTGCTTCATAAAATATTAGAGTTCTATTTTCGTTTCTTAACTGTTCTAACCTTTCTTTTCTGCATCTTTTATTAATGGACAAGAAACCTTCAAAGCAAAACCTTGTTGTATCCATTCCAGAGCAAATAAGCCCTTGAATAAATGCAACGGCCCCTGGTATTGGAACAATGTTTATGTTTTTTTCAATTAGCGCTCTAACTAAATCTTCTCCCGGATCAGATATTGCTGGAGTTCCAGCATCAGAAACTAAAGCTAAGTTTTTTCCATCTTCTAATTCTTTTATAACCCTATCTACTTTAACACCTTCATTGTGTCTATAAAAACTTATCAAAGGTTTTTGTATTTGATAATGATTCAAAAGTTTTAATGTTTTTCTTGTATCTTCCGCCAAAATTAAGTCAACTTCTTTTAAAGTTCTAATAGCTCTAAAAGTAATATCTTCTAAATTACCAATTGGTGTTGCTACTAAGTATAATGTTCCTCTCATTTTTAATCTCCTTACTTATTTTTTTCCATATTATAAATTTTATATATTTCATCGGTGTATTCTTCTTTATCTTCGTATATATAAAGCGGTTTTTCATGAATTAAAAAACTTCCACCACTCTTTGATCCTTCTATCATAACTAAGTTAGCGGGTTCATTAAAACGTGGGTGTATAAATCTTATTCTCTTTGGTTCTATTTTATATTTTCTCATTAGGCAAAAAATATCTACCAGTCTTTCAGCTTTGTGAACCATATATAAAGTGCCATTAAAATTTAGTAGTCTTGACGATTCTCTAATCACATCATCTAGTGTACAAGATATTTCATGTCTAGCTATTACTTTAGAATCTTTTTCGTTAATAATTCCTGAACCTTTTTTTATATAAGGTGGATTTACTGTAACCGCATCCACCGTTGCACTTGGAATATAACTTTTTAATTTGTTTAAATCTTTATTTATAATCTTTACTCTATCTTGAAGTGAATTCATTTCAATGCTTCTTTTTGCCATATCTGCAAATTCTTCTTGTATTTCAACTCCTATAATTTCTCTTGCGTTTGTTTTTCCAGCAAGAAGTATTGCTATAACTCCCGTACCAGTACATAAATCTACAATTTTTTCATTTTTTTTCATATCTTTTGCAAAATCTGAAAGTAGCACCGCATCAATTCCAAAGCAAAAGCTTTTTACATTTTGTATAATTTTAAGACCTTTATATTGCAAATCATCGATTCTTTCGTGTTCTTTTAATTCCATTTATATACATCCCTTCATATATTGTATTCGTTTTATGATTTTTTTCCATTCTTTGCTTAAGTTAGATTTAAGAAAAAAACTCCCGTTTTACTTTGGTAAAAAGGGAGCTGTAACTTTTATAGTTTTAAGTATTACTCTTTTTCTGGAGCTGATACTGGGCAAACGGCAGCACACGTTCCACAATCAACACATTTTTCTGCATCTATAATGTATTTAGTATCTCCCTCAGAAATACATTCTACTGGACAAGCTGCTGCACATGCTCCACAGTTAATACAAGAATCATTAATTTTATATGCCATATTTTATTTCACCCCCTTAAAAATAACAATTCTTATTTTTACTATACTTTTTCTACTTCATCATTTTTGTTTGATGTTTTTACAAGCAAGTAAATTTCATTTACTATTAATACGGCTATACATCCAATAACTGTATATATTATTGACGGATACATTCCTGCATAACCAGCTTCACTGATATGTTTGATAAGTATTCCACTGTATGCCCATATTATTACTAAACCATAAGCAATATCTTTATATTTACAACTTTTAAATATTGCTATTAGTAGACCAGCTATTAAAACCAATATTGTCCAAACAACATTAGAAATTCCAAATCCATCCCAACCGATGCTTACAAGAAATACTGTAACGTTTGCAATAGTTGCTACAGTTATCCATCCCAAATATACACTATACGGAAGTTTCAAAAAGAATTTCTCTCTGTTTGAAAAGTCTTTATCTTTGAAAAGATCTGCTATTTTAAGAAGGAAAATCAATATAGTAACAATCAAAACTAAAGATAATGGTATTATATTATAATGCCACGCAAAAACCCACGAAATATTTGCAACTGATGTTACTAAAAAATATATTCCCAATTTGCTAATTAAGTCTGTTTTTTCTTGGCTTTTATCTTTTTGAAAAAGACCTAATTGATATAAGGTGCTTAATCCTAATAATAAATAAATAACTCCCCATATAGAAAAAGTGATACCTGCTGGTGCAAATAAATTTGCATAAGAATCAGAAACCTGACCTGGAGTTTGATTGTTTATTGGCAATAAAACGGCTAGATAATTTACAGCAACCATTGCAACAAAAGAGACTAAAACCAAAATTTTAATAATCATATTTTTATTCATAGTAATCCTCCTATAATATTTTTTCGATTTGTTAACTTAATAAAAATTGAAACTACAAAATGAAGATATACCACCATCCTTTAGATATTATCTTATCTCAGTAAATCCTTCTTCTAGTGCTTTTAGTTCTTTCAATTCTTCTTCACTTATTTTTTCTTTCTTCTTACTTGATTTTAAAACTTCTATCTCTTTATTTTTAAATGTCTTTCTAACGATTATTCCATCTTTTTCTAACTTAACTTTTACAATCTCCCTTAAAACTTCGATTTCATCTACCGTTCCATTTCCTTCTGGAGTTTTTACAAGCGAACCTATGCCCGGAAGTCTAGATAGCTTTTCTTCATATGCGTCTTGTTCATAGTTTAAGCAACACATAAGCCTTCCGCACACACCTGAAATCTTTGTTGGATTTAAAGATAGTCCTTGTTCTTTTGCCATTTTTATTGATACTGGATTTAGATCGCCCAAATGATTGCAGCAGCATAGTTCTCTGCCACACATTCCGTATCCACCTAGCATCTTAACTTCATCTCTAACTCCTATTTGCCTAAGTTCGATTCTTGTTTTATATATTGATGCTAAATCTTTTACTAAATCTCTAAAATCGATTCTACCATCAGCTGTAAAATAAAATAATAACTTTGAATTGTCAAATGTATATTCGGCATCCACTAATTTCATATCTAACTTATGCTCTAATATTTTTTCTTCACATGTTTTGTATGCCTCGGTTGCCAATTTTTCATTACTTTCTGCAATTTTAACATCAGCATTTGTTGCAATTCTTATAACATCTTTTAATGGTGCTACTATTTTATTTTCATCGATGCTACTATTTTTTATTACCACTTCACCATATTCGATTCCTCTGGCAGTTTCAACAATTGCACCTTGACCTTTTTCAAATTTAAATCCCTTAGGGTTAAAGAAATATATCTTACCTGATTTTTTAAATTTAATGCCTACTATTTCTTGCATATATTACCTCCCTTACATTTCACAAACATCTATACTTAATACATCTAACGACATATCTACATTTGCATTTCTTTTTATTTTTTGAAGTGCCTCATTAGCACTTTCTATCGTTTTAAAATTAAATCCTGGTTTTGTTTTTAGTTTGTCTGATAACACATAGATTACTTTTTGTAGTATATCTGTTATATTCGATTTTAATGTTTTATTTTCTTTTATTTCTTCTAATTTTCTATTTATTTTAAAGAAATCTTTTTCTTCTAAAACAGCCGCTATTTCTTTTGCTACTATATAATTTTCATTTGTTTCTATCTCTAGCGCTTCTTTTGCTGAGCCTTTTGAAAATCTATATATTTCATCTGTGATTTCTTTTTTAATAATTCCTTCTATTTGTTTTTTTGTTAATCCTTCAAATTTTACTTCTGTAACTCTCGACTTTATTGTTCCTAATAACTTTTCTTTGTTTGATGTTATAAGTATTATAGTTGCATAAAGAGGTGGTTCTTCAAGACTCTTTATTAATGCATTCTGTGCTTGTTCATTCATCATTTCTGCATCATTTATTATAAATACTTTTTTAGATGATGTTGTTGGCTTTAAAAATAATTCTAATATAATATCTTTTCTTATTACATCAACCTTTATCGCATCTTTTTCTGGTTCTATAATATTAAAATCTTTATTGTTTCCAAATGTACGACAAGATTCACAACTTTTGCAAAAACCACTATCACTTGGATTTTCACAAAGTATCATTTTTGCAAATTCTGTTGCTACTAGTTTTTTACCAATGCCATTTCTACCAGAGAATAAATATGCATGATTTACCGTGCCAGACATTACGCTGTTTTTTAGTTCCATTTTGATTTTTTCATGTCCAATACTTTCTAACATGCAATTCACCTCTTAAATTATTTATCAATTTTACCAAATCTACCCAATGGCCAAATTCTATTTTTCACTCTTCCTTCAACCTTTTCTATTGGTATACATCCAAGCTCTCTACTATCTGTAGAGCCACTTCTATTATCACCCATAACAAAAAGACATCCTTCTGGAACGATTAAATCATAATAGTCTCCAGTTACAGGAGTTTTAACATCATCGTTTAGATAAACCTCTTCTTGTCTTCTATCGTTTACATATACTTCTCCGTTTTTTATTACAACATGATCTCCTGGAATCCCTATAACTCTTTTTATGTAGCTTATCTTTGTAAGTTCTAATATATCATGCATAAAAAAATTCCAAAAACCATTTACTTCATCATATACTCCAATTCCGTTTTCTGTATATGATGGCATTTCGAATGTTACAATATCTCCTCTATACAAAGGAAGTTTGAATGTCCTTGTTGTTCTATTAATTAATACTCTTTCACCATCAAAAATTGTTGGTGTCATTGACGTTTGCTTAACAAGTGTAGGTGTAAACAAAAAATATCTTACAAGTACCGCAATTACAAAAGCAATAACAATACAAAAAATCCAATCAAAAATCTCTTTAATTAGAGATTTGTCTTTCTTTTCAATCGAGCTCGCATCTTCAAATCTAGCTTTTTTCATAATTTCACCTCTCCTAATGAGCATTATACTACACTGTAAGCTCATTATCAAGTATGTAAGAATGAACATTTTGATGTTTTTTCTACTATTCAAAGTGGCTCAGAATATGGCTCGAAAATTGATTTTTTCGAAGTTTCATGATAATATCATGGTGAACTCTAGGTGTTTTTTAGATGCCGTTAAAAAAATATTTGTGAAAATGATTATTATGGAAAGACTCACTGGAATCTTCTGGGATTTAAAATACCGCGGTGCCACGAAAACAAAAGAAAAAGTTATTTCTTGTCTTAATTCTGGCAGGCCAAGGATTGATTACATAAGGTTTTAAACGGGGTCGTTGGAAACACGCTCTCTGTTTTAAGTAACAACAAACTGTCTACATATTTAAAGCCAAATCATCAAGCTATTGTATAAATATAAATGAACTTGAAGGTATAGGAGGTTTTATTATGAATTACAAAATAATTGAAGATGATGCATATATAAAATTATTAGATTCTTTGGAAAAATCAAACATAATTGATTTAAAACCAGTCAAGGTTTCTAAATTATATGGAATAAAAAAGAAGATAAAAAATTACTGTTACTTTCTTCCTAATATAGACTATGCGGTTGATGATAATATTAGGATTTTAAAAAGAATAATTAAACTATACGATTATTGTAATAGAAAAAACATTCCTTTCGGAAAAAAAGAAGGTAACGAAAGACTTTTGGCATATATTAAATCAGATACTCCTATTGAAGATTTAAAGAATATTGAGGAATTTTTTCAAGTTTTACTAATAGACAATAAAAATGATATGTATTCATATATCTATGATAAAGCGTGTGAACAATTTGACGCCATTTTTAGAAAAAACAATTATTGTGATTTTAAAAATTGTAGTTGTTCCTGTCAAAGAAATGCACGTGTAAGCCATGATAAGATGGGTTGTTGTTATGAGTTTTATTATAGGAAGTTTGATAATATGCCAGTTTATACCGATGAGTGTTCTCACTTAACTCCTACTGGATGTGATACAAAATGCTTGGGTTGCAAAATATTTACTTGTAGATATCTAAAAAAAATAGGAATAAAATTTAAGTCTGATGATAATTTCTTATTAAGAACATTCTTAAATAGAAAGCAAAAAGATTATACAGATAATACCTACTTTAAAACAAAAGAAGAGATATTAAACGAATGGGAAAAATTATCTCACAAGTAAAGCTTTTTATTGAATTCAATATATTTATAATATTTCTATTTATTCTAAACTAAATCTAAAAAGATAATATATTTTAGGTTCATTTTGTTTTATACATTATGAAAATTTTTTCTTATTCTTATGTTTATATTCTCGTATTATTACTTCTGTACCTTTTCCAACCTCGCTTTCTAAGGTTAAAATGTTAGAATTTTAGCTAATATGAATAATTAACAAGGAAGAACAGTTGATTTTTACTTGATTTCATGGTAACATAATAAAGTAATTTTATGTGTTTTTTTGCTCCCTCGACATGACTATTATTGAGGAGGTTTTATGGGAAGAATCATTGAAGGTTTCTGGGATTGCCCTTACTGTGGTACTAACAAGATAAAAGGAAGGTTTCGTTCTTGCCAAAATTGTGGTAAACCAAGGGATGATGGCACCAAATTCTATATGGACACCGGAAATATTTCTTATGTTCCTAGTGAGGAAGCGAAAACGATTAATAAAAATCCTGATTGGATCTGCACACATTGTAATCAACTAAACTCCGACGGTATTGATACTTGTAAGTTTTGTGGTTCCAGCAAAACTAATGAAAATTTAGACTATTTTAGTAATCGGAGAAAGAAAGAGGAATCTGAGAAAAACAATAAGCAAAATGATACTGGTTCTCAAAGTTCAACCTTTGGAAAATTCAGTTTAAAGACTAGATTTACTCGCTTAAATTTGAAGAAGCTATCTGGTTATATCATTTTATTTGTTTTCTTGGTTGCTACCTCAATCGCTTTTTTCCATTTTTTAATACCAAAGGTATATGACGTAACCATTGACCAAAAATCTTGGGAACGTGAAATCATTATATATCAGTATAGAACCATAGATGAAAGCGATTGGACTTTGCCTTCTAGTGCACGATTAAAATATTCTAATCAAGAATTTTCGCATTACCGTCAAGTTTTAGATCACTACGAAACAAAATATAGAGAAGTTTCTAGGCAGCGGATTGTCGGATACCAGGACTACGTAGTTGGATATAGTGACTTAGGGAATGGATATTTCGAAGAAAATACATCTTCAATGCCAGTTTATGAGACGTATTACGAAACTGAAAGCTACGAAGAGCCTGTCTATCGTGATGAACCTGTGTATCTTACTAAATATTATTATGAAATAGAAAGGTGGGTTTTTTCAAGGTCTCTTAAAACCCTTGGTATCAATGATTTTCCCTATTGGGAAGAAACTAATCTTTTAAGTAATGAACGCATTGAGTCTCAAAATGAAACTTATACTGTTGATTCAACTACTAATAAAGAAAAAAAGTTAAGTTTTACTCTTTCTTTTGAAGAATGGAATAGTCTTTCATTAAACTCGAATGTAAGAGTAAAGGTCTCAATGGGTCATGGCACTCTTATTAAGTAACTTTTTTTGCTACTACACTTTAAAATTTTTCAGAATTAAAAACAACCCAAAAGTTTAAAACTTTTGGGTTGTTTTTATTATTTTTTCTTTAGCTTATATGTTGGTATTGTCATTATAACTTCTGTTCCTTTTCCAACCTCACTTTTTATATCAATACTTCCATTATTAGCCTCTATAATTTCCTTTGCAATCGGTAACCCTAGTCCAGTTCCTCCCATTTCTCTAGATCTTGCTTTATCCACTCTATAGAATCTTTCGAAAACTCTTTTTAAATCTTCTTTTGGAATTCCTATTCCATTGTCTATTATTTTTATATATGCATCATCATGTACAGCACCAATATATACTTTTATATTTCCACCTTCTTGTGTATATTTAACACTATTTATCAAAATATTTGTAACGACTTGCTCTATTCCATCCCTATCTGCAAAAACTTTTGGAACTGTCGATGTAACATAGCATTCTAATATCTGTTCTTTTTTTTCTGCTTGTATCTTATGCTTTTCACATACTTGTTTTACTAATTCTGTAATATCAAAAGCTACTTTTTTCCACGCCACGTTTTTGTAATCAAATCTTGTTAATTGTAACAAATCACTTACAAGTCTTGTCATTCTATTTGTTTCAGATAATATTACATTTAAAAAATTCTTCTTACTTTCATCATCTAATTCTTCTTGCTCTAATATTGTTTCTGTATATGTTTTTATTGATGTAATTGGTGTTTTTAACTCATGTGATACGTTTGAAACAAATTCTCTTCTAATATCATCTAGTTTTGCTTGTTTTGTTCCATCATGTACAACAACAATTACCCCAGTAGGTTTTTCTTTTTCATTTCTAAATGGAGCAAAAAACAAGTTCAAGTATTTATCTTTTTGAGATATTACTTCCTCTGTGGTTGACCATTCATCAAGATAAATTATTTTTTCTAAGTTCATATTTATATTAAATTTTCTAAATACATCTTCAAATGATCTTTCTTTGTCTATGTCTAACATTTTCTTTGCTGCAACGTTTGCATGAATCAATCTTCCGTTTATATTAAAAGCAAGAACGCCGTCTGTAAGATGCATTAGTATCGTTTCTAGTTTATTCTTTTCGCTAGATATTTCATTCATATTATTTTGAATCTGTTCCATCATTAAATTAAATGTGTCTATTAGTCTAGATATCTCATATCCAGCATTTTGCTTATCATTCATAGTCATCATTGTAAGGTTGCCTTCAGCCATAAGCTTTGCTTTATTAGTTAAAAGTTCTATTGGTTTTGTAATATTTCTACTTGTAACTATTGCAATAATTAATGTTACGGCTATAATACACACTACTGTTCCTGCATATAAAGATTTTATTTGATTAAGCTGCTTATTAATATATGTTTTGCTCTGTGACACAACAATTATTATATGACCTTCTTCTACTCCATCAAAATCTAATACGTATGCAAATAAATAGCAAAAATTATCATCATCCTCACGTATTACATATTTTAAATTAGAACTTTCTGCAGCCTTTATAGATTCCTTGGCTGCCTCTGTAAGACTAATTGGTTTTCCAGAAAGCACATCATTATAATTTGAATCTAATATTATTCCATACCTGGTTGCATTGTTAAGTGCAAAATACATTCTAAAATTATTATAGAATTCTTGTAAATCAGGTTTTTCTTTTGGCATTGGTCCTACAATTTTAACGTTTGAATCTTCTATTTTTTGTTCAATTCCTTTTGCATTTATATTATATCCCGCAACGTTATTAAGCATTTCATCAACAAATCCTGTATAATATACTTGCTCTATTTTTAACATAGAGAACGCTCCAATGCCAATTATAATTGTCATTATTAAAATAACAAATACAAGTATTAGTTTGAGCTGTAAACTTTTCCAGAACAATTATTTTCACCTCACAAAACAACAACGGGAGAATAATGCAAATGCAAACTCCTCCCGCTTAATTTTTTATTAAATATTATAAGTTTGTATTGAAATAATATCCAATTCCTCTTTTTGTTGCCAAAAGTTCTGGCGTGCTTGGATTCTTTTCAATCTTTTCTCTTATTCTTCTAACAGTTACGTCAACGGTTCTAACGTCTCCAAAGTATTCGTATCCCCAAACCTTTTCTAAAAGTTCTTCTCTTGAAAACACTTGTCCTTTTTTCACTGCTAAGAATTTTAACAGTTCAAATTCTCTAAGTGTTAGCTCTACGCTTTTACCACTTACCTTGGCTTCATATTTATATGTATCTAGCATCAGTGGTCCAAACTCTAAAACAGAGTTTTTAGTATCGTTTAGCGCTGCTTCTTCATCTTTCTTAAGAACAAATCCATCCCATTTTCTAAGATTTGCTTTTACTCTCGCGACAACCTCTCTTACACTAAATGGTTTTGTTATATAATCATCGGCACCCAGTTCAAGTCCTATAACTTTATCTACAACATCTTCTTTTGCAGTTACCATTATTATTGGTATATTAGTCGTTTGTCTTATTACTTTACATACTGAAAAGCCATCCATTTTAGGTAACATAACATCAAGTAGTACTAGATCGGGATTGTCTGACTTCATAATTTTAATTGCTTCTTCTCCATCGTAAGCTTGAAGTGTTTCATAACCTTCTCTTTTCAAGTTATGATTTAGTATATCTACAATAGCTTTTTCATCATCAACTATCAAAATTTTCTTACTCATCTATATCCCCTTCCTACGGAAATAACCTTTTAACAACTTAATTATCTATTATTTAGGGATAAAAGTCAATCTATAATGTGTGAAAAAAAATAAAAGAAAAAAATCCCACTTTGCAAAAGCAAAATAGGATTTATAAAATCTTATCTATTTAAAATTAATCATATATAAATACTTCTGGATTTAAAGGTGCATCTTCGTATCTTATTTCTAGGTGTAAATGTGGTCCTGTTGATCTTCCTGTGCTACCAACTTTTGCAATAACATTACCTTGTACAACTTCATCTCCAACATTTACTAATAGTTTACTACAATGTGCATAACGTGTTTCATAACCACCTGTATGTTGTATTTTTACTAAGTATCCATAGTTTCCACACCATGCAGCATATGTTACCACGCCACTTTCTGCAGCCACAATATCTGTTCCTACAGGTGTTGCTAGGTCTACACCATAATGATATCCACTTGATCTCCATCCAAATCTTGATGTTATAACCGCTCCATTAACAGGGACTTCAAAATCTAAAGTAGCCAAGTTTTCTTTTAGTGCTAATAAAACTTCATCTGGAACTGTTTGTACTGACGCTGGTGTTGTTCTTATTTCTCTTATGGCCTCATTTGTTTTCTTAATTGGTTCAAAGATATCATTTACTGCAACTTCTATGCTTTCAGTACACTCGTATTCTTCTAGATATTTTTCTTCTATCTCTAGTGTTTCTTTTTCTTTATATATAGATTGCTTTTCATTTACTCCTGCTACTATTGCCTCTGCTTCTTCTAATGTCTCTACAAGAGCTTTTTGCTTATCTCCAATCATTACGGCATATGTTCTATAAAAGATATTGCTGTCTTCCCTAATTTGAGCAAAAATTTCGTTTTCCTTTGTAGAAATGTCTTTGTTCACAAGCATCGTTTGATAATCAACTTTTGCATTTAGAACAACGTATCCTACATTGTCTGCATCTCCATACATTACGAAATCGTCTATTCTATTTTCTAAGGCTATTTTACTTGTCACATACCCAGCATCTTTACTATTAACTTTTACATTATATACAAACTTGTACTTCATAAACATAAGTGACATTACAAGTATACAACCTATACATAATGAAAAAACTAACTTTGAAGTTATTTGAATCATGTGGCGAGTTTTACCCGACATTCTTGGCAAGAAAAGTCAACTCCTTTTTTTATCTACTTCACTTCAATAACAACTATATTCTACTATATCTTACTGCTTATAAGCAAGTCGATTTAATCTCTATATACACTGAATTTCATATATTTTCTATCTTTTGAAGTTTTTTCTGTTTTTTACTCACTTTTTTATCTCTTTTCTCGTGTTTTTGTATTTATTACCACGAAATATGGAGCTATTTGTCGCATAACAGATATGTAGTGACCTATTTTATTTTTTTGGTTCTTTTTAGTTCTCTTGGATTATTTAACCCTATTTTTGTATGGCTCCGGAATATTCCTTTGCAATTTCTTCATATGTATAATAAGTATTATCGTTAATCTTTATTCCATCTACTAAAAAGGCTTCTATATTATCTATTTCTTTCATATTAATAATATAGCTGTTAGTTACAGATTTAATATCTAATGACTCCAGAATACTCGCCTTCATTGTGTCTGAGATTACATCTTTTTTGAAATCTAAATAATAATACTCTTGTCCCTCTACAAGTTTTTGTCCGACCCTGTCGTTATATACGCCAATGTCTGTTATTTTGTCGGTAAATAGCATTTGGCTTAGATCATATTTTTTAGGATCCATTTCGTTTAAAGATTTTAATCTTCGTGCCGCTTCTTTAACTGTTTCTATTTCGTTATATACCGTTTCAATTTTTGCTTCTACAATTAAGTCTTGTGAACTCAATAATGATGATGAAGCAATCAAGATGATAATTACAATTATTATCATTAAACTAAGGGCTGTTACACCACTTTGTTTTTTCATAAAATAACCTCCTTTAGATTTTTCCGTCCTCTACAAGACTTCTTACTTCATCAAAGGTTCTAACTATATAAGTATTAGCAACCTTAATTGGCTTATATAACTCCACTTCTGTTGTTTGAAAATTGACTATATATGTGTGATTGATTGAATCAAGTCCAAGTCCATTTTTTACAGTGCTTTGTAAATATGCCTCCTCATTATCCATTCCATATATTATAACCCAGGCCGATTCGTTTCCTATAACATTTTGTCCATATTCAACATTAGCTGCGGGATAAAAAGCTTCATCGTAATGTTTTCCTTTTTCTATTACAAATTTTTCATTAATATTTTGTTTCATCATGATACCATTTACTGCGTTCTTCATAGATTTCATTTCCACATGTATTTCTGCAACATCCGTTTGATCTAATGTTTCTCTTCCAGATGCCACAGCAAAAATTGCAATCATAAGAATTATTATTATAACGACAACCATTTCAACCATTGTAACGCCTCTATTACTTTTCATCAGTGTAATACCCCCTTTTCTTTGTTAGTATTTTATACTATTTCAAGTCCCGCAAACTTTGCCATTAGTCTTTTAATGCCAGCTTTCTCAAAATTAATCTCTACTTTCAAGTCATCATCTTCTGGTTCTACATTAACAATAACTCCAGGTCCAAATTTCTTATGTATAACTTCTAACCCCACTCTAAACTTTGTTAAATCAACCGCATCATTTGCAATTACTTTTTTTAAGAAGCTTTCTGCTGTTCTGTAATTAAATGCTATTTTAGGTTCTTTAAATGCAGGAATATCAATATCGTAATCCTCCTCAAAAGATTTTTTCTCTTTTTTCTTTACTTCTCCATCTAAAAATTCTTTTGGTATTTCATCAATAAATCTTGAATTTGTGCTATAGCTTGTGTTTCCAAAAATTGTTCTATATTTAGCACAAGTTAAAAACAAATATTCTTTTGCTCTTGTCATCCCAACATAACAAAGTCTTCTTTCTTCTTCTAGTTCATCTGTTTCACCAATGCTTTTATAACTTGGGAACAAGCCTTCTTCCATTCCAACTAAGAATACCACGGGAAATTCTAATCCTTTTGCAGTATGAAGCGTCATTAATAAAATACTATCTTGGTCGTTAGACACGCTATCTAGGTCTGTTACCAATGCTAGATTTTCTAAAAAATTTGTAAGTGTATTATCCGCCTCTTCATTTTCGAACTCTATTGCTGTAGTTATAAATTGTCCTATGTTTTCTATTCTGTTATCTGCCTCATCAGTTTTTTCATTTTCTAGGGCTTCCATGTAACCAGTTTGTTTTAAAACCTCTTCAGTTAAATCTGCTATCTTGTATTCTTGAGATTTAAGATTCTCTATGATTTTTACAAAATCTTTAAAATTAGCATTTGCCCTCGTTGCTACGTATTTGTCTATATTTTTTGCAACATCATACATTGATATACCATTAAATTTTGCATATTCTTCAACTGCATCTAAACTCGTCTTTCCAATTCCTCTTTTTGGTTCATTAATAATTCTTTTAAAACTAACATCATCATTTTGATTATGTATTAATCTTAAATATGCAATTATATCTTTTATTTCTTTTCTTTCGTAGAATTTAAGACCACCTATAACTTTGTATGGAAGTCCTTCTCTCATAAGGACATCTTCAAACACTCTGGATTGAGCATTCGTTCTGTAAAGAATTGCAAAGTCTGAGTGTTTATAATATTCTTCTCTTTTCAATGAGTTTATTTGAGATATTACATAGTTTGCTTCATCATAATCATTATCTGCAGAAAATATTTTAGGTTTTTTGCCATCATCATTTTCTGTCCATAACTTTTTAGGAACATTGCTTGTATTGTTTTTTATAACACAGTTTGCAACATTTAGTATGTTTTTTGTAGATCTGTAATTTTGTTCTAACTTAACCACTTTTGTATTATCAAAATTTTTTTCGAAATTTAAAATATTTTGAATGTCTGCTCCTCTAAATTTGTAGATACTTTGTTGATCATCACCCACTACAAATAGATTATTATATTTACTTGAAAGCATCATTATAAGTAAGTCCTGTGCTTTATTTGTATCTTGATACTCATCAACCAAAACATATTTAAATTTTTCTGAATAATAATCCAATGTTTCTTTACTTTCTGTAAATATTTTTATGGTTAAATTAATAATATCATCAAAATCTAGTGCATTATTTTTCTTTAGTTTACTTTGATATAATTTATAAACTTCTGAAACTTTGCTAAGTCTATAGTCACTTGCATAAAGATTTAAATATTTTTCTTCATCCATCATATCATTTTTTGCTCTACCAATTTCGTTTAATAAATATTTATCACTATATAATTTATCATTTAAGTCTAAGTCTTTTATACATTCTTTTATTACAACTTTTGTATCTGCCGTATCATAAATTGCAAAATCACTACCGTAACCTATCTTGGTTATTTCTCTTCTTAATATTCTTACACACATTGAATGGAATGTACCAATCCAGATATCCTTTGCCCCTTCTCCAACAATATTTTCAATTCTTGTTTTCATTTCTTTTGCAGCTTTATTAGTAAAAGTTATTGCAATTATATTCCATGGTTTTACATCACATTCTGCTATTAAATATGCAATTCTATGTGTAAGAACTCTGGTCTTTCCACTACCAGCACCAGCAATAACCAAAAGTGGACCCTTATTATGTGTAACCGCCTCTAATTGGTTCTTGTTTAATCCTTTTAATATTTCGTCTGTATTCATTCTCTTAGTTTTCCCTTTCATACTTTTTATTGTAAGATTCTTTAGTTTTCTTCTCATATTTTATCATAAAACTTACATTATAGACAATCATTTTTGATATCTATATATTCCCTTATATGTGGGATAAAATAATATAAAAAGGCTCTACTTTTGCTTTGCAAAAATAGAGCTTAAATATTGTAATTAATTATTTTTGTTCATTTGTCATTTTTTCTAATAGTAATAGTCTTTCCCATCTTTCATCAACTTCTTTTTGAAGTTCTTCTATCATCCACTCATTTCCCTCATTAAACATATGTTTAAATCTCTTTTGAAGTTTTAACCATTCTGATACCGGTAATTTATTTTTTGGTTTATAATTTACAACATATCTTCCGTCTATTATTTCATATAATGGCCAATAGCATGTTTCTACGGCCAATTTATTTATATCTACTAGATAGTCCGTTTCATAACCCCAACCTCTTGGGCATGGAGCTAACACATTTAAGAAACAAGCCCCTTGTGTATATATTGCTTTTTCTGCCTTTGTTGTTATGTCACTAAAATTTCCAATTCCAGCTGTTTGTGCAATATATGGTAAATGGTGCCCCGCCATTATTTCTGTTAAATCTTTTCTTCTTTGTTGTTTGCCAGGAACTTTTCTTCCTGCCGGCGATGTTGTTGTGTCTGCAAATCTAGGTGTTGCAGAAGAACGTTGAATACCAGTATTCATGTATGCTTCGTTATCATAACACACATAAACCATATCATGTCCTCTTTCCATTGCTCCTGACAATGATTGAAGACCTATGTCATACGTTCCACCATCTCCACCAAATGCAATAAATTTTGTGTGTTCATCTTTTGGTATTTTGCCAGTTCTTTTTAATGCATTATATGCTGCCTCTGCACCTGATACGGTTGCACCAACACATTCAAACGCAGTGTGAATAAATGAATCTCTCCACGCTGTGTAAGGATATATAAAAGTCGACACTTCTAAGCATCCTGTTGCAGCACCGATTACAGCTTTATCTTCTTCACGTAAACCACGTAGTATAGCGTTAATTATTGGTGGTGCGCCACATCCTGCACACATTCTGTGACCAGATGCTAGTCTGTTTGGCTTTTGCATTGCTTCTTTCAAATTATATGCCATTTCTTATCTTCCTTTCTTTTTATTAATCTATTTTGCGTATGCATATTCACCAATAAATAATATTTCGCCTGTTGCTTCATCCATTATGAAATATATAAATGGTTTATCTGCTTTAAATACCTTTGGTTTTTCTTGCTCGGGTTCTATTGCTGATATATACATTACTACTGCCGTTGCTGCTGCAGCTTCTGTTCCCGCCTCGTCAACTTCTATAAATGTTTTTTGAAGAACAGTCTCAATATATATGTCTGCATTACTTAACATAGCTAAAAAGTTTGCAGCGCGATCATCAAATGCTTTTTCTATTCCCATTGTTTTTAATACATCGTTAAATTCCAATTCGTACTCTGTTTTGAATTTTGGAATACTTAGTTCAACTCTTTCTAATGTCATGTTTTCAAGTGCGCTTTTAATGTCCATATTTTCTTCATCTTT
>CAZNFG010000001.1:67458-129140 GCA_964572605.1 uncultured Eubacteriales bacterium
CCATATAATTTTCTTCTTTTGTCATATACTTTAAGATTTCAAAATCATTACCAGGTGTTGGACCTTCTTCATTTGGAGTAACAACATCAGTACCGCACCCTGTTAGAATTAAGCTTGATAAAAACAACGTTAATAATAGTTTTTTCATTTATATTTTCCTCCTATCCTTTTAGACCTAGGTATCTATATATATTTCCCATATCTCCTGTTTCTGTAATGTATTTTAAATCGTTATATACTTTTTCTATATCATTAGATTTTACATCTCTTCCACCAATACCATAAACATAGTTTACAGCTTTAACATTTGTAATACCTGCTCCATATAGTGCTGATGTGACTTCTGTATATAATGGTCCTCCAGCTCCGTTTGTACTATCGCATTTATCAAGCATTGCAACGGCTTTTACATTTTTTAATACTTTTGTTATTTCATCATAAGGAAAAGGTCTGAATACTCTTGGCTTAATAAGACCAACTTTCATTCCTTTGCTTCTTAAATCATTTACAACATGTTTTGCTGTACCCGCCGTAGAGTTCAAAAGTACAATTGCAAGCTCTGCATCATCCATCATGTATTCTTCAAATAAGCTATATTTTCTTCCTGTCATTTTTTCAAATTCTTTTGAAACTTCTAATATAACATCTTTTGACCCTCTCATTGCTTCAGCTTGTTGGAATTTATGCTCAAACAAATATGATTGTAAGTCTAAAGGCCCAACCGCTATTTGTTCTTTGCGATTTAACAAATAATGTTCTGGTTTATATTCTCCAACAAATGTTTTTACTTTAGTATCTTCCTCAAGTTCAATATTTTCAATTGAATGTGATGTAATAAATCCATCAAAACAAACCATTACAGGAAGCATAACTTTTTCAGCAATTTTAATTGCCATTATTGCATTATCATATGCCTCTTGATTTGTTTCTGAATATAATTGAATCCAACCAGAATCTCTTGCTCCCATTGAGTCAGAATGGTCATTATGAATATTTAATGGACCAGATACCGCTCTGTTAACACAAGACATTACTATTGGAAGTCTTAAGCTTGATGCTATATATAACATTTCCCACATAAGTGATAATCCATTTGCTGATGTTGCTGTCATAACTCTTCCTCCTGCAGCAGATGCACCAATACAAGCGCTCATTGCACTATGTTCACTTTCAACTGGAACAAACTCTGTTGTAACTGTTCCATTGTTTACAAAAGTTGAAAAATATTGTGGAATTTCTGTTGATGGGGTTATTGGAAATGCCGCAACAACATCTGGATTAATTTGACGCATAGCATTTGCAACAGCCTCGTTGCCACTTAATCTATCTCTAATACTCATTACTATTTCTCCCTTCATAATTTCTTCTAAATATCTATTCTTCCATTTCTATTGCTGCAAATGGGCAAGCTTTTGCACACACTCCGCATCCTTTGCAATAATCATATTTATAGTTTCCTCTTGCTCCGCCTTCTTTGATTTCTATGGCATTGTCTGGACAAACAGGTAGACAAAGTCCACATTGTTTGCATTTTTCTTCTAGCCATATTGGTTTTCTTGATCTCCAATCTCCAGTATGAACTTCTTCAGAGTTTGCTGCAGTATATATTGTTCCTCCTGGAGTGATTTCTTGCCAAGTTGATTCTGAATTTATATTATATTTTTTTTCTGACATTTTTATTCCTCCTATCTTACAGACCTTTAATTTCATTTAGAGAACGTCTTAATGCTGCCATATTTCCGTCAATAACTTCTGGTTTTTTTGCAAATTTATGTTTGAAAGATTCAACCATATCATTTAAAAAGTCTTCTTCTTTCATTATTCCACTAACCTTTATTATAGCTGCGAGCATAGGTGTGTTTGGAAAATATTTTCCCAAGGTTTCAACTGAAATTGTTTTTGCGTCTATTGTACAAACCTTTCCATTATAGCCTTTCAAATGTTCTCTTATTTCTTCTGGTGATTTTGTGGTATTAATAACAATTGCACCTTCTTCTTTTAATCCTGCAGTAACATCAACACACTCGATTAGAGAGTCGTCTATTACTACTACAAAATCTGGTTCATATATATTGCTATGAATGGTAATAGTCTCATCACTTATTCTGTTATATGCTGTTATTGGAGCTCCCATTCTTTCAGGACCATATTCAGGAAAACCTTGAATATATTTTCCTGTGTTAAATGCAGCATCTGCAAGTAAAAGCGAAGCTGTTTTCGCACCTTGTCCACCGCGACCATGCCATCTTATTTCTATTAAACTACTCATGTTTATCCTCCTTCTTTTTTCGTCTACAAATAGTATATATTCCTAATTAAAATATGTCAAATAAAACGTGTTTTGACATTTAGGAGACATTTGACAATTGGGGACGTTCCTTTTTGTCACATTTTTATGACAAAAAGGAACGTCCCCAGTTGTCAAATGTCAAAGTTTTACTAAATTTTTATATTTTCTTCTTTACTTTTTAAAATATTATAATAAAATGATAATATTCTTAAACATAAGGAGGGATTTGCTTGAGAATTGAAAGATTGGCAGAAGATAAAATTAAGATAACAATTACATTAGACGATTTAGTATCTAGAAATATAGATCTATCTTCTTTTATGTATAACTCACCCGAGTCGCAAGACCTTTTTTGGGATGTTATGAGTACAGCTGAGGAAGAATACGGATTTAATGTTGATGATTCGATGATATATGTTGAAGCAACCACTTCTGGTGGGGGAACATTTACGCTTATTGTGACAAAGACAAAAGAAAAACCTGTAATTAAATTTAGTGCATCAAAACAACAGGTAAAAAAAGAAAAAGTAAAGCTAAAGAGGAAAAAAACTCCTATTGTTATGACAGATTCTATTTATGAATTTTCTTCTTTTGATGACTTGTGTTCTTTCTGTAAAGTAATTGATATAAAAAGTGTTGGTGAAAACTCACTTTATAAAATAAATGACACATACTACTTGAAATCATCTACAATGCCTTATACGTCAATAGTTGAATATGCAACGGTTCTTAAAAACGCTAGCGTTACATCAGCTAAACTTGCAGAATATGGCGAACTTGTTATAGAAAAAGATGCTTTACAAACAATATCTAAATATTTTAATAAAAAGAAAAGAGTGCATTAATCATGCACTCTTTTTATTTCATATGTCATTTCGTTATTTTCTATCGTTATAACTATATATTTTGTATTTTCAATAACTTCCGTAATATTATTTTTATCTATGTAGCTGTTATTAACAAATAAATATTTAACTCCTCTTTCCATTGAATATCCTGTATAATCTCCATTGCAAATTATCCATACGTTTTTATTTGAATCTCTTCTTGTTTCATACATAACATCGATAAATAGTTTTCTTTCTTGCGCATCTGTGAATGAATCGAGATTTCCTTTCATCAAAACAATTACATTTTTCGTTTTTGCTTTTGATATGTCTTTTTGAAACTTTGTCCATGCACTAGCATCTGTAAGCCTAAGGCCTCCACTTGAAACATCTAAATTAATAAATGTTGCTTCGTCTTTTTCTTCAACCTTATATCCACTATTTTGTGAAGTAAATATCATTACGTCTGTATCTCCACTTGTTAACAAGTCGACTTTTTTATTTGTTAATCTGTCAAGCAAAGTCTTCTCTTCTTTTTTCTCATCGTTTACCATTATTTTAAAAGTGTCTCCAGAAGAAGTATTTGGTTTTTGTTTTTCATCTTCGCCTCTGATGTCTTCCGGGATTCTTGTGTTTGTGTCTTCACCAACTTCAACAAGTACATATGATATTGCTTTTCCTGCAGAAACAGATAATATTGTTGTTCCTTCTGTTCTTGGATAATATGTCATGTTTTCTATCTTTCCATCCCCACTTACTATTTTCCATTCTACTTCGTTGTCATTTAATGTTGCATAATATCCATTTTTGTTTTTTGCAATCAATGAAAATTTTACTGTGTCTCCACTACTAATTAGAGTCCTTTTAGGTGTTACGACTATTTCATTTGGCATACTTAAAACATCTATTGAAATCGTTCCTTTTACTTTTCCAATGCTTGCTGTTATATTTGCTGTTCCAGCTTCACTTCCCGCTGTTATAACATCCTTATTTACTTCAATCGGCACTCCCTCATATGACCATTTAATGTCGTTTAAGTCTATTGAAACTGGATTAAAATATTTATCATATCCTAAAACAGTTATTTTCTTTTTTAATCCTACAAAAACATTTTCTTCTGTTTCAAGTTTTATGCCGTTTAATGAACTTGTGTTTGTTGTGTTATATACTCCAATCGCGTTTGTTACTAATCTTAAGGTTCCACCACTTGGTAGATTGATTGGAGAAATAAGTTCTTTTCCCAACTTTCTTGCAACCATCGTAGTAGATCCACCACCATCTAGATTCATTGCATTGTATATGTTTTTGCTTTGTAAAAATTCCGCGAGTTCTGTTTGTGTCATTCCCATACTTTGGGCTTGTCTTCCATCTACAGTTATTAGATAAACTGTTTTTTCATCTTTTGAAATACCTATTGCAGTTCTTGGATTTACTCCACTAACATTTGCTGAAAAAGTACTTGGTATTTCTCCTTTTTCGACTAACAAAGCTCCTCCAGATACAGCCATCTTTATTTCATCTATATCTAAATCCATCTCTATTTCTAGTTTTACTCTATCTCTTTTTTCAAAGTTATTTTTTAAATATTCTGCTGATACTCCATATCCCACAACAACAAATCCGTCTTCAGGTATTTCTATTTCTTTACTTTCGCTTGTAACTTCTTCTATTTTATCTTCTTCTACAACTATTATTGTAAGGGGTAATTCAGAAACTATTGGTTCTAGTTTTTCTCCCCATTTTTTTGTATATACAAGAGGTTTGTCAAAATTAAGTGGAATTTTATTTATTTCACTTATATCAATTGATTCATTACCGCGTGTCTTTTTAAATTCTATCTCGTTTGTAAAATAGTCTATCCATACATTTTCATCTTCATCTAAAACAAAACTTGCGAATGTATTTTTTGTTTTATTCTCGTAATATGTAGAAGTAAAAAGCTCACCTTCTGATACAGAAAATCCAATTGTATTTCCGTTTTTAGAATTTCCTGCAAAAAAATCTCCATTTATTGCCGCTATAATATTATTTTTATTTGCCATTTGTAGCACTGTTTGAAATTTATTAAGTCCTGTATCTGGTGTAAGAAGTCCTAACTTTGTATTATTATCTTTAATGCTAACTTCTAAAATATTTATATTATTCCATCCTTTTTCGTTAAACACTTCATAATTATATAGAGTTACTCCTGAAGATATTTTTTCTTCTTTTTTTCTTTCGTAGATTGTTGTTGCTGCGTATAAAAAATTATAATTTAAAAATATTAATACGAATAAGAGTGCAATTGTTACTGCTGCTTTTTTCATGCAAACCACCCTTTCTTTTTTTACTCTATCTCCTCTTCTTCCTTGCTAATTTTCCAACCTTTAATATCTGATCTTTGTATGGCTCCAAAAACACAAGCTTTAATTCTTGGAATTGTAACCATTAAATCTCTTATTAGATTTTTTATAAATTCTCTTTTGGTTTTTCCGTCTGCTTCGCAAGTTTTTTTCATAACGGGAATATTATTTCTTTTAACAAATCCTTTTATCTCTTTTTCTGTTATATATATCATTGGTCTTATTGTTACAATATTTTTTCTTGATAAATATGTAGTTGGGGCAAATGTATGAACCTTTCCCTCATAAAAAAGACTTAAAAAAAATGTTTCTATTACGTCATCCATATGATGTCCTAAAGCAACTTTGTTACATCCATGGGCTTCTGCCACACCATTTAATGCCCCACGTCTTAGATTAGCACAAAGAGAACATGGATTTTTTTCTTTTCGTATATCGAAAACAACTTCTTTTATATTTGTTTTTTCTATTACATATTCTATACCGCTTATCTTTACAAAGCTTTTCTAATTCAGTTGTGTCAAAAACATTTGATCCAGGATCTATGGTTAACGCCATTAATTCAAAATGCTTAGGATAAAACAGTTGTAGGTTTTTAAGCGCCAAAAGTAGTGTAACGCTATCTTTTCCTCCAGAAAGTCCAACGGCTATTTTGTCTCCTTCTTCAATCATATTGTAATCTTCTATAGCCTTCCTAATGCTGCTTAAAATTTGTTTCATTTTTTCCCTCCAATTATTTGAATAATAACTCTTCAATTCTAATAAAACTATTTGCATTGTAATCTACAACATATGGCGCAGAAATATCTTTGTATTTTCTTGTAATTGCAGATCCGCTTTTTTCTTTTATTTGATTAATTACTTCCTCTTCTCCACCCGGTATTAGATAGAAGCCTGTACCATATTCGTCTCCGCTTTCGCCAATAACAACTAAACTTCCGATTTGAAAGCTCAAGACCTACTTTTTCTTCTGCTCCTGTTGAAACAAATGTTAAAAGAGCCCTGATTTCATCATCATCTGTAGATGTTTGAGCATCATCTTTTGCCTCTGTTGATTTATCTATCATTACTGTTGAACTATTCATAGCCATTGTTACTAATATAATAATTACAATGACAGTTATAATTAATGTGACCATTGAAACACCATTTTTGTTCCTCATTTTTATCATCCTTTTCATATAAGTTTTTACCTATTTTTTGGTTCTAAACACCGTAATTATATCATAATATTTTAGATTTTGCTATTGCATTTTTATTTAGCCCGTGTTATACTTCATAAGGTGTAACGGGGTGTGGCTCAGCTGGTAGAGTACGTGGTTTGGGACCATGGGGCCGGAGGTTCGAGTCCTCTCACCCCGACCAATAAAGTGTTTTAGAAAACTTAAAAACACTTAAAAAGAAATTAAAAACGCTAATCAAATTATATTGATTAGCGTTTTTATGTTTCTATTTTATCCACGTTAAGCTTTTTACATACATCACTTCGCAAGATCTATATCCAGTATCAGTTCTTGATGTACTACTGTTTAGTGAATAGCTATACGTTTCATTTCCATAATTTACATTTACTAAATACCCTTCTAATTTAACGTAATCGTTTATTTCTATTAACTTTATTTGTTTTTCTATTTCTTCGTCTGCTGGTATCAAATGGGTATTTGATGAATTTTGATTTATAATATCTTTTCCCCCGATTTCATCAAGCCATTTCTCATCATCAACTCTCCAATTAAGCCATCTTGAATTTGTGGCAGACCATTTTATTTTTTTATTATTTTCATCTCTTGCTATAATGCCCCAACTCATCCCAATATCTGTTGGTGAAATCTGATTTTGAATGTTATATCCCACATAATCTTCTGTCTCAACCACTCTGCCCTCAATTATATAATCTGCAATATAATCAACATCTACTTCTTTATCACCCACTATTAAAACCGTTTCTCCGCTTGTTGTTATTTGTGTTGGTCTTTGTAAATTGCGTGACACTTCTGTTTTTTCTTTGTTTCTTACTACTATAAAGTTACAAACTAAATATATTACTAAGAAAATTGACGCCAGTAAAAGAAACGTCGACTGAATTGTCGCTGTTTCTCCCATTTTGTATTCCATTTCAGCCAATTTTATAAGTCTTTCTACTTTCTTATAATACATAACTTTGTCAATTTGGCCTTTTTTTAGCATTACTTCGCAATCTTCTATTTGCTCTTCTATATTCATATCATACCCCCTTTGTGCAATGCACAGAGTAGTTTTTGAACATCTTTTTCTTTAGCACTATTATTTCATAATATTCATGTTTTTGTCAAAATATAATACATAGTCTGCTTCATCTGTCTTACTATTTATAAACACCTTTCCTGTACCAACCTTATTTCTAAGTACTTGTAATTTCCCTTGAACTGCCCAATCTAGTTCTATTATTGCATAAACATCTTGAACGGTGTCTTTTTGTTTTTTCATATCATCTTCATTATAATTTATTGAAATACTTTTTTCTAGTGAAAATGATTCTTCTGGTAAATTTTCTAATATTTGTGTTCCAATTTTATTATCAAATTCGTATACTCTTTTATATTCATTCAAACAATTAATATTTATAATTACAAATACAATTAATATAACTGTTACTAGGGCATCTGTTATTACTTCTCTAATCTTTTCGGGTTTTACTAGCTTAAGAACAAAATCTATAATCATTTCTACTAATATTGCAACCCCAAAATTCACCATATACATATTCCTTTTTTCTATATACATATTGGCTAAAATTAAAAATGGTAATAAAGGAGCAATTGTAAATATTAAACCAAAAGATAGTTTTTTAATATTAAATGTCTTTTCTTTTTTATCTAATAAGTCTTTTTTATATATATAATAGCGAAGAGCTAGGACTCCCAAAATTATTAACAGCGTAGCTAAATTAAAGCCAAAGTTTTCTGAAATATTATTAATTGATTCTTTTGTATAAACTATTAAATCTTCAAAAAACTCTGGTATTCTCCTGAAAATTCCTTCCAAGTTATATGAAATTCTTTCTAGGCTTATTAACCCTCTACTTCTCATTGTTCCACTTGTAATATTTGATAGATAAAATATTCCTATTCCTAATGTGGAAATCGTTGGCACAACTATATGTCCTCTTTTTTTTATAACTACAAATACAAAAAACGCAAGCATTAAGTTCAATGCTATTGTTTGTTCATAAAATCCGAACGCATAAAAAATTTAATATTGAAGCAGATATTATTTTCAAAACCGCCATCATCGGATTTTTTTCTTCATCAAATAATAAGAATATGTAGATTGATAGAAGTGATAAAAACAAGCTTATTACCGTTCGATCTGAAGCAGAAATCCAATATAGTCCTTCAAATATAATTGGCATAAATGCCATAATAATTAGTGATATGTATTTTAATTTAACTCCTATTTTTTCTGCTATTTTATATACTAAGTATATATTTGCCGAATGCATTAGTATAATTATTATTGCTAATATATATAAATTATTCCAAAAGGAAGAAAATACATATGCCTCTAAAAAGAAAATCAGTGGTCTTCCTTCTTCATATAATTTATAATGCTGTATTACATTATTATATGTATCATCATTTCTTAAATAATATATTCCCAATTGGTTGTTGTCATCTGTTATCTTAAAATACTCAAAACCAAAAAAGGTGAATTGTATTACTAATACTATTGTGATCACGGTAAATATATTTATATATGGTTTTATGTTTTTGATTTTCTCTAACATATTTTTTATCCTTTTTAAAAAAATAAGGACAGACGTATTGTTTTAAAACTAATATTTCTGTCCTTTAATTATTTATTTCTCTGCTTCAATATATTCTTCAAGCGTTTTAATTATTTCATCAGCTTGTTTCTTTGTCTTTGCTTCTGCTTTAATTGTTAAATTTGGTCCTGTATTTGAAGCTCTAACAAGTCCCCAGCCTCCTTCAAATAAAACCCTTGCTCCGTCAATATCTATTACATTATATTTGTCAGCAATAAATTTATTTTTAACTTTTTCAACTATTTTTATTTTAGTTTCATCAGTAACTTTAATCATGATTTCTGGTGTACCTTCATATTTTGTAATGCCTTCTGAAAGTTCTGACATCTTTTTATCTGTATTAGATAATATTTTTAGCATTCTTGCTCCAGCATACATTGCATCATCATATCCATAATGGTCATCATTAAAATATATGTGTCCAACATATTCTCCAGCAAAAACTAAATTTTCTTTTCTAATTTGTGCTTTTATTAAAGAACTTCCTACTTTACAAAATTCAGGTTTGCCGCCCAATTTTTCAACTTCTTCATATAAAGCTTGACTGCTCTTAACATCCATTATTGCTTTTGCACCTGGATATTTTTTTATTAAGTCTCTCCACATTATGGCCATGTATTCATCGCCAAAAATTATTCTACCGTTTTCGTCAAAACAAATTACTCTATCTGCATCTCCGTCAAAACCAAGACCTATATCACAATTATTATTCTTAACAAATTGTTTAAACTCTAACATATTGCTTTCTTGTGATGGATCTGGATGATGTATTGGAAAGTCTCCATCAGATTCACAGCAAACATCTAAAACTTCACATCCAAGTCTTATGAAAAGTTCTTTTGCAAAAAGTGAAGCAACTCCATTTCCACAATCTATTGCAATTTTTAATTTTTTATCTCCTAGTTTTACTTTATCTAAAATATAATTAATATAATCTTCTTTAATAGATTTTTCTTCTACTTTTCCAGGGGTTTCTGTAGTTGCAAATTCACCTTTTTCAACAAATCTTCTTAAACTTTGAATATCTTCTCCATATATAGTATCCTCGCCCATTCCGCATATCTTTAATCCATTATATTCTTTTGGATTATGACTGGCAGTTATCATTATTGAAGGTTTGTTTTTTAAAAATTCTCTTGCAAAATATGTCATTGGTGTAACACAAAAACCTATATCTATAATATCTAACCCTGTTGATGTTATTCCTTCAAAAACACCTCTTTGTATCTCTTTGTAGGTTTTTCTGTTGTCGTGTCCTACAATAATTTTTGTTTGTCCTTCTTTTTTCATAAGCGTTGCAAATCCTTTTGCAATTTCTTTTGCATACTCGTAATTAATTTCTGTTGGATATATCCCTCTTATGTCGTACCCTCTATAAATATTCTTTGGTATCTCCATGTACTTCTTCCTCCTAAATATCAAGGTTTTGAACTAAATGTGCATTGTTTTCTATAAACTCACGTCTTGGACCAACCTCGTCCCCCATAAGTATTGTAAATATCTGATCTGCTTTTGCAGCGTCTGCAAGCTCAATTTTAACTAAAATTCTTGTTTCAGGGTTCATCGTTGTTTCCCATAATTGCTCTGGATTCATTTCTCCTAAACCTTTATAACGTTGGATTGTTGTATTATCTTTTCCAATTTCGTTTAAATTTTTTGTAAGTTCTTCATCGCTATAACAATATATGTCTTCTTTCAAGCCTTTTTTACTAAGCTTATATAGTGGTGGTTGTGCTGAATAAATATGTCCACCTTCAAGAAGTGGTCTCATATATCTAAAGAAGAATGTAAGTAATAAGGTTCTAATGTGAGCACCATCAACGTCAGCATCGGCCATCATTATTATTTTTCCATATCTAACCTTTGATACATCAAAATCACTACCAACACCTGCTCCGATTGCAGTAATGACAGGCAATAACTTTTCATTATTATATATTTTATCTATTCTTGTTTTTTCAACGTTTAACATCTTTCCCCACATTGCAAGAATAGCTTGAAACTTTCTGTCTCTTCCTTGTTTTGCACTACCTCCTGCTGAATCTCCCTCGACAAGATATAACTCGCATTCATCGGGATTTTTTGAAGAACAATCTGCAAGTTTACCAGGAAGAGAATTGCTTTCTAATGCAGTCTTTCTTCTTGCTAGATCTCTTGCTTTTCTTGCAGCTTCTCTTGCTCTTGATGCGCTTACACATTTCTCTAGAACTAATTTTGCAATACTTGGATTTTCTTCTAAATAAGCTGAAAGCTTTTCGTTCATAATTGTTGAAACAATACCTGCAACATTACTGTTTCCAAGTTTTGTTTTTGTTTGTCCTTCAAATTGAGGATCTGTTACTTTAACACTTATAATAGCTGTTATTCCTTCACGAATATCTTCTCCTTGTAAATTTATATCTTTGTCTTTTAATATATTATATTTTCTAGCATAGTCGTTAAAGCATTTTGTAAGAGATCTTTTGAATCCTTCTAAATGAGTTCCTCCTTCATGTGTGTTAATATTATTTACAAAACTGTATACGTTTTCTGAATATGCTGTTGTATATTGTATTGCTATTTCAACCGGGACTTCGTCTCCGCCTTCAATATATATAGGGTTTTTGGTTATTGTTTCTTTGTTTTTATCAAGAAATTCCACAAAAGATGTAAGACCACCCTCATAATGAAATTCTTGCTTTACTGGATTTTCTACTCTTAAATCTTCGATTGTAAGTTTAAGTCCTTTGTTTAAAAATGCCATCTCTCTTATTCTTTGAATAAGCGTATCTAGTTCATAATCCAAAGTTTCAAAAATTGTATCATCCGGGAAGAAAGTAACTTTTGTACCTTTATTTTTAGTATCTCCAATTCTTTCTAATTTTTTTGCTGTTTTTCCTTTTTCGAATCTTATTTTATAAATACCTTCTCCATTAGACACTTCGACTTCCATCCATGTAGATAGTGCGTTAACAACAGATGCACCAACACCATGAAGTCCTCCAGAAACTTTATATCCTCCACCTCCAAATTTACCACCGGCATGAAGAATTGTATAAACAACCTCAATAGTAGGAATACCCGTTTTGTGATGTATTCCTATAGGTACTCCTCTACCATTATCTACAACAGTTACAGAATTATCTTTGTTTAATGTAATATTTATTTCTGTACAATAGCCTGCTAAAGCTTCGTCTACAGAGTTGTCTACTATTTCATAAATTAAATGATGAAGACCTCTTACTGCAACAGTACCAATATACATACCAGGTCTTTTTCTAACAGCCTCTAATCCTTCTAAAACTTGAATACTGTCCTCGTTATATTCTTTCGTTACTTTTTCATCTTTACTCATTTTAAATTTTCCTTTCGCCAATTTTTGCCCCATTTAAAAAATATTTGCTTTATCTAATCTTTTCTTTAATGTAGAAACAGAAATATTTGTAATTATCTCTTCTCCGTTTTTCTTTATGATCACAGAACTGTCGTTTTGTAATTTTCTTGCTTTAATAATATTATTTATTCTTAAATTGTTTCTACTTTCTTTTAGAACATTAATATCAAAAATTGCAACTATATCATTTTTATTTAAAATAATATTATTACCAATGTGAACATACATAAAACTTTTCCTTTCTTTAGGTTTCTACAACTCCATTTGCTATTTTATACAATTTTATATTTTTTGTCAAACCATCAAAGTTCCTTAAAATATTTGTATCCGTACAAGTTATTAATACTTGATAGTCTTTAATTTTATTAAAAATAAGGCTTATTCTTTCTAGGTCCAATTCAGATGTAATGTCATCTAATAAAAGTACTGGATTCTCATTTACTTCTTCTTTTATAATTTCCATTTCAGCAAACTTAAGTGATAAAATAGACGTTCTGTATTGTCCCTGAGAGCCATAAAGATTTAATTCTTTGTTGTTTATAAAAAATTCAATATCATCTCTATGTATTCCGTTTCCAGTATATCCTTTTGCAATATCTATTTTTATCGTTTGTTTAAGTAGTTTTAGAAAATTTTCTTTATTTGTAAATTTAGTTTTGTATGAAATACTAAGTATTTCTTTATTGTTAGTTATCATCGGAGATATTTTAAAAATATGGTTTTGTATTTTTTCGATATATTCTTTTCTGTATTTGAATATTTTTTCTGCAAAATTTGCAAGTTGTTCATCCCAAACTTCAATTGTATCAATTTGTCTACTTTTAAGCATTGCATTTCTTTGATCTAAAATTCTGTTGTACTCTACTAGTGAATATGCATAACTTGGTCTTAATTGACTAATTAAAATATCTAAAAATCTTCTTCTTGATGAAGGAGATTCTTTTAATACAGTAATATCATCTGGTGAAAATATAACTAAATTTATATTTCCAAGAAGTTCACTACTTTTATTAATTTTAATGTCATTAATATCTATCTTTTTTTTCTCATTCTTACTTAGAATAATTCTAATTTTCTTTTTTCTTTTTTCTTTTTCGAATTCTAATTCTATTTTTGCATTTTCTTTTTCAAATTTAATAAGCTCTATACTCTTTGATGTTCTAAAAGATTTTCCGAACGCACAAAAATATAAAGCTTCTAGAATATTTGTTTTTCCTTGGGCATTATTTCCATAAAAAACATTTATATTTTCTTCTATGTTTATCTCTTGTGCTTCATAGTTTCTAAAATTCTCTAAATATATTTTTTTAATAACCATGTGTTTTTTATTCCTTTAATCTTACTGGTAGTACCATATATGTATATTTATTATCTACAACAGGTCTTATAATACAAGGAGATATACTACTTCCAAAGTCTAGACATATTTCTTCATCCTCAATTGCTTTAAGAGCATCTACCATATATTTTGGATTGAATCCAATCTCCAATTCTTCTCCAACGGTTTCTACTAATACTTCTTCTTTAGCATCTCCAACTTGAGAAGTACAAGAAATTATTATACTTCCAAGGCTTACATATATTTTTATTGGATATTTCTTTTCTTTTTCAGAAGCAGATATTGAAAATATTGAAGCTCTTTCTATTGCATTTTGAAAAGCAGTTTTACTAACTTTTATTCTTGTCTTTCTTTCTTTAGGTATTACATTATTGTAATTTAAAAAATCTCCTTCTAACAATCTAGAAACAATTTTGCAATTATCTATTTCAAATAATGCTTGGTTTTTAGAAATACTTATTTGAATAACATCATTTATATCTTGTAGGTTTTTAACTATTTCATTTAAATATTTGCCAGGAACTATTGCACTAAAACTTTCTTCTTTTGTGTTTATAGGAGCTTTTCTAAGAGCTAATCTAAAACCATCAACAGCAACAACATTTAATTCACTATTATTAACTTCTATTAAACATCCTGTAAATATAGGTCTATTTTCTTCTAAACTAACTGCAAATATTGTTTTCTTTATCATCTCTTTTAATAATCCTTGCGAAATTGATATTTTCTTTTCCACATTTATACTAGGTAATGTTGGAAACTCTTCTGCATTCATAGTTGAAAGTTTATAAACCGATCCTTCACATTCAATAACTAATAAATTTTTATCATTTATAAAAAAAGTAATTTGACTATTAGGTAATTTTCTAACTATTTCTGTGAACATTCTACAATCTACTACAACTTTTCCTTCTTCTATAAGTTCAAAATTGTTTATTGTATATTCCATTCCCAGATCTAAATCATTTGTTGTTAATATGAGGTTATTTTTCTTTGCATTTATAAGAATACCTTCAAGTATTGGTGTTGTAGTTCTTCCTACGGAAGTTCTGCCTACAGAGTTTAATCCTAGTATCAAATTTTCTTTCTCACATATAAATTTCATAAATAATACCTCAACTTTCTTTCTATATGTATAATAAAATTTTTATTTATCTTTTTAATATACATTTGTGATTTATTTTTTTTGTTTTTTATTAATATAATAAAATTAAAAATAGTAGTAGTAATAGTAATGTCTGTTAGTAAAGTTAATAACTTATAAAAATCCTTCTCCCGTAAGAGAAACACTTTGTGAATAATTTGTAAAAATTCAACAAGAATAAATAACATTAACTAACAAGAAAAAGTTAATAATGAATTTTCAACAACTTTTCGACATAGTTTTAACATTTATATGTTAATATCTCTCTAGTCTCTTGCGGGTGAAAACGTTTAACGGTTTTGTAAAAAACTTGGTTTCTTGCAAACATCTGATAATGATACAAAAATTGTTATTAACAAACAAAATAAAATTGTGAATAACTTATTTCCGTATAATTTTAAAACATTAACTAATTATCATTTTTTTTATATTATCTACTATCATTCTTGTATTTGGATTTGTCTTAATTTGAGATTCAACTTTATTAATTGCATATATTACAGTTGCGTGATCTCTACCACCAAACGACTTCCCTATTTCAACTAAAGGCAGACCTGTAAATTGTTTGGCTAAATACATTGCAATTTGTCTCGGAAATGCTATATCTCCAGATCTACGTTGAATTTTAAAATCATTTTGATCTAGATTGTAATATCTAGCAACAACTTCTTGTATATAATCAACCGTAATAACTTTTTCTTTTGAATGTTTCAAATCATTCAATGCCCTTTCAGCAAGATTCATTGTTATAGGTGTGTTTGTAAGTGAAGCCATTGCAACAATTTTATTTAAAGTTCCCTCAAGTTCACGAATATTTGATTCAACTTTATTAGCAACTACAGCTAATATTTCCTCATCTATTTGAATATTATCTAATTTAGTTTTCTTTCTTAATATTGCATATCTTGTTTCATAATCTGGTTTACTTATATCTGCAATAAGTCCCCATTCGAATCTTGATTTAAGTCTTTCTTCAAGTGGATTTAAATCTTTAGGAGGTCTATCACTAGATATTACAATTTGTCTATTGTTTTCGTGTAATTCATTAAATGTGTGGAAAAACTCTTCCTGACTTCTCTCTTTTCCACTAATAAATTGGATATCATCTACTAATAATAAATCTATACTTCTATATTTAGCTCTAAACTCTTCATTTTTATTAGATTGAATTGAAGCTACAAGTTCATTTGTAAATTTCTCTCCAGTTATATATAAAACTTTAGCATCTGTATTTTGAGATAATACATAATTACCAACAGCTTGCATTAGATGTGTTTTTCCTAGTCCAACTCCACCATATAAAAAAAGTGGATTATATGCTCTACCTGGATTTTCTGCTGTAGCAAGTGCCGCTGCATGTGCTAATTCATTACTCTTTCCAATAACGAAAGAATCAAAAGTATATCTTGGATTTAAAACACCAGAATTCTGTTTTTGATGATTTTGATTTTGCAACTTCTCTATTTTTGAATTTTCAGTTTCGCTGTTATTTCCTTCATCAAAAGTACAAACAACGTCTAAATTAAAAACAGTTCCTGTAACAATACGAAAAGCTTCAATAATAATCTCTCTTAACTCTCCTAGTATCCTACCTTTTTGATAAACAGTTTGAACTTTTAGACGCAAAGTATTACCTTCGATAGAAACAATACTAATGGGATTGATCCAAAGGTTATATCTCATTTCAGATACTTCGTCTTGTATAAGCTTCTTTGCCGTAGCTAAAATTTCTTCATAGTCTTGCATGATTTCCTCCTAACAAGATTGACAAAGTTATTAACATTTTACTCACAAATGTTAATAAAATTGTGAATAAAAACTAAACAACTTGCAAAAATGGCTATTTCCCCAACAAAATTGAATGTTCAAATTGTGAATAATTAAAAAGCTTGATTTAAAGGCTTTTAACAACAAAATCCTATTTTCTACACCTTTTTTATACGAACATATATTTGTTGGCTTATAAAAACATTATGTTTATTACACATAATAAATTACAACAAATTAAGTGCCGTAAACTCAGATGTATCAATATTTGTAGAAGTTATCAACATTATATCTTTTAATCCCGCTTTTTGCAAGCAAATAACCTAAAAAATTGAAATATCAGCTTCCGTAAACTTTGTAGGACATATTGTAAACTTTACATAAGTTTCATAATATGTTTTTATAAATTTTGGCTTTGTTTTCAACATATCTTTTTTAGTAAATTTTTTTTATAATTAAAAAAGTTCAAGCAACTATTAATATTTATTGAATAATTAAGTAGATCTGGTATATATTTTATATGGAGTCAATTTCTAAATTTTAGTTGACAAAAGTCTTATATATAGTGTAGAATATGCATGCTGTTGTTTTTAGACTATTATTTTTAATAATATGAAATAGATATAAATTATCGGGAGGTGCAAGATATATGAAAAGAACATTTCAACCTAAAAATAAACAAGAAAAAAGAGAGCATGGCTTTAGAGCTAGAATGGCTACAGCGGGTGGAAGAAAAGTATTAAAAAGAAGAATGCAAAAAGGTAGAAGCAAGCTTTCTGCATAATTTAAGTAGTAAAAACAGTGTGATAAGGGCCCAATAGGGCCTTTTTACATATGTATAAACTTTTATAAATAAGGAGAGTATATGTTATCACTTAAAAAAAGCAGTGAATTTCAAAGACTATTTAAGTCTGGAAAATGGTACGGAGACGGAGTTTTAAGTATTTATATTGAAAAAAATAGTAAAGATTCAAACAGAGTTGGCGTGGCTGTGGGAAGAAAAATTGCTAAAAGTGTTAAACGTAATAGAATAAAGAGACTTATTAAAGAATCTTATAGAATACATGAAAAAGAAATTAATCAGGGGTATAATATAATAGTTGTTTGTAAAAAAGACATAGATGTTGAAAAGATTAATTTTAATGAAATTGAAAAAAATCTTGTAAGTTGCTTGGAGAAGGCATCTTTAATGAGTTGTGAAATTAACTAACAAAGACAATAGGAGGATATATATGTTTGAAATGTTTTCATCTATATTTGGATATCTTATGAATTATATTTATATGATAGTTCAAAACTATGGTGTTGCAATACTTATATTTACAGTACTTGTAAAGGTTTTATTATTACCATTAACTATAAAACAACAAAAATCAATGGCTGCAGCACAAAAGATGCAACCTATAATAAAAGAGTTACAAAATAAATATGGCAAAGATCAACAAAAATTCAACGAAGAATATCAAAAAGCATTGAAAGAAAACAATATGACAATGATGTCTAGCATGGGTTGTTCAGGGTGTTTGATAAATCTTATTCAAATTCCAATATTGTTTGGAATGTTTTATATGATGGTAAGTCCTCTTAAGTATATAATGAAAGTTGATGAAGCAGAAATATTAAAATATAAAGATGAGATAAACGATTCAAGAAAAGCCATAGCAATTGAGCAACTCGTTGCAAATAGTGGAGATTATCCAACATTAGAAGAGTATAATATAGCAATGCAAGCAGCACAAGAAAAGCTATATGTTCATGAAAGATATTATGAAATAGATATTATAGAAGATAAAAAACTAATGGACATGAATTTCTTAGGAATAAACTTAAGCGACATAGCAAGTGAAGATAAAGAAAACAAGATTTTACTTATAATACCAATACTTTCAATGTTATTTACTTTCTTGTCTACAAAGATTACAACAAAGCTTACAGAAATAAAGACGGGAAAAACACAAAAACAAACAATGGAAGAAACAGAAGTTCCATTACCAGACATGAGAGTTATGAATATTACAATGCCCATAATGCTTGGATTTGTAGCATATTCAGTACCTCAAGGTGTAGGCCTTTACTGGACCGCAAGTAATTTGCTTGGAATAATTCAAATGTTAGCAATAGAGTCTTTCACAGAAAAAAACAAACTAAAAGTAAAGTATAAAATGATTGAAGAGAAATCAACTATTGAAGATAATAAAAAAGATAAATAAGATAAAAACTAGGACACAAAATAAGGATTCCTAGAATTATATAGAAGGAGGTCTTTTAGATGGCTAAAGTAGCTGAAGGAGTAGGCAAGACATATGATGAGGCTGTAGAAGAAGCATTAAGTAAGGTTGGATTAACTAAAAATCAAGTGTCAATTGAAATGATTGAGGAACCAAAAAAAAGAATATTTAGTATATTAGATCCAAGACAAGTAAAGGTAAGGGTAACAGAAATCGTTACAGAGGTTGAAACTCCAACATATACAAAGAAAGAAGAAAGAGAATTTTCAAAAGAAGATGCAAAAAAAGTAGAAGAAAAAGTATATAAATTCTTAAGAGAATATTTCGAAAAAATGGAATTAGAATTAAGTATAAAATCAAGCGTTGAAGAAGATGCATTAAAATTTGATATAACTGGCGAAAATACGGGAATCATAATAGGCAGAAGAGGAGAAACACTAGAAGCATTACAACTATTAGCATCAACAATTGGCAATAAAAATGAAGATAATTTTGTTAGAGTAATAATTGATATTGAAGGATATAGAAGAAAGAGAATTAAGGCGTTAGAAGAACTAGCACTTAAGAGAGCAACTTTAGTAGTATCAAAGAAGAAGAGCATAACACTAGAACCAATGAATGCATTCGAAAGAAAAGCAATACATAATGCACTTCAAAATCATCCCAAAGTAAAGACTATAAGTACAGGCGAGGAGCCATATAGAAAAGTTATTATTTCATTAAGATAAGTGATAAAAATCTACAAACCCATCGCAGAAAAGAAGCGATGGGTTTACTATTTTTTAATAGATTTAAGTACATTATGTAAATATTTATTGAATATATTGTAAAAAAATAGTATAATATCGTAGACTTATAATATCGAGAAAGGAGCAGATATGAAGACAATTGCAGCAATTTCAACGCCACCAGGAAATGGCGGCATTGGAATAATAAGAATTAGTGGAGAAGATGCTTTAAGAATAATAAATAAGATTTTCGTGCCAAAAAAGGCAGGAGAACTAACCCCATTTGTCTTAAAATTGGGAAATATCATAGATGATAATAATGAAAAACTAGATCAGGTACTTGTTTCATATTTCAAAGCTCCTAAATCTTATACTGGAGAAGATGTTGTTGAAATTAGTTGTCACGGCGGAAATATCATATTAAAGAATATTCTAGATATTGTTCTAAAAAATGGTGCTTTTTTAGCTGAAGCCGGAGAATTTACAAAAAAAGCATTCTTAAATGGGAAGATGGATTTAACTCAAGCAGAAGCGGTTATGGATTTAATAAATAGCAAAAGCGAAAAAGAAGAAAGAGCCTCAGCAAAGCAACTAGAAGGCAGAGTGGGACAAGAAATAAGACGAATAAAAGATAATATTATTAACATGTTAGCAGACATAGAAGCAAATATAGATTATCCAGAATATGAAGATATTGAAGAAGTACAAAATGAAAAAATTAGTAAAATATTAGAGGAGCAAGTAACTTCGCTTAAGACGTTAGAGCAATCGTTTAAAAACGGAAAAATATTAAAAAATGGAATATCAACCGCTATTATTGGAAAACCTAATGTAGGAAAATCTTCATTACTAAATATTTTGTTAGATGAGGAAAGGGCAATAGTTACAGAGATACCCGGTACAACAAGAGACACAATTGAAGAATATATAACCATAAATGGAATTACATTAAAACTTATTGATACGGCAGGTATTAGAAGTACAGAAGATTTAGTAGAAAATATAGGCGTTGAAAAAAGTAAAAAAGCAATTACCGATGCAGAACTTGTACTATTTATATTAGATGGTAGCTGTGGTTATTCTAATGAGGAAAAGCTACTATACGAGCAAATTAAAGATAAACCACATATTGTTGTTATCAACAAAATAGACCTAAACTGTGAAAAAATAGACATTAAAAATGAGAATGTTATAAGGATATCTACAAAGACAAGAGAGGGATTGGAAGAACTCGAAAAAAGAATAGAAAAGCTGTTTGACTTAAACAATATAGATACAGAAAATTCACTTATTATAACTAATATTAGACATAAAGATCTTATAACTAAAGCAATTCAAAACATTGAAAAAGCAAAAGAAGCAGTCGAAAACAAAGTTCCAGTAGATATGGTATCTATTAATATACAAGAAGCTATAAACAGCTTGGGAGAAATACTGGGAGAATCAATATCTGAAAATGTATTAAACAAGATTTTTGAAAAATTTTGTGTAGGAAAATAAACATTGTTTCATGTGAAACAATATAGATAAAAAGGAAGAAAGAAAATGGATTATAAAGCAGAAAGTTATGATGTGATTGTAATAGGTGCTGGACATGCGGGTTGTGAGGCTGCGCTTGCTTCAGCAAGACTTGGACTTAAAACATGTATATTTACAATTAATGCAGATACAATTGCAAACATGCCATGTAACCCAAACATCGGGGGTACATCAAAGGGTCATCTTGTAAGAGAAATAGATGCATTGGGCGGTGAAATGGGAAAAAATATTGATAAAACATTTATACAATCAAAAATGCTAAACACATCAAAAGGACCTGCTGTTTTTTCATTAAGAGCGCAGGCTGACAGAAAAATGTATCATATAGAAATGAAACATATGCTTGAGTTGCAAGAAAACCTTGATGTAAAGCAAGCAGAAGTTGTAGAGTATATAGTTCAAAATAATGAGATTAAAGGAATTAAAACACATATAGGGGCAATATACGACGCAAAGGCTGTGGTACTGTGTTCTGGAACTTATTTAAGAGGAAAGATTCATATAGGAGAAGTAAATTATGAAAGTGGTCCAGATGGAATATTTCCAGCGAAATATCTTACAGCAAGCATAGAAAAACTTGGACATACTATAAAAAGATTTAAGACGGGAACTCCTGCAAGGGTTAATAGAAGAAGTATAGATTTTTCTGTGATGGAAATTCAAAATGGAGATGAGGAAATAGTACCGTTTTCATTTGAAAATACAGACATCTATAGAAAGCAAGTTCCTTGTTATCTTACATATACAAACGAAAAAACACATCAAATAATAAGAAATAATCTTCATAGATCACCACTATATTCTGGAGTAATTAAAAGCACAGGTCCTCGTTATTGTCCATCAATAGAAGATAAAGTTGTTAAATTTGCAGATAAAGAAAGACATCAAATATTTATAGAGCCAATGGGAGAAAATACAGAAGAAATGTATGTGCAGGGAATGTCTAGCAGTTTGCCAGAAGAAGTTCAAATAGAAATGTATAGAACAATACCCGGAATGGAACATGTGGAATTTATAAGGCCAGCATATGCTATAGAATATGATGTCATAGAATCAACAGAATTAAAGCTTTCATTAGAATCAAAAATAATAAAAGGAATGTTTTTTGCTGGACAAGTAAACGGCTCTTCAGGATATGAAGAAGCTGCAGCACAAGGAATAATTGCAGGAATAAATGCAGTAATGTTTGTTAAGAAAAGAAAGCCGTTAATTTTAGATAGATCTGATGCATATATTGGTGTTTTAATTGATGATTTAGTTACAAAGGGAACAAGCGAACCGTACAGAATGATGACTTCTAGAGCAGAATATAGACTATTGTTAAGACAAGATAATAGTGACTATAGACTAACACCTCTAGGATATGAAGTTGGACTTATATCAAAAGAAAGATATGAAAAGTTTTTAAAGAAATATGAAAATATAAAAAACGAAATAGAAAGAATTAAAAAGACTAATATAAAGCCATCAAAAGAATTAAACGATATCTTGAAAAGCGTTAACACTACTGAAGTTACAACCGGAATTAAATTAGTAGAGTTAATAAGAAGGACCGAGCTAGATTATGATATGTTAGCACCAATTGATAAAGAAAGGCCAGATCTTTCAAAAAACGAAAGAGAAGAAGTAAATATTGAAGTTAAATATGAAGGGTATATAAAATTACAAAAAGATCAAATTGAAGAATTTAAAAAAATAGAAAAGAAAAGCATACCTGAAAATATCGATTATGAAAAAATAAAAGGCATAAGATTAGAGGCTAGACAAAAGTTGGAAAAATTTAAACCATTGTCAATCGGTCAAGCGTCAAGAATTTCAGGGATTTCTCCTGCAGATATAAATGTATTGCTTATATATTTAAATACCGAAGCAAAAAGCATTACTAAATAACGTGCGAGGATTTAATATTAGCGATTTATATTTTAAATTAGTGAAACTACATACATCAAAAATAAAAACCAAAATAACACCAAAAATTTGCCAAATAAAACAAACGTAAACAAAGAAAGGAAATTATGGAAACAATAAAGGAACTTTTGAAAGAAGAAGCAAAAAAAATAAATATAAATCTTTCTGAAGAGATGATAGAAAAATTTTTTAAATACAAAAATTTATTAAAAGAGTGGAATAAAAAAATAAATCTAACAGCTATCATAGAAGACGAAGAAATTATTATAAAACATTTTATTGACTCTCTTACTATAGAAAAATATATTCCTAAAAACGCAAAGATTATAGACGTCGGCACAGGTGCGGGGTTTCCGGGAATACCAATAAAGATTATAAGAGAAGATGTGGATGTTCTGTTGCTAGATTCTTTAAAAAAACGCGTTAATTTTTTGAAAGAAATAATAAACGAATGTGATTTGAAAAATATAAACGCATTACATGGAAGAGCAGAAGATGTGGGACAAAACAAAAAGTACAGAGAAGCTTTTGATGTATCAACTGCAAGGGCTGTTGCAAACATAGCTACGCTTACAGAAATCTGCACACCTTTTATAAAAGTTGGCGGATCATTCTTGTGTATGAAGGCAGATGCAGACGATGAAATAGAAGATGCAAAAAAAGCATTAGAAAAACTTAATTTAATTTGTGAGAAAATTGATAAATTTAAACTATCTAAAATAGATGCGAATAGAACAATAATTATATATAAAAAGAAAAATCCCACACCAAAGATATATCCGAGAAAAGCCGGAACACCAGCAAAAGACCCAATAAAATAAAATCTTAAAAAGAATGTTTCACATGAAACATTCTTTTTTAAATTAATTATAACTTTTGTAAAAATTTATGTACAAAAAAAACTTTTACATATATAATGAATTTATACAAACGAAAAAACAAAGAAGAAAAGTTTCACATGAAACATTTGGAGGAAAATATGGGAAAAATAATAGCAATTGCAAATCAAAAAGGTGGAGTAGGAAAAACCACCACCACTGTAAATGTAAGCGCTTGCCTTGCGCTGGCTGATAAAAAAGTTTTGCTTATAGATGCAGATCCACAAGGAAATGCAACAAGTGGAGTTGGTGGTAACAAAGGCGCAGAAAAATCCACATATGACTTAATAATTAATAACGAAGACATAGAAAATGTTGTACAAAAATGCAGTGTTAAGAACTTGGATGTTTGTCCTGCAAACATAGACCTAGCTGGAGCAGAAGTTGAACTGGTTTCACAAATCTCAAGAGAAACGAAATTAAGAGAAACATTAAATAAAATAAGAGGGGACTATGATTATATTCTAATAGACTGCCCACCATCACTTGGTCTTGTAACATTAAACGCTCTTACAGCAGCAGATTCAGTACTAGTACCAATTCAATGTGAATATTATGCACTTGAAGGTCTTGGACAACTTATGAGTACTATAGATTTGGTACAGAAGCATTTGAACAAAAAATTAGACATCGAAGGTGTCGTGTTAACCATGTATGATGCAAGAACAAATTTATCAAGACAAGTTATTGATGAAGTTAAAAAATATTTCAAAAATAAAGTATACAAAACAATTATTCCCAGAAATGTTAAATTGAGTGAGGCACCAAGTTTTGGATTGCCAATTGCTCTTTACGATAAAAGATCAGAAGGTGCAAGAGCATATGAAGCTTTAGCAAACGAAATAATAAGACAAAATAAAATAAAATCATAAATATAAGTAATGTAATAAAAGGAGGACTTTATTATGACAGTTGGGAAAAGCGGACTTGGAAAAGGCTTAGAAGCTTTGTTTCCATCAAATGTTGATGTGGATATGTTGGGAAGAGATGGTAAGGACATAGAAAAAATTATAGAAATAAAAATTTCTGAAATCGAGCCAAACACAAATCAACCTAGAAAATCTTTTAATGACGAAAAAATGTTAGAACTTGCAGATTCAATTAAGCAACATGGTGTGCTACAACCGATAATTGTATCAAAAAGAGACAATTACTATCAAATAATTGCGGGAGAAAGAAGATGGAGAGCTTCTAAGCTTGCAGGTCTTAAGACTATTCCTACAATTGTAAGAAATTATGACGAAAGAAAAACAAGAGAAGTTGCTTTAATTGAAAATATTCAAAGAGAAAACTTAAATCCTATTGAAGCTGCAAGAGCTTTAAAGGAGCTTATGGAAGAGCATAATTTAACACAAGAAGAATTATCTAAAACACTTGGAAAAAGTAGAAGCGCAATAGCAAATACAGTAAGAATATTAAATCTTGATGAGAAAGTTTTAAATCTAGTTAGCGAGGGAAAACTTTCAGAAGGTCATGCAAGAAGCCTTGTTACTGTAGCAAATCCACAAAAACAGTACAAGCTTGCAATGGATATAATAAACTTAGATTTAAGCGTTAGAGATGTAGAACAAAGAGTTAAGGAAGAAAAAGTTGCAAAAAAACCAACAAAAGATAAGAAGGCAAAACATACAAAAATCGAAGTAATATATAAAGATATAGAAAATAGATTAAAGAAAAAACTTGGAACAAAAGTTATTTTCAATCCAACAACAAAAAACAAAGGAAAGATTATTATCGAATACTACTCAAATGAAGAACTAGAAAGAATTTTAGAAGTATTAGAAAAATAGATTTTCTTGAATAAATATGGGGTGATAAATTGAATAATATAATTGATTTTCTTAGAAGCGATACGTCTGTGATTATTATTTTCACGCTACTTATAATAGAGGCTGGGTTACTAATATATACATTTATTAAAACATTGAAATTAAATAAAAAATATGAGAACTTTCTTTGCAAACTAAGCAATGGAGAAGACTTTGAAGACATGCTTAAAAAATATATAGTAGATGTTGAAAATGTCAAAGGGGAAAATAGAGCAATAAAAAACACATGTAAAGAAATTGAAAAAAACCTTGAAAGGTGTATACAAAAAGTTGGAATAGTTAGATATAGCGCTTTTCAAAATACAGGAAGTGATCTTTGTTTTGCACTTGCGTTACTTGATTTTGAAGATAATGGGATAATTATTAACGGAATATATTCAAGAGATAATACAACAACAACATATGCAAAACCAATAGAAAAAGGAACATCAAAATACACACTTGTAAAAGAGGAAGAAGCAGCTTTAGAAATGGCTAAGCACAGCGGATACAAGTATTATATAAACATAAATAACACGTAGGGGGGAATTGTATATGAACAAAGGAAAAGCATTAACTAAAATAATTTATGTGTTAGCAGCAATTTTAGTTTGTATAGTATTAATAGCTTTTTTCAGACAAGAAGTTATAGAAAAAGAAAAAACAAAGCAAGAAGAAGAGATGGAGAATGAGTATAATATTATTGGAAACACTTCAACATCAAGTATATACGGTGAAACAAATAATGTCGAGGAGTTCTTAAAGATAGCAAAAGATCAAAAAATTTCACTAGAAGGAGAAACGCAAGAAAAGATATTTAATATTACACCAAGATTTGTTATAGAAAATTCAGATTACGAAATTTTTAAAGATGGAGTTTCAGCAGAAAGTTACCTTTTATATGATGATAATATATATAAAATAGGTGAAGGTAAGTCAGGGTTAGGCATATTAAGTTTCGCACTAGCAGATATGAATAAGGATGAAAAACATGAATTATATTATACATATCAATGGAGAACCGGCATTGATCGTTCAAATGTTGCCATGTTTGATCCATCAGAAAAGGTTCAAAAAGGCTTTGACATGGTGTATTATAAAGACAAAAATGTAATATTAATAACGAAAATTGGAGTGCTTTATCTGTGTGATGCTACATTTTCAAAACATGAAGATGTAACTAACTTTAAGCTAAACGCTGGAAATGTTCTAAGTAAGGTAGTTAGCAAGAATGGAAATATTTATATTGAAGAAAATCAGTAGTATTTTTGTATTGACAATGAAGTGTTAAAATGTTAATATATCTCTTGTCGACAGCGACAAAACGTGGAGAGGTGGTCGAGTTGGTTTAAGGCACCAGTCTTGAAAATTGGCGTACGTGTGAGCGTACCGTGGGTTCGAATCCCACCCTCTCCGCCATTTTTATATTTATTGATATTCACGGAGACATACCCAAGCAGGTCGAAGGGGACAGTTTGCTAAACTGTTAGGGTTCGCAAGGGCCGCGAGAGTTCGAATCTCTCTGTCTCCGCCATATAAAAGACAACTGCTAAGGTTGTCTTTTTTTGTGTTCAAAAATGATTGTTCAACTTACCAAGTTTGATATATAATGTAAGTGAATTTAAAGGAGGTTTTTATGAGAATAATATTAGCATCACAATCACCAAGAAGAAAAGAGTTGCTATCACTTATAACCAAAGATTTTGAAGTTATAGTAAGTAATGATGATGAGATTGTAGATAAAAATTTGCCTGCAATTGAGCAAGTAAAATTGATTGCAAGTAATAAAGCACATGATGTTGCAGAAAAAATAGAAGGAGACTCTATAATAATTGGAAGTGATACTATTGTAGTTGTTGATGAAGAAATACTAGGAAAGCCAAAAGATGAAGAAAATGCGATTTATATGTTAAAAAAATTAAACGGTAGATATCACGAGGTTATGACTGGGATTTCAGTAATAGTAAAAGAAAAGGGCAAAGTAATAGAACATAATGATGTTTGCGTTACTAAAGTTCATATAAAAGATATGACAAATGAAGAAATAAAAAAATGGTTAAATACAGGAAATGCATGGGATAAGGCGGGTGCATATGCTGTTCAGCAAGAATTCGCAGTACATGTTGATAAGATAGAAGGTAACTTTGCTAGTGTTATGGGGTTTCCTGTTCATGATGTATATGATATTATAAAAAAATATATATAGGGGGATAAAATGGATAAGGAGAGAAAAAAGAAATATAAAATATTTCTATACAAATTTCTTGCTGTACTTGTAATACTTGGTTTGGGTATAGGTGTTGGAATAACAGAAGTGGGATGGGAAAATATAAATGAAAAAGGTCTTATTGCAATAGTAGAAAGTTCAGAAGAATACTTAAAAAATATGCAAGATTATTTGTATTATGAAAATTACGAAAATCAGCAAACAACTGGTAGTGGTGATTTTGAAATATTTGTATTTAATGTTGGGCAAGCCGACTCCATTTTAATAAGAAGTGAAGATGAATATATGTTAATTGATGCAGGTAATAATGCAGATGGAACATTAATAGTAGATGAATTAAAAAAGATGGGGGTAACAAAACTAGAATATTTAATAGCAACACATTCACATGAAGACCATATCGGAGGAATGGATGATGTAATTAATAATATAGAAGTTGATAATTTTTTCATACCAGATGTTCAATACAATACAACATCATATATAGATATTATAAAAGCTTGTAATAACAATAAATTAAAAATGTTAGAACCACCAATAGGATATATTTTTAAGTTGGGAAAAGCATCCTGCGAGGTAATGCTTGTGGGATCAAATACTGAAAATCTGAATTTAACATCAATTGTTATAGAAATAACAAAAGGAAATAACAATTTCTTGTTTATGGGTGATGCAGAAATAGAAAATGAAGAATTAAGAGCATGGAATGATATAGATATATTAAAAGTTGCACACCATGGTTCAAGTACTAGCACATCAAAAGATTTTATAGAACAAACAAAACCAGAAATTGCATTAATTTCTGTAGGAGAAAATAACGACTATGGACATCCACACAAGGAAATACGTGACTTATTAGAAGAGAAGAATATAAAAACATATAGAACAGATTTAAATGGTACTATTTACATTACCAGTAACGGTGAAACATATAACGTGGAAAGTTTAGATATAAATTTGAATGGTAATGAAAAATAAAAAAGAATAAAAAAACCGCATTTTCTTATGCGGTTTTTTTGCCATTTTCTACCCAAAAAGTCCCAATTTCTCATATTCTTTAGCCTTATTTTCAGTCTAAAACTCATAAAATTTGACAAAAAATCAAAACAGTAGTAAAATGCAAAATGTTCGAGCTTTTATATCAGAAAGGAGCGTTTAATGGGAGAACAAAGCAGTATACTCGTGCAAAAGAAAATGTTTTTAGCACTTACAGTAGTAATTTTCACATTAACAATATATTTAGTTAATTTTTACACAAAAGATAAAGATATTCAAATAGCGGTTGTAAACAATAAAATTGTAAGGATAGAAAAAAATGAAGATGATAGTATAAAAAGTGAACCTATTCAATACACTGCAATAGAGAGGATAGAAGAAGATACAAAAGAAGACATCGAAGAAATAATTGAACAGCCAATAACGGTTAATAAAACTGAAACTGTGCCAGTTGATGATCCACCAACAGAATACAAAGAGGTAATGGAAGCAACAGCAACAGCATATTGTTTATGCGTGAAATGTTGCGGAAAACTACCAACACATCCAGGATACGGCATTACAGCATCAGGATATAAAATAACGCCAGGTATAGGAGAAAAGGTAATAGCGGTAGATCCAAATGTAATAGAGTTGGGAAGTAGAGTTTATGTTGAAGGATTAAATGGAGCAAAAAACTATGGATATGCAATTGCAGCAGATACAGGCAGTGCAATAAAGAATATAAAAATAGATTTATATATGGATTCACATCAAGATACATTAAACTGGGGAGTTAAAAAAGTAAAAGTATATGTAATGAATTAAGAAAGATGGGGCTTATTATAAGCTCCATTTTTTTGAAAAAAATGTCTATAAAACTTAATTATCAATTCATTTGTAAAATTTATTAAAAAAAAGAAAGAAGTTAAAATGAAGTTTTAAGAAGACTTGCAATAAAAACAGAAAATACTTATAATGAATTTGAGGTGAAATATGAACTTAGAACAAGAAACGAGATTTTTACTAGAAAAATATAAATTAAGGGCAAACAAAAGCTTGGGCCAAAACTTCTTGATTGATGAGTCCGTATTAGAAGAAATTATTAGCAAGTCAGAAGTTTCAAAGGAAGATACTATTATAGAGATTGGACCGGGTTTGGGTACACTTACAGCAAAGCTGGCGGAAACATCAAAAAAAGTTATTGCAGTAGAGCTAGATGAGAATATGGTAAATGTACTAAATGAAAGGTTTTCACTATATAAAAATGTAGAAATAATTCATAAAGATATTTTAAAAACAGATTTAAAAGAAATGATTAAAGGTGAATTAAGTGTAAAGGTTGTAGCAAACCTGCCTTACTATATTACAACTCCAATAGTAATGAAGTTGTTAGAAGACGAACTTGACATAAAATCAATTACAGTAATGGTTCAAAAAGAAGTTGGCGAGAGGTTTTGCGCAGACCCGGGAGGTAAAGAATATGGTGCTATTACAGTAAGTATAAATTATTATACTGAACCTAAAATCATAGCTGAAGTTCCAAGGGATTGCTTTTTACCATCGCCTGATGTAGACTCATGTGTAGTAATACTTAAACTAAAAAATGAACATATAGAACTAAAAAATAAAAAAGAGTTTTTTGAAATCGTAAAACTAGCATTTACAAAGAGGAGAAAAAACATTGGGAACTCTTTGATATCAGCCGGAAGAAATAAAGACTATGTAAGAAAAATGTTAGAAAAACTAAACCTAGACATAAATAAAAGAGCAGAAAATTTGTCTTTAAAGCAATTTGCTGAAATTGCAAATTATGAGGAAAGGAAGAATACAAATGATTAACACCAGATATGTAATAATAATTGACGATGAGGGTAGCGTTTTGAAAATGGCAAATAAACTATTCGAAAAAGAGCACGAATATCAAATTATAAAAGTCGACTCTACTAAAGATGAAGTTAAAAAAGCTATTATTGCAACGGTTCCAGATTTAGTAATAATTAATGAAGATGATCTTAATGAATTAGATTCAGTTGCCATAGTAAATACAATTAATAAAGCAAATGAATTGGGTGGAGCGCCGATTGTTATTGTATCTAGTATAGAAGGAAAAGCACATCGAATAGAATTACTGAAAAGAGGTGTTGAAAATTTTATTAAGAAGCCACTAGATGAAGAGTATTTTTATTATACGATAAAAAGTTTAGTAAAATTGATAAGTAATAATAGATGTATAAGCGCACTTACTTGTCTTCCTGGAAACATACAAATAGGAAATGAATTAAAAAGAAGAATGGCAATGAGAACTGGAGAATATGCGGTTTTATATACAGACCTAGATAATTTTAAATCATATAATGATAAATATGGATTCATGAATGGTGATGAAGTTATTAAATTTACTAGTGATGTTATTCAAAGAGCAATTCAAAAATATGGAGTAAGAGGAGACTTTTTAGGGCATATTGGTGGAGATGATTTCGTTGCAATAGTAGATTATGCTAATGCAAGAAAAATAGGAAAAAATATTGTTAAATTATTTGATGAAGAAATAATTAAGTTTTATACAAAAGAAGATGCAGAAAAAGGTTGGATTAGAGTCCCAAATAGAAAGGGAAAACTTGAAAAATATCCAATAATGACTATAACAGTAGCAATGATTAGTAATAAGTATAAAAAATATAAATCTGAACTAGAAATAGGAGAAGATGGAGCATCAATTAAGAAGAAAGCAAAAACGTTGCCAGGAAGTAACTTCATGGAAGATAGAAGAAAAAAACAACGTAAAAGTCTTATGTAATTTGTAATAAAGGGAGCAACCGAATTAGGGTTGCTCCCTTTTTGTTTTTATAATTTAAAAAGTTTCACGTAAAACATTCAATACTAGGGAAATATAAAAATGTGATTTAACCCTTCTAGAAACAGAGATGTGAGAAATATTAAATTAATAAAAAAATATGAAATTCTTAAAAACTAACAAAGAAAAATGCAATTGTTCATAATGTTATATTACGGAAGAACAGATTGTGGAGAATTATTTTTTTAAAATAACAATAAAGTTACAAAGTTGTAATATGTTTGTAAATTAAATTTAATATTCACTAAAAGTTCAGATGTGTGTAATAAGCTCTTTTTGCTTCCGTAGATATATTTTGGGGCTTTTTTTTTACAAGAACCTACTATATGTTAATGCGCGTGCGCGCGTGTATAGACAATAGAAGCTGTAAGTGATAAAAAATAATTAGTAGTGTAGTTTTTATGAAACAATATACAAGGAGTGAGATGAATGAAAAATCAAAGAGGCGTGTCGATGATAATGCTGGTTATTATGATAATCGTAATAATTGTTTTATCAACGATAATATTTTCATCAAAAGATAGCATAAATGAAGCTGGAGAAGCAAAGTTTTTACAAGAGCTATCAGAAGTCAGAAAAGGAATTACCACAATACAAGGTATAAATTCAAAACAAGGTAGAGATGAAAAAACCGTCAATAAAGGTTTTATAAAAGTTAATATAAATAATGCTCCAGAAAGTTTCGTAAGCTACACAGATGATGGAATTACTGGTTATGTTGTTGACCTTTCAGTTATTGATTATCAAAAGTCGAGTAAAGGTCAAGGTTATCTAGACATTATACAAGGAGATACTATTTCATTCGACGAAGACGATGTATATATATATGACGCAATTGGAAATGTATATTATGCAAAAGGATTTGTATTAGAATCAGGAAAATCATATTATGCGGAAGAAGAAGTTGAAAAGAAAAACCCACCTATGGTTAATATTGTTGATACTACAGGTGGAAATATAGTGGTAAAGGTAACGCCAGCATATAATGGAAACGTTATAGTTACTATTGGTGGAAAAAAAGCAAACACAAGCGATGGAGAAACATTCACATTAAATGTAACTGAAAATGGAACATATATTTTAATTGCAGAAGAAGAAAACGGAAGCTCAACAAGAACCACTGTATCAGTAAGTGATATTACAAAAGAAATATCGCCATTGTCTGTAATAACAAACGTAAGAATAAATAATGGGGAAGGATATACAAATGATTTAAGTGGACAAGCAACAATGTACATAACTGCAGAAAATACAGAATACATAAGCGTTATGGTAAATACTTTAGCAGTACCAGATGTAAACGATTCGGCAAAATGGAGAAAATATTCAAACACAATGACAATAACATTAAATGATGGGTTAAATAGATATTATATCTGGGGTAAAAATGATGAAAATAGATGCTCCAATAGTGCAGGAGTGGCAGAAATAACATTAGATAAAACAGTTCCAACAAGGGAAGAGCCTACATATGTAATTAATGGATTTGAAATGACTGTAACATGTAAACAAACAGATGCTTTACCTTTGGATGTTATGTTTGGATATAAAACATTAAGTCAAAACGAATTTGTTTGGCAAGAAAGTAATGTAATAACAGATATTGTGCCAGGAGAAAAATATATTTTAACAACTAAAGCAACAGACAGAGCAGGAAATACTTCCATATCAAGAGAAAAATTAACAGTAGCTATACAAGAATTGCCTGGTGGAGTAACAATTGTACCAAGCTCTACAGAGTGGAGCAAGTCGGTTGATGTATTAATTACATATCCAGACAATATGTATCAAAATATTTATAGAATCAATGACGGAGATTGGAGAGTTGTAACAGCATCACAAACAAGAGTTAAGCTTATTGCAAACTCAGTTGTCGAGGCTGGAGTTTCAATAAGTAAAAATGCAAACGAACGTGAAATTGGAGAAATAACAAGACTAGATGTAAATTGGATTGATAGAGTAAAGCCTGCAATCTATGAAATAAATACAGGAAGTGGAGATCCAACACAAGAAGGATATTATGTTACAGCCAAAATTAGAGATGATGAATCTGGAATAGTTGCATGGACAGTGACGGGTGTAAATGAAGAACCAACAACATGGACAAATGAAATTACAAAAACAAAAGAAGAACAAACAATAAGTATATTTGTAAATGATAATAAACCATATTTCATTTGGGCAAAAGATCAGACAAATCAAGCAACAATGGCTAATTTTATTATACAAAACATAGATAAAACAGATCCAGTAATAAAAACATATAATCTTTCATACGAACAATCAATGGCAACAATAGATGTTGTTGCACAAGATATTGCGCTTGGACTTAATGGATATGCAGTAACAAGAGGCGAAAACGTTTCACCAACAGAGTCTGACTGGGTAGAAATTACAAAAACAATACAAGAATATAATATAAGTTATGAAGTAAGAGATGGTGACACGTATAATGTATGGGTAAGAGACGTATCGGGAAGGAAAAAAAGCGTCTCGCAAAATATACGAGTTAGATACAATGTGACATATGATTATGCTACAAATGGAGGAACAAGTATAGATATACCTAACAATGTTGTGGAATTTGGATGTAATACAAATATAGACTTAACGCCAATATCATCAAGAAGTGGATATATATTTGTTGGATGGAACACAGACCCTAATGCAACGGATGCATTAAGAGAATTTGTAATAGGAACTGAAGATGTAACGGTTTATGCAATATTTAAAAGAGCAATTTCGGTTACAATTCAATATTATGATGTAGATAGATTGGTAACAGATAATATAGAACGATTCTTATACAATGGTGAAGAAGAGGGAGTAATAACAGTACCAAATGTTACAGCAGAATATACGGGATATATAAAAGAAGGTTGGACAGAAGATATTTCAAATAATGCTACAGTAAAATATAGTGGAGAAAATATAGAAATAACAACATCAGGAGATGTCAATCTATACATGATGTATAGAAAAAATATTTCTGCAACATATAGGTATTATTCATATGTTATAGAAGATACAGAAGCAGCAGCAAGAGAACATATGGATTATCTTCCATTTCAAGAAGATGGTATAACCAAATATAGATGTTACGATCAAAAAAATGAAATCTTATATGGAAGAATAAGAACGAATTCATATAATATAGCAAGCACGACGACAGCTTCAATCACATCGCCATCAATTCAAACAACGATACCAAAATCTAGCGTGTGGGTGTTGAGAGGATGGAGCCAAAGCTCTGAATCAGATGGTGCAATATCACATGCAAATAATGAAGTAGTAAATATTAATATAAATAAAACATACTATGCATCATATGCATCAGAGATAAACGCATATAAATACAAATATGGAGTATCTACACCATATGAGACTTTAACCGTGAATGCAACGATGTCATACAATGCACAAATAAAATCAGCAAGAGTGTTACTTGGTGCAGCCGCAACAGAAAATATATCTGGGCAAGTGTGGACAGCAGAGGGTTGGTGTAAAAATTCTGGTACAGATATTAGAGTAGATATAGTAAATGAGGCATACGATGAAATACTTGTAGATACTTCGTATTATGCAATCTATGTAAGAGATATATCAGTAACAGAAATAGCATATGGACTAGTTACAAATGTACATTCAGGAAGGGTATATCTAAACGTTGGTGGAATCAATAAAAAAGCAGAAATAACAATGTCAAATTTAAATAATGTAGATTTTAATGGACAAACCTGGCAGCCAAGAGGTTTTTCAACAAGTGAATTGCCTAATGCAACTACTACGCTACAACAAGGAGAAATGTTTTTAACAGATGTAAGTGCCACATATTATGTGTCATATTATACGAATTTAACAATAACAACAAAAATATTGAACGGAACATCTAACAAAGGAGCAATAGCATATTTAGGTTATGACAGTGCAATTCATGGGGCAACAGTTACTCTTGGAACAATAACTCAAGAGCATTATGATGAAGACATATGGACAGGAATAGGGTGGACAAAAGATAATACACAAACCATAGGTGATCTGATTGAAATAAATAGCACAGAAACGGTAAGCACAAGTACGACATATTATGCAATGTACGAACGAAACGTAAGCGTAACAAAAAATACATACAATAATCAAACCGAGGTAATAACAGCAATAGCAAGATTAAACGCAAGTGGAGTGGTTGGAGATGCAATAATACCAGTTGGTACAGCAGAAGATGTTATGTTGTCATCAACATTGTGGACACAATATAAATGGAGCACAACACCAGGAACAAATGATCAATCAGCAACATTAATAAATCAAAATTCGAATATGCAAACACATAAAGATTCAAACATATATGCAATATATATGTCAGGAATAAGAGCAAGAGTACACTATTATGAAAATGGTATTAAGTATACAGATATAGATATAGGCTCGAGAATGAATTATATCGGCAACATAGTAGCTCAAGAAACAAAATACATGCCTGCAATTGCTTCGGTCACAAAAGATGGAAAGACATGGAATGGGGTTGGTTATTTATCTAGCACAAATGGATATACATTAGCAGATAAAGAAGGACAAGTCACATATGTTGGTGGTGAAGAAATTAGTATAACAACTCAAACAGAATATTATGCAATATATGCAACTACTATTACTCTAACAAAAGTGGAAATGTTTCAAACAAACCAGACTAACTATGCAATAAAGATGAACTCGCTTGGCGAAGAATTAGGATACACATTTAAACTAGGAACAATAAGCGATGTATCACTTGAGGGAAAAGTATGGGTTGGAATAGGCTGGAATACAAATGGAAATATTCCAACAAGTCTTCCAGAAGTTTCACAAAATCAAGACATAACGATATTAAACAGTATAGAATACTACGCATTATATAATAGAGAAATAATAGTAGAATTAAACGAATATAAAGATGGAATCACAACAAATAAGAAGACACAATCAAGTAGTATATATATGAGTCAAGATGGAACAATGACGAGCACGACAATAGTAATATCAAGTCCAACAAATCAAACACTAACAGCACAAGGCACGACATGGAATTTCAAAGGTTGGTCAGCATTACAAAATTCATCAACAATTACAGCGATGGCTGGAGCGACACTAAACCTACAAGACGATACAATTTTATATGCAGTATATTCAAAAATAGCAGAAGCAATATTATATAAATATGATAATACGGTACAAAACACATTAAGTGGAGACGCATATATGGATGTAATGGGAAGAGTGAAAAAAGCAAACATCTTATTAGATGGAATAGAGAGCATAGAGATTGAAGGAAAAGCATGGAATCCAAGATGCTGGAGTACAGGAATAGCAGGAAATGCAGGGCTGGGCAGAGTAGAACCGGGGGCAACAGCAAGTATATACATAGACACAACTTACTATGCATCATATACTAAGGATATAACAGTAGGATTTTACTTATTGCAAACAACCGAAGACAATATAATAGTACAAGACAAAACAGCAACGGCATATGTAAATTATCAAGGAGAAATAATTAACGCAACAATCAGTGCACCAACGCAAGCAAATGTTGGCAGATGGATAGCGGATGGTTACACGGAATCGACAGAGAATCCTAGCATTGCAATAAATGGTATATTGTATGGAGGAACAATGGATGTAATTGAAGGAAAAACATTATATGGACTTTATCATGATGACGTTATAATAACGTATAATGCAAATGGAGGAACACCAACACCTGCAACAACTTCGGGAATAGCAAGATATAAAGCGGGAACAGAAGGAATAAAAGAAGATGCATTAATTACAATTACAACTACTAATATAGTTAAAACAGGTGGAATATTTAATGGAGCGTGGGGAGAATCACCAACATCAACAGAAGCATATGCAATAAATGGTGAAGAAAAAATTGTCGAAATAGATAAGACACTATATGCAATTTTTGAACCAAGAACATATAATGTCGATTATGCAAATAATATTTTATCAAGACAAATAAAAACACATGGTATACCGTTAACAATACATGAAGAAGAACCTGAAATGGAAGGATTTACATTTAAAGGATGGACTCTATCAGAGAGTTCAACAACTGTTATATATTCACCAGGATCAACCTATATAGCAAACGAACCAATAACACTTTATCCGGTATGGGAGGCATGGCCAGACTGAATGACAAAGAGTTGACAAAGAGGGACGTTGCTTTTTGTCAATGAAGAAAGCTTGACATTTCAAAGAATTTTGATATATTAAATTCATAAACATGGGGCAAAGATTCTAAGTAAAACAGAATCTTTGCCCTTAATTTTTTTAGGAGGAACAAATGCCAAGAAAATCAAGATCAGAAACGCTTTCAGAATATTGTCACATAATAATACAAGGTGATGAAAAGAAAAACATTTTTAATACAAATAGAAAGAAAGAGAAAATTCAATATTTAATGTTAAAAAATGCATTTCGAAACGATGTAAAAATATTAGCTTATTGTCTAATGGATAATCATGCACATATACTGCTACATAGTACTGAAATTAAACGTATTGAAAAAATGATGGCACAGACTAATACAGCGTATGGGGTTTATTATAACAAAATTAGAAACAATGTGGGTCATGTTTTTAGAAATCGATATAAAATAGAAGAAATTTCATCACAGAATCATTTAATTAATTGTATAAAATATATTCATAACAATCCCGTAAAAGCAAAAATCGTAAGAGAATGTGTGGAATATCAGTTCTCCAGTTATATGAACTATATAAAGAAAGATGGAATTTTTGATAAAACCTTAGTTAAGCTTTGCAAAATAAATGAGGAAGATTATCGTAATATTGTGAATCCGATTATTATTGAATACTGTTACATGGAAGAATCATTTAATAAAGAAGATGTGGAAAAAGTAATAAACGAAATAAATCTAGAGTATGATTTGAATGACTTAAGCAACGATGAAGTTATTGAGGTATATGATAAAATTAAAAAACGATGCAAACTTCCAAACATTCATATTGCCAAAATACTTAATATTGAACGCAGAAAACTGAAAAAAATAATTGACAAACAGGAGCGTCCCTAATTGTCACTAATTAAATTAATTGATATAATAAGCTTGATGGACAAAAACGAACGTCCCCAAATGTCAAAGGAGGAGAAAAAGTGGAGGAGTTAAAAGAAGTTGCAAAACAAATTAGAAGAGATATATTGTTTCAAGTTCATAATGCTAAGGCTGGACATCCAGGAGGAGCACTATCTTGTGCCGATATTTTAGTTGCAATATATTATAATCAAATAGAAGAAGGTGATAAGGTTATTTTGTCGAAAGGTCATGCTTGTGCAGCTCTATATGCAGTGCTTGCTGAAAAAGGTTTCTTCAATAAAAGTGAACTTGCAGGTTTTAGAAAATTAAATGGAAAGTTAGAAGGTCATCCTTCTACAAAAACACCGGGTGTGGATGCACCAACTGGATCACTTGGTCAGGGATTATCAATTGCAAACGGAATTGCACTTACATATAAAGCAGATAAAAAGAATAATCATGTTTACTGCATTATAGGAGATGGTGAAACAGATGAGGGTCAAATCTGGGAAGCTGCTATGACTTCAAATCATTATAAATTAAATAATTTAATTGTGTTTTTAGATTATAATAAATTACAAATAGATGGAGCAAATGATGATGTAATGACAATTATGCCTATAGATAAGAAATTTGAATCTTTTGGATGGTATGTACAAAGAATTAATGGTCACAATTTTGATGAGATAATTAGCGCCATAAAAAATGCAAAAAAACAAGATAAGCCAAGTATTATAGTGGCAGATACAATAAAAGGAAAAGGTGTTTCATTTATGGAAAATAGATCAGAATGGCATGGCAAAGCACCAAGTGATGAGGAATATGAAATTGCTATGAATGAGTTGAAATAATCATTTGTTAGAAAAAAGGAGGAAAATATGAAAGCCACACGAGAAAGTTATGGAGAAGCTCTTGCAGAACTTGGAGAAAAGTACAAAAACATTGTGGTATTAGACGCAGATTTATCTAATGCTACTAAAACAAATATTTTCAAGAAAAAATATCCAGATAGATTCTATAATGTTGGAATTGCAGAGCAAGATTTAATGGGGACTGCCGCTGGTTTTGCACTTGCTGGTAAAATACCATTTGCAAGCACATTTGCAATGTTTGCATCAGGAAGAGCATATGATCAAGTAAGAAACACAATTTGTTATGGAAATATAAATGTAAAAATATGTGCAACACATGCGGGAATTACAGTGGGAGAAGATGGTGCAACACATCAAGCATTAGAAGATATAAGTCTTATGCGTGGTTTACCAAATATGAAAGTATATTCTCCAAGTGATGATAAAATGACAAAATGGCTTATTGGAGAAATTGTAAAAGAAAAAGGACCAACATATGTAAGACTTGCAAGACCTGCGACTGAAGAAATATATAAAGAGGCAGAAACATTTGAGTTTGGAAAAGCGAAGCAACACGGAAGCGGTATTGATGCAACTATAATTGCAACAGGAGTTACTGTTTCTGAGGCTTTAAAAGCCCAAAGAAATTTAATTGGTATGGGGAAAGATGTAAGAGTAGTAGATATGTGGTGCCTAAAACCAATAGATAAAGAAATAATAATTAAAGCTGCAAAAGAAACAAAAAAAATAATTACTATAGAAGATCATAGTATAGTTGGAGGACTTGGTTCTGCAGTCTGTGAAGTACTTTGTGATGAATACCCAACAAAGGTTACGAGAATGGGCATAAAAGATGAATTTGGAAAATCAGGTGGCTGGAGCGAATTAATTGAATACTTCAAGATTGATTCAAATGCGATAATTGAGGAAGTAATTTCAAAATAGATTAAAAAAATAAAGGGGGAATTCTGATGAACAACAGAGAGTATAAGCTCGTAGACTCAAATTTGCTGGAACTAGTAAATAACAATATTATTTCTAGTGAACAGTACAAAGAAGCAAATAACTATATAAACAAAACAAGAAAAAAAAGAGTGTCGATTACTACAATTTTCATGGCAATAGGCATTTTATTAATAGCTCTTAGCATAATTACAATATTTGCATTTAATTGGGATGATATTTCAAAAGAAATAAAAACTATTGTTTCATTTGTACCAATAATTATAACAGCAGTTATGTTATATTTTTGCATTAAAAATGAAGATAAAAACATGAAATTATATACAGCCATATTTGCACCGATTTCAATATTAGCAACCAATTCGCTTATTTCGCAAATATTTCACATCCAAACAGAAATATATGAATTACTTTATATTTCACTTTTCATGTATTTACCAATTGCATTTATTATAAGAAATCACATATCAATTATTATATATGGAGTGGGTGCAATTTTTTATACTATGTCTGCTATAGGACCATATAGCGACACGTGGGTGATAAATTCAATATTAATTTCTTTGCCACTATTTATCTATAATATCGTAAATTATGTAAAAGATAGGGCAAGTACAAAAAACATTATAATGTGGATTATAAATGTAATAATTATATCATTAATATTGTTTTCAGAAGAGATATTAAGAGAAGATGTCTTTTTAATATATGTATTTACAATATATCTAATAACACAAGTCTTATTTAAAAAAGAAAATATGTTAAATATGATATTAAAATTTTGTTTTGTGGCTTATCTGATTATATCTTGTATAGACTCAAATCTTGTTTCATTTGCAAGTGAGGTTGAATATGGATTTGATACATTAATAGTAACATTGGCAATGGCCGCATTTATATTTTTATCAAGAGCATATAAAAGACCACAAGAATATTTTATATTTGTATTTATAGCTTTAATGCAATATACAAAAATGCCTACAGATACTTTATTTATTTTCGTAAATATAATCGCACTTGCTCTTGGAGTTTATACAATTATTATGGGAAACAAAGAAAATTCATATAACAAAATTATGAAAGGTGTATCATTAATACTACTTATCATATTATTTAGATTTATGAATTCTGACTTTGGATTTTTAGAAAAAAGTACAATGTTTTTAATTACAGGATTAATATTTATAATTAGTTCAAATGTTATGAAGAAGAGGATAGGGGGTAAAAAAGATGAATAAATTAACAAAACAAATTGTTCTTGTAGTTGTATCTTTTATTATTCTTTTCTCTATTCCAATTTATTCAATAATTGTGCATAATGATGTGTTAAAAAACGGAGAGGAATTTTTATTTAAAGTTGAAACTTATGATCCTTATGATATGTTTAGAGGAAATTATCTAAATATTAGATTTCAAGAAGACTCGGTTAGGAAAGAATATGAAGATTCTATATATAATGACAGCGGTTTTGAAGCCTATTTTACAATTAAAGAAGATGGTGATGGATTTGCCTATTTTAATAATATGAGCACAACAAAACCAAAAGATACAACAGATTACTTCAAAGGCTTTTATCATGAATATGCAAATCAGATAAAAACACCGACCAGGTATTATATGAATGAAAACAAATCTTTTAATGCAGAAGATATATATTTTGAAAATATTGATAATACGTATGTTAAAGTTAGAGTAAAAAATGGAAAGATGGTTATAGTAGGAATATATGTTAATGGAGAACTAATAGATAGCATAGTATAAAAAATATTTTGAACAATAAATAAGGCCTTCTTGATAAGTTATTATTATCAAGAAGGCCGTTACATTTTCTTATTAATTATTATTATTTCATAAAAACTTTATAAGCTTTATATGTCATATATACATCAAACTTACTTGTTACTTCATACGGTGAATGCATTGAAAGTACTGGAGTACCACAATCGATAACATTCATACCTTTATTTGCTAAAATATATGCAATTGTGCCTCCGCCGCCTTCATCAACCTTACCAAGTTCACTAATTTGGAACTTAACTTTATTATCATCAAATAGCTTTCTTATCTTTGCAATGTATTCTGCATTTGCATCGTTTGCCCCACCTTTTCCTCTAGCACCTGTATATTTGTTTAAACCAACTCCCATACCAAAGAAACTTGCATTTCTTTTTTCTGAAGCTGATGCATATATTGGATCAAAGGCGCCATCAACGTCGGCTGAAAGCATATTTGAATTTGCAAGTAATCTATTTAAAACGTTTATGTCTGAATCTTCTTTAGAAAGATGAAGTAGTTCCCCTACGAAAGTTTCAAAAGCTCGTGATTCCATTCCAGTATTACCAACACTTCCTATTTCTTCTTTATCAACAAGAGCACATATTGCTGTACGCTCTGGATTAACAACATCAAACATCGCCATTAACGATGTATAAGCACAAACCCTATCATCTTGTCCATATCCGGCAACCATACTTCTATCGAAACCTAGGCTCTTTGCTTTTAAAGCTGGAACTATTTCAAGTTCAGCGCTTATAAAGTCTTTCTCAACGATTCCATATTTGTCGTTTAATATTTTCATAATGTTTAATTTTACTTTTTCGTTTAGCTTCTCATCTTCAAAAGGAATATTTCCAACTAGTAGATTTAAATCTTCACCTTCTATACCTTCTGAAAGTTTCTTTTCCATTTGCTTTCTTGCCATGTGTGGAAGAAGATCCGTTATAACGAACGTATAATCATCATTATCATCACCAACGTTTATACTAACCGTTTTACCATCTTTAAGTGCAATAACACCATGAATTGCAAGTGGAATAGTAACCCATTGATATTTTTTAATTCCACCATAATAATGTGTTTTTAAATAAGCAAAATTTGAGTCTTCATATAAAGGATTTGGTTTTAAATCAAGACGTGGTGAATCAATATGAGCACCAACAACATTGATACCTTGAGAAATTGGCTTAGTACCAATTACAGCAAGCATAATGTTCTTATCTCTATTAATATAATAAACTTTATCTCCCGCTTTTAATAATTTAAATTTATCTAACGATTTAAATCCTTGTGCTTCAACAAGTTTTTTTGAATACGAAACGCATTCACGTTCTGTTTTACATTCATTTAAAAATTTAATATATCCATCACAAAACTTAAAAATGTTTTTCTTTTCAGATTCTGAAACTTCTTCCCAACCTATTTTATCGTCCATTAGAAGAGCGCTTTTTAGTTTTTCTCCAACTGTTTTTGTCTCTGCCATATAAAAACCTCCTATATTTAAAATTGTAACTCTATTAAAACATTATATACATAAGGTTTTTTATAATCAAGCATGGAAGAAAAATAAATGAAAACAAGATGGAAAAATTTGTTATAGAGAACACAAACAACAAAATACAATGTTTGTCTAAGTTCTAGTACTGTAAGACGTCAAACTCAAAAAAGACTTGACTTTTAGGCCATAAATATATAATATAAAAATGGTACGGAAGTAGGGGTTTGCAAGATTTTTAAGTGCCCTACCGAAATGATAGGAGGATTTAGTTTTATGGGAGAAGTAATTGTTATAACATCAGGAAAAGGTGGAGTTGGTAAAACAACAAGTGCAGCAAATCTTGGAACAGCACTTACAATGATGGGTAAAAAAGTTGCGCTAGTCGATACTGATATCGGACTTAGAAATCTAGATGTAGTAATGGGATTAGAAAACAGAATTGTATATGATATCGTAGATGTTGTTGAAGAAAACTGCAAACTAAAACAAGCTTTAATTAAGGATAGACGTTATGAAGGATTATTTTTACTTCCAGCGGCTCAAACAAGAGATAAGAATGCAGTAAATGAAGAGCAAATGAAAAAAATATGTGAAGACTTGAAAATGGAATTTGATTTCGTAATAATAGATTGCCCTGCAGGAATAGAGCAAGGCTTTAAAAATGCTATTGCAGGTGCAGATAAAGCATTTGTAGTTACCACACCAGAAGTTTCAGCGGTAAGAGATGCCGATAGAATTGTAGGATTATTAGAATCGAGTAATTTGCCAAAACCACAATTAATATTAAATAGAATTAGAACAAAGATGGTTCAAAAGGGCGAAATGATGAATGCAAATGACATAGTAGAGCTACTATCAATTAAATTAATTGGAGCAATCCCTGATGACGAAAATGTTATTATACAAACGAATAAAGGTGAGCCATCAGTAACAAATTCAAAATCACTATCTGGGAAGGCATACATGGAAACCGCAAGAAGAGTTATGGGAGAAGAAATAGAAGTAACAATACCTGGTAAACAAGAGGGATTTTGGAACAAAGTAAAATCAGCATTTGGTGGGGGTAAATAAGTTTCTTTATGTTGAACGAAAGAGTAAGTGCAATGAAACAAAGATTAGGAGGCAAAATAATGGAATTGAAAGAAGTTTTTGAACCAGTACTAAACTTTATCAAAAGCTTGCAAAAAAAAGAAAAAGAGCCCGCCTCTAAGCAAGCGGCAAAAGATAGATTAAAATTAGTTTTAATGCAAGATAGAGCAAGCGTTTCGCCAGATTTCTTTGAGATGATGAAGAGGGAAATAATAGATGTAATTAAAAAATATATAGAGATAGACGAAGAAGCGTTAGAAGTACAATTAACAAGAGGTCTGGAAGCTGGACTTGAAGGACCGGCACTATATGCAAACATTCCAATAAAAAATGTTAAACCAATGGCTCCAAAAGGCGAGAGTGAAGATGAAGAAGATATCGAATTAGAAATAGTTGAAGAAGTAGTTGAAGAAAAAGTACCGCTAACAGAGGAAGAAGCCGAAAAAGTAGCGGAGGATATATTAAATGATTTAGAAAAAGTTGCAAAAAAAGAGAAAAAACAAGAAGATATAACTCAAGTTGAAGAAATATATGAAGAAGAAGTAATTTCAGAAGAAATAGATGAAAAAATAGACGAAGAAGAAAAAGAAAAACAAGAAGAAGAAAATAAAGAACAGAAAGTTAAAAAGACAGCAGCACCGAAGAAAAAGACAGCAACATCAAGCAAAAAAAAGACTGCAACAAAAAAGAAAACAACAACAAGGAAGAAAAAAGAAGCAGAAGAATAACGAAATAACAAGGGAGGCTGTTTATTGCCTCCCCTTTTCAAGTTAAGAAAAAAGGATGTGAAAATATTTGTTCAAAAAAATAATCAAATCAATAGATTATATTATAATTGCTATCTTAATTGTACTTTTTATAATAGGTATAATTGCGCTATATAGTGCAAATGGAGGATCACAAGGAAATCAATCTGAAGCAGAAAAACAAGTAGTATGGTTTTTTATTGGTTTTACAGTAATGATGGCAATAGTTTTTATAGATTATGAATGGATCGCAAAATTATGGATTCCTATATATATCGTGTCAGTTATAAGTTTAATTGCAGTGCTCTTTACTGCACCAGTAAATGGAGCAACAAGCTGGTTTAATGTTTTTGGTGTTGGTATTCAGCCAAGTGAGTTTGCAAAAATTGCAATCATATTGGGATTAGCACAGATAATAGTTTTATATAAGAAAAAAATAAATAAACCTTTGACGTTATTGTGTATAATACTATTTGCAATGATTCCAATATTTTTAGTAGTTAAGCAACCAGACTATGGTACAGCAATGGTTTTAGTTGCAATCTTAGCATTTATGTTATTTTTAGGTGGAATAGATTATAAATATATTATTGTTGCAGCAATTCTTGCAGCAATATCGTTACCAATGCTATATAATTTTATATTGCCAGAACATGCAAAATCAAGAATTGAAGTGTTTTTAAATCCACAAACTGATCCACAAGGAGCGGGATATAATATTATACAAGCAAAACTTGCGGTTGGTTCTGGACAATTATGGGGAATGGGATTATTTGAAGGAAACCAAACACAGCTTCGGATATTTACCAATGAAAGTTACAGATTTTATATATGCAGTAATAGGTGAAGAGATGGGATTTGTGGTATCAGCCATTGTAGTGATACTTTTTGTTTTATTAATAATAAGATCATATTATATTGCAAAGACAGCAAAAGATGAGTTGGGATCATTAATAGCAGCAGGAATTGCAACTATGTTTTTGGCACACTTTTTGGAAAATGTAGGAATGAATATAGGTCTAATGCCAATAACGGGAATACCTCTTCCTTTTATAAGTTACGGTGGAAGTTCTCTACTTACAAACTTTATTGGAATTGGATTATTACTTAGTGTAAATGTTAGACGAACAAAGAAAATGTTTGAATGGTAGGAGAAAATATGAAAATAGGAAATGTAGAAACTAGAAACAATATTTTTTTAGCACCGATGGCAGGAATAACAGATAAGACATTTAGAATGATATGTTTAGAATATGGTGCAGGCCTTACATATACGGAGATGATAAGTGCAAAAGGTATATATTATAATGATAAAAAAACAAAAGAATTAATGGATATAGATAAAAATGAATTTCCAGCAGCGGTTCAGATATTTGGTTCAGATGCGAATATAATGGCAGAAGTAGTAAAAAATATTGGAGAAAGTATAGATATAATAGATATAAATATGGGATGCCCAGTACAAAAAATAGTTAAAAATGAAGACGGTAGCAGGCTATTACTAAGACCAGATTTAATTGATGAAATAACAAAAAAAGTAGTAGAAAATGCAAGAGTACCAGTAACAATCAAGATAAGAAGTGGCTGGGATAATGAACATATAAATGCAGTTGAAATAGCTAAAATAGCAGAGAAGAACGGAATATCTGCAATAACGGTGCATGGAAGAACAAGAGATCAATATTATACAGGGAAAGTAGATTTAGATATAATAAAAAAAGTAAAAGAAAGTGTTAAAATACCCGTAATTGGTAATGGAGATATAGTTGATAAAGAAACAGCAGATAAAATGTTTGAATATACAAAATGTGATGCGATAATGTTGGGTAGAGCAACTCTTCGGAAGCCCATGGATTTTTAAAGAAATATTAGAAGAAGATTTTATAAAACCTACGTATAAAGAAATATGTGAAATAATAAAAAGACATTTTAATATGATAGAAGAAGCAAAAGGTGAGTATATTGCGGTCAGAGAAATGCGCAAACATATAGGATGGTATCTAAAAGGTACACCTAATTCAGCAAAACTTAGAGCTAAAATTAACGCCCTAGAAACAAAACAAGAAGTTTTTGAGGCTCTAGAACAGTAATAGTATTGCACAATTTTCAAAATTATGGTAAAATGAGATTGTATTATGTGAAGTGAAAGGAAGCCTGTATATGGATATAAAATTTTTAAATCAACCAAAAGAGACTAAATTAAGCGAGATATTAAATAAAAAATTAATGGCAGGGTTTGACGAAGTATATCTAATTGCGGGAATGGCAAAAGACAGTGGATTTGAAATTATATATGACAATATAAAACAGGGTACCCAAAATGGTAGTAAGGTACAGATTTTTACGGGAATAGATCGTAAAAATATATCAAAAGATATGCTACTTAAACTTCTTTCAATAAATTGCAAAGTTCATGTACATATAAATACTGAATCTGATAAAGTTGAAACAAGAATATATATGTTTGAAAGTAAAAATAATGATTCATATATATATGTTACAGGAGCAAAATTTTCAGAAGGCGGACTAGAAGGTAATAGTTGCACAATTTCAGAAATAAAATACTCAAAAGAAGAAAAGAAAAACTATGAAATCGCTAAGCATAGCATTTTGCAAGGAATTACACAAGATTTCCATGCTGTAACAGAAGATGAGATCGTGTTACTTGCTGAAAAAGGAGAAATTGTTGCAAGAATAACAGATAGAAAGATTCCAAAGATAACAGAAATGTATGGCGGAAATTCAGAACAATCTTTAGGAGAACAAATCTATGATGAGGGTGGAAGTACATTAAATATAGACTTTGATGAATTTGAAGATATTGATATTGATATAGATCAAAATATTGTTGTAAGAGAAAATGTTGAGCTAGAAATTGAAAGAGAGCAAAAAAGAGAGAAAAAAGAAAAAGAAGAAATCCTTGAGAACATTGCATTAAAGGGAACAAGCATAGATAAATTGTATGAAAAAACAAAAAATAATAATGAAGAAAAAACAAAACCAACAATACGTTTGTCAGGAACTCCAGACTTCAAAAATATGACAACATTAGTAATTGAATCAAACAAGATAATTGAAAAAGGTGTTGGAGCAGGAGAAGTAAAAATACCAAAAGAACTTTCTGAAAACTTAACAGACTTTTTTAAAGATGCTGATAAATCTGAATTTTATGTGTTAGATAATAAAAATAATGAAGAAGAAAAAGATGAAACAATTGAAATAAAAAAGACGGAGAAAGGCATTTCTATTCTATCTGAAAAAATGATTCAAGCAGAAATAGTAGAAGGAGATATACTTAGAGTTGTTAAGATGACAGATGGAAAATATAGATGTGAAATAATACGTAAAGAAAGTAAAGAATATGATATTTGGATTTGCTTTTGTACAAACAGTATAAGAGGACAAAAAAGAAGATATGGAATAATATAAAGATATAAAAAATACTATCCAAAGAAGGATAGTATTTTTTATGATTTTTCATATATAAGCAACGTTTTTTCATGAAGTTCTTTTCGAATTTGACTTGGTTTTTCAATTACTGAAGCAAGTTTTTCTTTAGTATTTAATGAATCTTCACATCCATCAGAAAAAGCAAGTATATATTTTGCATTGGCTAACGGAAAAGAAAATGTAGTAACAAAAGGCGTAGCTTTGTGTTCGCCAGTAAGCGCACCAAAGGTGTGTCTTTTTATATATTTTAATAAAGAATTATTTCTAACAGTCTTTCTCATAAATTTTCTAAAGTTAGGATTAGACCAACTTGCATCAATTTTAAATAGCTTGAAATATAACGGAAGTTCACGACCACCTAATGTAGATATATTATTTTGGTTTGAATCAAATAATGTGTCTAAATTTTTGTTTAAAACGATAACTCGACAGTCACCAATTGCAAAGCCTAATAAACTATTATTAGAAAATACTCCACCGACTGCAACGGCAGCATAATAGTCGTTTACAAGATAATCAATCTTCCTATTTGCATTCAAAGCATATATATCATTATTTATTTTCTTAACAACATCTAAGATATCTCTTTCAGAAATTGAATTTATATTAAATCCTGATACATATTTTATAAAATTATCTGAGCAAATAGTAGCAGCTCGTGTGGCACCACTAGGATTTGGATATTTTTTTATTATATCTAGTGCCTCTTCTAGATTTTTTGGATATTCAAGAGGTGTACAATCTGTTAAATCACGTGTGATACCATCTGCAATGCAAAAAGCTTCCTTTGAAATCGAAAAGTGATCCTCAATAACATGCTTTAAGTGGTTTTCGAGCATAACTGAAAAATCATATGTATTAGCAAATTTTAAAGTAAACATAAAAACTCCTTTTATACATAATTTATACACATTTTTATTATAACATAAACAAAACGAAGTTCAAGTCCATGCCCGAGTATAGAATGTATAAAATAACTTTTAAGAAGGTTAAGTATAACTTATCTTCTCTTACGGAAATACTTGAAATAAGGCGCAAATACATATATAATTAAATCGAAAAATGTACTAAAGAAGAAGTGGGGGTTTTATATATGACTAGCAAAAAATCTTGGATTTTTTTAATATTTTTATTTTCAGGTATTATTATTGGAGGACTGCTTGGAGAACTTGCAAGTACCGTTCCATATTTATCATGGCTCGCATATGGGAAAAGCTTTGGATTAACAGATCCACTAGTACTTGATATAAATATATTGAAAATCACATTTAGCTTTTTAGTTCAGCTAAATGTTGCAAGTATTATAGGAATAGTAATTGCGGTTTTGATATATAGAAAAACAAAATAAATTACATGGGGCAAATTTATATATGAGAGGACATTAAATGAAGATTAAGGATTTGCCAGAAACAGAAAAACCATATGAAAGATTAGAGTGTTTAGGAGCAGAGATTTTATCTGATGCTGAATTACTTGCAATAATCATACAAAGTGGTACTAAAGAAAAAAGTGCAATTAGTATTGCACAAGAAATACTTTTATTAGATAAAGACAATAAAGGATTGTCATTCTTAAAAAGTATTACAAAAGAAGAATTAATGAGTATAAAAGGATTGGGAAGAATAAAATCACTACAATTGAAAGCGATTGCTGAGTTAAATATTAGAGCAAATTGTCCAAGAAGAAATATAAGACAAGTTATTAAGTCGCCAACAGACGTAGCATTGCTTATTATGCCAGAAATGAGAGAAGAATCGCAAGAACTTTTTAAAACAATAGTACTAAATACACAAAATCAGGTTTTGAAAATTGTGACATCTGCAATCGGTACAGCCAACGGGGTGATTGTTGAGCCACGAGATATTCTAAAAGAAGCTATTAAATATAATGCTCCTAGGATAGTAGTTGCACATAATCATCCAAGTGGAAATTTAACTCCAAGTGAGGAAGATATAAAAGTAACTAAAAGATTGATAGAAGCTCGGCAAAATTGTTGGAATAGAAGTACTTGATCATATAATTGTTGGTGATAATAGATTTTTAAGTTTAAAAAAAGAGGGGATTTTTTAGGAGGTAGTTTTACATGGGCTTTTTTGCAAGAGATATAGGAATAGATCTAGGAACTGCAAATACACTGGTACATCTAAAAGGTAAAGGAATAATAATTAGAGAGCCATCTGTTGTTGCAATAAACAAATATACAGGAGAGGTCGTTGCAGTCGGAACGGAAGCAAAGGAAATGCTTGGAAGAACACCAGAAAATCTAGACGCGATAAAGCCGCTTAAAGATGGAGTTATAGCAGATTTCACAGCAACAAGAATGATGCTTAAATATTTAATAGATAAAGCGTGTCAAAGATATGTGTTTGCAAGACCAAGAGTTGTAATTTGTGTGCCAACTGGAGTTACTGAAGTTGAAGAAAGAGCAGTTGAAGAGGCTACTTTAAACGCCGGTGCAAGAGAAGCATATCTTATGGAAGAACCAATAGCTGCAGCGATAGGAGCAGGACTAAAAATAAGTGATCCTAGTGGAACTATGATAGTAGATATTGGTGGAGGTACAAGTGAAATTTGTGTAATTTCTCTTGGAGGAATAGTAACCAGTAAATCTCTTCGTGTTGCGGGCGATGAGATGAATGAAGCAATAATAGATTATATAAAGAAAAAATTTAATATGGCAATTGGGGAAACTACAGCTGAAGAAATAAAGATTACGATAGGTTGCGCATATCCATCAATGACAACAGAAGAGATGGATGTCAAGGGCAGAGATTTTACAACGGGACTTCCAAAAACAATAACAGTAAGTTCAATTCAAATAGAAGAAGCCATGAAAGAAGTAATAATGCAAATTATAGATGGAATTAAAATGACATTAGAAAAAACACCACCAGAATTATCTTCAGACATTATGATAAATGGAATAACTTTATCTGGAGGCGGTGCATTAATAAAGAATTTTGATAGATTATTAGCTCTTGAAACAGGTATCCCTGTTAACATTGCAGATAATCCATTAGATTGTGTTGTAAAAGGAGCGGGAAAGGTATTAGAGGACCTAGATTCTTTAAAGAACGTGTTAATTAATTCAAGAAAGAGGAGGTAAGAAAAGAAACAATGCGTGGAAAGTGGATAAAAAATGTTTTTCTTATTATTTTCATAATAGCACTTTTTTCGGGAATTGCTATGACAAATGGCAAGCCAAGAAGAGCCACGCTAGTAGAAAGTATTTTTTCAAATATAGTTACACTTCCTGAAAGAATGTATGTCTATGCAAAAAATAAAATAACAGGTAATTACAAATTTTTTGATGACCTTGAAGAATTGAAAAAAGATAACGAGAATTTAAGAAATAAGCTTCAAGAACTAGAAAATAGTGTACTTGATAATAATGCATTACATGCAGAAAACCAGACATTAAAAAGTCATATAAATCTATCAGATAATTATCCGGATTATAAAGTAATAGTTGCAGATATAATTTCGAGATCAGTAACAGCTTGGGAAGCAACATATATAATTAATGCGGGTGAAAAACAAGGAATAACTGCTGGAATGACAGTAATTGCCAAGGATGGATTAGTGGGTATTGTAAATTCAGTAACTGATAATACAGCAAAAGTAATATCTATATTAGACGCGGGCAATTCAATTAGTGCTAGAGTTACAAGAACAAGAGATGAAGTTGTATGTAGAGGAACAATGTCTTTGTTAGAAAATAATGAAATGAAAATAATGAACATACCTTTAGATATTGCATTAATAGAAGGGGATAAGATAGAAACATCAGGTATGGGAGGCGTATATCCTAAAGGAATATCAATAGGAAAAGTAACAAAAACAATTGATAAGAAAAACCCTCTAGAAGATGAGGCAATAATAAAGACATATGTAGATTTTGATAAGCTTGAAACAGTGGCGGTGATTGCCGATGAGTAAAAAGTTTTTAATAGGAGTTATGATTTTTTTAATAATAGTTGTAAGTATGTTGTTACAAATAAATTTTTTAAATGAAACTACATTATGGGGAGTAAGTGCAAATATTGCAATAGTAATGATAGTTGGAATTGGTTTAATGTCAGGAACAACACCGGGAATACTAGTTGGTGCAGCATATGGAATATTCTTCGATATATTATCGCGGAAAAAGCATAGGAGTATATATTCGGAATGTATATATTGCTTCGGATATTCATCGGGAATATTTAGTAGAGGATTTTCAAAAGAAAATAAATTTTCTCTTATATATATGACAGCTTTATATACAGCAATAATAGAACTACTAATATACGGTATGTTTATAATAATTTATGGATATGAGTTCGAAATAATAATTATAGCAAAGAAGATAATTTTAGAAGCAGCTTATAACATGATTCTTTCAAGATTGTTATTTAAACCAATAGCTAGTGTGGGAGAAATAATAAATAAGAGTAAACAGAGCTACTATATGCTATAGAAAGGGTGTGAAAAGTTGGAGACAAGAAGATTTAATATACTAATGATAATAGTTGGTGTAATCGGCATAATATTTATACTCCAACTGTTTAACCTACAAATAGTTCATGGTGAAGAGTATAGGCAACAATCCGAAAATAGGCTAGTAAGGGAAGTAAAAGTAACTGCACCACGAGGTGAGATTTATGATAGATATGGAAAAATAATGGTTACAAATGTAACTGGATATAACTTAAGTATATATTATACAAAAATAGAAAAATCAGAGCTTAATAAAGCATTATTAACGCTTTCGAATATATTAGAAAAAAATGGTGATGAATATTCAAATAGTTTTCCAATAGATTTTGAAACGATGACATTTACCAAAAATGAAAACAGTGCAGTGGCATGGAAAAAAAGTATGAAAATAAAAGAAGATTCTACAGCACAAGAGGTTATAGAATTCTATAAAAAAAAATATGAAATAGAAAATGAAGATATAAACGAAGTAAAAAAAATAATAATTTTAAGATACGAAATTACATCAAAAGGATATTCAAGCTTCAAAAGCGTAACAGTAGCAAAAGATATTTCAAAAGAAAGTATGTTAGAAATTGAAGAACGTGGAAGCGAACTTCCAGGAGTAATAGTTACAACTCAGGCGGTTAGAAAATATACAGCTGGATCAATAGCATCACATATAGCAGGATATATAGGAAGAATTAGTAGTAGCGAATTTGAAAAAAGAAAAGATAGTGGATATACACAAAACGATATGATAGGAAAAAGTGGAATCGAGGCAACATTTGAAGAATTCTTAAAAGGAACGGATGGAATAGAAAGACTAGAAATGGATTCAGAAGGAAGGCTTACTGGTAAAGAAGAAACAAAAGAAAGTAAAATGGGAAACAATGTAATACTAACAATAGATTTAGATTTACAAAAAAAAGCTGAAGAGGTTTTAGAAAAATATATAAATAAAATTCAGACGGGAAAAGCCGGAACAATATATAAGGATGCAAAAGCCCGGATCTATAGTTGTTCTTGATGTGAAAACATCAGAAGTATTAGCACTAGCTAGTTTTCCAAACTATAATCCTGAAGACTTTGCAAATGGAATAAGTAATAGTGAATATGAAAAATATTTTTTAGATGAAACAAGACCAATGTTTAATAGGGCTATACAAGGTACATATTCACCAGGTTCAACATTTAAGATGATAACAGCAATAGCTGCAATAGAGTCAGGAGCAATTGGAATAAAAGAACAAATAGTTGCAAAGGGTGTATACGACAAAGGTCACAAACCAGCATGTTGGATATGGAAAAGTTATGGACAAACACATGGATTAGTTGATGCAGAAAAAGCATTAAAAGTATCATGTAATTATTACTTCTATGATGTAAGCTATAGAATGGGAATAGATAACTTAGCAAAATATGCAAATATGTTTGGGCTTGGTACAAAAACCGGAGTAGAACTAATAGGAGAAACAGCGGGAACTTTATCATCAAAAGATTACATGGAAAAACTAAATGAAAACGACGGAAAGAAAAGACAGTGGATGGTAGCAGATACATTATCTTCAGCAATAGGACAATCATATAATAGTTTTACCCCACTACAAATGGCATATTATATAGCAACGCTTGCAAATAAAGGAAATAAAAACGAACTTACAGTAGTTAAAAGCGTAATAGATGCAGATGGAAATGAAATATCTAAAGAAATAATAGATAGTGTTGTAGATCAAAAAATAAATAAAAATAAATTAGAATATCGGAGATCTTGGAATTAAAGAAGATACATTAAAAGCAGTGTTTGAAGGAATGAGATCAGTAACAGGAGAGACGGGAGGAACGGCATACAGTACATTCCAATCATTCCCGATAGAAGTTGCAGGAAAGACAGGTACAGCCACAGCAGCGACGGGTTCAGACAATGCTTGGTTTGTTGGATTTGCACCATATAATGCACCAGAAATTGCTGTAGTATGTGTAATTGAACATGGCGGACATGGCTCTTATACGGCACCGGCAGTAAAAGAGGTAATGGAAGAATATTTTGGATATAATAACAATAATGTAAATGAAGATTTAATGATAAAAACAATAGATGAAGTGTTAATTGAAAATTAAGTTTAATATAAAAAAGAAAGAGTGGTAAAAGTGAAAAAATTAAGTACAGAGGTTTTGTTTGAAAATAAAGAAAATAAATTGGTTATAACATTAAACAAAGATATAAGTTATGAGGAAATAAAAGAAAAGTTAAAAAAGATATTGTCAGCATCAGATACTTTGTTTAGTAATGTCACCTCACCAGTAATAGTAACAGGAAAAAGATTATTAGATGGTGAAGAAATAGAAATCGAGCATATGATAAAGCAAAAAACAGAGTTAGAAGTAATAATAGAAAGACCAAAACAAATGGGACTTGCAACAATAAACAATATTTTCACGAAAGATACCACAATAACAGAAACAAAAATAATAAAAGGAATGCTAAGATCTGGCAGAAGAGTAGACTTTGAAGGAAGTGTAATTATACTTGGCGATGTTAACTCGGGTGCAGAGATAGTGGCAGAAGGAAATGTAATAGTGTTAGGGAAACTACGTGGATTTGCACATGCAGGAGCAAAGGGAAATAGAAGTGCTTTTATTGCAGCAAATGAAATAAGCCCAACACAACTTAGAATTGCAGATATTATAATGAAAGATAAAATAGAAAAAAAAGATGAAGCAGCGGGATATGAGTGCGCAAAGATAGAAATGGGAGAAATAGTTATAGTAAGATAATATAAAAAAGTAAAAAAACACGAAGGAATGACTTCTCCGTGTTTTTCATATTTCATTAAATATTATTAATTACCATATTCTATATCATATTTACTAACCCAAATACCAGTAAGTGAGCGTGAACCATATTCAAAAGCTGAAGAAACAACAAAGCCTGGATCAGTGCAATCACTTAAAAGGTTACTAAATACAACCTCATTAGCGCTATTGCTAGCATATCTTGGAACCCAAACGAACATACTACCAGAAGTGACAACTTCAAGACCTTCTAGTTCTGTTAAAGTAACATTTCTAATATCGGCATTTGAATAACCTCTAACAGATAGGTCATCCATTAGCATAACATTTGCCCAAGCGCGATTATCTGCAGAGTAATCATACCAAGCATCATCCATAGAAGAACAAACAATCCATGCACCATCAACGTTTTTTACAGGAACCATACCAGAAACAATTATTGGTCTATTAACGCCTTTTGTTTCATCATACATATTAGAAGAAATGGTAGGGTTTAGACCACCAACAACATTTTGAATATCATTAGAAGAATAATATTCTTCATCATCAACATAGATAGGTGTTAGAGAAATAACTTCTCCTGTCAAGTAATTAACTATATACGATCTTTTAATATTTTCTAAAGAAAGTTCTTTAGAAGAAATTGGTTCAAGTTTATACCAATCCTTGCCATAAGATTGATTATTTACAATTATAGGTTCCTCATCAGTTAATGGGGTCCCAACAAGATCATATTCGATTGAATTAAGTCTATGCATTAGAGACCTTTGAGATGTAGCCTCACTCACTTCAAAAATTTCACTATAAGATAATGTATCAGAAGTTTTATTTACATTACTTGAAATACCATAATAAATAGTTATAGAAGCAAGAATAATTATAACAATAACTGTAATTATTAGTGTAATTAGGGAAATACCATTATTTTTTTTCATATTATCATCCTCCAATAATATCCACATCTATTTTTGATTATACCATTACTTTTTTTGTCGCGCAATAAAATCACAAAATATAGACAAATGACAACTTTTACTATTAAAGAGCGGTATTAAATCGCAAAATAAATTTGATTTAAGACTGTTAGAGTAGTAAAATATAAAAGAGGTGATTTAGTGAAAAAAATTATATGCATATTTATATTAATACTATTGTTTTCGAACATTGTATTTGCTTCAGAATTAGAGGAAAGTTCAGAAATAACATCAGAATATGATTATCAAAATTATAACTACCAAGATTATAATTATGAATATAAAAGATTAAGAGGAACTGTTATTGAAGCACGGTGAAGTTTATGAAGAAGATAACGGTTACGATATATATAAATATCAAAAAGTAAAAGTATTAATAAAAGATCAAGGATATACAACAACAAAAGAAATTATACACTCTGTTTCATATTACAGTGGCATAAGTATAACTAAAACACCATTAAAAGTTGGTGATAAAGTATATGTATATACAATATTTGAAGATAATAAAATAACAAATACAGCAATAGATTACAGAAATAATAATGGATATATTATACTAATATTATTAATATACGCAGGTGCGATTGTTTTAATAGGTGGGGTTAAAGGTATAAAAGCATTAGTAAGCTTAATACTAACAATACTTTCAATTTTCTATATAGTATTACCAAGAATACTTGCAGGAGATAATCCATTAGTAATTACAATTCTAACATCAATTGTAATTACCCTATTAACGATATTTATAATTGCTGGATTTAATAAAAAAGCCATAGCGGCAATAATAGGAACAACTGGTGGAATAATAGTTGCAGGACTTTTTGCAATCATTTTTGGAAACTTAATGGATTTAACTGGTGTAACAGAAGATGTTGGAGAAATGGTTGGAGCAGTAAATAATCTAGGGTCTTTTGATTTCAGGGGAATATTGTTTTCAGGAATAATAATTGGAGCACTAGGAGCATGTATGGATGTTGGTATGTCAATAGCATCTGCCTTATATGAGCTAATTTGTGAAAACGAAAACTTATCAGTAGGAAAAATGATAAAAGCGGGAATGAATATTGGCAAAGATATGATGGGAACAATGACAAATACATTAATACTTGCATATACAGGTGGAGCAATCATTACAATAATGATATTTATGATAATGAATTTGCAAGTATACGAAGTTGTAAATAAAGAAATGATATTAGAGGAATTATTAAGAGCGATAGCAGGAAGTTTTGGACTTATAATTACAATACCAATTACAACAGTTGCGGCAAGTGCATTAATGGGAAGAAAGAAAAATAAGAGGTGATTACTATGATTAGTAAAGTGAGTAGACTAGGGGGTTTAGAGATGAACGAAAGTGTAAGCAAGAAATATAGTGGAGTAGAATTAGTCGCATGGATGGGAATTGCAGCGATGGTAACATTTTGTATAATGTCATATAGATATACAAAAATAGCAATGCAAAGTAATAACACAAATAATTATGATTATTATTATCAAAGTTCGGGCGACACAAGTTTTAAAAAATTAAAAAAAGTTGCAGACGTTCTGGAAAATGAATATTTATATGAATATGATATGAAAACATTAGAAGAAGGTGCAATACGTGGAATGCTAGAGGCACTAAACGAACCATATACAAGTTATTTTGACACAAAAGAAACTGAAGCCTTTTTAACAGAAACAGAAGGCGAATATGAAGGTGTTGGTATATATATAGCCTTTGATGAAGAAAAAAACAAAGGAATTGTACTCTTACCAATTAAAGGTTCGCCAGCAGCTTATGCGGGGGTACTTCCAGGAGATTATATTTTAGAAGTGGATGGAGAAAGTGTTATTGGAGTTCCAATAGATGAGATTTCAAAAAAGATAAAAGGAAAAGCTGAAACACAAATTATAATTAAATTTGAAAGATTAAATAAAGAAACAAATGAATATGAATCATTTGAAAAAACAATGATGAGACAAAAAATAACAATAAGTCCATTTGAACATAAAGTACTAGAAAATAATATTGGATATATTGCATTTGAATCATTTGATGAAAAAGCAGAGGCAACATTTAAAAAAGAATATAACGAGTTAGTAAAAGACAAAAAAGTAAAAGGAGTAATTATAGACTTAAGAAACAATCCGGGTGGTCTAATAACTGCAGCAGAAGGTATTACAGACAGATTATTACCAACTGGAGTAATTACATACACCTTAGACAAGAAAGGAAATAAAGAATATTTATATTCAGATTCTGAACGTTCAGAAGTTCCTATAGTTCTAATAGTGAATAAAAATTCTGCAAGTGCATCAGAGATAATGGCTGCAGCAGTTAAAGATACGGGTGTTGGAGAAATAGTTGGAACAACAACTTATGGAAAAGGATTGGTACAAAAATTTAAAAGTTTAGGTGATGAAACATATATTAAATTAACAATAAGTGAATATTTTTCACCAAACGGAACTAAAATAAATAAAACAGGTGTTGTGCCAAATTATGAAGTGGAAGATAATGAAAATACTGAAGAAGACGAGCAATTACAAAAAGCAATTGAAGTAATAAAATCAAAATTTTAATACAAAGCTTCTAATCTTTTTGAGATTGACACAAATATTTTACTATGATAAACTTTATTTAAAATTGTGAGTAACAGTTTTCAGAGTACTAAAGAAATTGGAAGGAGAAAGAAACATGGAAAGAGGAAAAGTTAAGTGGTTTAACGCAGAAAAAGGATTTGGATTTATTGAAAGAGAAAGTGGTACTGATGTATTTGTTCATTTTTCAGCTATTACAATGGAAGGTTATAAGACATTAGAAGAAGGTGCTGAAGTTAGTTTTGACATAATAGATGGAAAAGCAGGACCTCAAGCATCAAACGTTTCAACAATTGCAACAGTTTAAAATATATACAAACCCAAAAACTAAACCTCGCATGTTGCGAGGTTTAATTTTGCAATATAGTAAGAAAGGAAAATGAAATGTCAAAATTAATTAAATTTTTGTCGCACGTAGATATGGTTAAAATTACATGCATTGATTCAACTGAAATTGTAGAAGAAGCAAGAAAACTTCAAGGACTCAATCCAACACCAACAGCTGCACTTGGAAGACTTTTAACTATGACATCAATGATGGGTTCAGAATTAAAAGGTGAAAAAGATAAAATAACTGTACAAATAATGGGAGATGGTCCAATAGGTTCAATGCTTGCAACAACAAACATTTCGGGTAATGTAAAAGGGTACGTCACAAACCCTATAGCGGAAGCACCTCTAAATGAAACTGGAAAACTAGATGTGGGAACGATTGTAGGAAAAGGAAATTTAAGGGTAATAAAAGATATTGGAATCAAAAATGCATATATAGGAATGGTGCCATTACAAACAGGAGAGATAGCTGAAGATTTTGCATATTATTTTATGAAATCAGAGCAAAGGCCAACAGCAATAGCATTAGGCGTGTTGGTTGAAAAAGATGGAAGTGTAAAAAAAGCTGGAGGATATATGTTAGAAGTATTACCCGATACTCCAGATCAAATAATAAAATTAATAGAAAATAGAATTATAGAGTCAAAAAGTATGACGCAAATGCTTGAAAACAACATGACACTGGAAGAGATAGCAATGTATATATCTGATGATTTAAATACATATTTAGTTGAAGAAAGAAATGTAAAGTGGGAGTGCGATTGCTCAAAAGAGCGTTTTGAGAATGCAATAAAGAACATGAAACAAGAAGATAAAGAGGAATTAGCAAAAGGTGGAAATGCCGAGGTAATATGCCAATTTTGTAGAAAAAAGTACAATATAGAAGTATAAAAACAAAGAGAAATAAAGGTAAAATTTTATTAGAAAGCTGTTGACAAATCATATCTCATAAAGTATACTAAAAAAGTCATCTGACGAAGCAAAGTGGGCGCTTAGCTCAGCTGGGAGAGCATCTGCCTTACAAGCAGAGGGTCATAGGT
>CAZNFG010000002.1:0-90938 GCA_964572605.1 uncultured Eubacteriales bacterium
AAGAAAGATATAAAAAATTAATAGGTAATATTGAAGGTGGACTAGTATTTAGCAAAGATGGAGAAAAAATATGGAAATGCAGAAACTGCGGACATATTGTAATTGGTAAAGCTGCACCAGAGATTTGCCCAGTATGTGCACATCCAAAAGCATATTACGAAATTAAAGCTGAAAATTATTAAAATTAAAAATCCTCGCTTAAAATAGCGAGGATTTTTTTGTGTTTTGTTTTAGAGCCCTAAGTCGAAATAGCGGTACTTTGCATCCGTATTGGCTGTGGCAAGGATGTCATCGAAGATAGTTAAGATTTGTTCCTTCTGTGCGTCACATACGTAGCGGACAATCAAGTCTTTGTAGCCTAAAATTGCTGAAGGGTAATTACCACAAGGCGAATTGAAGGCTTCAACGGCAAGTTTAGTAAGGTCAGAGTAATCACTTTTAAGAAACTGAACTCCTAAAATAATAGCAAAGATTAAGTAGTCGGCGTAGGTTTTGCACTCTGAAAACTTATCGAATTTTTCTTTGTTCTTGAAACACTCAAGAACTTTTTGTGAAACGACTCCAGAGTGTCTGTCAGCAAGGGTAAGAGATCCGTTATTTTCGAGCATTTTTGACTTTGCATCTGTGTCAATCTCACGAGCAATGTATGACAGAGCACCAAGGCAGCCGTTGTCGATGTCGTCTAAGATTGATATTGTCTTCACATAGTATTTTAATACGCAATCTTTACTAAAGGATTCAGGCCAAAGATTTTCAAGACCATGATTTTGAGCAGTGGCTCGAATTATGTCCAAGGTACGAGAACTCTTTAGCTTTTCTTCGCGAATAAGTCTTCTGAAGACAATCTCAGAGAGAACATGGTGATCTAAGATGGAATCATCAAAGACACCAGCGCCGGGAATTTTGGACAGCACATCATATTGCATCATGCGTCCAGGTAAGTCGTGGTATTCGGCACAAAGAATCAAGGTTTCATCGAAGGGTGCAACTCGAACAGCCATACGTGAAACCCGCTCAATATGAGCAACCTTGTCAGCAACATCCGGAGAATCGATTCTTTTGAACGAACTAATAAGTTCGTCAAAAATTTGCTTGTACGTCCTGTCAGACTCCATTTTCGGTCTTCCTCCTATAATTTATTAAATTCAAACAATATTATACCATATTTACATAATATTTACAATAATTATAGAAAGTATTGTATAATTTAACTATCATGGGTATCCCGATAAAACATTGCAAAAAAATAGCTTGAATGATAGAATGTAAGTGTTGAAATATCTCAAACTTGAGGTTGTAAAGATGATAAATGAGAGGAGCTCCTAGTATGGAATTTGAAACAAAAAGATTTTCTTTTAAAAGCTCAAATAATATTAATACAATTCGTGGAAAAATAATGATACCCAAAGAGGGTAAGATAAAAGGAATAGTACAAATATGCCACGGAATGTGTGAATATATAGATAAATATGATGAGTTTTCTAAATATTTATTAGAACAAGGATATATAGTTTGTGGACATGATCATGCAGGACATGGAAAATCTGTAAATTCAGAAAAAGAATTGGGATATCTTGTGCCAGATGATGGATATAAATTCTTAATTGAAGATACAAAAAAAGTTACGGATAAAGTAAAGAAAAAATATAAAGACCTGGATATTTATTTATTTGGTCATTCAATGGGTTCTCTTATTTCAAGATGTTATGCAGCAAAGTATGGTGATGGTTTAAAAAAATTAGTAATATGTGGAACAGTAGGACCGCAAGTTTTAATAAATGCAGCAATAAAACTTTCAAAAATTATGGAAAAGAAAAAAGGAGATTTTTATAGAAGTAAAAAGTTATATGAGATTTCCTTAGACTTTGCAAACATTCAGTTTATACCAAAGCACACTCAATATGATTGGATATCTACAGATGAAGAAATGGTAGAGAGATTTGTAGCAGATCCGAAGAGTAATTTTGTATTTACCGTGTCTGGATTTGAGAATGTATTTCACTTAGTAAACTTAGCAAATTCACTAAGAGTTATTAAAACAACACCAAAAGATTTACCAGTACTTTTTATATCTGGTAGTTTAGATCCAGTAGGAGAAAATGGAATCGGAGTAAAAAGGGCCGTATCGTTATATAAGGCTACTAAAATGAAAAATATAAAATGCAAAATATATAAAGATTGTCGACATTCACTTATAAATGAAGCTAATAAATTTGAAATATATAAAGATATATGCGATTGGATAGAAGAAAAGGTGGAGAAGTAATGGAAATTGCTCTAGTTTTTTTAATTATAATGTTTGTAGCATTTGTGTTGTACCAAATATATTTAAAAGATTATTTTAATGTGATTAAAAGTTTTAAAATATTAAGAAAAGCATTAGATACAAGAGATATATTATTGTTAAAAATAATACCAGATGTAAATGATAAAAATTTGTCTGCAGAAACATTAAAATTAATTGAAGATAGAAATGAAGAAAGCAAAATATCATATAACGATGCAATTCAAAGTGATATAAAACTACACAACACTTTAAAAAAGGTATATGAAGAAATAGATAGAATTAAAAAAAATCAATTACAAATTGAAATATTTAAAAGAATAATTTCATTGGAAAAAAGTATTAAAAAACTAAGACAAGAATACTGTAATAAAGTTAACCTATATAATATTGGATTAACAATGCATGTTAATGTACTTATAAAAATGCTACATTTAAAACCACTAGATACATATAAGGAGGAATAGATATGGGTAGCGAAGAAGAAAGAATAGTATGTCCAGGGTTGGAAATTATAGATGGGGAAATAGAAACAACACTTCGTCCAAAAGTTTTAGACGAATATGTTGGACAAGAAAAAGTAAAAAAGAATCTAAAAGTATTTATTGAAGCAGCAAAGAAAAGAAATGAACCACTAGATCATACATTATTATATGGACCTCCAGGACTTCGGAAAGACTACGCTTTCAAATATTATTGCAAATGAAATGAATGCAAATATTAGAATAACATCAGGACCAGCAATTGAAAAGCCTGGTGATTTAGCAGCAATATTAACTAATTTAGCACCTGGTGATGTGTTATTTATCGATGAAATACATAGATTAAATAGAAGCGTAGAAGAAATTTTATACCCAGCGCTTGAAGATTTTGCTTTAGATATAATAATTGGAAAAGGACCAAGTGCAAGATCAATTAGGCTTGATCTACCTAAGTTTACACTAGTGGGAGCAACAACAAAAGCGGGAAATATCTCTTCACCTTTAAGAGATAGATTTGGAATTGTAAATAGACTTGAATTATACAGTAAGACTGAAATAAAAACTATTGTAAAACGTTCAGCAGGAATTTTGAAAATAGATATAACAGAAAAAGGTGCAGAGGAAATTGCATCTAGATCTCGTGGTACTCCAAGAATTGCAAACAGACTATTAAAAAGAGTTAGAGATTTTGCTGAAGTTTCTTCTGATGGAACAATTACAGATGAGATAGCAGATAAAGCATTAAAATGTTTAGAAATAGATAAATTAGGGTTAGATAATACAGATAGAATAATGTTAAAATCTATGATAGATAAATTTGCAGGAGGACCGGTTGGTGCAGAAACACTTGCTGCAACTATAGGAGAAGATGTAAACACTATTGAAGATGTATATGAACCATATTTAATGCAAATAGGATTTGTAAACAGAACACCAAGAGGTAGAATTGCAACTAAACTTGCATATGAACATTTAGGATTACCTTGGCAACAAGAATAATAGTATTTATGATACTAAAAGGAGACTTATAAAATGAAAATATTATTACACACATGTTGTGCACCTTGTTCTACGTATGTGGTAGATAAATTGAGAAAAGATGGGTACAATGATTTAACATATTATTGGTACAATATAAATATTCATCCATATACAGAATATAAAAATAGATTAGATGCACTTAAAACTTATGCAGAAATGATTAATATGCCACTTGTAATTGAAGATGATTATGGTATTAGAGAATTTACAAAAAATGTTGCTTCAAATATAGATGAACGATGTGAATTTTGCTATAGATCAAGACTTACAAAAACAGTAAAATATGCAAAAGAAAATGGATATGATGCATTTACAACAACACTTTTGGTAAGTGTTTATCAAAAGCATGATTTGATTATTAAAGTGGCAAATGAACTTGCTAAAGAGTATGGGATAGAGTTTATATACCAAGATTTCAGAGAAGGCTTCAGGATAGGACAACAGATGGCAAGAGATGCAAATATTTATATGCAAAAATATTGTGGATGTATATATTCAGAAGAAGAAAGATATTTAAAAAAATAAATGTATAAAATAATAAGATGAGGGAAAAAGAATATGGAAAAAGTATCAGAAGTTTACTTCACAGATTTTAGGGCGAGACCAGGATTAAATATTCCACAAAAATTACAAAGATTAATTAAGAAAGCAGGAATAGATAAAATAGATTTTAATAACAAATTTGTTGCTATTAAAATTCATTTTGGAGAACCAGGTAATTTAGCATTTTTAAGACCTAATTATGCAAAAGCGCTAGTAGATGTGATTAAAGAATTAGGAGGTAAACCTTTCTTAACAGATTGTAATACACTTTATGTGGGAAGAAGAAAAAATGCACTTGATCATATTGAGGCGGCTTATGAAAATGGATTTACACCACTTTCTACTGGATGCCAGGTATTAATTGCAGATGGTCTTAAAGGAACAAATGAAAGACTTGTAAAAATAAATGGAGAATATATAAAAGAAGCTAAAATAGGTAGTGAGATAATGGATGCGGATATTATAATTTCACTAAACCATTTTAAAGGTCATGAATCAACAGGTTTTGGAGGTGCTATAAAAAATTTAGGAATGGGTTGTGGTTCAAGAGCTGGAAAGATGGAAATGCACTATAGTGGAAAACCAACTGTAAACGAAAAAAGATGTAAGAAATGTAAAGCTTGCTATAAGATATGTGCTCATGAAGCAATTTCATTTGATGAGAAAACAGGTGTTGCAATAATAGATAAAAGTAAATGTGTTGGTTGTGGTAGATGTATAGGTGTTTGCAACTTTGATGCAATATATCCACAAGATGGTTCAGCAAATGACTTACTAAATAAAAAAATGGCAGAGTATGCATATGCAGTTGTAAAAGATAGACCACAATTTCATATAAATATAATTAACAATGTATCACCAAATTGTGATTGCCATAGTGAAAATGATGCTCCAATAGTTCCAAATATAGGAATGCTTGCATCATTTGACAGCGTAGCAATAGATGTTGCTTCAGCAGACTTAGTTAACAAACAAACAGCGTTTATGAATAGTAATTTAGGAGAAAACTTAAAACAAAATATTAATGAAAAAGATAATTTTCATATAAATCACCCAGACACAAATTGGGAAAGTCAAATAGAACACGGAGAAAAAATTGGACTTGGATCATCAAAATATAAGTTGATTGAAATGTAAAGTGTGGAAAAAAGGAGTTGTTAAGTTGAAAAAATTAGTAGCAATCGATGGAAACAGTATTATGAATAGAGCATTTTATGGAATTATGAATTCTAAACTACTTATGACATCAGATGGAACATATACAAATGCAATTTATGGTTTTCTATCTATTTTATTTAAATTATTAAATGATGAAAACCCTGAATATATATGTGTTGCTTTTGATTTAAAAGCACCAACTTTTAGGCATAAAAAATATGAAGAATATAAAGCAACAAGAAAAGGCATGCCTGATGAATTAAGAAGTCAAATGCCTATTATTAAAGATATTCTAAAAGCGATGAATATAAAGATTTTGGAAATCGAAGGCTACGAAGCAGATGATATTTTAGGTACACTTGCAAAATATGGTGAAGATAATGATATAAATGTTTTATTACTTACTGGAGATAGAGATGCGTTGCAACTTGCTTCAGACAAAGTAACAATTAGAATTCCAACAACAAAAATGGGAAAAACAGAAAGTACAGATTATACTCCAGAAGTTATTAAAGAAACATATGGAATAGTACCTAGTGAGTTTATAGAAATAAAAGGTCTAATGGGAGATGCTTCAGATAATATTCCTGGTGTTCCAGGAGTTGGTGAAAAAACAGCATTTTCACTTATAACAAAATATCATAGTATTGATACAATATATGAAGCACTAAAAGAAGAAAAAGAGTTAGATGGAGTAAAAGGCAAGCTAAAAGAAAAAATATTAGAAAATAAAGAACTTGCATATTTATCAAAAGAACTTGGAACAATTTATAAAGAAGTTCCTATAAATATTGAAAATGAAAATATAGAAAGAAAAGAATTTAATAAAGATGAGCTATATGATTTACTTATTAAATTACAATTAAAAACTTTCTTAGATAAATTAAATCTTACAAATTTCAAATCAAATAAAAGCAAGGAAGAAGATATATTGGTATTTGGAGATTTTGCGACACTTGATTTTGAAAACTTAAAAGAATTTTCATATTATTGGAATAACGAAAGTATTGCAATTTATTCAGATGAAGAACTTTATTATAAAGAAAATGTGAGTGATAATGATTTAAAGAAAATCTTTGAAAGCGATGCTCTAAAAATTTCTTTTGAAGAAAAAGAAGATTATTTAAAATTAAAACATAAAAATATAAATGCAAAAAATATGATGTTTGATTTAAAAATTGCTGCATATCTTTTAAATCCTACAAAGTCAACATATAAGTTAGATGACACAATATTAGAAGAATTAAACATATTAGTTACAGATAATGAAAAAGAAGAAAAACAAATTGTATTTGCAGGATTTAATGAATCAAAGGGTGTAGACAATAAAGAAAAATATTGTAAATATGCAAAAAATATTTATGAGTGCAAAAACATTTATGAAAAAAAACTTAAAGAAAGAAATGAATTAAATTTATTTACAGATATTGAGATGCCTCTTATGAAAGTGTTAGCAGAGATGGAGTATACAGGTGTTTTTGTAGATAAGAAAATGCTGGAAGAGTATTCGAAAACATTAAATGAAAAAGTAAGTAATCTTTCAAAAGACATTTGGGAACAAGCAGGAGAAGAATTTAATATTAACTCGCCTAAACAATTACGGAGAAATTTTATTTGAAAAACTTAATTTACCTGCAATGAAGAAGACAAAGAGTGGTTACTCAACAGATAGTGATGTTTTAGAAAGTTTAGAAGATAAACATCCTATTATTGAAAAAATATTAGAATATAGGCTTCTTAGTAAATTAAAAGCAACATATATAGAGGGAATGATAGTATTAATAAACCAAGAAACAAATAGAATACATGCTAAGTTTAATCAGACAGTAACTGCAACAGGAAGAATAAGTTGTACAGATCCTAACTTGCAAAATATTCCTATTAGAACAGAAATAGGAAGAGAATTAAGAAAAATATTTATTGCAAAAGATGGTTATGTATTTCTTGATGCCGATTATTCACAAATTGAACTTAGAGTTCTTGCACATATGTCTTCTGATGAAACTATGATAAAAGCATTTAATGAAGGACTAGACATTCATTCAATAACAGCATCACAAGTTTTTAATGTTCCACAAGAAGAAGTTACAAAACAAATGAGAAGTGAAGCAAAAGCTGTAAACTTTGGAATTGTATACGGAATTAGTGATTTTGGTTTAGCTGTAAATATAAAAACATCAAGAAAAAAAGCAAAAGAATATATTGAAAAATATTTTGAAAAATATCCAAAGATAAAAGAATATATGGATGGAATGGTACAAAGTTGTAAAGAAAAAGGATATGTAGAAACATTATGGGGAAGAAGAAGATATGTACCAGAAATAAATTCTAACAATTATAATGTACGTCAATTTGGAGAGAGAGTTGCAATGAATGCTCCAATACAAGGTACGGCGGCAGATATTATTAAAATTGCAATGGTTAATATACAAAAAGAATTAGAAGAAAGAAAATTAGAATCAAAGCTTATTTTGCAAGTACATGATGAACTTGTAATAGAAGCAAAAAAAGACGAACTAGAAATTGTTAAAGAGTTACTAGTTAGAAATATGCGGAAACGTAGCAAAGCTGAATGTGCCTCTACTTGCAGAAGCAAGCACTGGTAAAAATTGGTACGAAGCTCATTAAAAAATACTACACAAAACAAAGTTTTTGTGTTAAAATTGTTAATGCATGAGGAATTTAATAAAGGAGGTTTATTTATGTCAGGACATAGTAAATGGAATAACATTAAAAACAAAAAAGGAAAATCAGATGCAGAAAGAGGGAAAATATTTACAAAACTAGGAAGAGAAATACTAGTTTCTGTTAAAGAAGGTGGATCTGATCCTGCAGCAAACTCAAAGCTTCGTGATGTTATTGCAAAGTGTAAAGCAAATAATATGCCTAACGATAATATAGATAGAAGTATTAAAAAAGCAGCCGGTGATGGAAATAACACAAATTATGAAGAGATAACGTATGAAGGATATGGGCCAAACGGAGTGGCAATTATTATTGAAGTAATGACAGATAATAGAAATAGAACCGCTGGTGATGTACGACATATATTAGATAAATTTGGTGGAAACTTAGGAACAACTGGATCAGTTGGTTGGATGTTTGAAAAGAAAGGTATAATAGTTATAGAAAAAGAATCTGTTAAATTGTCTGAAGACGAATTAATGATAGAAGCAATTGAGGCTGGCGCTGAAAACTTCGAATCAGAAGATGAGTATTATGAAATAAGAACTAGTCCAGATGATTTTTCTAAAGTTAGAGAAACGCTAGAAAATAAAAAGATAGAATTCTTAGAAGCTGAAATCAAAATGGTACCGCAAAATTATATGAGTTTAGATGAAGAAGCTGTAAAGAAAATGAATTTAATAATTGAAAAACTTGAAGATTTAGATGATGTACAAGAAATATGGCATAATTGGGATGAAGAAGAATAATTAAGATTTAGGAGCTTAAAATGATTGTAATTGACTATACAAACAAAATATCTTTAATAGTAATGATTTTATTCTTGCTTGGAATGGGTGTGACATCATTCATTAAGAAAAAAGCTTGGTTTGTTATGACATCAGTTCTAGTTAGTATTGCTATGTTAGTACTTCATATATTAGCAAAAGATATGCTTAGTAGAGAAGCGCTTAAAATGAATGCAATGATAGATTTCGTTTCTTTAATGATAAATATTCCACTTCTTTTAATTATAGATGAAATAGAGACTAGAAGAAGTGTTATTAAAAATGTTTTCGAAAAGAAATATGAAAAAAAGAAATGATTAAAACGCCAGTGAGTATAAATCTCATTGGCATTTTATGTATGGAGGAGTTTTATGGATAAGAAAAAGAAATATTTATTTTTTGATTTAGATGATACCTTGGTAAAATGTTCAGGGTATTATTATGATGTCGAAGATAAAATAATATATAAATATCTAGAATATACAAATAAGTATACATTTTCAGAAATCAAAGAAATGTTTAATGAAAAACAGTTTTCTAATATACAAAAACATGGCTATGGACCAGATAATTTCAAGTATTCACTAATGCAAATAGGTAGTGAAATAGTTGGATATGATTTTTTTAAAGAGAATTTAAGTGAATTAATTTTAAAAGAAGCACAAATATTATATGATTCACCATTAGAATTAATTGATGGTGCAGAAGAAACTATTAAATACTTATATGAAAAAGGTTATGAAATGTATATAATAACTAAAGGGGCAGATCATGTTCAAACAGCTAGATTAAATAGATTACCAATAAAAAAATATTTTTCCGACTATTATATAGTGAAACATAAAGTTAAAGAAGATTATGAAAATATACTACAAAATCACAAACTTAATCCTAGCGATTGCTATATGATTGGTAATAGTCCAAAAGGTGATATTAATGAAGCTAAATATGCAGGATTGAATACAATATATATTCCAAATGAATGTACTTGGGGACCTGAAACTGAGAAAATAAGTGATCTTATGCCAAAAACATTTGAATTGGAAAATATTAAAAATATAATGGAAATATTATAAAAGAAGTGGTGATAAAAGATGAGAGTGGTTTTACAAAGAGTAAAAAAATCAAAACTAGAAATAGATAATAAGACATATTCAAGTATAGATAATGGACTTCTAATCTTATTCGGTGTTACCCATGGTGATACAGTTGAAGATGCAAAAGCTTTAGCAGAAAAAATAGTAAAGCTTAGAATATTCGAAGATGAAAATGATAAGATGAATTTATCTGTTGTTGATGTCAAAGGATCACTTCATGTTGTTTCACAATTTACTTTATATGCTGACTCACATCATGGTAATAGACCAAGTTTTACAAATGCTGCGGATCCTAGTTTAGCAAATGAGCTATATGAATACTTTGTGAAGTACTTAAGGGATATACTTAAAATGAATGTTCAAACTGGAGTGTTTGGAGCATGTATGCAAATATCATTTACGAATGATGGTCCAGTAACTATAATACTCGAATGTGAGAATGGTAAGATTTTATAAAGGAGAAAAATATGATTACAATTAGTGAACAATTAACGAACGAATTTAAATTAAAACCATTTCAGGTTGAAAATACTCTTAAGTTAATCGATGATGGAAATACAATACCTTTTATTGCGAGGTATAGAAAAGAACAAACAGGAGAATTATCTGATGAAGTTCTTCGTGATTTATTTGAAAGACTTACATATCTTAGAAATTTGGAAAAAAGAAAAGAAGAGGTAATTCGTTTAATTGATGAACAAGGAAAGCTAAATGAAGAACTACAAAATAAAATTTTGAATTCAGAAACAATGACTGAAGTTGAAGACTTATATAGACCATACAAACAAAAGAAAAGAACAAGAGCAACAATTGCAAAAGAAAAAGGATTAGAACCTTTAGCAATTATAATTTTTGAACAAAAAGAAAAAATAGATTTAGAAGAAAAAGCAAAAGAATTTATTAACGAAGAAAAAGGTGTAACATCTGTAGAAGAAGCTTTGCAAGGTGCAAAAGATATAGTTGCCGAAATGGTGTCAGATGTTGCTGAATATAGAAAAGATATAAGAAAAATTATTTATGATATTGGAATTATAACTTCTAAAGCAAGTAAAGAAGAAAATTCTGTATATGAAATGTATTATGATTATAATGAAGCTATAAATAAAATACCAAGTCATAGAATACTTGCAATTAATCGTGGAGAAAAAGAAGAATTTTTAAAAGTAAAAATTGAAGGTACTGATGATAGTGCAATAAATTATTTTAATGGACAAGTGATAATCAAAAACAGTCCATATAAAGAAATACTAACAGAAATTATTGAAGATGCGTATAAGAGATTAATAAAACCATCTGTTGAAAATGAAGTTAGAAATGAGCTTACAGAAGTTGCAGAAGAGCAAGCTATAAAGGTCTTTGGACAAAATGCAAAAAAACTATTGTTACAACCACCACTAAAAGACTTAACAATTATGGGATTTGACCCTGCATATCGTACTGGTTGCAAGATTGCAGTAATAGATGATACTGGAAAACTTCTTGCTACAACAACAGTTTATCCAACGATGCCACAAAATGATGAGGCTGGAGCAAAGAAAGAATTATTAAAATTAATCAACGATTATAAAATCAATATGATTGCAATAGGAAATGGAACTGCATCAAGAGAGTCAGAAATGTTTGTTTCAAATATGATTAAAGAAGTAAATCACGATATATATTATGCAATGGTAAGTGAAGCCGGAGCTTCTGTATATTCTGCATCAAAACTTGCAACAGAAGAATACCCAGATATAAATGTTTCATTAAGGGGAGCAATATCAATAGCTAGAAGACTTCAAGATCCTCTTGCAGAACTTGTAAAAATAGATCCAAAGAGTATAGGTGTTGGACAATATCAACATGATGTTAATCAAACAAGACTTGATGAAAGTTTAACAGGTGTGGTTGAAGATGCAGTTAATAGTGTAGGTGTAGATTTAAATACAGCAACACCTTCGCTTTTAAAATATGTATCAGGAATTAGTAAAACAATTGCAAATAATATAGTTAAGTATAGAGATGAAAATGGAAAGTTGAAAAGCAGAAAAGAGCTGCTAAAGGTTTCAAAGTTGGGTCCAGCAGCATTTACACAATGTGCAGGTTTTTTAAAGATACCTGATTCTAAAAATCCACTAGATAATACATCAGTGCATCCAGAAAGTTATGAAGTTGCAGAAAATATTTTAAATAAAATTGGTTTTAAAACCCAAGACTTAAAGGAAAAACTTCGGAGAAATAAAAATGAAACTTAGTACAATAGTTCCAGAAAAAATTGCAGAGGAGCTTGGCATAGGAATCCCAACTGTTAAAGATATTATAAAAGAGCTTATAAAACCAGGAAGAGATCCAAGAGAGGATATGCCAAAACCAATTTTAAGAAGTGATGTGCTAAAAATAGAAGACTTGCAAGAAGGAATGATTCTAGTTGGAACTGTTCGTAATGTAATTGACTTCGGCGCATTTGTAGATATTGGAGTAAAAAGTGATGGACTGGTACATATTTCTGAACTAAGTGACAAATATATTAAAAATCCAATGGATGTTGTTTCAGTTGGAGATATAGTAAAAGTGCGTGTTATAAAAATAGATTTAGAAAAAAAGAAGGTATCACTTTCAATGAAAGGGGTGTAGTAAATGCAAATTAAAAATCCAAAGTTTGAAATATCTGTTATGAATAAGTCTCAATATCCAAAAAATAATTTACCACAAATAGTTCTTTCTGGAAAATCTAATGTGGGCAAATCATCATTTGTGAATGCTTTAATAAATAGAAAAGGATTAGCAAGAACAAGTAGTGAACCACGGAAAAACAAGACAGATAAATTTTTATAATATAGATGAATCATTTTATTTTGTTGATTTGCCACGGATACGGTTATTCTAAAATGTCTAAAGCAGAGCAAAAAAAAGTTGGAGATTCAATAGAAACATATTTGAAAAATGAGAAGAACATAAATATTGTAGTACTATTAATAGATATAAGACATGAGCCGGGTGAAAATGATAAAACGATGATGGAATATATAAAAAGTACAGGACATAGATATATTGTAGTAACTTCTAAAGCAGATAAGATTGCAAAAACAAAAGTTCAATCATATGTAAATAATATTGCAAAATCATTAGATGTTTCAGAAGATTTAATATTTGCATTTTCATCTGAAACAAAATTTAATAGAGAAGTTATATGGGATGTATTAGAAGAAAGTTTAAATATATAAAAAAAGACGACCGATTTGGTCGTCTTCTCTTTTTAGTTTTTTACCATGTTTTATCTAAAATTTCTTTGATTTCTGATCCAAGTAAAACCTCATGTTCAAGAAGCGCTTTTGCAAGAGCTTCGAGTTTATCTTTATGACATTCAATTATTCCTATGGTCCTTGCATACAATTCCTTTATAAATTTTTGTTCTGCAAACTCAACTTTGCAGAGAAATTCGTTAGAACCAAATCCAAAGTCAGGATCATATATGATAGGGCCAACATCACTATCCATACCGAGTTTTTCAAACATTGCAGATAAATAATTTGCTGCAGCTCTGAGATCGGATGAAACACCAGAAGATGTTTCGCCATATACTACTTGTTCGGCAGCCATTCCACCTAAGCAATAGATAAGCTCATTTATGTAATCGTGGCGGAACATGCAAAACTTTTCTTCACCAGATTCTTCTTTTGTAAGACCAAGAGAAAAAGCTCGAGGAGTTATTTCTACACGTCCAAGAATATAGTTGGGATTAGAGTAGTATGCTGCAATAACATGACCGGCTTCGTGGTAAGCTGTTGAAATACGTTCTTTCTCAGATAGCTTTAAATTGCTTTCACCAGCTTCTGTTGAAAGAATGATTTCATTAAAGTCACGCATAGAAATAGATTCTAAGTTTTTTCGACTAGCATAAAGACTTACCTCTTTTACAGTGTAAGCAACATCCTTAGGATACATACCAAAGGTATTACGAGCCAGACGATTTATATCAACATCTTTTGCAAGTTTAAGATTATATTTTTGAATATACATCTTGAAAAGATCTTCACGCGCTTTAAGCGGTGGGTGTTGAAGAGCTATGCATTTACTAAACTTATCCGGAGTAAGGAATCCTGCTGGAAGCGCTAAAAGCTCAGATGTAGTTGAAAGAAAGATTACAGTATTTTTACTTTCTTCAATTTTAGATAGGAAGTGATTATAGAAAAGAAGTAACTGATTTGATTGAAGTGACTGAGTTGATGTAAATTCTTGGAAATGAATTATACACCCTCCGGGAAATGCGGAAGACACTTTAAAAATAAGATCAATTACGTTTATCATTTTCTTAGCTGATGCAATGATAGCTGAAGTCGGTGCATAAATTATTGGAACATTTGCCTCCTTTGCAAGAGCATAAACAAGAGATGCTTTCCCAGAACCTAACTCACCAAACAAGGAATACCGTGTGTGAGGCTGGATTTTGAGATTAACACCTTTTTTTAAGCTTTCGAAGAAGAACATAGCATCTTTAAGAGTTTCCTTTTCTTTCTCCATCCCAACAAGATTTAAGAAGTTCATTTCTATCTCTTCTGGAGAATAGAATTGGATATAGTGCTTCTTAAGTTTACGTATATAGAAATTAATGTTCATTCAGGAATACCTCCTTTTATGATAAATTAATTAGTTTTAGAACAAGTGTTATTATATATTGCTGCCTGTTTTATGTCAAGATAAAAACCTTCTAGAGTGCTTAATTACTGAAAAATATGGATTAATGTGGAAACATATATTGACAATTATTAATAAAAGTTTTATATTGTACTAGTACAGATAGCACAATATAAAAGGAGGAAAAATAATGATAAAAATCACAGGACTAACAAAGTCTTTTGGTAAGAAAAAAGTTTTGGACGGTTTGAATTGCACAATTAAAAATGGAACAATCTATGGACTAGTTGGTGCAAATGGAGCAGGTAAGTCTACACTTATGAGAATTATTACTGGAATATATGAGAAAGATAGTGGAAATGTAGAAATCGATGGAGAAGAAATAACAGATAGTGAGGAAATTAAACAAAAATTTGTATTTGTGCCAGATGATTTGTATTTTTTCAAAAATTACACAATAAAAGACACAGTTGAATTTTACAAAAAGATGTATAAAAACTTTGATGCAAAATATGCTGAAAAAATGTTTAAGACATTAAACTTAGATGAAAAACAGAAAATCGAAACATTTTCAAAAGGAATGAAGCGTCAAACTGCAATAGTTTGTGCTCTTGCAACAAATACTGATTACATGTTTTTTGATGAAACGTTTGATGGAATTGATCCTGTAGTTAGAAACTTTGTAAAAAAATCAATTGCTGAAAAGATGGAAGAAAGAAATTGCACAATTATTGTTTCGAGCCACAACTTAAGAGAGTTAGAAGATCTATGTGATAATTTAGGTCTTTTATATCAAGGAGGAATTCTATTTGAAAGTGAATTAGATAAACTAAAAACAAACATGATAAAAGTTCAAGTATCATTTGAAAAAGAATTTTCAAAAGAAGAATTTAAAGATTTTAAAATATTGAGTTTCAAGAAAACTGGAAGTATTGCAACAATAATTTTTGAAGGCAAGGTAGAAGATTTAGAAGAACCATTAAGAAAAATGAATCCGAGAATTTTGGATTTTCTGCCATTGACACTAGAAGAAATATTTATTTATCAGATGGAGGTGCTTGGATATGAATTCAACAAAGTTATTTAATTTTGGTTATTTAATTGAAAATATAAAGAAATCAAAAACAGTGATTATTCTTGCAATGTTAGTAGTTCCTTTTTTTACAGTATTACAACTTGTGAATACAAAAGAACATATATATTCAATAGATACATTAAGTATAGTCAATACTATATTCTTATATTTTATACCATTTATATTAGCGGCAGAATTATATGGATATGTATTTAAAAAAGCTAGTGTAGACTTTATTGCTTCAAAACCTATCAGTAAAAAATCAATTTTCTTTACCAACTTTATTGGTGGAATTGCAATTATTTTATTAATACAAATAATAACATTTATTTGTACACAGTTAGTATTAAGTTTTAAACCAGATATAATACATTTTTCTGCAATGTCATGGGATATTTTTATATATTTCTTGATAGGATACATTTTTGTTTTTACAGTTTCTAGTTTAGCAATGAGTGTATCAGGAAATGTAATGACACAACTTGCAATGACAATGCTTATTATATTTCTACCTGCAGTATCATATGTATTTATTGCAGCTGAAACAAGAATTATAGATATATGGCCAGATCTTTATACATTTACGGCGCCACTTTATGTGCTTGCAAAAACAGCTACAATGTTTACACCATCTATTATTAAAATGATAGTTTTAATAATAGCTTATTTTACAGCTGGAATAATGTTATTTAAAAAGAGAAAAATGGAAATGGCTGGAGAATCATTCATGAAAGACAAAGCACATATAATAGTAAAGACTTTAACACTTGCGCCATTCTCATTTATCATAATAGATATGGAAGATATAAGAACAACTTGTATCATGCTTGGAATAATGTTTATATATTGGTTCGTATATGACTTGATTACAAACAAGAAAATTAAATTATCTAAAAATATTTTATGCTTTGTAATTGGAGTTATTGCTGTCATGGGTATATATAAAGTAGCACTAGTTGGTGTAGATGAAGTGTTTAGTTTTAAAGATTTTAATCCAACAATGTATATCGAAGATGAAAAAATATATGATGAAATAGAAAAAATTGAAGCAAATAAAATATATTATTACATAACAAATGAAAAAGAAATAAGAGATACTAATCGTACATTCGAGGGCAAGTATATTATTGAAAAAGAAGAGTTGAAATATTTAAAACAAATAAATTTTTCAAATACTAATCCTTCATGGTTAAGAGGAACGGTTACATTAAAAGATGGTAGAACATTTAATGCTACAGTGGTTGTAGATGAAAAAAAGATAGATGAATACGTAAATGAAAATAATATAGATACGGCAAATATAGATGACAGTCATAAAGTAGCAATAAAAGGATTAACAAGAAAGCAAAATAAAGAAATTATTAGTATGTTAAAAGGAAGAAGACTAATTGAGATAAGTAATAATAAATATGGCGTTAGATTCCTAGATAGAGTAAACAAAATTTATGATAAAACAATCATATTAACTGCCACAAAATATGAAAATAAAAGTATTAGAGGATATGTATATGAGATTCCAATGGATGACGAGATTGTAAAGTATCTTGATGAAAATAATTTGTTGGAATATTCTGAAAGTACATATTACGAAAAAGAATATGAAAAAGATGGAATAATATATGAAACAATAGAAGCAGAAGATGTACCTTACGATGAATACAACGAAACGGGACCATCGGAGGGGGTAATTATATATGATTAATTTAGATTATCAAAGTAGAACACCTATATATCAGCAAATAGTAAATGGTATTGAAAGATATATAGCTCTTCGGAATATTAAAACCAAATGAACAATTGCCATCTATTAGAGACTTGGCGATGAACTTAGGAATAAATCCTAACACAGTCAAAAAAGCATATGAGGAGCTAGAAAAAAATGGTAGCATAATAATAGTGTCAACAAAAGGCACATTTGTTGCAAATAAAATAGAGTTTGTAGTTCAAAGAAAAATTAAAGAGAAAATAAGCATAATTCAAAATGAAATTAAAGAGTTAGAAAGTCTAGGGATGACAAGAGAAAAAATAAAAGAAAAAATATTATAAACTTTTGCCTAAGTATTTAACTTAAGTTAATTTTCTCAGAAAAACGGGAAAATATCTTTAAAATATTATTGAAAATTATTTAAAAGTTATGGAACTTATTATATAATGAGTTAGTCTGATAGATAAAAAGAGGTGAAAAGGTTGGAACCGATTATTGAGGTTAAAAATGCTACAAAAGTTTATAGAGTAGGAAAAGAAAGAATATTGGCTGTAGATAATGTTAGTTTTACGATAAATAAGGGAGATTTTTGTTGTATACTTGGATCGTCTGGTTCACGGCAAATCTACTCTTTTAAATATAATGGCGGGAATTGAAAAGATAACATCTGGTGAAGTAAAAATAAAAGGAAAAACAGTTACTAAAATGGGAGAACACCAACTTGCAAAGTTTAGACAGAAATACTTAGGTTTTGTGTTTCAATCGTATAACTTAATTAATTCGCTTACTGCACTTGAAAATGTTGAATTACCACTTATATTCAAAGAAATACCAAAGAAGATAAGAACTAAAAAATCGAAAGACATGCTTCAAAAAGTTAGTCTTTCAGATAGATTAAAACATAAGCCAAACCAAATGAGTGGTGGTCAACAGCAAAGAGTTGGTATTGCAAGAGCATTTGTTGCAAGTCCCGAAGTCGTATTTGCTGATGAGCCAACTGGAAATTTGGATAGTAAAACTGCAGGTGAAATAATGCAAATTATTAAAAAGGTGGCCACTGAAACAAATCAAACGCTTGTAATGGTAACTCATGATAGAGAGATTGCAAAATATGCAAATAAAATAATACAAATTCATGATGGTCAGATTGTAAAAATTGAGGAGGAAATAAATAATGAAGAAGCTTAATGTGTTTTTTAGTTTAGTATTGTCTTTATCTTTACTTATGGGATTATCTTCAAATACCTTAGCTATGGATGATGTTGACGACAAGGAAAGAAAACCAGTAATAATTATAGAAGAAAATGAAATAATACCTGAGGCAATTGCAGGCGAAGCATTTGATTTTACAATTAAATATACAAACGATAGTATACATACTGCATATAATTTAAAAATTACACCTATATTAGAAAATACACCATTTGTATATGAAAAGCCGATTGTGTTTGAAAGAGAAAATTCATTTAAAGGAAGAAAAACAGATAGTGCGTCTTTTAATTTTAAAATAAAAGATACAGCAACGCTTGGCGTATACGCGGTTAAATTTAAGATTGAATATGAAAATGTTAACGAAGAAACTGGTAGTGTCGAAAGAGTTGCATATTTTAAAGTGATAAAAGAAAAAGTAAAACCAATAATTGTAATTAATAATATATCAACTGGAGAAGCTGGAGTTTATTCAAACAGTAAATTTCCTCTAAGTTTTAGTATTTTAAATAACGGAGAAGTAGATGCAAATAATGTTGAAATAAAATTAACAGGTCTTTCTGCAAATTCTTTTATGGCTGTAGATTCCAACGACTATAGATATGTTGGAGAGTTAAAAAGTGGCGCAAGTATACCTGTATCATTTGCAATGTTTGCAACAGAAAGCGTTAATAAGGGCATTAATACAATCGGACTTGAAATAAAATATAAAGACAGTGAAAGAAATGACTTAAGTGTTGAAAAAACAATATATATATTAGATGTAAAAAGTGAGAATGAAAAAGAAGATGAAGATGGAACTACTGCTAAGCCTAAGATAATAATATCTTCATATTCAACAAATCCTAATACTATTGTTGCAGGTGATACTTTTAATTTTAATTTCACATTTAAAAACACTAGCAAGGATAAAAGACTTAGAAATATGAAAATAACAATTACTTCATCAGAAGGAGCTTTTATAATTACGAAAGGTAGTAATACTTTTTATATAGAAAATTTAGAAAAAGAAACAGAATTAACAAAAAGTATTGGACTAAAAGCAAAACAAGATTTAACATCAAACTCTTATCCAGTAATAATTACATTTGATTATGAAGATTATGCTGGAAATTCTTATACAGCAGATGAAAAAATTAACATACCTGTTACTGAATATTCAAAACTTGTAATAAATTCAGTATATGTTGAGGAAGGGTATAAAGATTCTATAGCAAGATTATCTTTCGAATACGTTAATATGGGAAAAGCTACAATATCTAATTTAACAGCATCTGTTGAAGGTGACTATAGTCCAAATCAAGCAATGAATTATATTGGAAATCTTACAACAGGAACTTCTGATTATTACGATATAGAAGTAATACCAATGATTAGCGGACAAAACAAAGGTACACTTATACTTTCATTTGAAGATTCATCAGGCAAAACGATAGATGTTAGAAAAGACTTTGAAGGTTTCGCAATGGAAATGCAAGAGCCAAGTGTGCCGGTAGATCCAGGATATGAAGAACCTTATTATCCTATTGAAGAAAATCAAAATCAAGTTGGAGTATGGACAATAATTCTTTGGGGAGCTGGAACATTAGTAGTGTCATTTTTTGTTACTAAATTAATAACAACTAAGATTATTAGAAAAAAATTAGAAGATGAAATATAAGAAAATAGAAGGAGAGTACACATATGGAAACAAGAGCTATGAAATCATTTGCGACAAAATCAGTTGCAGTAGATAAAGTACGTTATGATTCTAGTATAGGAATTCCAGAAAATAATTATGACATGCCACAAGAAGGAATGGAAGGAAAAGGTGTTAACACACAAACAATACTATATATAGTAATAGGAGTATGTTTAGCAGCTGGGGTTACTCTAGGTATAATAATGGGAAAAAGAGCGGCTAATAAATAAAAAGGTGGAAAGTATATATGAAAATAGTAGACTTTGTTAATATGGGCATAAAAAACCTATGGAGAAGAAAACTTCGTACCATTTTGACTGCAATTGGTGTTGCAATCGGAACATTTTCAATTGTAATAATGTTATCTCTGGGTATCGCCATGACAGAAGGATACAAACAACAACTTTCTGAATGGGGAAGTCTTACAAAGATTAATGTTGAGAGATATTCATATACATATGATGAAGCAACAGGACATGGAGCTTCGACAGAAAATAAACTAAATGATAAATTAGTGCAAGATTTTATGCAAATAAAGCATGTTAAAGCTGTCACTCCTATACTGTCAGTTTCGGCAACCTTAAAAGCGGGAAAATATCAATCATGGTTACAGATAACAGGAATAGATCCAAATGTAATAAATTATTTTGATTTTCCAGAGATAGAATCTGGAGATAACATATCAGCTGATAATCCTACAGGAATAGTGTTCGGTAAAAATTCATATTATTTTTCTAACCCAAAATCTAATTATTATAATGATGCAAACAGCGAAATTGATATGATGAATGATAGCATTAAAATAACTTTTGATGATGTGTGGGGAGATAAAACACCTAAGTACATGAAGCTTATAGTTGCAGGATTATATGCAGAATCTAATGGCGAAGCAAACTATTCTGCATATGCACCAATTGAACAAGTTAAACAGTGGTATAAAGATTATAGTCAAGAATATAAAGATAATAAAGAATTAAACTATCAATCAATATGGATTAGTGTGGATGATGTAAATAATGTTAAGGAAGTACAAAATAAAATAAAAGAAATGGGATACACAGCTAACAGTATGGCCGATGCATTAGATAATATTAAAGAAATGTCTAGCACCTTGCAACTTATATTAGGTGGTATTGGAGCAGTATCACTTTTAGTATCTGCAATTGGTATTGCTAATACTATGATAATGTCAATTTATGAAAGAACAAAAGAAATTGGTGTTATGAAAGTATTAGGATGTGTTGTGACAGATATAAGAAAGTTATTCTTATTTGAAGCATGTATAATAGGTTTCTTTGGAGGAACTTTTGGACTAGGATTAAGTTACCGGAATATCATTTTTGCTTAATAAATATGCACCACAAATCGGAAGCTCACTTGGAATATATTCGGGATATGATATTTCTGTAATTCCAATTTGGCTTGCAGTTTCTGCACTTATATTTTCAATGATTATAGGTATTGTTTCTGGTCTTTACCCTGCTAAAAAAGCAACAAAAATAAGGGCAATCGAGGCTATGAGAACGGCTAATTAGAAAAATAAAGAAAACGATTTTTTAAATTATATATAACCTTACGGAAATAAGTATTTAAGCGTCCTGATACTATGACAAAATAAGTTGTCATAATATCAGGATTTTTTTTATGTTATAAGATTTTCTTTGCTACGGAAGCACTGTACCGCATAGATTATACGGTTTTTAAATTGAAAAAACCTTGCAAACATGGTAAAATAGTTATGTAACATACTATATATATTTATAGCGAGGTGATTTCTTATGAGAAAACTTTTTGCAATAATAATTGTTATAATAAATATTTTTTCACTTAAAGTTTATGCAGGTGAACGATTAAGTTTAGGGTATATCTATGCTACTGAAACGTCTCATATAGAGATTGTAGAAGCAACTAGAAATTCAGTAAATGTCGTTTCGCCTACGTATTTTGATTTATCTGCAAAAGGTAGATTGAAAATTAATAACAAAATAGACGAAAGATTTGTTGAAAGTATGCATGAAAAAGGAATTAAAGTTACACCTTTTCTAAGTAATCATTGGGAAAGAAAAAGAGCACAGGCAGCTTTAAAAAATCCAGAAAACCTAGTAAATGATATTGTTGAAGCTATAAATAAATATAACTTTGATGGAATCAACGTAGACCTGGAAAATTTAGAATTAAAAGATAAAGATAATTTAACAAACTTTGTAAAACTATTAAGAGAATCACTTCCAAAAGATAAAACCTTGTCAGTAGCTGTTGCAGCAAATCCAGAGAACCTTGAATACAGCTGGCTTGCAACATATGATTATAAGAACTTAGCAGAATATTCAGACTATTTAGTTCTTATGGCTTATGATGAGCATTCTTATGGTGGAAGCGAAGGAACTGTTGCTGGAATAGATTTCGTTGAAAAATCTTTACAAGTTATATTAAAAGATGTTTCAAAAGACAAAGTTGTTTTAGGAATACCTCTATACGGAAGATTTTGGAAAGTTGGAGAAGATGTTGGTGGTGAGGCAATTATAATTGGACAGATACCAAAGATAATAAAAAAATATAAACTTGTAACAAAATATGATGAAAAAGCGCAAACACCTAAAATTAAATTGACTATAAAAAACAATGAATCCGGACCATATGTAAATGGTAGATATCTAGAAGAAGGAACATATAACATTTATTATGAAAATGAAAACAGTATAAGGGCAAAGCTTGAGTTAGTAAATAATTATGATATATTAGGAACAGGACTTTGGGCACTAGATAATGAAAGTTCTGAATTTTGGGATTATTATAAAGATGCACTAAATCATAAGGAATATGAAACAGAAAAAGAAATAGAGTTAAGAAAAGAACATGAAATGCTTGTAGAGATTATAATAAAACAATCATTTGATAGAATTCATATATTACCTCAATCAACAGAGAACGTTTATGATGCTAGTGCTGAGGAAACAGATAAAAAACCAAATAGATTCTATGGAATCTTACTAGCAATAGTACCAGAGAAGAAAAAGAAGAAAATAAAACAAGTTTAAAAAATAATTATATTTTACAGGTTGAAATTTCATTATTTCCATGTTAAAATCTAATACATAGGTAGACTTAAAAAAAAACACCCCTTGGGAAAATTTTTAAGTCTATTTTTTTGTGTTTATTAATAATAGGAGGAGAAAAACATGAGCAAAACAAAGTATATTTTTGTAACTGGAGGCGTAGTTTCTGGATTGGGAAAGGGAATAACTGCGGCATCATTAGGAAGGCTTCTGAAAAATAGAGGATATAAGATTACAATTCAAAAATTCGATCCATACATAAATGTTGATCCAGGTACAATGAGTCCTTATGAACATGGAGAAGTTTTTGTAACAGATGATGGGGCCGAAACAGATTTGGATTTGGGACATTATGAAAGATTTACTAATGAAAGTCTTACAAAAAATTCAAGTATATCAATGGGTCAAATATATAATAGAGTAATTGAAAAAGAGAGAAATGGAGATTATTTAGGAAAGACAGTACAAGTAATCCCTCATATTACGAACGAAATAAAAGATAAAATATATAGTTTCGAAAACACAGATATAGATATAGTTATAACAGAAGTAGGCGGAACTGTTGGAGATATAGAAGGTTTATCTATCTTAGAAGCAATAAGACAAATAGGATTAGAAAAAGATCCAGAAGATGTTTTGTATATTCATGTTACACTTCTTCCATATATACATGGTTCAAATGAAGTAAAATCGAAGCCAACTCAACACTCTGTGAAAGAGTTACAAAGTTTGGGAATAAAACCAGATATAATTGTTTGCAGAACAGAACAAGAAATAACAGATGACATGAGAGAAAAACTTGCGCTTTATTGTAATGTTAGAAAGACATCTATTATTCAAAATTTAACTGTAGATAATTTGTATGAGATACCATTAATTTTAGAAGAACAAGGGTTAGCAAATGAGGCGTGCTTACATCTAAAAATTGAGAATACCATCTTAAAAAATATAAAATGGGAAAAGATGATAGAAGAAATAAAAAGTATTCCAAAAGATCCATGTATAACAGTTGGGATTGTAGGCAAGTATGTAAAATTAGAAGATTCATACATATCAGTAATAGAAAGTGTTAAACATGCGGGATACAGAAATGAAGTTAATGTAAATATAAAATTAATAGACTCTGAAAAAGTAAATGCTAGTAATGTGGCAGAAATGTTGAAAGGTATACAAGCGGTTATAATACCAGGCGGATTTGGAATAAGAGGAATAGAAGGAAAAATTGAATCAGTAAAATATGTTAGAGAAAATAAAATACCATTTCTTCGGAATATGTTTAGGATTACAAGTTGCAGTTATTGAATATGCAAGAAATGTGCTAGGTATAAAAGATGCAAATTCTCTTGAGTTTGATGAAAACACAAAAAATGGAGTAATACATATAATGGAAGAGCAAAAGAAAATTTATAAAAAAGGTGGAACAATGAGACTAGGCGCATACGATTGTGTACTAAAAAAAGATTCACTTGCTTATGAAGTATATTTGGAAAAAGAACTAATATCAGAAAGACATAGACATAGATATGAATATAATAATGATTATAAACAAAGATTAGAAGAGGCAGGACTTTTATGTACGGGAACATCACCAAATGGAGAATTGGTAGAAATGATTGAAATAAAAGATCATCCATATTTCATTGGAACACAAGCTCATCCGGAATTTAAATCTAGACCGAATCATCCAGCAAAACTTTTTGTAGGTCTTATTAAAGCAGCTAAAGCGCTACTTTAAGGTGAGAAAGGCGACAAGGTGACAAGGTGACAAGGTGACAAGTGTGACAAAGGGGGACGTTCCTTCCTGTCAATTTTAAAAATTGACAGGAAGGAACGTCCCCCTTTGTCACACTTGTCACCTTGTCACCCTTGCCATCCCTTTGTCACACTATTATCGTTTTATAATCTGTATATACAACCATTCCTGGATTTGCGCCAACTTCTTTATGAACATTTTTTACTAACGTATAATCAACCTCAACTTTTGAAGAATCTTTTGCTTTACTATGTTTTTTAGCAATTGTGGCAGCATAGTACAAAAGAGCATCATCAATTTCTTCAGATTGTATTATCACATGACTTCCATGAACATTTTTTGTATGTAACCACATATAGTTTTTTCTAGATTGTTTAAGTGTGAGTTTATCGTTTTGAATATTATTTCTACCTGCAAGTATTAAAACATTATTATATTCATATTCATATGGTTTAGATTCCATATCTTTTATTTTTTTAGTTTTTAAAATTTTCTTTATATATTTCATGCTGATTAGTTCTTCTCGTATTTCATCTAGTTCTTGAAGTAATGTTACTTCGTTGATTTCAAACAGAACTGACTCTAAATATTTTATTTCATTTTCATAAGAAGTTTTATATTCTTTTGCATGTATGACGGCACTTTTTAATTTGTTATATTTTTTAAAATAATTTTGAGCATTCCTAGATGGTGAAAGATTTATTTGAAGTGGAATAACAATTAGTTCATTGTTGTTATAAAAATCTTCTGTTTCTAATTTATCCATTCCAATTTGCATTTTGTAAATGTTAGAACTAATTAGCTCACCATATTTTTTATATTTTTCTAAATTATTTTCATCTTCTAAAGTCTTTAGTACTGATGTTAATTTTTTATTTAATTTGCTTATATGAGAATTTACATCACGTTCTAAATTTAATTTGGCAGTTTTTAATGTTGATGAATTTTCTTTTTTTGAATACAAATCATCAAGTGATAAAGAAGATGAGTAATCTTCAAGTTTATTCTTTAATGTATCAAATATTTCGCTATATATTTTCATTAATATTTCATCTGATATTTTTTCTTTTGAGAAATTCATATCTAGTTGTAAATTTTCTAATATATAAGAAACGAAACTTTTGCTAAAGCCAACAAAAATATTTGAAATTAAGTTTGTAAATGAAACTTCTTCATACTCAGATGTAGATATTTGTTCTTTTAATATATTGATAAATTTAGAAGAATCTATTTTTTCAAAATTTAATTTTCCAAGAGATGTTGGTAAAATATATTTTCTACCTGGTAATACTTCACGTACAGAACTCATTGTAATATCTACATGACGCATTGAATCTAAAATCTTTTCATCATCTAGTAGAATAATATTACTGTATTTTCCCATAAGCTCTAATACTATTTGTTTATTTGCAATATCCCCAAAATCATTCATGCCCTCGAAAGTAAAAAATATTATTCTATCTAAACCTATTTGAGAAATTGATACAAGTTTTGCACCAGTAAGATATTTTCTTAATACCATACAAAATTGTGGAGCTTTTTCTGGATTATTTCTACTTTCCTCACTTAAATGAAATCTACCGTTGTTAGCATCAATTGAAAGTAAAAGTTTAACGCTTTTTCTAGAAAGAGTATGAATATAAATCCAGACTTCATTTTTTGAAGGTACATATATTTTTTCAACACGGCTGCCTATTAAATCTTTATTTAATTCGTTTACGATAGCTCTTGTAGCTATACCATCAAATGACATGTATTTCACATCCTTTATAAATTATATAGGGATTATAGCACAAAACCTGCATAATTGAAATAAAGAAAGGTGTATAAACCAAGAAATTATCTATAAATTGAAGGTATTGATAAGTGCTTAGAGATAATATATAATCACTTCTATAGTAGTTAATTGAAAACAAAATAAGAAGTGGAGATGTATAGAATGAAAAAGTATATAAAATTAATGAGATTAAAACATTGGATAAAAAATGGACTTGTATTCTTGCCAGTGTTTTGTTCGGGTATTATTACAAAGGAAAATATGATTGCTTCTATAATTGCATTTTTTGCTTTTTCATTCATGGCATCTGTAGTTTATATAATAAATGATATAAAAGATGTTGAAAAAGATAGAAATCATCCAAGAAAATGTAAAAGACCAATAGCAAATGGAGAAATAGGTATTAGTAAAGCTTTAGTGCTTGGGGTATTTTTATTCTTAATTTCAATTGGCTTAAACCTTTTCATAACTAGAACGATTTTAAATCCAGCGCTATATGTAATACTTTTGTATTTGGCAATAAATATTGTATATAGTTTTGGTGCAAAACATATTCCTATATTAGATGTTGCAATACTTGGGGCTGGATTTGTTTTGAGGGTATATTATGGAGCGTTTATGACAGGAATAGCAGTATCTAGATGGTTATTCTTAACAGTACTTAGTGCATCGCTATTTTTAGGACTTGGAAAAAGAAAAAAAGAATTAAAAATTAAAGATGAAGTAAGACCTGTATTAAAGAACTATCCAGAGAAGTTTTTAGAAAGTTTTATGAATATATGTCTATGCCTTGTTATTGTGTTTTATTCATTATGGTCTATGGAACAAGAAATCGAGTATCTATTTGTATCGATACCGTTTTTAATAATACTATTTATGGAATATATGATGTACTTGGAAAGAGATGATGAAGGGGACCCAATAACCATTTTATTCCAAAATAAATCTTTAATGTTTACAACTATTGCATATATAGGGGTTATGGCTGTTTTATTGTTTACAAAATAGGTAAATTATAGTATAATAACACAGGAAATTGATTTTAAGTAACCTATTCGAAGAGTTTTGAAAAGGAGGAGAATCATGAAACGCATCTCGGATCTATTCGGTAAGTACATTAGATCGTCGACTCTTAAGAGGGAAAAGGAAGAACAAAACAAACAAAAACGGAGAATACAAAGCGCCTTAGATAATCTGACCAATAAGTACTTCGAAAGTATTGAAGGCTCTAAGCCAATTGGAAGGATTAATCTCTTCTATGATGCCTATAAAGCTGTTGAAAAAAACGAACAAGATTTCTGTGAAGTGCTTTCTAAACTGTTGAACAATTATGGTAAAAAGGAAATGCTAGCTACGATAGCCTTCTTCTGGGAAAACGAAAATTTCGATATCGAAAACTTAAAGGAGCTTGTAGAGATATACGATGAACAAGTTGGACTTATCGAGGATATGGACTATTTTGTGACAATGATCAATTACACAAGATTTTGGCAGTTTCTACTTGACGAATATAACCATATCATCGGAGACCTTGATATCACTACTTTTGAGAAATTGGCGTATAAGATATCGGAAAGTCCATATCTTACGTCAATCTTCAAGAAAAACCTTAAAGATATCTTAGATGAATGTTGGATGATCGGATTTCCTTTTGAGGAATTTGAAGGTCAAGAAATGAGTTGCAAAAAGAAGGAAAGAGCTCTGTTTTTCCAGCCTGTACTTAAAATTCTGTGTGACTGCTTCCCGGATCTACAAAGTGATATTCTTGGACATGCATACAACACTTTTTTAGAAAAAAGTGATGAAAACAATGTCGAGATATGCACTCTCTTAGAAGCTATTGCAGACTTTGAAGAAGCAACGAAAAGTAGGCTTTTTACGTCTGATAAGGCATTCGAGCTGTATGTTAAGGAAGGAGCAAAAGAGATTCCTTGGGCAAGAAATATCTTAAAGGATATTAGGATAATCTTCTATGCGCTTTTCCCAACAGATGACATTTCGGGAGTTATCTGGGTTCTTAAAAATAGATTTCATGTCGATGAAGATGTTTTAAATGAACATACCTTCGATTTGGCATGTAAAATCTTTGAGGACAAAGATATAGTTATTACCGTAGACATTGAAGAAATTATTAAGACAAGTGAAGGATACAAGCTTTTCCCATACTACTTCGTGGAAATGATGAAGGAATATTCATTTGCCGATGCTCTTGAGGTTGCAGAAAAGTACGAACTGTACTTAAAAGGAATTATATAACATCATAAACTAAAAAAGGTTACCAAAGGCACCTAATATATCAAGAGCTCATATTTATAATATGAGCTCTTGATATATTAGGTGCTTCTTTGTTTTTAAAAAAGATTGGTGAAGAGTATAAATTAGAGTGTAATTTTGTTAAATTTATGATAAAATTATAAATGGCACCAGAAATATACAAAAAATGGAGGGATATAATGTTAGAAATAAAAAATGTTTATTTTAAGAGAGATGACAAACAAATCTTAAAAAATATAAATTTAATAATACCTGATGAGAAATTCATAGTTATAACAGGACCTAATGGTTCTGGTAAGTCTACACTTGCAAAAATAATTATGGGAATAGAAAAGCCAGATAGTGGTGAAGTAATCTTTGATGGTGTAGATATAACAAAAAAATCAATTGATGAGAGAGCAAGATTGGGTATTGGTTTTGCTTTTCAACAAATTGTTAAGTTTAAAGGAATTACAGTTTATGACCTTATAAAATTATCATCAGGTAAAAATGTTACAAAAAATGAAGCTTGTGAAATTTTATCTATGGTAGGACTTTGTGCAAAAGAATATATCGATAGAGAAGTTAACGGTTCACTTTCAGGTGGAGAATTAAAAAGAATTGAGATTGCAACAGTTGTAATAAGAGAAAATAAATTAATAATCTTTGATGAGCCAGAAGCTGGAATAGATTTATGGAGTTTTACAAATCTTATTAAGGTATTTGAAAAGTTAAGAGAGAAAAATTCAAAAAGTACATCAATAATAATCTCACATCAAGAAAGGATACTTGATATAGCAGATACAATAATATTAATAAAAAACGGGGAGATTGAATATACTGGTAATAAAGATACTATAAAGAACTTTGAATTCAATACTGGTGTGTGCTGTAAGCTTTCGGGAGGTGCCCAAAATGAATAATATTGAAAGAAATTTATTAACTGAAATATCAGGAAGCGATACTTATGAAGGCGCATATAATATAAGAAAAGATGGAAAAGGAATTGAAAGAAAAGTTACTGAAAATATAAATATAGTAACTAAAGAAGATAAATCTGGTATCGATATATATGTAAAAGAAAATACAAAAAACGAATTTGTTCACATTCCTGTAATCATAACTGAAAGTGGACTTACAGATGTAGTATATAATGATTTTTATATAGGAAAGAATGCTAGAGTGTTTATTATTGCGGGATGTGGAATACACAATGAACATCAACAAGATTCAACCCATAATGGAATTCATAGATTTTTCTTAGAAGAAGGTGCCTATGTAAAGTATGTAGAAAAACATTATGGAGAAGGTGAAGGAACTGGAAAGAAAGTATTAAATCCAGTTACAGAATTGTACTTAAAAGATGGAAGTACTCTTGAAATGGATACCGTACAGATAAAAGGCGTTGATTCTACAGAAAGAATCACGAAAGGTGAATTAGGAGATAATACAAAGCTAATAATTAAAGAAAAGGTAATGACACATGGAGAGCAATATGCAAAAACACTTTTTGATGTTACGCTAAATGGTGACAATGCAAGTACACATGTTACATCAAGAGCTGTTGCAGTAGATAACTCAAAACAAAGTTTTGTATCAAAAGTATATGGAAACTCAAAATGTTTTGCACATGTTGAATGTGATGCGATTATAAAAGATAACGCATCAGTTAGCGCTGCACCAGAAGTTATTGCGAATAATGTAAATGCTAATCTTATTCATGAAGCGGCAATTGGAAAAATAGCAGGAGAACAATTAGTTAAGCTTATGACATTAGGACTAACAGAAAAAGAAGCAGAAGAAGAAATAATAAAAGGATTTTTAAAATAATTTAGAGGAGGTCTTCAATAATGGACCCTACATGCATAACAAATAGGTGTAAAAAAACACAAAAAGTTGGCATAATTGGAATTATTGGAAATTTGTTTTTATTCATAATTAAAATAGTAGTTGCAGTAGCTAGCAAAAGCCAATCACTACTCGCAGATGCAATAAATAGTGGAACAGATATATTATCATCACTTATGACATACATAGGTGGTAAAATATCTGGAAACAAATCAGATAAGTATCATAACTATGGATATGGAAAAGCAGAATATGTTTTTTCCTTAATAATTAGTTTGGTAATGGGTTATTTAGCAATTAAAATTGCAATTAATGGAATAACATCACTTGTAAAAGGCAATGTGTTTACATTTTCATATAGCTTAATAATCGTATGTATAGTAACAATAATAACAAAGTTTCTACTATATATATATACTAAGAAAATAGGTAAAGAAGAAGAAAGTATATTAATACTTGCAAATGCTGAAGATCACAAAAATGATATGCTAGTTACGTTCACGGTTTTAATTGGTGTAGTAGCAGCTTTGTTTAATATTTATTATCTTGATAGAATAGTAGCAATTGGTATTGCAGTAAGAATATTATATGTAGCAATTAAATTCTTTTCAGAAAGCTATTCTGTTTTAATAGACGAATCAATTGATGAAGAGTCAATGAAAAAAATTATAGAGATAATTAATAATAATGAAAAAGTTGATCATATAGACAAAATAACTTCAAAGGCTGTAGGAAAAGCTTTTGTAATAATTACAAAGGTTTCGGTAGATGGAAATATGACTGTAGATGAAAGTCATCAAGTTGCAGGAGTATTAAAAGCGGAAATTATGAAACTTAAAAATGTTTATGATGTAATTGTACATGTAAATCCTGTATAATAAGTATCAGTATAAAATCTATTATAGAGAGGAAAAAATATATGAACAGGAAAAACATATTTATTATTTTTTCAATAATAATTCTTATAACGTTTGTTGGTGTTGCAGTTGTATTAGTAGAGGGTTCAAAAATATATTGGAGTCAAAAAAGAATAGTAAAAGAGTATGGAATAAATTTATCTTATCCTGGAGCATATGAAGATATACCTAAAAAAGATGGGAATATAGAAAAAATCTCACAAAATCTTACTATAACGGAAAATATTAAGTTTGTTGAGGATTATACGCCTGCTGTTTTTGAAGAATTGATACATATAAAAAATAATCGTTCTGGTATAATGCTTCTTGTGGAAGGACTAAAAATAGAGAAGACAGAAAAGACGATTGAAGAAATTTGCAAAGATTATACAACTATGTTTAAAGTTTTCAATCCAGATCAAACACTTTTAGAATCTAAGTATGAAGAAGTGATAATCGATGGTAAACCTGCTGGTAAGGTTGAAATCTTTATTAAAGGTAAAACTGAGAAAATACAGCCAGGAATAATTGCATATTTGATATCATTAGATGATAGAGAGATAAACATAGTGTTTAGTGGTACAAAAGAGATTTTTAAAAACAGTAATAAAGAACTAGAAAAAATATTAAATAGTATAGAAATTGAATAAAATTTTTTTAAGTTGTAAAAACCTTGATATATAAACAAATTTCATATATGGCATGCAAATTTTCCTTAAATAATAAGGGTTTCACATTTAAATTTTAAAAGACAGAATATCGAAAAGTATTCTGTCTTTTCTCTATGTAAACCCATAGAACATAATCTAATTATCTGCTACCTTGAAACCCGCAAACCATTGCTGCATAAGAATGAAAACATAAAAAATTTCAAATATTTTATCTATAAAAAAAGCTTTTTTCTGTTGTAAAAAAAAATAGGTGTGCTACAATTAATAATAGAATATATGAGTAAGTTAAATATTCATTTTACGAAAGACAAAAAAATTTAAGACACGAAGGGGGCACTTTTATATGAACGTAATAAAATTAAAAAGAGAAAACAACGCATTAGATATAGCACTAATGGTTGAATCAGCAACAAAAACAGAAAAACAAGAGTATGATGAGACTGCAATAGTGGAGGCTTTGGTACGTGAGGCTAATTGCGAAAGAATGCTAGCAAAAGAAGTAGCTTCTATGGTAACGGAAAGATTAAAAAATGCAAATGTTTCTGAAGTAAGCACATCTTTAATTAGATCTATGGTTAATAATGTTTTATTGGAAAAAGGTCTAAACAAAGAACTAAAGAGCAATTCAGAGGCTTCTATTCCATTTTATAATATTACTGAAATCATAGAAAATGCTAACAAAGAAAATGGAAATACGGCACACAATCCAGAATCTATTAATTTGACACTAGCTGAAAGAATTTTGAAGGAATATGCACTTAAAAATGTATTTGATGAAGATATTTCTTCTGCCCATTTAGCTGGTGAGATACATATACATGATCTTGGAATGATTGACAGATTTTATTGCTCAGGACACTCTCCTGAATACGTTAAGAAAAATGGAATAAGAAATATTCCTACTATTCCATCAAATTCAAAACCTGCTAATAGTGCAGCTGTTTTGGCAAGACATATTTGTTCTTTTACTCAATTTTTACAAGGACAGTTTGCAGGTGCAATTGGATGGGAAGCAATAAATGTGTTTTTTGCTCCTCTTTTAAAAGGAATGCCATATAAAGAAATAAAACAATTGGCACAAACTTTAATATTTGACTTATCTCAACTTGCTGGTGCAAGGGGTGGACAAGTTGCATTCTCAGACTTCAATGTATATGCATCAATTCCAAACCATTACCAAGAGGTTTTTGCTATGGGACCAAAAGGTAAGTATATGGTAACAAATGAATTAGAAGAAATCTCATATTTTGATACACAAGAAGATGCACAAGAATATGCAGATGAAACAGGATATAGAATCTTAAGATATAGAGATTATGAAACAGAAGCTAGGTTATTTGCAAAAGCAATTTTAGAGGTAGTAGGTGAGGGTGATGCGGATGGAATGCCATTTGCTTTCCCAAAAATTAATCTACACATTAATGAAGAATGCTTTACAGATCCAAAGACCAAAGCTTTATTAATGGTGGCTTGCGAAGCATCTAGTAAGAATGGATGCCCATATTTTATATTTGATAGAAATGCTTTTTCTGTATCACAATGTTGTAGATTAAAGATAGATTTTTCAGAAGAGGATAAAAAGTTAATAAATACACCAGAAGAATTAAGATTTGTTGGTGGACAAAATGTTTCTATCAATATGCCAAACATTCCATTAAAAGTTGGAAAAAACATGGAGGCTTTTTATAAAGAATTAGCAACAAAAATGGAAATGGCTGCAAGAGCTAATTTACAAAGACAAAACTATGTGTGGAAGCTTGCGAGTCTAGAAAACACACCACTTGGTTTTTACATTAAAGGAATGGATGGAAAGGCTTATATAAGACTTAAGAACATTTCTTATTTAATAGGAATAGTTGGATTAAATGAATGCGTATACAACTTAATTGGAGAGCAATTACATGAATCTGATGAAGCATATATGTTAGGATTAGAAATAGTTTCATTCATGTATCAACAAACAAAAGACTTAAGTAAAAAGTATGGTATAGCAATAAAACTTGAAGAAACACCAGCAGAAAGCACAGCTGGAAGATTTGCAAAACTAGATATTAAGAAATATGGTGCAGCAGCATACCACAAAGAAAATACATTTGGAGTTTATTATACAAACTCAGTTCATTTTGCTGCAGATAGTGATGTAGACTATATAACAAGACTTCAAAAACAATCAAAATTCCATACATTAGTGGAAGCAGGAAGTATGATTCATATTTGGTCAGGAAATAATGTTCCAAGTGCAAAAGCAATATACAGTTTATTAGAGACAACATGGTATAAGACAAAATGTGTACAATGGGTTTTATCACCAGAATATACATTATGCCAAGATTGCAGAACTAAGAGCAATGGCTTATTAGAGCAATGCCCAAAATGCGGAAGTATCCACATAAGAGGTGTTACGAGAATAACAGGTTACTATGTGTTTATAGACAAATTTAACAGTGGAAAGCGTGCAGAACTTGCCGATAGATTGAAAGAAAATGTTGATCGTGAGCAAGTTGCAAAAGCGCAAGATGCTACAGAAAAAGCTAGTTATTAGTAAGGAGGAACGTTATAATGATAAAAACATACACAATTCCAAATTGTCCTATGTGTGAAGAACTTAAGAAGTATATGAAAGAAAGTCATATATCTTATGAAGAAACAAATGTTGAAGAGGACTTTATGGCTAGAGCCAAAATGGTTAGCCTTGATATAGAACAAATGCCTGCAGTTGAGGTAAATGGCAAGGTTTACTCTGGAGATGTAGATGAATTGAAAAGTATAGTTGCAATGTAACAATATATAAGTCGCAAAGCAGGGGCATTCTGAAAATGTGCAATGCAGTTGTTGCACTTGTTTTGGAGTGCCCCTATAAATTGCTTAAGGGAGGATACAAATGATTAAGTCAGTAATATGGTCAAGTATGATTGATTACCCTGATAACGTGTGTACCACTTTGTTTACGGGTGTTTGTAATTTTGATTGTGAATTTTGCTATAACAGAGGATTATTAAAAGAAAAGGAAATAGATTTCGATAATGATATTTTACCTAAACTATTAAATAGAAAAGATTTTATAGATCATGTTATAATATCTGGAGGTGAATGCACAATACATCCAGATTTTGAAAGAATTGTAAATGTATTGCATGATAATGGTTTTAAAATAGGAATACATACAAATGGATATGCTGTAGATATATTAAAGAAAGTAATAAATAAAATAGACTACATAGGCATGGATATAAAAAATGATTTCGATAATTATAATGAAATAACAAAAAAAGATGTAAATATATCTAAAATAAAAGAAGCAATAGATACAATTTTAAAAAGCAAAGTAAATTATGAATTTAGAACGACAGTTTATCCCAAATATATAAATGAAGAGAACGTAATAAATATTGCTAAATATTTAAAAGAGGTTGGTTCTAAGCAATATGTTTTGCAAAACTATTTTGACTTTAATAAGACAGTTATTCCATATTCTGCAGAAAAGATGAAGTCAATTCAGGCAAAATGTAATGCATATTTACCTACTACACTTAGAGGAATAATATAAAGGAGGTGTTTTTATGACAAACGAACTAATAGAAAAGGGATTAAGACTAAATCCAAGCATGAAATTAAACGATGATGAAGAGCATGTAAAAAGAATACTACTTGGCATTGAAAAAAAAGATGGTCATTGTCCATGTATATTAACGGTAAATGACGATACTATATGCCCATGTAAAAAGATGAGAGAAGAGAGTATTTGCTGCTGTAAGTTATATTTGAACAAATAAAACTTTTAAAATTTCCACAAATACTTGTTGACAAGGTTTTGAAATTTTATTATACTATACTTTGTCAGCTGATGGATCTTTAGCTCAGTTGGTTAGAGCAACCGGCTCATAACCGGTTGGTCCGGGGTTCGAGTCCCTGAAGATCCACCATGACTTTTTTTATATTTTTTGGGTAGGTGGCCGAGCGGCTAAAGGCGGCAGACTGTAAATCTGTTCTCACTGAGTACGGTGGTTCGAATCCACCCCTGCCCACCAAGGTGTTTAAATGTGAATCAAAGGTATTTTTTCTTCGTTGGTGGGTTTGCAGTAATTGTAGAGATACCTTGTAAGGACGATTTAATTGACCAGTCATTTTAGTATGGCTGGTTTTATTGTTGACTTTTTGAAATGGATGCGTATAATAAAGATAAAGTTTAACTGATATGTAAAAGGTAGGAGAATTTATATGAAGAAAATATTATTAGTTTTGGCCATGTTAACAGTTTTATTAATGACAGGTTGTAATAAAGACAAACCAACTCAAATTTATAAAACACAGGAAAATCAAAATAATCAGCAAGAACAAATAGAATATAGTAATTTGGCGGATGTAAAAATAGATTCACCATTTGTATCTGTGCTAGAAAATATATATGATAACCATGTACTACCTGACGGAACAGTGTTATATAATATTGGGAGTACCGAACAATTAGTTAAAAACAGGTTTGCAATATTTGATATTGATTCTGATGGTAAAGATGAATTAATTTTTTCATATAACAGTGGAGCAATGGCAGATATTAGAGACTTTATATTTGATTATGATGAAAATACACAAAAAGTTTTACTAGAAGCTGAGTTTAATCCAAGCCCTATTACTATATATTATGATGATGGAATAGTTTATGAAAAAGGAAAACATAATCAAGGAAACGAAGACCCATGGCCTTATTCATTGTTTAAATATAATGCCGTGTTGGATAAATATGAAGATGTCGAGAAAAATACTGAGATAAAAGGAAAAGAGATAGATATTCAGTTTAAGGATTTTACAAAGGAAAATATAGATTTGTTGAGAAAAGACAATACTTATGTTAATTTGTCAGATTCATATTATTTTAATGACTATAAAACATTAGAAATGAATGAAATAGTACCTATTAGGATTTGTTTAGTTGATGAGAATAGTGCAATACATGTTGAGAGGTATGGCGAGGACGTTTCAATGATGTTGCCAATAGAAAAATGTGAGAATGTTGACGAAGAAAGAATTATTTATTCTGATTATGGAATTGAAAAAATGCTAAGTACTGGAAAAATTCGTGTTGGTGGAATTGAAATTGATACAATTCATCCTGATACACTAATAGAAGAAAATTTTAATTACAAAGAAGAAGTGGCACATTTTTACAATATGGGTTTGCAAAAGATATATGAAGTAGAATTAGATAATGATACATCAACAAAAGAATTGCTTGTATATTCACACTTCTCATATCCTTGGGATTCATATGAATATCCATATTTGGTTAAATTTGAAAACGGTATAGCAACTAATATGGGGTTATATGAAAATGAGAATATAATGCAAATAGGACCATATAAAAATTTATTAACAGATGGTTGGAATTCTGATATTGAAGGATATTTTTCAAATGTTTTAATGGGTTATTATGTATATGATAAAGAATTAGGATTAATTCATGTTGAAAAAATGGCAAATGGAGATAATATCAAAGATGTTGATATTAATGCGTTAACTGATTGTAAACTTTCGCATGACATAAATTTTGGTGTTGTTGGAGAAGGTAATAATCCTTATAATAACAAGCTATCATATTCTACTTGGACGTATGATGAGAATTCGGAAGTAAAAACATTAAAAAAAGGAACAATAGTAAAAATTATTGAAATAATCGATGACTATGGCAATTTCATTGGAGAAACACAAGATGGAACAAGCTATGGATTCTTTAATTTTGCTGGAAGACCTTAAAAATGTACTTGCACATTTAAAATTCCTATGGTATTCTTTGGCTATTGCTTACATTTGTTTCATTTAGCATAATTAGTTCGTATTTTTACCAGTTTAGTCCACCATTAAGAGTAGTTTACGTATCGTAAACTACTTTTTTTGTGCCCTTTTGGAAGAAATATTAAGAGCAGCAAGGGAAAGAGGTAGTTTAAAATGGTTTAAATCAGTTTAAACTAGTTTACAATAATTTAAGTTAGTTTGAGCTTTTTGTGTAATATTACACAAAGTCTGTGTAATTTGCTGTGTAATAAAATGTGTTTTTTAATAAAACTAATGAAAATTTATAAAAAAAAGGGTCAAAAATTAGATATTTTTTAGAAAAATTATAATAAATTTGTATAAAATTTAATGATACAAAAAATGAATATGAAAATTCTAGAAACCAAGTGGAAATACTTGGTTTCTTTATTACTTAGAACTAGGTTTCAACTTTTTGAGAATTTGCTTAAAGCAAATACATATACTGAAATAATTACTATACCAGATTTAAATTTAATTAAAGATGGTAAAGTTCATATTATATTTTCTGATTTTCATAATGAAAAAGAATATTTTTATAATGCTAATTTGTATAAGCTACATTTAGAGAATATAGTTAGGCTACTAAAGGAGTATAAGAATTATAAAGTTTATATAAATACTAGTGAAAAAGATGATGGATATTCTTTATATATTAAAGAGGACTTTGGCGCAATTGTAGCAAAAAATTCAACACCTTCAGTAATTCTTACTATTAAAGAAAGTAATTTAAACGCTGCTTTCTTAGATCATTTTAATAACAAAATAGATTTTAAAACGTATGATGATGAGAAAAGAAAATCAGTAATTAAAAAACTTAAGCAAATTATCAACAAATTGAGTAAAAAATAAAGGTAGGCTTATCAAATACGTATCGCTATTTCTTAATGCTAAGTAACGTATACTTAATATTGAAACCCATTGACATTATTTACCTATAGTTGTATAATACCATTATCAGTGAAAAATAAACAATTCACACAAGGCTAGTTCTAGCCTAAGAAAAAATGAAAGGAAAATGAATTATGAATTTATACATGACAAGAAATTTACATCATACTCATCATCACATTACATGTGGTTTCTTTGTCGTGTGTGAAATGAGGTAATTTTCTAAGTTATATTACTAATATCTAACACATATATACACAAGGCAACCACTTGCCTTGTGTTTTTTTGTTATGTTTTAACTGTAAAATTTTAGATAAAAGGAGTAATATATATGAAAAAATTATTAATTATATGTTCGGTTTTATTGTGCGTGGTAATGTTGGTTTTTATGTTTCAAGGTGGAAAAAGTAAAGAAAGCAATATATTAAATATCGGGATAACTGATTATCCGCCAATGAACTATTATGAAAATGGAAAGCTTGTTGGCTTTGAAACAGAGTTTGCAGAAGAAGTATGCAAAGAGCTTGGAATGATTCCAAACTTTATTGAGATTGATTGGGGAAGCAAAGAAGTAGAATTAAAATCTAAAAATATTGATGCGATTTGGAATGGAATGACTTGGACAAAGGAGCGCGCAGAAAATATGCTGATGTCTAACACATACATAAGCAATAAAGGTGTTTTAGTTTTTAAAAAGGGAACAACAAGTATAGAAAGTGTTGCTGTAGAAAAAGGATCACAAGGAGAAGCTGTGGTTGATAATGATAGCTTTTTTGATGGAAAAGAGAAAGTAAAAGTTGATTCTATGACAAAAGGATTTTTGGAAGTAGCAACCGGAAATGTTACAGCAACATATTGCGATTATATTGCAGCGCTAGGAATGCTAGATGAAGATGGAGACTATAAAGATTACGAAATTTGGGGAGGTTATTCGGGAGAATCAGAACAATTTGCTATTGGATTTAGAAAAGAAGATATAGAGCTATGTAACAAAATCAACAAAGTTATATCTGAGATGAAAAATGATGGTAGATTAAAGAAGATAGCAAATAAATATGGATTAGGTGATTTGTTATGAGTTTTTGGGAGATAAATGCAAAATTACTTGGAGGATTTGTAATTAATATTAAATTATTTTTATTAGTCCTCCTAATCTCCCTACCTTTAGGATTAATATTTTGCTATATTCGAATGGGAAAATTAAAATTAATTATGCAAACAGTAATATGGTTTTTACGTGGAAGTCCACTAATGATACAACTTTTCATGGTTATGTACGTTCCTGGGTTATTATTCAACACTCCAATAAAATCAAGATTTGCAGTTGCAGTAATAGCTATGAGTATAAATTACGCAGCATATCTTTGTGAAATATTTAGAGGAGGCATAGAAAATATTCCAAAAGGTCAATGGGAAGCAGGAAAAGTATTAGGACTATCTAAATGGACAATTGAGCGTAAAATTATTTTGCCGCAAGTCATAAAGAAATGTTTGCCGCCATTTGGAAATGAGCTATTAAATCTTATTAAAGACACAACTCTTGCTCGTGTTATTGCAGTACCTGAAATGTTGATGGCAAGTACAGAATTCACTACAAAAGGATTAATTTGGCCGCTATTTTATACAACTGTATTTTTCTTGGGTGCAACTGCAATTCTTACATACATATTGAAATATCTTGAGAGGAGGTTTGCGTATTATGAAGGTTAAAAATTTATCCAAAAGTTTTGGATCACTTAAAGTTCTTGATAATTTATCTTTTGAAACTAATGAAAACCTAGCAATTGTTGGAGATAGTGGTAGTGGAAAAACTACTTTACTTAGGATACTTGCTGGACTTGAAACAGCTGATTGTGGAAAAATAGAGTACAAAGGCAAAATAGGTTTTGTATTTCAAGATTTTAATTTATTTCCACATATGACTGTATGGGAAAATATAACGCTTGCAGCACCAAATGCAGATGAAAATTTACTTAAAAAATTAGGGTTGGAACAAAAGAAAAATGAATATCCATATACTTTGAGTGGTGGACAAAAACAAAGAGTTGCAATAGCAAGAGCTTTAGCACTAAATCCATACCCATCGAGTCTTTCTGGTGGTCAAAAGCAACGTGTAGCTATTGCTCGTGCATTATGCATGCAGCCTAAAATATTATGTTTTGATGAACCAACATCTGCGCTTGATCCAACACTTAGGGATAGTATTGCAGAACTAATAAATAATCTAAATAAAATTTGTATAATCGTAACGCATGATATTGAATTTTCTAAGAAAATTGCAAAACGAAAATTAATTATAGAACCAAAAAAATATTCACAACAATCTAATGTAAAAAATCTTAGTAATATAAAAAAAGACAATTATAAAGTTAAAAAAATAAAGTTAAGGGTTTAGTAAGACTTATGAAATACAATGTTTTATATAAGGAGAATTAAGATTTTATCTTAATTTTCTTTTTTTAATTGAAAAAAATATTGTTTTGAAGCTAAATAAGATATAATTAGTATAAGATTATTTCTTAATTTTTTAACTTTGGAGGAAAATATGAATAAAAATTTAACATTAGTAATTGTTTTAATTGCAATTTTAATAGTAACTGGAGGAATATGGGTTGTAAAAAACAATCCGAAAACCGAAAATAAAGTTGATGTACAAGTCAATACAAATCTCGAAGAAAATAAAGAAATAGAAGAAACAGAAGAATTAAACTCAGATTTTGAATTAGAGATTACTCAAGAATTTAGTTTAGATGATTTAATGGAATATAACTTGCCAATGATTATAGATTTTGGAGCTGATACTTGTTATCCATGTATGTTAATGGCTGCAGATTTTGAAAAGGTACATGAGGAAACAAAAGGACAAGCAATACTTAAATTTTTAGATGTATGGAAATATCCTGAATTAGCTGAGGGCTATCCACTTAATCTAATACCTGCACAATTACTTATAAATAGTGACGGTACACCTTATGCACCAGAAAATGCTGAAGAACTTGGATTGGAATTCTATATAGATGAAAATGAAAATCATATACTTACAATGCATGTAGGTCCTTTAACGTATGAAGAAATGAAAACAATGCTTAAGGAGATGGGATTAGATGAATGAAATACTTGAAATAATGTCAGAAAGCATTAAAAATAATTTTTGGCTTGCTCCAATAATATCTATATTAGCAGGTGTTTTGACATCATTTTTACCATGTTCTTTATCTAGTGTGCCGTTAATTATTGGCTTTGTTGGAGGAACTCGGAATAAGCGATACAAAAAAAGCTTTTAAATTATCTGTAGTTTTTGCACTCGGCATGGCAATTACTTTAACAATATTAGGAGCGCTTGCTTCAATATTAGGAAGAATAGTGCAAGGTGGAGGCTACTTGTGGTATATAATACTTGGAATATTAATGGTAATGATGGCATTACAAACATTTGAATTAGTTACTTTTATAAAGCCAACAAATTTTCAAACAAAAAATACTAAAAAAGGATATTTAGGAGCCTTGATAACAGGAATACTTGCTGGAGTTTTCTCGTCACCTTGTTCTACACCTGTTTTAATAGTATTACTTGCTTTAGTTGCTAATAGTGGGAATATGTTATGGGGAATATTGTTACTTTTATTATATTCAGTAGGTCATAGTGTTTTAGTAATAATTGCAGGAACATCTATTGGAACAGTAAAAAAAATAACTCATAGTGAAAAATACGGAAAAATTAGTAATGTTTTAAAATACGTTATGGGATCAATAATCTTATTAATAGCTTTTTATATGTTTTATTTAGGGTTTTAGTAATACGAAATATAATAAAAAATTTCAACTTATTAAGGAGAATTAAATATGGATATTTTTTTAATTTTACTAATTCCATTCTTGGGAGCATGTTTAGGTTCAGCAATAGTATTTTTAATTAAAGATAATATAAATAACAGATTTGAAAAATTATTAATAGGATTTGCTTCTGGAGTTATGATTTCTGCTTCTGTATTTTCACTTTTACTTCCATCAATAGAAAGAGCAGAAGAACAAAAAATTATTTCATGGTTACCAGCATCTATAGGTTTTGTTTTAGGAATACTATTTTTACTTGTATTAGATTTATTAATTCCACACTTACATATAAAAAATAATGAACAAGAAGGAATGAAAACAAAGTTCAAAAGGACAACAATGATAGCATTGGCAATTACATTACATAACATTCCTGAAGGAATGGCTGTTGGTGTAGCACTTGCTGGAGTCTTTTTTGGAAATGAAGTGTTATTAATGTCAAGTGCAATTGTACTTGCAATTGGAATGGCAATTCAAAACTTTCCTGAAGGTGTCATTATTTCTATGCCTTTAAAAGCAGAAGGAAAAAGTAAATTAAAATCTTTTGGATATGGAGTACTTTTTGCAACTGTTGAACCAATTGCCTCTATTATTACAATGTTTCTTGCAAGTTTAGTTATTCCAATATTTCCATACGTTTTATCTTTTGCGGCAGGTGCAATGATATATGTGGTAGTTGAAGATTTAATACCTCAATTACAAGAAAACAAACACTCAAATGTTGGTGTTATAGGAGTGGCAATAGGTTTTGTAATAATGATGATATTAAATATTGGGTTAGCATAAGATAATAATTTACAAAAAAAATAAGATAGAAAAAAAGATTAATAATGACATTATTTTGTTTCACAAAAAAGCCTAAATTCTATGATTTGTTGACTTTTAAAGGGTTTGTGATATAATAAAGCAAAATTAAGAGATGTTTGCGAGAAGATTACCATTTAATAACTGTAATCTAAGAAAGGGGTATTTTAAGGATGCGTAAACAAGAATATGAAGTGGCTTTTCGGAAGATGAGAGAGACTTTAAGAAAAGACCGGCACTATGCAAATTATACTTTAACTGTGTTTTTGCTACTTGAACTATACTTCATAATTCCAATGGGCGTCATGGTACTTTTTATATGGAATTGTTGTATTGCAGAGATTTCAAATCTTAAGCAAATCTCATTTGCAGCAGCCTTGTTTGTGCCTCTCGCATTTGAGGTGATAAGCAATAAACTTATTGTTGAACGACTTCTTCAGCGTAAAAAGGACGAAGTGTTTGAAAAAGATATAGTTGAAGAATATTTAGTGTTGATTGTGAAAATAGTTTTAGCAGTAGTCTTTATATTTACGAGTAGTAATCTATGGAATAATACAATTACTTATGTAATAGATAGAGATATTCCGAAAATCACATTCTTATATACAATTGTGTTTTATATCTGCATTAGAACTATAAGGTATGTTATAAAAAACATAAGGGAGAGAAAAACTCAAAAAACAAATGAATAATAAATGAAGACGGATATACTTGTAAAAGTATATCCGTTTTTTTTATTAATAATGATTAAAAAAACAAGTCTAATCTATGTGCCAAAATTATTGATTTTATATACGTATGTGGTATAATAATATTAACCCTACGAGGTGCGATTAGTTTGAGTGTTATTTAGAACCAACACTAAGATTTAAGGGAGTTTGGTACTTCGAGTATTTAGTGTATGCTCAACCGTGAAAACTGATTGAGAAACCAATAAAATACTTGGGAGAACACCCACCTGTGTATGCAGGCTCTTAAATTAGCTCAGATGTACGGCCTATGTAGGGTTTTTATTTAAAATTCTCCAGAAATTTGATTTCCAGAATCTATATCAATTTTTTCTTTAACTTCCGATAGAGAAGAGTAACAGTACTTGTTATTTGGATCCCATAAACAAAAATCCTTAATACCTAAATCAAAACCTGCTTGAATTTGTGCTGTAACTTCTGTATTACCATAAGATAAGTAATTACCTTTACCAAGCCAACTTGCTGTGAAATCTTGATAATATGGACGCAATTTAGCAAATTTTATATTGATAGTAGTATCACCACTATGAATATTTCTAAAGCTATCTAATCGTTTATTAGCATCTATTAATGCATTTTTGATAATATCATAAGGTGCTTTGTCTGGTTTTGCAATTCTATACTCATTAAAGTTGTAATGAGAAGGGTATATCATTGGACAAATCACATCAACAATACTAGCAATTTCTGCAAAGTTTTGACCTATATTTTCGAAGTCACCATCTCTTTTTGTTGTTATACCAAAAACATCTGCAGAAACTAAAACATCATAATTCTCTAATTCTGTCATGGCCTTTCTCAAGAATTCATTAATAACTTGAGATTTTGTTTTTGTGCTAGACTCAAGACCATATGCAATTGTTTTAACATTTCCTTCAGAAGAAGGAAAACGAATATAATCAAATTGTATTTCTTGAAAACCAAGTTCCGCTGCTTCTTTTGCCAGTGCAATTGGATACTCCCAAGAATTTTCATTATATGGATTAGGCCAGTTGTTTCCATTATAATCAGTCCATAATGTACCATCAGCTTTTTTATATGCAATATTAGTTTCTTTAGATGCAAAGTTTGGATCCTTGAAGGTAACAATTCTTCCTATAACATATATATTATTTTCTTTCAGTTCATTTATTACTTCAGTAATATTTGCAACCATCCTTTTTGAAGCTTTTATATCAATCGCGGTTTGAACACTCGAATTGTAACTTAATTGACCAGCTTCATCTTTAATATCAATAACAATAGCGTTGAATCCATTTTCTTTTATCGAAGCTATCATAGCTTTTCTAAGAGAAGAAGTACCCATTACCCAACCTGTTGAATAGACAGATATAACAGGGGTTGGTACAACGTTTTGTTTTGTCTTAACTTCTTCAATAGGAGTGCTATCAATAATATCACCGAGAAATTATCTCATTTGAAATTGTTTCACCAGAGGAATCATTTTCTAAAATCATGTTGTTAGATAAAACAGCACTAGTATTATAGTGTTTGTCGTTAAAACCAATAAAAAGTCCAGCGATAATAGATAAAATAATTATGGAAGATGCAATAATACTTTTATTCATGATATTCCTCCTTTAATCTAAGATAATTATATAAATCTTGGGTACTAATTACAAGCTTAACTTAGGTCTATTTTACTTAAATAGTTATTGCAATAAAAAAAACAAAATGATAAAATATCTTTTAGATAGGAGAAATCTTATCTAAAAATATATAGCGAATTTGAAAATAAAAATTCGAGATGTGTGGAGTAAAACATACTTCACGGGTTATAATTCACATATTGCTATCGTAAATTTCAAAAATAATAATAAGGAATTCATGCGATAACAACGTGTTTGGGCTAACTACTATTTTTAAAAAATAATAGAGTATTCATAGATTGCCATGAGCGTATGCATCTAAAAAAAGTAATAAAAAAAAGATTCGTGCGGCTAGATGGTGACGCTGGTTCTAAAGATGAATCAAGAATATAAATATTTGTTTTTATATATTTTATGTTGTTAGCAAAGTTAATTTGAAGAAAACTTCAAATATTAACTAACCAGATTATGAAAAAATATGTGATATTATGAATGAGTGACTAGAATAGAATATCTCATTTCTTTGATTTGTCCACAAAAAGTAAGTTAAAAATGACTTATCTTTTGTGGACAAATCTTTTATTTTCCATATCTTTATTGACTTTGAGGGTATATTACTTATATAATACAGATTGTAAGAGTTTCAAGGAGGTTTTTAGTTAAGTGGGAAAGAAATTGTTAGGCAGTATAAGCCCTGAAACAAACGAGCAAAATACAATTGACAGGCTATACATTACTAGAATTAAAAAAGGCGATCAAAAGGCCTTAAATGAAATAATGGAAAAATACAAAAGCTTTGTTTATTTAAAAGCAAAGCCTTTCTTTATAATGGGTGCAGAAAAAGAAGACATTATACAAGAGGGAATGATTGGTCTATTTAAGGCAATAAAGGGTTATAATGAAGAAAAAGAAGTTTCGTTTATGGTGTTTGCAGATCTTTGCATAAAAAGACAAATAATTACTGCAATAAAGTCGGCTACAAGGCAAAAACATATTCCGCTAAACTCATACTTGTCATTAAATAAGGCGGCATTTGATGAAGAAAGCGACAGAACATTATTAGAAATTTTAGATTTAGAAACGGCACCAGATCCACTAGATACAATTACAAGTCAAGAAAGTTATGAAAAAATAGAAGCTAAAATGAACGAAGTGCTTAGCACATTTGAAAAGGATGTCCTAAATGAATATTTAAGAGGAAGCTCTTATGTTGAAATAGCAGAAAATTTAAAATCACATGTTAAAGCTGTAGATAATGCAGTACAAAGAATAAAGAAAAAAGCTGATAAATATATAGGCAATGAAGAAATGTAGAATCTTGATAATTCACGCTTCTATAGCTCAGTTGGCAGAGTGCATCCTTGGTAAGGATGAGGTCACGAGTTCGACTCTCGTTAGAAGCTCCACTAAAAAAATAATAAAAATATATTAGTTCCCCTTTTACTAAAGTAGAAGGGGAGCTAGCTTTATAAGTCTATTTGATTGACAATAATGTAATTAAGCTGTAAAATCTTAGCGTAAAATAATGACTTATAAACTACTTAAACTTCAAACAAGATTTTGTAAGGAGGAAAAAAATGGAAAGATTAATTGGAACAATGTCTATGGGAATCAGGGCACCGATCATAAGAGACGGGGACGACCTTGTAAAAATCGTGACGGAGAGTATTTTAAACGCAAGCAAACGTCACAAGATTGCAATTGAGGACAACGATATTATTGCAATAACAGAATCTATTGTCGCACGTGCAGAGGGAAACTATGTAACTGTAGATCAAGTTGCTGCTGATGTTAAGAGAAAATTTGGCGAAGATTTGGAGCTTGTTGTTTTATTTCCTATTTTAAGCAGAAATAGATTCGCTATGTGTCTTAAGGGTATTGCAAGAGCAACGAAGAAGATGACACTGGTTTTGCAATATCCATCTGATGAAGTTGGCAATAAACTTATAAGCGACGAAGACTTTGAAGAATCTGGTTTTCATGATAACTCAATGGTCTTAGATGAGAGATTATATAGACAAAATTTTGGATTTAAGAAGCATGAGTTCACTGGTGTAGACTATGTCACATATTACAGAGATCTTGTTGAAGCAGAAAACTGTGAAATTAGAATAGTATTTGCAAATTCACTTTGCGATGTTATTCGCCTTGGTAAGAACTTCTTGTGTGCAGATATTCATACGAGAAAAGCTACAAAGAAGTATATTGAAAAACACGGAACAGACAAAAAGGTTTTGACGCTTGATGAAATATGTAATGAGCCAATTGAAGGAAGTGGTTTCAATCCTACATATGGTTTGCTTGGAAGTAATAAAGCAAACGAAGAGAGGTTGAAGCTTTTCCCAAGAGGAGGCCAAGAACTTGTTGAAAAGGTTCAAAAGACTATTTTCGGATTAACAGGTAAGCAAGTTCATGTAATGGTATATGGCGATGGAGCATTCAAAGATCCCGTAGGTAAGATATGGGAACTAGCAGACCCTGTTGTTTCACCGGCACATACCAAAGGACTTTTAGGACAACCTAATGAGCTTAAATTAAAAGCTTTGGCAGACGGCAAGTACGAGAAACTTTCCGGTGAAGCTCTTAAAGAAGCTATTTCAGAAGAAATCAGAAAAAAGGGAGATAATCTTGTAGGCAATATGCTTTCTCAAGGGACGACACCAAGAAGAATTACTGATTTAGTTGGCTCACTTTGTGACTTAACGTCGGGAAGCGGAGACAAAGGTACACCAATAGTTTGGGTAAAAGGATATTTTGACAATTATACAAAATAAATCAAAGAAAAAAAGGCACTCATTTTTATAATGGGTGCCTTCTTCTACTTTATATACCTTCATTATCCAAAATGAACCCATTACTCGAAACTTGCATATATTTTATAATAAGGTATAATAAATAAAGGCTAACCAAAAACTAAGAAGAAAGGAGTAAACATAATATTAGCGCAGGGACAAAGAAATTTGTTGACGAGGGCAGAGCTTATCGAGTAATCAGCGGATGGTTCTGTGGCATACTACTGTCAATAAATACTGGCAAAACCTTATGGTAACATAAGGGTACAAATACAGTATAAGTAGTTGTTAGCCAACTTTAACTAAATAATTAGGAGGTAAACATTATTATGTGTGGAATTGTTGGATATGTTGGCGAGAAGGATGCAAATGATGTTTTGCTATCAGGACTTAAAAAGTTAGAATATAGAGGTTATGATTCTTGTGGAATTGTAACTATAGATTCTAATAAGTTCTCTGTGCATAAAACTATCAATAGAATTGATAGCTTGGGTTCTTTCGTCCAAAATGATACAAAAAGTTATATCGGTTTAGGACATACAAGATGGGCAACACACGGAGGTGCAACTATTGAGAATGCACATCCACATATGAGCAATAATCAAAAAATTATTGTTGTGCATAATGGAATAATTGAAAATTATGCAAAGATAAAAGAAAGTTTAAAAAAGAAAGGTTATATATTTTATTCTGAAACAGATACTGAGGTAATACCTAATTTAATAGAAAGTTATTATAAGGGAAACATTTTAGAAGCAGTAAAAAAAGCAACTGATAATTTAGAAGGAAGTTATGCTATTGGAGTTATTAGTTTGGATGAACCAGATACAATAGTTGCAAGCAAGAAAAACAGTCCGTTGATAGTTGGAATTGGTGGAGGCGAGAACTTTATAGCATCAGATTTTTCTGCAATTTTAAAATATACAAATACAATTAGTATTTTAGAAAACGGCGAATTTGCTGTAATAACAAAAAGTAGTGTAAACTTTTTTGATAATAATCTTAGTCCAAGGGGAAATGAAGTAAAAGTAATTGATACAAAAGATGAAGATACAGAAAAAAATGGATATGAACATTTTATGTTAAAAGAGATAAACGAAAATACAATAACAATAAAAAATACAGCGAATGAATATATAAAAAATGATGAAGTAAAATTTAACTTAAAAATAACAGATGAAGAGTTTAAGAAAATTAAAAGAATACATATTATAGCATGTGGAACGGCAATGCATGCAGGATTAAATGGAAAAAATATAATTGAAAAATTAACAAGGATACCTGTTAATGTAGAAGTTGCTTCTGAGTTTAGATATAACAATCCAATTATTGGTGAAGATGATTTGGCAATTTTCATAAGTCAATCAGGTGAAACAGCTGATACAATTGCTTGTATAGAGTTAATTAAAGAAAGAAACATTAAATACTTATCAATTGTAAATGTTAAAGATAGTACGATAGACAGAATGACTGAAAATGTATTATACACAAAGGCGGGTCCTGAAATTGCAGTTGCATCAACAAAAGCATATGTTGCACAAATTACATTAATAGATTTGTTTGCAATATATCTTGCTAATGTTTTAAAAAGTTACGATGAAAAAGATTTAAAAAATTTAATCAAAGAGATAAAAACTATACATATAAAAGTACAAGAAGTATTAGAAAAAAATGAAGAATACTCAGATTATGCAATGAAGATAATGGGTGATAGTGATGTGTTTTATTTAGGAAGAGGGTTGGACTATTATATCGCATTAGAAGGTTCTCTTAAATTAAAAGAGATCTCTTATATACATTCAGAGGCTGCACAATTTGGAGAACTTAAACATGGTCCGATTGCACTTATCGAAGAAGGGACACATGCTATTGTTATTGCAACGAATAAAAAATTAATTAGCAAAGTTGTAAGCAATATGAAAGAAATAAAAGCACGTGGTGCAGAAATTATGCTAGTGACAAATCAGAAAGGATTACAAGAAAAACCTTATGACGATATTATAGAAATACCAGAAGTAAATGAACTTTTGTCACCAATATTATCTATAATACCTTTGCAACTTATTGCATACCATGTAACTGTACAAAAAAATCTAGATGTTGATAAACCTAGAAATCTAGCAAAATCAGTAACTGTAGAATAGGAGGAAAATCTATGCAAAGTGCAAGAATAAAAGAATTATTTGACTTAGATAAAACAATTGCACAAGAATTGTTAGAAACAAAAGAATATCCTTGGGAAGTATTAGCAGATATAAAAGATTTTATTAAAAAAATCGGAGAAAAACTACCATTAGATAAATTTGAAAAAAGAGGTGATTATGTGTGGATTGCAAAATCTGCAAAAGTAACCCCTAGTGCTTATTTTATGGGACCTTGTATAATAGATGAAGAAGCAGAAATAAGACATTGTGCATTTATACGTGATGGTGTAATAGTTGGAAAAAAATCTGTTGTAGGAAATTCTTGCGAAATAAAAAACGCAATATTATTTGATAACGTTCAAGTACCACATTTTAATTATGTTGGTGATTCTATACTTGGATATAAAGCTCATATGGGTGCAGGATCAATTACAAGTAATGTTAAAAGTGATAAGTCATTAGTTGTTATTAGAAATGGAGAAGAAAAGATTGAAACTGGAATTAAAAAAGTTGGTGCAATGTTAGGAGATAATGTAGAAGTTGGATGTAATGCAGTGCTTTGTCCAGGGACAGTAATAGGTAAAAATACAAATATATATCCTACAAAAATAGTAAGAGGAGTCGTTAAAGAAAACTCTATATATAAGGATATTAATAATATTGTTGAAAAAAAGTAAGGGGAGATAAATATGGGAAGATTATTTGGCACAGATGGGATAAGAGGAATTGCAAATAGAGATTTAACTTGTGAGCTTGCTATGAAAATCCGGAAGAGCAGCAGCAATGGTGCTTTCAAATGGTTCAAGGCGTAGACCACTTTTTGTAGTGGGTATGGATACTAGAATTTCTTCAGAAATGCTATCATCAGCTCTTACTGCAGGTCTTTGTAGTGTTGGAGCGGATGTGTTATTACTTGGTGTTGTACCAACACCTGCAGTTGCATTCTTAATTGGAAAATATAAAGCGGATGCAGGAGTTATGATATCTGCTTCTCATAATTCTTCAGAATATAATGGAATAAAAATGTTTAGTGGTGATGGATATAAACTTCCTGATGCATTAGAAGAACAAATTGAAGATATAATATTAAGTGAAGTTAAAACATTCATACCAGCTGAAGGTGCAAATGTTGGAAAAGTTACATATATGAAAAATGCAGTTAAAGACTATATTGATCATTTAAAAAGTACAGTACCAAATTCGTTAGATGGACTAAAGGTTGCAGTAGATTGTGCAAATGGTAGTGCAAGCATGACTGCAAAAGAATTATTTAAAGTGCTTGGAGCAGATACAACAATTCTTTATTCAGAACCAGATGGAATAAATATAAATGAAAAATGTGGTTCTACATATATGGAAACTTTATCTGAATATGTTGTACAAAATAAAATGGATTTAGGTGTTGCATTTGATGGAGATGCAGATAGATGCTTATGCGTAGATGAAAAGGGAAATGTAATTGACGGAGATCAAATAATGGCAATATGCGCATATGATATGAAAGAAAGAGGAAGACTTTCAAAGAATACTGCAATAGGAACAATTTTAACAAACTTAGGATTTATAAAATTTTGTGAAGCAAATAATATGAATTTTATTGCAACAAAAGTTGGAGACAAATTTGTATTAGAAGAAATGCTTTTAGAAGAATATAATTTTGGTGGAGAGCAATCTGGACATATAATATTTCGAGATTTTGCAACAACAGGAGATGGAGAGTTAACTGCGATTCAACTTTTAAGTTTAGTAAAAAGGTCAGGAAAGAAACTTTCTGAACTTTCAAAGATAATGAAGAAATATCCACAAGTCTCAATAAATGTAAACGTAAGTCAAGATGGTAAAGTTAAATTTTATACAAACAATACCGTCAAGGATGCAATAGAAAAAGCTAAAGAAGAATTAGCGGATAAAGGAAGAATAGTAGTAAGACCTTCAGGAACAGAACCAAAAATAAGAGTTATGGTTGAATGTAGTGAAGAAAAACTTATGAATGAAGTAGCAAACAGAATTGCTGAAATAGTTAAGAAAGAGCTAGCATAGGTAAAAAAATATTAAAAAACAGATTTTTAGTGTATTAAAATCTGTTTTTTTTTGTTGAAAAATTTTAAAAATCATGATATACTATGAAAGTTGAAAAATTTTTGAGGAGGTATGTTACTAATTAGCAACTACAATTTAAAAGACTATACGGCCCACGGATAAAAAAATAGAGCTATAAACAAAATATTATTAAGGAGGCTTCATTATGATTAAAATGGATAAGACGCTTCGGATACAGATGGAGCAACAGTTTAACCAAAAAAACTTTAGAAACGCCTCACAAACTATGGTTGCAGCAAGCTTACCGTTATTTTTAGCAGCTCTATTTATTGAAAAAATAGAAATCAGTAGTATCACTTATGCGATATGTGTTATAGGTTCAATAATTTCAGAAGTATTTTACAAGAAAATCACTCATCACAAAGCACTACTTTATATCGGATCTACGATATATTTCATGGCAGCAATAATATCTGGTGTGATTTATAGATATAGTAATGTTTCATTGCAATTTGTTATTACACTAGTGTTATTCTCGTTCTGGATTACAGATAATCCTAAAATCGTAATTTCATATCTTACTACTGTATTTGCTTTTTTTGTTGGAATAACATTTACCAACGGATCAGGAAATATGCAAGGAATAGATATTCTAGGTGCGCTTTGTGGATTGATTTGCTCTTCGGTTTTATCAAGTGTTACGTATAAGTCTAGAATGGAGTTGTTCAATGAACAGTCTGAATTATCAAAAAAGAATGCTGAGCTTAAAGCACAAAGCGACTTGTTTGCCAAAAAAATGGAAGAATTTAAGTGTTTAGCAAGTAAGAACTATGAATTAGCACATTATGATCCGCTCACTGGACTTTCAAACTACCGTAAAATGTTAAGCACAGTTGAAGGAATGTTTGGAGTTGAAGTCACACTTGGTACGTGTGATATTGACTGGTTCAAAGATGTGAATGACACTTATGGACATCCTGAAGGCGACAGAGTATTAATAAGCTTGGCTAATGCTTTTAATACACTGGGAATATTAGGTATTAATGCCTTCAGAGTGGGCGGAGAGGAATTCTATTTTATTTCGGATGATATATTACCAAGGGAAATGTCAAGTATAATCCATAGGACCGTGCGTAAGCGCAATATTGCACATCCAACATCGAAGTATGGGAAATTGACCGTTTCTATGGGAATAATTCGTGGGGTAATAAGCAACGTGGAAGACTTCTATGAAATGATGAAAGAGGTCGACCGGCTTATGTACCAGGCAAAGAAAGAAGGACGAAATTGTACTTCATTTTCAGAATGATTAAAATGTCGGTTTTCTCTTGTTAAAAGAGGGAACCGATTTTCTCGTTTTTTTAGATATATAAGTAATATCATATATATTTTATCATTGCAGTTGAGCAGGGTATTTGCTATAATCTAATGGGTGGATACGTTTATTCCATCTTTTATTTCGATAGGAGGTATAATATATGTCAAACGAATGCGGATTGGGTTCAGAACATAATGAAAAATTAAAAAAAATAAAAGAAGTAATTAAGGAATGTAATGGAGATAAAAGCCAATTAATTCATGTACTTAATGAAGTACAAGAATTATATGGGTATATTCCAACACATGTTCAAAAAGTTATTTCAGATGAATTGGATATTCCGATGGCTGAAATTTATGGAGTAATAACTTTTTATAGTAGATTCTCTTTAGAAGCAAAGGGAAAATATAATATTAGTGTATGTTTAGGAACTGCATGCTATGTAAAAGGCTCGCAGTCAGTATTAGATAAAGTAAAAGAAATTTTAGGAATAGATGTAGGACAAGTCACATGTGATGGAAAGTTTTCAATAGAACAAACAAGATGCGTAGGTGCGTGTGGTCTAGCTCCAGTAATGACGATTAATGAAGAAGTATATGGAAAGATGGATCCGAGCAAGGTTAAGGATATTTTGGCAAAATATGAATAAGTAGCTTGTGAAGTGTGCAAATATTTACAAAATATTAATAAAGTTCGAAAGATTAAATTAGAGAGGAGCAGAATTTTAAATGAAGACAATAAATGAACTTAATATGATTAGAGAAAAGACACTAAATGAGATTAAGCTTCGTAATGATAGAAATTATCAAGGAAAAGAAAAACATATACTAGTGTGTGGAGGTACAGGATGTACATCTTCACATTCACATGAAATAATAGAAAAATTGGAAACGTGCATAAAAGAAAAAAATGTTGAGAATGTAAAAGTTATTAGAACGGGATGTTTTGGACTTTGTGCGAAAGGACCGATAATTGTAGTAAGACCAGAAGACACCTTTTACGCAATGGCAAAGCCGGAAGATGTTGAAGAAATAATAACTAAACATATTATTAACGGTGAGATTGTAGAAAGATTGCTTTGCAAAAACGAAGAAGGACTAGCTGTAAATAGTCTTGATGAATTGAATTTTTATAAAAAACAACATCGTATTGTTTTAAAAAATTGTGGATTAATAGATCCAGAAAATATAGATGAGTACTTAGCTTTTGATGGATATAAAGCATTAGAAAAAGTTTTAACAACAATGTCACAAGATGATGTTATTAAAACTGTTTCTGATTCTGGACTTAGAGGTCGTGGAGGCGCTGGATTCCCAACGGGTAAAAAGTGGCAATTTGCAAAAGCATCAGAAGCTGATCAAAAATATGTTGCGTGTAATGCAGATGAAGGAGATCCTGGAGCATTCATGGATAGAAGTGTTTTAGAAGGAGATCCTCATACAATAGTTGAGGCAATGGCTATAGCAGCATATGCAATTGGAGCAACAAAAGGATACGTTTATGTTAGAGCAGAATATCCAATAGCTGTAAAGAGACTTCAAATTGCAATAGACCAAGCAAGAGCATATGGATTACTTGGTAAAAATATAATGGGAACAAATTTTGAATTTGACTTAGAGATAAGACTTGGTGCTGGTGCGTTTGTTTGTGGAGAAGAAACAGCACTTATGGAATCGGTAGAGGGAAGACGTGGAGAACCAAGGCCAAGACCTCCATTCCCAGCAGTTAAAGGACTATTTGGAAAACCTACATTATTAAATAATGTTGAGACATATGCAAATATTACTCAAATAATTTTAAATGGTGCCGAGTGGTTTGCAAGTATCGGAACAGAAAAATCGAAAGGTACAAAAGTATTTGCATTAGGTGGAAATATTAATAATGTTGGGCTTGTTGAAGTTCCTATGGGTATAACACTTAGAGAAATTGTATATGATATTGGTGGAGGCATTCCAAATGGAAAGAAATTTAAGGCAGCACAAACAGGTGGACCTTCTGGTGGATGTATACCAGAAGAACATCTAGATACACCAATAGATTACGAAAACTTATTAGCGATTGGTTCAATGATGGGTTCTGGTGGACTTATAATAATGGATGACTCTACATGTATGGTAAACTTAGCAAAATTTTTCTTGGACTTCACAGTAGATGAATCATGTGGAAAATGTCCACCATGCAGAATTGGAACAAAGAGAATGCTTGAAATATTAGAGAGAATAGTTGCTGGAAAAGGCGAAGAAGAAGATATTGAAAAACTAGAAAAACTTGCAATGAATATTAAACGTTCTTCACTTTGCGGACTAGGACAAACAGCACCAAATCCAGTACTTAGCACATTAAAATATTATAGAGATGAATACAAAGCACATATTAAAGAAAAGAAATGTCCTGCTGGCGAGTGCAAAGCAATGACGCAAGTTGTTATTGATAAAGAAAAATGCAAAGGATGTAGTTTGTGTTCAAAGAAATGTCCAGTTAATGCAATATCTGGAGAACTAAAATCGCCATTCGAAATAGACCAATCAAAATGTATTAAATGTGGTGTATGTATTTCAACATGTCCATTTAAAGCAATTTCAAGAAAGTAGAGGAGGGAAAGTACAATGGAAGAGAAAGTTAAAATAACAATTGATGGTAAAGAGTTAGAAGTACCAAAAACATATACAGTGCTAGATGCTGCTAGAAGTGCAGATATAGATATTCCAACACTTTGCCACCTTAAAGAAGTAAATGCAATAGGCGCATGCAGAATGTGTATCGTTGAAGTTGAAGGTGCACGTGGATTTGTAACATCTTGTGTAATGCCAGTTAGTGATGGTATGGTAGTTAGAACAAACACAAAAGCAATTAGAGATGCAAGAAAAGTTACATTAGAACTTTTACTATCGAACCATGTTAAAGAATGTCTATCTTGTTCAAGAAGTGGTAGATGCGAATTACAAACATTAGCAAAAAAATTAAATGTAACAGATATTGAATATGAAGGAGATATGACAAAAAGAGAAATAGATGACTTTTCTCCATCAATAATTAGAGATACAAGTAAATGTATTCTTTGCAAAAGATGTGTTGCAACATGTAATAAAGTTCAAAATGTTGGTGCAATATATACAATTAATAGAGGTTTTAAATCTAAGATAGGAACAGCATGTGATAAGTCTTTAAACGATGTTCCTTGTAGTCTTTGCGGACAATGTATACAAGCATGTCCAACAGGAGCATTAAGAGAAAAAGACAATACAGATGAAGTTTGGGAAGCATTAAATAATCCAGAACTTCATGTATTAGTTCAGACAGCACCTGCAGTTAGAGTGGCAATTGGGGAAGAATTTGATATGCCAATTGGAACTTTAGCAACAGGAAAGATGGTAACATCACTTAAAAAATTAGGATTTGAAAAAGTATTCGATACAGATAGTGGTGCAGACTTAACAATAATGGAAGAAGGAACAGAATTAATTCAGAGATTACAAAATAATGGAGTGCTTCCAATGATTACATCTTGTAGTCCAGGATGGGTAAGATATGCAGAAGGACATTATCCAGAATTACTAAATCATTTATCTACAGCAAAATCACCACATCAAATGTTTGGGGCAATATTAAAAACATACTATGCAGAAAAAGTTGGATTAGATCCATCTAAGATATTTGTAGTATCTGTAATGCCATGTGTTGCTAAAAAAGCTGAATCAGAAAGAGAAGAAATGAAAGTTAATAACTTAAGAGATGTTGATGCTGTTATTACAACAAGAGAAGTAGCAAGAATGATGAGAGAAGCAGGAATAGATTTAGCAAAACAAGAAGAAGGAACATTTGATGATCCAATAGGAGAAGCAACAGGAGCTGGAGCGATTTTTGGAACAACAGGTGGAGTTATGGAAGCGGCACTTCGTACAGTAAAAGAAATCTTAACAGGTGAAAAACTAGATAAGTTAGATTTTGAAGAAGTTCGTGGAGAAAAAGGAATAAAAGAAGCTACAGTTAAAATGGGAGATAAAGAAGTAAGAGTTGCAATAGCACATGGATTAGGTAATGCTAAAAAAATAATGGATATGATAAAAGAAGGAAATGCACCATATGACTTCGTTGAAATTATGGCATGCCCAGGTGGATGTGTAATGGGTGGAGGACAACCAATCTGTGATAGCAAGACAAGAGCAACTGTAGACGTAAGAGCGTTGAGAGCAGGGGCACTTTATAAATATGATAAAGAACTAACAATAAGAAAATCTCATGAAAACCCATTTATTAAGAAACTATATGAAGAGTTTTTAGAAAAACCAGGAAGCCACAAAGCACATGAGTTATTACATACAACGTACCATGAAAGAAAATATTTTGAAGATTAAAGATATAAAAGCATTCGAGTTATCAAAATCGAATGCTTTCATTTTTTATAATTTCTCAGTATCTTCAATTGTACCTAGCATCAAAGTTTGATATAATGAGCAAAGATAGTATTAAATATTTTAATGAAATATTATATATAAGGAGAAAAAAATGAAAAAAAATATAATCTTTATTATAGTTATAATTTGTCTTCTAATTTCTAATGGGTATTTTATATGGAAAGATTATTCAAGTCAGAAAGAAATTGAAGTAATTCTTCCAAGTGGTGATGAAATAGAATATGAAGAACCTAGTGGAGAAGCAGAGATTATTAAGGAAAAAATTGAAGAAGTCGTTGTAAAAGAAGAAATAAGTGAAGATGATAAAGATAAAGCTTTAGAGATATATAAAGAATATGATGTTATAGTATTTTATGCTGAACCGGAAGGAATATCAGCTGCAATTTCTGCTGCACGAAATGATAAAAAAATCTTGTTAGTGGAAAAAAGAGATGGACCTGGTGGTCTTATGACATATGGAATGCTTAACACAATAGATATGAATTATAATTTTGATAAAACACTTTTAAGCAAAGGAATTTTTGAGGAGTTTTTTGATAAAATTGAAAGACGAGTATCTTTTGATGTGAATACAGCAAAAAAAGCTTTTGAAGAAATGTTAGATAATGAAGAAAATATTGATGTCCTGTATGATGTTAAAGAGATTAGGATTGGTTCGGATGGCTCTACAATAGAGTATGCAATTATAGATGATAAAAAATATGTTGCAAGTATGTATATAGATTGCAGTCAAGATGCTGATATTACTGCCGCTGCAGGTGGTGAATATGTTGAGGGCTGGGAAGATATAAATGAGAAAAATAGAGCAATGTCTGCTACATTAATAATTGCAATGAAAGATGTTGATTGGGATAAATGTTGTGAAGCAGTAAAAAAAGAAAATATTCCAAACACTGGGTATACTTCTGATAGTATTTGGGCATTTGCAGATAGAACCAAAAATTATATTCCAAAGCAACCTCATATGAAATTAAAAGGATTAAATATTGGATTACAAAATGATAAAACAGTTTTAATTAATTCTTTACAGATTATAAATGTTAATATGCTAGATAACAATGCAAAAGAAAAAGCATATGAAAAATGCGTTAAAGAGGCGGAAAATGTAGCAAAGTTCTTGTCTGAAAATATTCCGGGATTTGAAAATGCAACACTTGCTTATGTAGCTCCTGAATTTTACATTAGAGAAACAAGACATATTGTTGGTGAGAACAGACTTACTGTAAAAGATATATTAGAATCTACTTATTCATATAATGCAATTGCAATGGCTTCATATCCAATTGATGTTCAAACAACAAGCATTTATGATTGGGGATATATTATTGGTGCACCAGATCAATATTATATTTCTATGGGAACAGTAATTCCAAAGGGTTTTACTAATCTTATGACAATTGGACGTTCGGGTTCATATACATCAATTGCAGCTGGTTCAGCAAGAGTAATACCAACGGGAATGACACTTGCTGAATCTGCAGGTGTTATTGCAGCAGTTTGTGTTGAACGTGGAATAGACTTACAAAAGCTTTTAAATGAGAGTTTAATTAAAAGAGATGTTATAAACAGAATAAAAATGCAAGGAGTCTATTTGGAAAAAGAATCAAAGCCAGTAATAGATGTGAATGGAAGATATTATGATTTTATAATAGAGATGTGTGAACTTGGAATATTAAGTTTAGGATATGATAATAAATTTAATCCAGATGATTATTTATCTGAGAGAGAATTTATTATTCTTACAAAAACATATTTAAAGAGAAACTTTTTAAGCGAAGATTTTTGGAATACAGATCATATAAATTTACTAGACGCAACTGAAGGCAATATTACTGCAAACCGTGCAAAAGAAATTTTGTATGATATAACAACATTTAGTATTGAAGACGAAACAATGAAAGAAAAAATTGAAAACTATATTAATACTGTTGCTCCAATGGGAAATGACTATTTAAGCACGGTAAGAGTATATGAAATACTAAGATATTTTAAAAATTTCTTAATAAAAAATGTTTAAGAAATAAAACAAAAGGAAAGATTTAAATGAATTATAGAATAACAAATGGATCTGTATCTTTTGGTGCAGATACAATATTAGAAGAAATAAATATAGAAATTAAAGATAAAGAAAAGATTGCGATTGTAGGACGTAATGGATCTGGAAAGACAACGCTTTTAAATGCTATCATAAATGAAGAATTATTAGAAGAAGGCATTGGAGAAGATAAGTTTAATGTATATAGACAAGGCTCTCCTACAATTGGATATTTAAAACAAGTAAGTTTTAATAATGAAGATAAAACATTATTAGATGCAGTATTAGAAGAATATAAAGATGTTATTGAAGCAGAATTAAAGCTTGCACGTATTGAAGCAGAGCTTGCAAAAAATTCTACAGAAGAATTAGTTAGAGAGTATGCCAAAACACGTGATAGGTATGAAATGCTTGATGGATATGTGTATAAAAAAGAATATGAAACTATGATTAGAAAATTTGGCTTTTCAAAAGAAGAAGAAGGTAAAAGAATTTCTGAATTTTCTGGTGGACAAAAAACGAGAATTGCTTTTATAAAACTTTTAATTAGTAAACCTGATATATTGCTTTTAGACGAACCTACTAATCACTTAGATATTGAGACAATAGAATGGCTTGAGGGATATTTGAGAAATTATAAAAAAGCAATTGTAATAGTATCACATGATAGAATGTTTATAAATAAAATCGTAAGCAAGATTTATGAAATTGAATACGGAGTTACTACTGAATACAAAGGAAATTATGAAGACTTTGAAAGACAGAAAATAATGAACTATGAAAAACAACTTAAAGATTATGAATTTCAACAAAAAGAAATTAAGAGATTAATGAGTGTTGTTGAAAGATTTAGATACAAAGCAACAAAAGCTAAAATGGCACAATCTAAATTAAAACAAATTGAACACATGGTAAAGATAAAAGAACCAAGCAGATATGATTTAAAAACATTTAAAACAAATTTTGATATTAAAATTGAAAGTGGAAAAAATGTATTATCTGTGAGTGATTTGAAAATTGGATATGATAATGTCTTGGCAAACGTTTCTTTTAATGTTTTTAAAGGACAAAAGATTGGCATTATTGGTGCAAATGGAATAGGTAAATCTACACTTTTAAAAACTCTAATTGGAAAAGTTGAAAAATTACGGTGGAGATTATGAATTTGGATATAATGTTCAAAAAGAATACTTTGATCAAGATTTAGGTTTTTCTGATGACAATAAAACAATATTTGATGAATTTAAAGATACGTTTTTAAGACTAAATGATAGAGAAGTAAGAAGTGCACTTGCTGCATTTTTATTTACAGGCGATGATGTATTTAAAGAAATAAAAGTACTTTCTGGTGGAGAAAAAGTAAGACTTAAGCTTTGTGAAATATTTAAAAAAGGTCCTAATCTACTAATACTAGATGAGCCTACAAACCATATGGATATACTCGGAAAAGAAAGCCTTGAAAGAATCTTACGGAGAATATGAAGGTACAATTATATTTGTATCTCACGATAGATACTTTGTAAATAAAGTTGCAGACAGTTTATTAATATTTGAAAATGATGGTGTAAAATATTTTGGTGGAAAATATGATGAATACTTAAATAAAAAATATGAAAGTGAACAAATTGAAAAAGACAACATACAAAATGAAAACAATATCGTTAAACCCAAAAAAGAAAATGATTATTTTTTGAATAAAGAAAAAATTAAAATGCAAAATAGAATTAAAAAAATAGAATCAGAAATAAGTTTGCGAGAAGAAGAACTTAAAAGTTTAACAGAAGAAATGGAAAAAGAAGAAGTTTACTCAGACTATATTGCACTAACTAATTTGCAAGAACAAATCAAAGCAAAAAATATTGAAATAGAAGAATTCATAAATGAGTGGGGAGAAATAAATAAAAAATTGGGAGATAACTAATATGTTAGAAAAGAAAGATGCTAGGGAAAAATATCTTTTATGTAGAAAAAATGTATTAAATAAAGAAGAAAAATCTGACATAATATTTAATAAAATTATAAATCTTGAAATATATAAAAACACTAATGTTATAGCTTTATATAGTAATTATAAAGATGAAGTAGCTACAGAAAAATTAATAAAATATTCTTTAGAACAAGGAAAAATAGTTGCACTTCCAAAAGTATTAGATGAATGTAATATGAATTTTTTTGATGCAGAAGGAAAACTAATTAGTAAAGATTTAATAGAATTAATTATTGTTCCGCGGAGTTTGTTTTGATAGAGAAAAAAACAGAATAGGTTTTGGTAAACGGATATTATGATAGATATTTAAAAAATGTTAGTAAAGCTTTCAAAATTGGAATTTGTTTTTCTGAACAACTATGTGAGGATAAAATAAGATGTGAAGAACATGATGTGAAGATGGATATGATAATTTCTGATAAATAAAAATTAAAAGCGCCAACTTAAAAAAGTTGGCGCTTGTTAATTAATTAGCTGGGGTTTATGCTCTACGTTGAAATGTTTTTGTCGTTATAATATTGAAATCTGCAAAAATTTCTTCCACTGGAATCAATTCCAACTATCACGACTTCGACTGAATCCAAGGAATGATTGTAGATAACTTCTGATACGGCTGCTGTTTTCTTTAGATCATCTACTGCCTTGTCAACTTGTTTTCTAATAGCTACATTCCGCTTAAACTTATCCAAAATCGTAAATCCTCCTAAAAAATATTTTTCCTAGACAATACTGTTTTCCCTGAAAGCATCAAAAAGTCTTTCAAATTCTTCATAATGATTTTTGAAAAACAAGTCTTTTGCTGCAAGTTCTTTTATTCGTTCGATAGAAGCCCACTCTACAAAAGCTACTTCATCTTCTTGAATAGATAATGTCGAGATGTCAAGATCTTTCTTCATATAGTACACATCAAAGAAAACCTGAGTCTCATCTTGGCGACCAGAATATATTAACTTTAATTCATCTGGACTAATAACTAGACCAAGCTCTTCTTGTACTTCGGTAATGATACCTTGAACACTTGATTCACCTGATTTTGGATGTCCACCAGTAGAAGCATATTTACCATTTTTCTTTTCGGACCTTTTCTGGATTAGAAAGTCTCCCATGGCATTTTGAATAAAGATTAAGACAACTAAGATGTAGTTATTCTTAGGAATTAAGTCTCCTTTTTTTATAGATTTGCCAGTTAGAGTACGATTGATATCGTATAAATCCCTATATTCCACAAAAAACCCTCCTTCCAACTAGTTATTATAAGCTTTTAAAACAAGATCAAATTACGAGGCTTATTATAACACTAATAGAGATATCTAGCAACAACTTATGTATACAAATTGTATACAAATAGAGTGATTTTTAAAAGCAATTTGCATTTAATGAATTTGGATAAAGAAAGTTATATATAAATTTTAATAGTGCCGATATTGACTTTTAAACACAACTATAATAAATTCTATTTATAAGAGTACGTATAATAAATGTTAAAAACAAATTAATTTTCAAGGAGATGAAATTATGAGTGAAAGCATTAATACCGAAGAGAAAAACGAGAACTCAGAACATTTAAAAATTAATTCACAAGAAACACTTTTTTCATGGCTTTTATCACTGGGAAAAGCAGGATTTAAAAGTCTTCCACAAATGGGAAAAACATTGGGAATACAACTTGGAATAGTAATCTTATTTCAACTAGTATTTTGGTGGGAAAAAATAGCACAATTTATCCCAAATTTCATAAAAATGCCAGTGATATTTTTAACTGCTACTTATAACAATATTATTCCAAAGACACTTTATTGGATTATACTTTTTACTTTTGGAAAAAAATTGCTTTCAAGAATTAGAACTGTTGGATTCAAAAAGGCAATGAGTCCAATACTTTCTACAGTTCCTGATATAAAAAGAGCATATATTTATCTTAAAGCACAAGCTCTTTCACTACTTATGATTGGTGGTGGAGTTGGGCTGGCAATTGCAAACAATTTTGCTTCGTATAGCAGATTTAGCGGGGCAAGAAACAAGTTTGATAAATATTTTATTGTTATTATTATTTCTTTTACGATTTCATATTTATTGGGTGAAGGAAGAAAACATTGGATTTTCAAATTCTGCAGACTAATTTCTTCTGATATATCACATTTGTTTAAATTAAAAAATAATTATACAGATAATTACACATATTTAATATCTTCAGGTTTTGTTCTTGGATTAATTGCTGATGCACCATTAATTTTTATGAAATTAAAGTATGGTGGATATATTCTAGGAATAGTATGCATAATAATTGGTATAGTTCTAAATGTTAAATATCGTTGGAAAAGGAAAAAAGTATGATAGTTGTGCGTGATAATAAATACCACTATGTGTCAATGTTTGATGAGAAAACGGGGACAGGTATTCGTAGTAATATTTTAGATGAAAATAATAATGATACGGGAAAAGATCCTTTCATGGGGAGCTTTCCAGAGCTTTTAGATGTTGGTATTATGGGGCATTGTGCACATGGCAAGAGCGGTTATTGTTTAAAATCTGGTGTTCAATGTTATCAAAACGGTAATACCATTTATGAAGATAATATGTCTTTTGAAAAGTTTAAAAGAATAATTGATGAATGTAAGAATAGAACGTTTCAGGTTGCTTTAGGTGGTAGAGGCGATCCAGACATGCATGAAAATATAGAAGAAATTTTAGAATATGCAAAAGAAAATAATGTGGTACCTAACTTTACCACATCTGGATTTGGATTAAAGAAAAGTTTATTACCTACAATAAAAAAATGCTGTGGAGCAGTTGCTGTTAGCTGGTATAGAAATGAATATACACTAAATGCAATTGATATGCTTACTTCATTTGGAATAAAAACAAATATACATTATTGTTTATCAAAAAGTACAATTGATGAAGCAATTGATATGATGGAAAATAAAAAATATCCTGATGGGATAAACAGAATGATTTTCCTACTTCATAAACCTGTAGGATTAGGAACAGAAGAAAATATACTTGATGTGAAAGATGAAAAAGTTGAGCACTTTTTCTCATTATTTGATATTGAGGAACTTGCAAATAAATCGGGATTTGATAGCTGCAGTGTTCCTGCAATAATAAATTTTACAAAGAACATAAATCCATTATGTATTGAAGCGTGTGAAGCGGGCAGATTTTCTGCATATGTTTCACCAGATTATAAATTATATCCTTGTAGCTTTGAGAAAAATTCATATTATGGTATATCTCTTGAAGATAAATCAATTGAAGATGCTTGGAATAGTAAACAATTTAATGAATTTAGAATGAGACAAAAAGATAAATGTCCGGGATGTCCTAAATATGATTCATGTTTCGGTGGATGTCCAATTGTTCCTAAAATAACTTTATGTAATAGCAAATATAAAGATTTAAAGGAGGTCAAAGTATGAAGATAAAAGTTGATTATGTTACGAATTCATCTAGTGAAGTTTTTGGAGTTGTTGCAGGAGAAAGTGCCGTGGCTTCAGGACTTGTTGGAACACTTATAACTTTAATGAAAGGATGCAAAAATTCAAGTGAAGGTATTAGTGGAGAAAACATTCAAACAGATGGTATCGTTATCGATTCTACTGAAGCAGCAGAACAACTTGCACAAGCCGCTATTGATGATGCAAAAAGACAAGAAGATATTATAAAGGATGCATATAAGGAAGCTGGTGATACTTTAGATTCTGCTAAAAAAACTCTTGAAGAAGAATTAGAAGAATGCAAAAAAGCATGGGAAGAATCTGATAAAACTGCAGACAAAACAGATCCAGGGTATGAGAAAGTTAATGAACAGTACAAAGAATATATTGAATATTTAAATTCTCAAATTAAAAAAACAGAATATCAAAAGCAAATGATAGATTATGAAAAAGCCAAAAAACAGGAAGAACTAGACTCAAAAAATGAATGGGTGACGCAACAACAAAAAGACTATATTGCAGTAAAAGAAGAAAAGGCTATGCTTGAGGCAGTTAAAAAAGGTTACAATAAACCTGGGTACAATACTGATGCGGTAAAAATAAGACTTGAACAATTAGAACAAAGAGAAAAAGAATTATCTGATACACTAAGCAAAAATGATGCAAGTTTTGAGTATACTGCAAAAGATAGAGGTACGATTGGTCCTTCGAAAGAGTCACAAGAATTAAGCGAAAAAATAGCTGCAGAAAGAGAAAGACTTGAGACTGCAAAAAAAGAATCGAATGATAAGAGAAGAAAAGAAATTGAAGCTAGTATGGAAAAAGACATAGAAGAATACAAAGCGCAAATTAAAAAAGCAAATAGGTATGATATCGCAACAAAGGCTGCAGAGGGAACTCAATTCGGTGCAGATCTTGCAATCGAAGGATTGTCTTATGTTACTGGTCCTGCAGGACAGAAAATAAAGCTTGCATATACTGCAGGAAAAAATATAGGAAGTGGTATGGGAGAAGGAATGGCCGATCCTAAAAATGCTGCGAAACATTTGGCAAAAGGAATATTAAATGCTGGAACAGAGGTATTAAAAGATAAATTTGGAGATGATAAACCATGGCAGGCAGCTGCAACAGAGATATTAAATGAGGGACTTCAAAGTGGTCTTGACGCTTCTATTCAAGGAAAAGATGTTGTAGATGCAATGGGCAAAGGACTTACTAAAGGTGTGGTTAACGTTGGAACAGATAAAGCATTAGATGCGATTAAAGGAAAACTACCAATACCTAAAGGATCTTCAGTAGATGTTCATGACTATAGTGTTGGTAAAATATTAAATAATAACCCACTTACTAAAGGAATTTTAAAAACAGGTACAAGAGAAGTCGTAGGATCTCAAATCAAGGATGCCATAAAGGGAGGCGTTGTGGATAAATTAGGTAAAGAGGGTGGATTCATAGACGAAGAATAAATATTTTTAAGTATATATATATGAAGATATAGAATTAAAATTTTTATTTACTTTTTCTATAATTTGCAGTATAATACGTTATATTATTAATTAAAGCGATGAACAAGAGGAGTAAGTTTAAGAGGCATAAAGAGAGGAAAAGTTATAGGTTGAGAGCTTTTCTATGAATTTTTTCTTAAGCTAAAGGTAGCTTGTGAGCAGTGTAACAGAATGTATATAATTACGTAGTAAGTTACAACGAATGACATGCGTTAAATGTTTTAAGACAAAAATATTTTTTAAAGTACTGTTATATTTTTGTAAATTAAGGTGGTAACACGAGCAAATTCGTCCTTTGGGATTTAATTTGCTCGTTTTTTTTTCATATAATTAGAAAGGAAAGATAAGATATGCTAGGTGCAATTATACGGATCATTAATTTTACTTGTAGGATTATGTTTAATATTTGATTCAAGAACAATCGTAAAAAAATATTTAAATTTCGGCGAAGAAAACAATTCCGTTTTAGGCTTAAAAATACTAGGATTTATAATTGTTTTAGTTGGAGGATTAATATTAACTACTGCAAATATTAAACCTAATGAAAATTTAGAAAATGAAAATCTAGAAAAGATAGAGGGGGAAAATAAATAATGAATATATTAGGCAAAACATATGAACCAAAAGATTTTGAACAAAGAATTTACGACAACTGGATGGAAAAAAGATATTTTGAAGCAAACAATAAAAGTGATAAAAAACCATTTACTATTGTTATGCCTCCTCCAAATATAACAGGTGCATTACACATGGGACATGGTATGGATAATACACTTCAAGATATTATTATAAGATATAAGAGGATGCAAGGATTTGAAACTCTTTGGGTTCCAGGAGTTGACCATGCTAGTATCGCAACAGAAGCAAAAATAGTTGCTAAAATGAAACAAGAAGGAATCACAAAAGAAGACATAGGCAGAGAAAAGTTTTTAGAAAGAGCATGGGCATGGAAAGAAGAATATGGTGGAACAATTCTAAATCAATTAAAGAAGATGGGTGTATCTTGCGATTGGACAAGAGAAAGTTTTACCATGGATGAAAATCTAACAAGAGCTGTTAAAAGAGTATTTATAGAATTATATAAAAAAAGTGCTATATATAAAGGCGAAAGAATGATTAACTGGTGCCCAACATGTTTAACTTCAATATCTGATGCAGAGGTTGAATATGAAGAAGAACCTGGACACTTATGGCATATAGCATACAAGACACCTGATGGTAAAGATAAAATAATTGTTGCAACAACAAGACCGGAAACAATGCTTGGAGATACAGCGGTTGCAGTACATCCAGATGATGAAAGATACACACATTTGATTGGAAAAAAAGTTATACTTCCGATTATGAATAAAGAAATTCCAATTATAGCAGATACATATGTTGAAAAAGATTTTGGAACAGGTGCTGTTAAAATCACACCAGCACATGATCCTAATGATTTTGAAGTAGGGCTTCGTCATAACTTAGAAGTAATAAAAGTATTTACAGATGATGCACATATGAATAGTTTGGCACCTAAGTATGAAGGTATGGACAGATTAACTGCAAGAAAAGCAATAGTTGAAGATTTAGAAAAAGGTGGTTTTTTAGTAAAAACAGAAAACTATTCTCATAATGTTGGTAAGTGTTATCGCTGTCATAACTCTATTGAACCTACTGTATCTCTTCAATGGTTTGTAAAGATGCAAGAATTGGCAAAACCTGCAAATGATGCTGTAAGAAATGGCGATATGAAATTTGTACCAGAAAGATTTGATAAAACATATTTTAGTTTCATGGATAATATACGTGATTGGTGCATATCGAGACAATTATGGTGGGGACATAGAATCCCAGCATATTATTGTAATGATTGTGGTGAAATGGTTGTATCAGAAAAAGAAGAAACAGTATGTCCAAAATGCAAAGGAAAAATGCATCAAGATAATGATACATTAGACACATGGTTTAGTTCGGCATTGTGGCCATTTGCAACTCTTGGTTGGCCAGAAAAAACATTAGACTTTGAAAAGTTTTTCCCAACTAATGTTTTAGTTACAGGTTATGATATAATTTTCTTCTGGGTTGCAAGAATGTTGTTTTCTAGCTTAGAGTTTACAGGTAAAGTTCCGTTCACGGATGTATTAATGCATGGATTAGTAAGAGATGAATTGGGAAGAAAAATGTCAAAGTCACTTGGTAATGGAGTAGATCCTTTAGATGTAATAAATAGATACGGTGCAGACTCATTTAGATTTTCACTTATTCAAGGTACCACAGCTGGAAATGATACAAGATATTTACCAGAAAAATTAGAAGTTGGTAGAAACTTTGCAAATAAACTTTGGAATGCATCAAGATTTGCTATGATGAATTTTGGTGAAGGTAATATCTCTTTTAACGAATCAAAACTTACATTAGAAGATAAGTGGATATTGGGTAAAGCAAATACTGCAACAAAAGAAATTACAGATTGTATGGAAAGATATGATTTCGGTATAGCACTACAAAAAATAATGGAATTAATTCGTGATGAAATTTGTGATTGGTATATTGAGATGATTAAACCAAGACTATATGATATGACAAATGAAACAAGAAACGAAGCTCTATATACATTAAATGAAGTGTTAAAAATATCTCTTAAATTATTACATCCGTTTATGCCGTTTATAACAGAAGAAATATATATGAATTTAAAACATAATGATGAAAGTATTATGATTTCAAAATGGCCAGAATATAATACAGAAAAAGAATATAAAAAAGAAAAAGAAGAAATTGAAATCATAAAGGAAATAATAAAAGGAGTTAGAAATATTAGAGCAAATATGAATGTTGTACCATCTAGAAAATCAAGCTTAATATTTGTTACAAAAAATAAAGAAACAATAGAAGAAGGAAAATCATTCTTAGAAAAATTAGCATATGCAGATGAAATAATAGTAAAAGATAGTAAAGTTGGTATACCAGAAAATGCGATTTCACTTGCAGCACCAGGAATGGAAATATTTATTCCATTTAATGAACTAATAGATATATCTGCAGAAATTGAAAGATTAGAAAAAGAAGAATTAACATATAAAAATGAAATAGCAAGAGTAGAGAAAATGTTATCTAATGAAGGTTTTGTTGCAAAAGCACCAAAAGAAAAAATAGAAGAAGAAAATGCAAAAAAAATAAAGTATGAAGAGCTACTTAAGAAAACAGAAGCTAGAATAAAAGAATTAAAATAAAAAAGACCTCGATACAAAAAAGTATCGAGGTTGTTTCTTATTATTTTGTTACCAGTTTTGCAAGTGTTGATCTTATCATTATGCGACTCAATGAATCATCAAGCAAATAATGCGCTTGCGGGGTAGAGATAATCTCGAAGCACGCCAATTGGTTTACAAGATGTTCTTCAGCTCGACCTTCATTGTAAGAAAATCTGATGTTACCGGCTTCAATTTGAGACCTCAGTTCTTTGAGATTAAAGATCTCTTTTAAGCTCGGATTACCAGATTGGGCATAACGAGAGAAGACTTTGTCGAAAGCACGAATCACATTATTTTGATCATCCCAGGGATTTTTGAAGGTTTCAACTTTTAGTTCGGCATGGAAATTCATTAGACATATTCCTTCCTTATATAATTTTTATTGACCTTTAATAGTATAACACAAGTTAACATAAGTGTAAATAGTAAAAAACGCATATCTATTACGTCTTGCGACAGTAAAGAAAATGCGTTTTTTGTGGATCAGTTATATAAAATAACTGATAATGCATAGCAAAATCACAATTGCGACAATTGCCCGGGCGGTTTTGTATATTGTTTCTCCAAGCCTACCAGGCAGAATACCAAGAAAAACAAGAATTGCCCAACGAGCCACTTTGAAGAAAACATACCCACCCAATACCAACATGATTATTCCTACCATGTCAATATACCTCCTAAAAAATTATTAACATAATTATAACATATAAAGTAGTTTATTTCAATAAAATGGTATGTTATTGACAAATTATGGCAAATTTGTAATTAAGTTGTTAACAAACGAGCATAAAAAATAAGAAAAATTAACAAAATGTTAAATTTTAGCAGGATTTTTAAAATGAGTGTCGAATATGTATACTTAGAAGTTTATTTTACAAAAGATGAGGATAAAAAATGAAAAAATTTTTTAGTAAGTTGTTTTCAACACTAGCTATGATGCTTATAGTGTTATATGTGTCATGCGTACTTATCAAACAGGAAAGTAAATTGAATAGTTTATCAGGTGAGGCAAAACAGTATAATGCTATGCTAGATGAGGCTAATATGGAGACGGAAAATCTTAGAGAAAAGCTAAGCAAAGTAAATACTGATGAATATATCGAAAAATATGCGCGCGAAAAATTAGGGCTAGTTATGCCATATGAAACGATATTTGTTGACGCTAATATATAAAATTAGAGCGAAGTATTTTTAGATGCTTCGCTTTTTGTTTTTCAAATAAATAAAAGATCAGCTAAAGTATTAAGGGAAGCGACATAAGTATTGACTAGTATCAATATTTGTTGTAAAATCATAGACGTAAAAACGTAGGATTTTAGAATCCAAAGGAGGAAGTTTTTTTATGCCAGTTCAAGTTGGCGACATAATAGAAGGAAAAGTTACAGATATAATGAACTACGGGGTTTTTATAAAGCTTAATGATGGAAAAAGTCGGACTAGTTCATATTTCGGAAGTATCTAGAGACTATGTCGAAGATATACACACAGTCCTAAAAGTAGGAGATAGTGTGAAAGTAAAAGTACTTTCAATTGATGAAAAAGGAAAAATAGCACTTTCAGTCAAAAAGGCATTACCAATGCCTGAAAGAAGAAACGAACGCCCAAGAGGAGCGTCGGAAAGAGGTGAGCAAGCACCTACAGAAACTAGTAAGTTAGATGATATGCTATCAAAATTTTTAAAAGATAGTGATGAAAAACAGTTATATCTAAAAAAGAATATTGATTCAAAAAGAGGCTGTTCAAAGAGACGTTAAAATCTAAAAATTTTATTCTAATTCTGGGTAATCGTTAAGATTACCCAGAAATCGATTACAATTCCATTAAAATTAAATATAAAGGAGAAAAATATGGGGGAAGAATTAAATTCATTGTCTCTCATTGACTTGCGTGAACTTGGAAAATCTAAAGGGCTTAAAAATTTAAGTAAGCTAAATAAAGAAGATTTGATTAAGGTTATTATAGACGCAAGCAAAGAGGTTAAGAATGAAGAATTAGAAAAAGAAGCAAAAGAAATTGACCAACAAGAGGTAAAAAAATTAGAACTTGAAGGTGCAACTTTAAATAGTAAAGACGATTTTGTAGTCGAAGGTGTATTAGAAGTGTTACCCGATGGATTTGGTTTTTTAAGGGGAGAGAACTATTTATCTACACCAAAAGATGTATATGTTTCACCTGTTCAAATAAGAAGATTTAGATTAGACACAGGAGATAAAGTAAAAGGAATTAGTAGACTTCCAAAAGAAACCGAGAGATTCCCAGCGCTTATATACGTTAATACGGTAAATGGTGATGCACCGGAAGTAGCTATGAAAAGAAAAAGTTTTGATGATTTAACACCAATATTTCCAAATAAAAGAATGCATGTAGAAACCGAACCGACAGAATATGCGAATAGAATAATAGATTTAATGGCACCAATAGGGTTTGGACAAAGAGGAATGATAGTATCACCTCCAAAAGTAGGTAAAACAACTTTATTAAAGAAACTTGCAAATAGTATAATGGAAAATCATCCAAACGTAGAATTAATAGTTCTTTTAATAGATGAAAGACCAGAAGAAGTTACAGATATGAAGCGTTCAATAAAAGGAGATGTAATATACTCAACTTTTGATGAGCTACCTGAACATCATGTAAAAGTAGCTGAAATAGTACTAGAAAGAGCAAAGAGATTAGTAGAGCATAAAAAAGATGTAGTTATTTTATTAGACAGTATAACAAGACTTGCAAGAGCATATAACCTAGTTATTCCATCATCAGGAAGAACATTATCTGGAGGATTTGATCCATCAGCACTTCATAAGCCAAAGAGATTTTTTGGTGCAGCAAGAAATATAGAAGAAGGCGGAAGTCTTACAATACTTGCAACAGCGTTAATAGATACCGGAAGTAGAATGGATGAGGTTATATTTGAAGAATTTAAAGGAACCGGTAATATGGAAGTTCATTTAGATAGAAGATTGTCTGAAAAGAGAATATTCCCAGCAATAGATATAAACAAATCTGGAACAAGAAAAGAAGAATTGTTATTATCTACAAAAGAATTAGAAATAGTATGGAAGCTTAGAAAAGCATTAAACGAAGGAAATGTAGCTAATGTAACGGAAAATCTAATTAGACTTGTAACATCGACAAAAACTAATGAAGAACTATTGGAAAAAATAAGATTATAATAGAAAAAAACAAAGTTAGTTTTCAAAAATTTCTAGGTTGATTTTACATAATATTTAAGTTATAATATAAAAAGTTAAAGAACTGTTGTAACTAGACAACCTGTTATTACAGAAAGGGAAAAAGACATGAAGCAAGCTAATCAGTTTACCCGGAAAGAAGTGTCTAGGATAGCAAATGAATATGCTGGATCTGAAGGAGAATACTCGGCAAGTTATTTTTGCGAACATTATGAAGCAACAGAGAGTACGTTCTATAGTGTACTTAAGAAAGCTGTAGTTGAAGGTATCGTAGGAATGGAAACAGCAAAACGAATTGCTAAAAAATCTGCCGAAAACTCTGAAGAACATGGGGGAAAGGGCGGCAAAGTACGTTCAGAAAAGGCATATAAGCACTATTTTATGCTTAGAAAGTACTTTAAGTTTACCAAAATGGAAGCAATCGCTCTTGCGAGGGAATATGCAGAATCTCCAATGACTGTAGCTGAGTTTTGTAGAAAGAACTTTATTGCGGAACGGAAACTTTTCGACCAAACGCTTAGTAATGCTATAACTGAAGGTTGGGTATCTGACATAACGGTAAACAAACTTCGCAAAAAGGCAGTATCCTTACATGGCCAAAGAGCAGAAGAATTTTTCAATATGCTCTGTGATAAGCGGGCTGAAAGAAAAGCTGAAAAGCTTGACTTTGAAAGAAGAAAGCGCAAAATGAAGAAAGAAGCTGTTACAGAGGAATAAAACGTAAAAAGGCGAGTGATCCACTAAAATGGACCACTCTTCTTTTTTTAAAATAGACTTGCAAAGCCCTAAAAATTATGCTATTATGTTTAAGCATGAGTTTGTTATAAAATATTATATATAGATAACTCGCGGGTAAGGAAGAGGTGAAGAAGATGAAACAAGGAATACATCCAGAGTACAAAGAGGCTACAATTAAATGTGGTTGTGGAAATGTTATAAAAGTTGGATCAACAAAAGAGGATATGTCTGTCGAGGTATGTTCAAAATGTCATCCTTTTTATACGGGTAACCAAAAATATCAAGCTGCTGGTGGAAGAATCGAGCAATTTAAGAAAAAGTATGGAATTAAAGACTAATAAAAAAGAGGTCGATGACGAGAGGGACGTTCCTATTTGTCAATTTCTTATGAAAGAAATTGACAAATAGGAACGTCCCTCTTGTCAAAATGCTTTTGTTGCATAGATTTTAATTTTACTATATAATACGTAAATAGAGGTGAAAAATATAATGAATGAGAAGAAAATGACATCCATCGGAGGTCAAGCTGTAATAGAAGGTGTTATGATGCGTGGCCCATACAAGATTGCAATTGCAGTAAGAAAACCTGATGGTGAAATTATTATAGATGAAAAAGAAACAAAAAAGAAAAATAAGTTTTTTAAAACTCCAATAATTAGAGGAGTTTTCGCTTTTTTTGATTCAATGATTACTGGAGTTAGGGCGCTAACATTTTCAGCAAAGTTTTTTGATATCGAGGAAGAAGAGGATAAAGACAAGAAAAATAAGAAAGATAAAAATAAAGAAAAAGATGGAACAATGCCAGACTGGGCAATTTTTTTATCTATCTTTGTTTCGCTAATTATAAGTATTGGTTTATTTATCATATTGCCAAACTTAGTTGCTGAATTTATTGTACCAAATAAAATTGAAAATAGTGTTCTATATAATTTTGTTGAAAGTATTATAAAACTTGTTATTTTTTTTGGATATATAGTTTTGGTTTCTCAAATGAAAGATATAAAAAGAGTTTTTGAATATCATGGTGCTGAACATAAAAGTATTTTTTGTTATGAAAATGCTGAAGAATTAACAGTAGAAAATGTTAAGAAATATTCAAGATTTCATCCAAGATGTGGTACTAGCTTTTTATTATTTGTAATAATAGTAAGCATGTTAGTATTTTCTTTACTTGGTGTATATGAAAATCCATTTATAAATATTGGTTTAAGACTTTTATTCTTACCGCTTGTTGCAGGAATATCTTATGAGATAATTAAGCTTGCTGGCAAAAGTAAAAATAAATTTATTACATGGCTAAATGCACCTGGAAAATGGCTTCAAAGATTTACAACAAGAGAACCAGATGATAGCCAAATAGAAGTTGCAATAGCATCACTAAAGGCGGTTATACCGGAAAATGGAGAAGATAAATGGTAAAAAGTACAAAAGAGCTATTGGCAGTAGGAAAAAGCTTACTTGCAAAAAATAATATAGATATTAAAGAATCACGTTTGTTACTTGCTGAAGCAATGAAAATAAGTCCAGACGATATTGTAAAAAAAGAAACATGTACTGAAAAAGAATATGTTACTTTCCTTTTATTTTTAGAAAGAAGAATTTCTGGAGAGCCTTATGCATATATCGTTGGTCATAAAGAATTTATGAAACTAGATTTTATTGTAAATAAAACTGTTTTAATACCAAGAGAAGATACGGAATGTTTAGTATTAGAAGCAATAAAAGAAGCTAGAAAAAACATTTTAGATATGTGTACAGGTAGTGGGTGTATTGCAATTTCACTTGCAAAATATATAAGAGATGCAAAAGTAGATGCTGTAGATATATGTAAAAGAGCTTTGAACGTTGCAAAAAAGAATGCAATATTAAATGGTGTTAATGTAAAGTTTATTCAATCAGATTTATTTGAAAAAGTTGAAAATACATATGACATGATTGTATCAAACCCACCATATATAAAAACAAAAGATATGGAAACACTTCAAAAAGAAGTAAAAAATGAACCCAAAAAAGCTTTAGATGGTGGAAAAGACGGATTATCGTTTTATAGAAAGATTGCTGAAGAAGCAAGAAAATATTTAAATGATCAAGGCGTTCTTTTATTTGAAATTGGATTTGATGAAGCAAATGATGTTATGAAAATATTAAAAGAGAATAATTATAAAAAAATTAGAAAAATAAAAGATTTGAGCAATAACGATAGAGTAATATCTGCTAAGAAAGGGTGATATAAATTGTCTTTTTCATCAGAATTAAAAGATGAACTAACTAAAATAAGTACTCACAATGGCGAGTGCTGTAAACTAGCTGAGCTCACAGGATATTTAATTACTAATTGTAATTTAGTAAAAGAAAGAAATAAATTTATCCTTAGAATGGCTACAGAAAGTTCTTCTTCAATTCGTAGGGTATATAGTGCTTTTAAAAGATTATATAATATCACACCAATAACTAATATAGAAAAAGAAGAAGACGGAAAAGAAAAATTATATGAATTAGTTATTAAAAACGAAGAAGATTTACAAAAAGTTTTTAAAAATACTTTAGTTAATATAGATGAGAACTTGCAAATTGTAATTGATGATAAAGGAAAAATAAAAGAAAAAGATTGTTGTATGAAATCTTTCTTAAGAGGTGTATTTTTAGGAAGTGGATCAATACTTAGACCAGATGGAGGAAACCACTTAGAAATAGTATTATCTAATATTCAAAATATTAATTTCATAAATAGTGTACTTGTTGAATATGGGTTATCTACCAAAATGATGAAAAGAAAAAAATCATATGTCATATATTTAAAAGATGCAGAGAGCATATCAGACTTATTAAGAATTATGGGTTCTAATATTGGGATAATTTCTTTTGAACAAGCAAAAGTAGAGAAAGAATTTAGAAATAATATTAATAGAAAAATTAATTTCGAAGTTGCTAATCTAGATAAAACTGCTGTTGCAGCATCAGAACAATTAAGGGATATTATGATAATAAAAAAAGCAAAACTATTCGAAAAATTATCAAAAAACTTAAAGCAAATTGCAAATTTAAGAGTTAAGTACCCAGAAGCAAGCTTAGAAAAAATAGGGGATATGTTAGATCCAAAACTTAGTAGATCAGGAGTTAGCCATAGATTCAAAAAAATAAAAGAAATTGCTTGTGAGGTGGAAGATAGTTGATAGAGCATTTATATATTCATATTCCGTTTTGCAAAAGAAAATGTTTATATTGTGATTTTAATTCTTTCGATAATAAAAGCGATAAGATTGAGTCATACATGAAAGCATTGGAAAAAGAGCTTGAAGAATATAAACTAAAGAAATTCAAGACTATATATATAGGTGGGGGAACCCCATCTTTTATTGATGAAAAATATATTATAGATTTATTAGGTGATTTGCTATCTACAGAGGAAACAACAATTGAGGTTAATCCGTGTACTGTTACAAAAGAAAAAATAAGAGCATATAAAGAGGCGGGAATAAACAGAATTAGCATGGGATTGCAAACGACAAACGATAATATACTAAAAGAAATAGGAAGAGCACATACATTTAAAGAATTTGAAACTGCTTATAATATTATTAAGAAAGAGGGATTCGAAAACATAAATATAGATTTGATGTTTGGTTTACCAAATCAAACATTAGATATACTAAAAAAGAGTGTAGACTATTTAGTTGATTTAAATCCAACACATATATCTTGCTATTCACTAATCTTGCATTCAGATATTTTTAAAAGTTTGCCAAATGATGATGAAGAAAGAAATATGTATTATTACATAAAGGATAAACTAAGATCAAGTGGTTATAATCATTATGAAATATCTAACTTTGCAAAAGATGGGTTTGAATCAAAACATAATTTAGCATATTGGAATCAAAAAGAATATATAGGAATTGGGGCAGGAGCCAGTTCATATATTGAAGATATAAGATATAAAGATGTATCAGAACTTGATAAATATATTACAGGGAAAAATATAAGAGATGTTGAAGAAGTACAAACAGATAGCGATAAAATAAAAGAATATATGATACTTAAATTAAGACTTATAAAGGGCGTTAGTTTTTCTGAATTTTCTAGTAAATTTAATATAAACTTAAGCCAAAAATTTAGTAAAGAATTAATAAAACTTGTGAATTTAGGGCTAATAGAACTAGATGATAATGGAGTAAGACTAACAGATAAAGGTCTTGATTTTGCTAATATTGTATGGGAGGAATTTGTTTAAAAGGATGAATTTCTCCTACTTTTTTCTTCACTTTTTATAAATCAAGAGACAAAAAGATCATGAAAATATTGATTTGCAAAATAAAAAAAGATGTCAATTGCTTAAATTTGAGGCAATCGATATCTTTTTTAAGTTGTGGCAGGGGTGGAAGGAATCGAACCCTCCTCTGGAGTTTTGGAGACTCTTATTCTACCGATGAACTACACCCCTATGTTTTTTTACAGTGCGGTTTTAGTTTAGCATAAAAGGCGTTTATTTGCAATAAAATAAACAAAAAAATTTAACAAAAACATGTAAAAATATTGCAATATTAAAAAATATACTATAATATAAGTATATATGTTTACAAAGGAGATATGAGAATGGGAACTAAAAAATGCAAGGAGCAAACATTTGAATTAAAATACACAGGATGTTTAGCAGATTCTGCAAGCGTTTTTTTGCACTATGGATACGATGGATGGAAAGATGTTTCAGAATGTAAAATGAAAAAATTGAAATCTTGCTATAAGACAGAATTATCAATTCCTTGTGGAACAGAACTCAATTTCTGCTTTAAAAATGAAAATGGTTATTGGGACAATAATTATGGAAATAATTACTGTTATGTTCCAGGAACAGAGAATGAATACTCGTTTGTAGAAATCTCTGGTAAGGAAACTAAAAATGAAAAGACAACTACAGTTAAAGCAAAAGCAGAAACAATTACTAAAACAAAGGCGAAAGCTTCTGCCAAGAAAGTAGTAAAAAAGTAAAATAGTTTCTTAAGTACCAGTCTATTTTAGAAATATAGGCTGGTATTTTATATAAGGAGATATTTATGAAGAAAGATATGCCGCTTGAGATTGAGAAAAAACTTCTCATAAAAATGCCAGACTTAGAATGGATAAAAGAAAATACAAATTGTGAAGTAGCCAAAATTTCTCAAACTTATTTGGGACTTCGCGGAAATGGTTTTGGCGATAGAGTAAGAAAAATGACAATTAATGATCAAACGAAGTATTTCTATACTGCAAAGAAAAGTATTACTAGCATGACAAGAATAGAAATAGAAAATGAAATAACTAAAGAAGAATATAATGAATTTTTATTAAAAAGTAAAAAAGCAAAAAGTTTATTGAAAACAAGATATATAATTTACATGAATAACTTAAAGTATGAAATAGACATCTATCCATTTTGGAAAGAAACTGCAATTTTAGAAATTGAATTAAAAAGCGAAAATGAAAAATACATTATCCCAGATTTTTTAGAAGTCCTGGGTGATGTAACAGGAAATAGAAGTTATTCTAACAGCTCACTTGCTAGAAAATTTAGAGATGAGGAGAAAAAATAATGAAAAGAGAAGATTATCTTTCATGGGACGAATACTTTATCGCAATTGCAAAGCTTTCTGCTATGAGGAGCAAAGATCCATCTACTCAAGTAGGTGCATGCATTGTTGGATCAGATAGAAGAATACTATCAATAGGATATAATGGAGCACCAAATGGTTTTAATGATGATGAATTTCCATGGGGAAGAGAAGGAGCACCGTTAGAAATAAAATATATGTATGTATGTCATGCAGAATTGAATGCAATACTAAATTTTAGAGGAACAAGAAGAGATTTGGAAAATGCAATTATATATGTTGATTTATTCCCATGCAACGAATGTGCAAAACTTATTATACAATCAGGAATAAAGGAAGTTGTATATTTATCAGATAAATATGCAGAAACTGATGCTGTTATTGCATCAAAAAAACTATTAGATACTTGTGGAGTAAAATATAGACAATTAAATAATTATGATGGAAAAGAAATAAGCATTAAACTATAAAGGAGAAGACGAAATGAAAAATAAAAAAGGTAAAATCGTTAAGATTATAATAGGAGTAGTAGTACTATGCGCAATTATAGCTTCAAGTACTATAAACAAAATGAAACCGAAAGAAATACGTACATATGATGTAATAAAAGGAGATATAGAGACCGTTATTTCTGGAAGTGGAACTATAGCAGCTAACACATCTAGAAAACAATATGCGAAAATCAACGGTGAAGTAATGAATATCTTTTTTGAAGAGGGAGATAAAGTTAGCGCTCGGAGATTTAATAATGAAGCTTGATGATAGAGTTTATCAAACTAATTTAAGTTCTCAAAGCTTAGCGATAGAGCAATTAAGACTTTCTAAACAAACAGTTCAAAAACAAATTAACGATTTGAAAATTGTTGCAAATGATAATGGATATATTAGTGGATTAACAATCTCTGAAGGTGCATATGTTATGAATTCTACAGCAGTTGCAAATATCTTAAGAGATTCTGCATATGAAATAGTATTACAATATGTATATAATGCAGATTACCCAATTCTAGTTGGAACAGAAGCTAATATAATTATAGTAAACACTTATTCTACTATGACAGGTATAGTTACAAAAGTTAGTGATATGAGAAAAGCAATCTATGGCAATATCCAAGTGGTTGATGTAACAATAGAAGCAAATACTAATGGATATTCATTGGATGGTATTGAAGCAAAAGCTGAAATTAATACAGGTGCTATAAATTTTGCTAGCGTTAATCAAGCAAAATTTACTAAAGTACAAGGAAATGTTGTAAGGTCTAAAGTGGCTGGAAACGTAAAGAAACTAGTAGCTTATGAAGGAATGCGCGTTAAAAAAGGTGATTTAATAGCAGAACTTGAAAATGAAGATTTAAGTACAAGTTTAGAAAATGCAAATTTAGCATTACAAAATGCATATAATCAATTAAATTCATTGAAAAACCAATCAGAAAATTATGACATTATTTCACCAATAGATGGAACTATAACAATGCAAAATGTTAAAGTTGGAGATATTGTACCAGCAGGTACCTTACTAACAAGTATTTCAAATAGTAATATTTTAGAATTTAAAATACCAGTTGATGAACTAGATGTAGCAAAACTAAATTATGATAAAAAAGTTAACGTTACAATAGATGCTTTACCAGAAACAAAATATGCACCTATTGAAGGAAAAATATCATTGATTCCTTTGGAAGGAATTACAACAGCAGGTGTAACAGACTACTATGTAACAATAGAATTAAGTGGAGATAGTAATATTAGAATATCTATGAGTGCAAATGCAGATATAGTTGCAGAAAGTGTAAAAGATGTTCTATGTGTACCTATAGATGCAGTTACAACAGAAGATGGAAAAACTTTTGTTAATGTAATGGAAAATGGAGTAAAAACAAAAAAGGAAATAGTTACAGGAGTTAGTAATTCAACATTTATAGAAGCAAAAGAAGGCCTAGTAGAAGGAGAAAAAGTGGTTGTACCAGAAACAAGCATGTTATATATGCCATCAGCAACAAGCATGATGCAAAGATAATACTGAAAGGAAGAATACATACTATGATAACATTGGAAAATATCTTCAAAATATATGAACTGGGTGAAAACAAAGTATATGCATTAGACGATGTATCAATACATATAAATGCTCATGAATTTGTTTCAATAATTGGACCATCTGGTTCACGGAAAATCTACGCTTATGAATATACTTCGGATGTTTAGATATACCAACTCAAGGAAAATATCTATTAGATGGACAAGATGTAAGTAAAAAATCAGATAATGAACTTGCATATATAAGGAATAATAAAATAGGATTTGTATTTCAAGGGTTTAATCTTTTAAATAAATTAACCGCAGTAGAAAATGTGGAGCTTCCACTTATATATTTAAATATTTCAGCAAAAGAACGTAGAGAAAGAGCTATTAAAGCACTAGAAAGTGTTGGTTTAGGAGACAGAACACATCATAATCCTACAGAACTTTCAGGTGGACAACAACAAAGAGTTGCAATAGCTAGAGCTTTAGTAACAAATCCTCCGCTAATACTTGCAGATGAACCAACGGGAAATCTTGATTCAAAATCTGGAAGTGATGTAATGGAAATATTTAAAGAATTACATGCGAAAGGAAATACAGTGGTTTTGATTACACATGATTCTGGAATAGCATCAAAAGCTGAAAGAACAATAAAAATACAAGACGGAAAGGTATACGAATAAAATGAGTATTTGGTTAGCCTTTAAAATGGCTGTAAAAAGCGTTTGGAACAATAGGGTTAGAAGTGCATTAACAATGCTTGGAGTAATAATAGGTGTTGCATCGGTTATCGCAGCAGTTGGGTTTGCTCAAAGTGCTATGAACACTATATCTCGTTTAATAGAAGGCTTAGGTTCAAATGTTGTAACAGCAATAATAATAGATCAATCGAATAGAAATAATATAAAACTTGATGACTTGCAAAAATTTGCAGAAGAATCTCCATATATAGATACACTTACACCATATATAACGAAAAAAGCAACGGTTAGAAGTAATGGCGAGAGTAAATTTACAAATGTAATAGGAGCCAATGAAACATTTTTAGAAATGGAAGGCATGAAATTAGGTGAAGGCAGAAATTTATCTAGTACAGATGTTACTAATTCTCAAAAAGTAGCAATAATTGGTGGTGCAGTTAATAAAAAACTATTTCCAAATGGTAATGCTGTAGGTAGTATTATAAAAATAAATGGAATTGAATTTACAGTTGTTGGTGTTTTAAAAGCAGTAATGAGCAATGCAGATGGAACAGATGATGACAGATTAGTAATTCCAGTAAATGTGGCACAAAGAACTCTTAAAGTAAATTCTGTTACCATGTTTTTGGTTGAAGCAAGATCACAAGAAGAAATAGATCTTGCAACCACAGCTGTTCAAAAGTATTTATATAGCATATTTAAAGATGAAGATAGTTATGTAATATTTACGCAAGAAACAATGCTTTCAATGTTAGATGACGTAACAGCAATAATGATGCTTGTACTTGGAAGTGTTGCAACAATTTCATTAATTGTTGGTGGTATTGGAATAATGAATATAATGTTCGTTTCAGTAACTGAAAGAACTAAAGAAATAGGAATTAGAAAAGCAATTGGAGCAAGAAAAAAAGATATACTAATACAGTTTTTGATAGAAGCAATGCTACTTACGATTACAGGTGGAGTAGTTGGAATAATAATTGGTCTATTAATTATAAAATATATAATTGGTTCGATAGATGGAATAGAACCAACATATTCAATAGAATGGATAATTGCATCGTTTACAATATCTGTATCAATAGGAATTTTCTTTGGTTTATTCCCAGCAAATAAAGCTGCAAAATTAAATCCAATAGAAGCATTAAGAAATGAATAAAGAAAATAGAAAAGCCACATTTGCAATTATGTAAATGTGGCTTTTTTAGTTATAATTTGTAACCAACTAACTTCTTTCAAAATGCAACTACACTGATTATATAAACAAATGTTTGCTTGCTAATGCGATATAGATAGTTTTTCTATATATTTGCTGTACAAATCAGAATTTACACATACTAAAATATTAAAGTGATTGAAAAATAATGTAAAAATATATATACTATAAATAGATTTAAAGTAACACTAGGAGAAAAATATGGAGAGTATTTTGTTTGGTTTTGTAGTACTTCTTGGAATAATAGTAACGACATCTATAATAAACGAAAAAATATTGCATATACCCAAAGAAATTGCGCTCATTATTGTTTCGTTTGCTATAAGCTTAATTATGATGATATTAAAAAAACTAGAAATTTTTGATTTTGAAGAAAATATATTAAGATTACTAAATAAATTCAATTTGAATGAATTTTTATTAGAAGCAACACTTTGCTTTATGCTTTTTGCAGGGGCAAGTAAAATTCATTTGAATAAGTTTGTAAATAATTTATTACAAATAACATCACTTGCAGTTATAAGCACAATAGTAAGTGCTGCTTTTTATACAGTAATATTTTATGGTATAAGTTTAATGTTAGGATTAAATATGAATATTTGGGTTTGTTTATTACTTGGTGCACTAATATCACCAACAGATCCAATAGCGGCAACAGGAATACTAAATAAACTTCGGAATATCTAAAAGTGTTATATCTGTAATAGAAGGTGAATCGTTATTTAATGATGGTATTGCTGTTACAATATTTGTATTTGCAGAAAGTATAATAATGAGTGGTACAGGTGGAAATGTATTATTGTTAGTTACTAAAGAAATATTAGGAGCAGCAATAGTAGGGCTTGTAGTATCTTATATATTATTTAAAGTATTAAAGATGACAAGAGAACCAATAGTACATATATTAATTAGCTTACTTGATGTATCACTTGCATATGTTTTATGTGAGCATTTTGGATTTTCAGGTGTTATAGCATCAGTTATTTGTGGAATGTATTTTTCTTATCAAACAAAGAAAAACGAAAGATGGAAAGAAGTTGTAGATAGTAAAGAATTATACAATGACTTTTGGAATGTATTAGAAAATTTATTAAATAGCATATTATTTGTTTTAGTTGGACTATCTATACTTTCAATGGAAGTAAGTATGCATACATGGATTTTAATACCAATAGCAATTTTATTAAATATATTGACAAGATATATAGGTGTATTAACAACCACAACGATTATTGGAGATAAAAATATACCTGGAAAACTTTCGAAAAAAGGATTTATAGAACTTATGACTTGGTGTGGATTAAAAGGAGGATTATCTCTTGCACTTGCAATGACAACTAAAAGTATACTTTCTTCACGGAGAGTATATGATAATTTTCACTATGATTATTGTCACTATATTATTTACAACAATAGTACAAGGTTTAACAATAGGAAAAGTATATAAAGAAATAGAAGAAAAAAGAATTGGTAGTAAATCATTAGTTAAAATCCGTTAAATAACAAAGGAGAAAAGTATGAGAATAATTGTTGTTGGGCTTGGCCAAACAGGTCAAGAACTTGCAAAAGAGCTTATATCTGCAGGACACGAAATTATTGTAATAGATACTACTGAAAAAACGATTGAAGATTTTACAAATGAGTATGATGCAATAGGAGTAGTTGGTAGTGGAGCGAGTAAGCAAATACAAGTAAAAGCAAAAGCACAATATGCAGATGTATTAATTGCACTTTCACCAAGTGATGAAGTAAATATTATGAGCGCTATAACTGCAAAGACTTTAGGAACAAAGTATACTATTGCTAGAGTCACAGCTGAAGAATATAAAGAAGATGAAGCATATTTAATGCATGATCTAGGAATAGATTTAGTAATAAATGAAGAATATGATACTGCACAAGAAATAACAAGATTAATAAGTTACCCTACCTCTATAAAAGTTGGAGCGTTTGCAAACGGAAAAGTAGATGTTGCTGAAGTAAAGATAAAAGAAAATAGTGAATTAATAAATTTGAAATTAGTAGATACAAAAGAAAAATTAAAGAAAGATGTAATAATAGCAAGTATACTAAGAGATGAAAAACTAATAATTCCTAGAGGTGATGTAGTACTAAAAGAAAATGATGAGTTATGTATTATAGGAAAAAGTGCAGAAATATATTATCTATTAAAAAGATTAGATTTAATAGAAAAACCTATTAAGAGTGTGTTTGTAGTTGGCTGTGGAAAGATAGGAAAATATTTATTAAATAATTTGTCTAAGATGAATATAAAAACAAAAGTTGTAGAAGAAAATAAAGAAAGATGCTTAGAACTTGCAGAAGAATTTAAAGATATAGACGTGATACATGGAAATGGAACAAATTCAGATATGCTATTAGAAGAGGGAATAAAAGATTACGATGCATGCATATCTTTAACAAAAGAAGATGAAACAAATATAGTAATAACACTTTTTGCATGGTCATGCAAAGTAAGAAAGTTGATTACAAAAGTAGTATCGCTTACATATACTAAGATGTTACATAATGTAGAAATTAATAATACATTATCTCCACATATAATAATTCTATCTTCTGTACATAGATTTATTAGAGGAATAGCCGAAAGAAAAGAATCAATAAAATCTTTATATAGATTTTCAAAGAATATGGCAGAAGCAATAGAGTTTGAAGTGGGAAATGATTTTATACATACAGGTAAGACATTACAAGAGATAAAAATTAAAAAAGAATTCTTAATTGCTTTCTTAATAAGAGGTAAAGAAATAATTATACCAAACGGACAAACAACAATAGAGAAGAAAGATAGAGTGACAGTAATATCTTCAGCAGAGAAAAATTTAAGCAGAATAGAAGAAATAATAGAAGAATAAGGAAGATCAAACATGAGAATATTAGAATTTAAAATGGAAAGAGCAGATTTAGTAAAATTGGGAGATATAGTAGAAGTTACAGAAGGTGAGCTACCATCAGCATGGTACTATACAATAGAACCAGCAGTAGCAATGTCTGCAAATATTCCACTATTTGAAAGATTAAAAACGAACAAAGGAAAAATAATAGAAATAAAACCAAGTGATGATGTAGGATTTTATTTGAAGGTTGAATTTGATGAATAAAGTCCAAAAATTATTGAAGCGTTGAGGTGAAAAGTGATGAATAATGAAAAGGATATATTATTCAGTATTATTATACCGGTATATAAAGTTGAAAAATACATAAAGGAATGTGTTGAAAGTGTTTTAAATCAGTCATATAAGAGTTTTGAAATCATATTAGTTGATGATGGTTCTCCAGATAATTGTCCAAAAATTTGTGATGAAATGGCAAAAAACAATAAAGAAATTTCCGTAATTCATAAAAAAAATGGCGGATTATCTAGCGCAAGAAATGAAGGAATAAAAAACGCAAAAGGGAGATATATTTTATGCATAGATAGTGATGACTATTTGGAGAAAAATGATTGTTTGATGAAAATCACTCAGAAGATTGAAGAAAGAAATCCAGATGTTGTGTTAATTAATTACAAAAAATTAGTAGAAAGTACAGGAAAAGAAATAATTGCTCTTCCACAAGAAAAAGAGTTTAGAATATTATCGGACAATGATTTAGATCGTCTTGTTTCCAACGGAGTATATATGTCAAGTGCATGCCATAAAGTAGTGAATCGAAAAATGCTTATTGATAACAAGATTGATTTTGTAGAGGGAGTTATTTCTGAGGATGTAGAATGGAGTGCAAAAATCTTGCTACATTGTAAGAACATTGAATATTTGGATGATTGCTTCTATATATACAGACAAAGAAATAATTCAATAACAGCTTCATATTCAATTAAATCATTATCAGATGTATCAAAGAATTTCAGTTCTTGTATGGAATTAATTGAAAGAGAAAAGAAGGAAGATAGTGACATATATAAAACATATATGAAGTATATGTCATATCAATATGCGGTGATGCTAATAGCCTCGAATGTTTTGAATTATAAAGATATAAAATCTATTCTTTTTAATATGAAAAAATATAGTTTTGTACTAAATTATTCAACGTTGAAAAAGACAAGGATAATAAAAATTATTTATAAGATATCAGGCATTATGGGTGTAAGGTTTGTTTCTAAAATATATGCAAAATATTTGTATAATAAGGTGAGTGTAAAATGATAAATAAAACTATTAATTTTATAATTCCGTATTTCGGTAGATTTCCAAATTACTTTCAATTATTTTTGAATTCGTGTGGATATAATCCAAAATTTAATTGGACTATAATAACAGATTCGAGAGAAAATTACAATTTTCCAAGTAATGTTAAGGTAATAGAAGAGTCATTCGACGAAACAAGACAAAAAATAAAAGATAAATTTGATTTTGATATCTATTTGGAGACGCCATATAAGTTTTGTGATCTAAAACCAATGTATGGATATATCTTCTCAGAATATAATATTGGATATGATTATTGGGGATTTTGTGATTTAGATATGATACTAGGTGATTTATCAGAATTTATAACAAATGAAATGCTAGAATATGACAAGATATTTACATTAGGTCATATGACAATAATAAAAAATAATGATGTAAACAATAAAATGTTCATGAAAAAGATTTGTGGAGAGGAATATTACAAAAAAGTTTTATCTTCAATGAATTCATTCAATTTTGACGAGATATTTAAAGATAGAATAAACATTAATACAATATATAATAACGAAAAAATTCCAATTTGGACGAAAAGTAAAATAGCAGATATATATACCAAATCAAGTAATTTTATTCTGGATTATAGTGGGAGTGTTGAAAAGTATAGAAAAAACTTCTTTGTCTGGAACAGAGGAAAATTGAAACGATATTCGAGAATCAATTCAGATGTAATAGATGAAGAATTTATGTATATACATTTGCAGAAGAGAAAAATGAAAGTTGAATCTAATATTGATTTAAATCTGTATAAGATTATTCCAGATATGTTTTGCAATTTAGAAGTGAGTATAAATGATATTAAGCAAAATTTTGACAAAGTAAAACGAAAAACATTATCATTTCATTATTTTAAATTACGATACAAGAATTTGAAGAAGAAAATTAAAATGATGATGAGGGAGAAGAAAAAATGAGAGTAGCAATACTAAATATTAGTATAGGAAGGTATACTGTTTTTTGGAAAGAATTTTATGAAACTTGTGAACTAAACTTTATGCCAAATGACGAAAAGGAATATTTTGTATTTACAGATGATATGAACATTATATATGGTAAAGAAAAAAATGTTCATTTGATTTTTCAGGATGATATGGGATGGCCGTACAATACAATGAAGAGATTTCATCTATTTAAAAGTATTGAATCGGAATTGCTGAAGTTTGATTATATATTTTTTATGAATGGGAATATGGTTTTTTTAAAAAAACTAGAACGAACATTTATTAATCCTAATAAAAATATAATTACACTTGAGCATCCGCGGATTTGTAAAATATGAAAGAAATAAATGGCCATGTGAAAGAAATCCAGAAAGCAATGCATACATTCCATATGACAAAGGAAAGTATTACGTTCAAGGAGCGTTCAATGGTGGAAAAGCAGAAGAGTATTTGAAGATGATTGATGAATTGGATAAGAAAACTGAAGAGGATTTAGAAAGAGGAATAATAGCAGCGTGGCATGATGAATCTTTTTTGAATAGATATATACTTGATAGAAGTGATATACAAATACTTGGAAGACAGTATTTGTATTTTGAAGAATACATATTACCATATGAGAGAGTTATGATGGTGCGTGACAAGAAAAAATATTTGGATGTAAATAAGGTTAAAAATGTGAGTAATCCTCAAAAAAATAAGATTAAGAGTGTACTTTTGCAAAAAATAAAAAACATTAAAGACAAGATACTTATTGCTTTGAAAATAGAGCCATGGTTGAAAATAGAAGATTCAAATGGGAATTATATTGATAATGATTTAAATATTTAGAAAAAGTTGTAAATAGTTTGTGAAAAAATAAAAAAAGAGTTGGGAGGAAAATATGATACCTAAAATAATTAATTATTGTTGGTTTGGTGGAAAAAATGCCTGAACTTACAAAAAAATGCTTAAAAAACCGGAAAAATATTGCCTAGATTATGAAATTAAATTCTAGAATGGAGCAACATTTGATATAAATTCAAATGTGTTTACAAAAGAGGCGTATGAAAATAAAAAATTTGCTTTTGTAACAGATTATGTGAGTATATATGCTATGTATATTTTCGGTGGCATATATATGGATACAGATGTACAATTAATAAAACCAATTG
>CAZNFG010000003.1:0-6309 GCA_964572605.1 uncultured Eubacteriales bacterium
CAAAATCTTTTCCGTATGATCACGAGTGATTACGGTGCCCATTATATCGCTTTTGTGTTTTCATGTCAAGTAACAAAACGATTCTAGTAGTGTCAAACTTTTTTTCATGGTAAATTTAAAAAAGATTTTTGGCAAATACGTTTTATATTTTTTGCCACTCACAAAATTCAAATTTTTCTTTTATTTCTTCTAAATTGATTATTACTTCTTCTGTATAATTTACTGCAAAATCAACAATTTGAGTCCCTAACCATATATAATTTTGTGAGTATATCCTTTTTATTTTTATTTTTCCCTCCGAGATTATTTTACACCAACCTGCTATTTGTCAAAGTTGCTTTTTTCAACCTTATATTATATAATCTTTTTTTGAATAGGAGGAAATATATGGATAAAGTTTCTATATTAGGTGTTAATTTCGATAATGTCAATATGAACGAAGCCGTAAGTATTTGCCAGGATTTTATAAAATCTGATTTGGGCCATTTGGTGGTTACCCCAAATCCCGAAATTGTAATGAGAGCAAAAGATAATCCAGAATTTATGAATATAATAAATAATGCTGCTTTAGTTATTCCTGATGGTATAGGAGTAATAAAAGCTTCAAATATACTAGGTACTCCACTAAAAGAAAGGGTTGCAGGATATGATTTAATATGTAATCTTTTTGAAAAAGGTAAAGATGGATCTATTTCATTTTATTTTTTGGGTAGTAAACCAGATATAGCAGTGCTAGCAAAAAATAGGATAAAAGAAAAATATCCGAATTTAAATGTAGTAGGTGCTCACCATGGTTATTTTAAAGAAAATGAAGAACCTTCTATAATTGAAGAAATAAAAAATCTTAAACCTGATGTTCTTTTAGTTGGACTTGGTGCTCCAAAGCAAGAAATTATGATTAATAAATATATAAATGATGGTTTTTTTAAGATAGGAATAGGTTGTGGAGGAAGCTTAGATGTAATTTCAGGTGTTGTTAAACGTGCACCAAAGATATTTATTAAATTACATTTAGAATGGTTCTATAGACTTCTAAAACAACCGAGTCGTTTTAAAAGAATGTTAGTATTGCCAGAATTTATTCTTGAAGTAAAGAAATCTAAGAAAGAAGCAAAATAATGGATAACTATTTAGATCTGAGAAATGATACTGATTATACAAAAATTAGAATTCCTGCCGAAATAATTAAAAATGGTGGACTTGTTCTATTCCCTACCGAAACGGTTTATGGGCTTGGTGCAAATGGTTTAGATGAAACAGCTGTTGCAAAGATTTTTGTTGCAAAAAAACGTGCACAAGATAACCCTCTTATACTTCATATTGCAGATATGAATATGTTAGATAAAATAGCAAAAAATATTTCAATTACCGAACGTAAATTAATGGATGCCTTTTGGCCAGGACCTTTTACAATTATATTAGAAAAAAAAGAAAACGTACCATACAAGGTTACTGCAGGTCTTGATACTGTTGCAGTACGTATGCCTAGCAATAAAATTGCAAATACATTAATAAGATATTCAGGTGTACCAATTGCAGCACCAAGTGCCAACATATCTGGAAGACCTAGTGGTACTAATGTACAAGATATCTTTGATGAATTATATGATAAAGTTGATTATATAATAGATGGAGGTTCTTCAGATGTTGGCCTTGAATCAACTGTGGTTCGTGTAAAAGATAATGTACCAATTATTTTAAGACCCGGAAAAATAACACCATCACAAATTGCAAATATTGTAGGATGTGTTGACATTGATGAACACGTATTAAATAGAATAACAAATGAAGAAAAAATTTTATCTCCCGGAATGAAATATCGTCACTATGCTCCTACTAGTAAATGTGTGCTTGTTTATAGCATAGATAATGAGAAATTAGTAAATAGGATAAATGAAATCTCAAGCAATTATACAAACCCTATTATTTTATCTTCGACAGAAAATAAAAACTTGTATTCATGTAAAAATATTATTGACGTTGGTTCAAGAAATAATCTAGAAGAAATAGCAAAAAATATTTTCACAGATTTAAGAAAAGTAGATGATATTAATCCTGATATTGTTATAATAGAGGGCGTTCCTGAAGAGGGACTAGGACTTGCAATAATGAATAGATTAATTAGAGCATGTGAATTTAATATTATAAATTTAGATAATTAGTAGATATATGGCCCTTTCACTATTTAGTTGTGAAAGGGTTTTAACTTATTATTTACATCTTCGTTTTTTTGATATAAAATAAAGCCGTATATAGGAGGAAGGTTTTTAGTATGTTTAGCGTTATTTCAAATTCTACAAATGACACAATAAAGCTTGGCAAGAAGTTAGCTAGCTTTTTAAAAAAAGGTGATATTGTTGTTCTTAGTGGAGATTTAGGAGCTGGTAAAACAAAATTTGTTTCCGGATTCTTAAGTTTTTTTGATAAAGAAGCAGAAGCTTCTAGCCCGACGTTTACTATTGTTAATGAATATAACTTGCCTAACAACTTAAATCTTTTTCACTTTGATGTTTACAGATTAAACTCTCAAGAAGAATTCTTAAACACTGGTGGAGATGAGCTTTTTGATAAAGGCATTTCTATTATTGAGTGGGGTGAACTTATAGAAGATATTTTACCTGACAATTTTTTAAAAATAGTTATCGAAAAAGTTCCTGATAATATTGATATACGTAAATTTTCTTTTTCGTCTAACAATCCTAGGTTTGGTAAAAATTTTGAGGAGGCGTTTTTAAAATGAAGATATTAGCTTTGGATACTTCAGGACCCAATTGTAGTGTGTGTATTCTAGACGAAAACAAAGTTGTTTCTGATTTTAGTTTAAATACCGAAATTACTCACTCACAAACTTTATTACCTATGATTGATACAATCGAAAAATTTTCAAATACAAGTTTAAAAGATATAGATGTTTTTGCTTGCAGTGTTGGTCCAGGATCTTTTACCGGTCTAAGAATTGGCATTGCAACTATTAAAGGATTTGCACTCAGCTTAAATAAGAAAGTTGTTGCTGTTCCCACTCTTGTTGGACTTGCATATAACACATCATATTTTAATGGCATTATTTGCAGTGTTCTTGATGCAAAAAACAATAATGTTTATGCTGGAATTTTTGAATATAAAGATGGAAAACCAACACTTATAAGTGATTATATAACTGAGGATGTTGAAACACTTATTGATATATTAAGTAAAAAAAATTCTAAAATATTATTTGTTGGAGATGGCGCTTTTTCTTTTAAAGATAAATTTATAAAAGCATTTAAAGATAAATCTTACTTCATGCCAATACATCTTAATAATCAACTTGCTTCATCTATAGCTAAAGCAGCACAAGATAAGGCTTTATTAGGTGAGTTTGATGATTATAACACACTTAATCCACTTTACTTAAAGAAATCTCAAGCAGAAAGGATGCAAGATTTGAAATGAGTAAAGTTTTAATTTCAAATATGACACAAAATGATCTTGAAGGAATATATGAAGTGGAAAAAACTGCTTTTTCTATTCCATGGTCTATCTCTTCTTTTGAAGAAGAATTAAATAATGTTTTAGCTAATTATTTAGTTGCAAAATTAGATAAAAAAATTGTTGGTTATCTTGGTTTTTGGTTTGTAATTGATGAATGTCATATAACAAACATTGCGGTTCATGAAGATTTTAGAAGACAACATATTGCAACAAAACTTATTAAAAAAATGTTTAAATTATGCAAAGAACATCATGCTAGTTATATAGTTTTAGAAGTGCGAGCAAGTAACTTTGCGGCTCAAGAGTTCTATTCAAAATTTGGATTTAAAAAAGAGTTCATTAGAAAAGATTACTATAAAAATCCAGACGGAACAAGAGAAGATGCAATTATAATGTCACATCAGTAAATAATAAAAATTACAAAGGAGAAAAAATATGGCAAGAATTAAAGAATTAAGTTACACACAACTTAAAAAATCTTGTGACCCAAGTATTTTTAAATTTAAAACAACAAAGGAACTAGAACCTTTTATAGGTACTATAGGTCAATCTAGAGGCACAAAAGCAATGGAGTTTGGTTTAAATATAGATATTAAAGGATACAACCTATATTTAGAAGGACCCACAGGAATAGGAAAAACTATATATGCAAAAGACAAATTAGAAGCTGTTGCTAAAGAAAAAGAAACACCTGATGATTGGTGTTATGTATATAACTTTGCTAATCCAAATGAACCAGTAGCAATTTCTTTACCTGCAAAAATGGGAAAAGAATTTGAAAACGATATGATTCAATTTGTTGAAAATATGAAAGTAGAGATAAAATCTGCTTTTAACAATAAAGATTTTGCAGATGAAAAAGCAAACATCGAAAAAAGTGTCGAAGAAAAGAAAATTAGATTAATTGAAAAATTAAATAAAGATGCTGCTGCTCAAAGCTTTGAAATAAAAAACACTCCATCTGGAATTTATTTTCTTCCTATGATTAATGGTAAGACTTTATCTGAAGAAGAGTTTAATGTATTAGATGAAGAAACTAAGAGTGATTTTGAAAAACGTTCTGTAGAGATTCAAAAACAAACTATTGAAACAATGTCAAAAATAAAAGAACTTGAAAAAAAAGCAAATGAAAAGATGAACTCATGGCAAAATAACATTGCACTTTTTGCCATAAGCATACAAATAAATGAACTTAGAAATAAATATAAAAGATTTTTAAAGATTCAAACTTTTTTAAAAGATATTCAAAAAGATATCTTGGCAAATTTAAACGAATTTATTGAAGATCCAAAACCAAAAGATTCTCCTATTCCACTAGGAAGAATGGAAACAATAAAGCCTTGGGTAAAATATAAAGTTAATCTTTTTGTAGATAATTCAGAATTTGAAGGTGCTCCAGTTATTATCGACTCTAACCCTTCATACTACAATTTGTTTGGAAAACTTGAATATGAAAATTCTTTTGGTACTCTTAAAACTGATTTTACTTTAATTAAACCAGGACTTATTCATAAGGCAAACGGTGGTTATATTGTTTTACAAGTTAGAGATCTTTTAACAAATCCAATTATTTGGGATTCTTTTAAAAGAGTTTTAAGAACAAAATTAATATATGTTGATACCCTAAAAGATTATCAGATGAATACTGTTGCCATTGCATCACTTAAACCAGAACCAATACCAGTTAATATTAAAGTTATTTTAATTGGACCAGCTAATACATATTATCAGCTTTTAAATTTTGACGAGGACTTTAGAAAATTGTTCAAAGTCAAAGTAGAGTTTGATGAAGAAGCACCAAGAACAGAATCAACTATGTTTAAGATAGCACAATTTATTCGAAACTTCTGTGAGAAAGAGCGTGCCCCACACTTCAACGCTGGAGCAGTTGCAGAAGTCATTGAATATTGTTCTAGAATGGTTGAAAATCAAAATAAACTTTCTACTCAATTAAATGATATTACTGAATTATTGGGCGAAGCTTGCACTTGGGCAAAGATGGATGGCGCAAAAATTGTTACATCGGTATATGTCAAAAAGGCTGTTAGTGAACGTATTGAAAGAATTAATAAATACGATCAGAAATTAGTAGAACTTATTCAAAACGGAACTATTATGATAGATACTGAAGGAGAAAAAATCGGACAAATTAATGGTCTTTCTATTATGAATATTGGCGATTACTCTTTTGGTAAACCTGCTAAAATAACTGCTAACACCTATGTTGGAAAATCTGGAATAGTAAATGTTGAACGTGAAGTCGAATTAAGTGGTACATCACATTCAAAAGGCGTTATGATTTTATCTGCATATATAGGAGAAAAATTTGCACAAGAAAGACCACTTTCATTAACAGCTAGTCTTTGTTTTGAACAAATGTACAATGGAGTCGATGGTGACAGTGCATCAAGTACAGAGCTATATTCAATATTATCTAGTCTTTCTGAACTACCAATAAAGCAAAATATAGCTGTTACTGGTTCAGTAAATCAAAAAGGTGAGATACAGCCTATTGGCGGTGTTACAGATAAAATTGAAGGCTTCTTTAGTGTTTGTAAACTTCGTGAACTTACTGGAGATCAAGGCGTTATTATACCTTATCAAAACATAAAAAATTTAAATTTAAATGATGAAGTAATTAGTGCTGTTAAAGAAGGTATGTTTCACATATATGCAATTAAAACTATTGATGAAGGAATAGAACTTTTAACTGGAGTTCCTGCGGGAAAACAAAATAAAAATAACGAATATAGCGTTGGAACTGTAAATTATCTAGTTAATGAAAAACTTAAAAAATATTCTGAATGTGCAACAAGTAAAAAAGATTAGTATTAATAA
>CAZNFG010000003.1:6409-39560 GCA_964572605.1 uncultured Eubacteriales bacterium
TTTTATTTTTTCTTCTTTTTGTTTTCTATTTTTTAATGTGTTCCTTCAATCTCGTAATCATTATTTGCTTTTAATCCCACTTGATATATTGCCATACATGTTCCTGATGTATTAACTGTTGCAGTATTGTTATTTGGTAATTTTATTGTTTGTTTAGTACTTTCTTGTTGCCACATTGTATTACCATCAGGTTTTGCATAACTTAAATATCCTTCACCTGTTCCGTCTTTAGCTGTCTTTATACTTTCAAATGAAACAATTAAATATCCTGTCTTTAATTGATTTGTCATAGCTTCATTCTTTGTTGCATTTGCTTTATTTACAACTATTGTACTTGCTGGTACATAAAATTCACCATACCAATGTCCCGCAGAATTTTTTATTAAGTTTTGATTTCCTCGTATTTCGTCACTATTTACTGTACTATTAATAAATGCTGTTGTATCTGCTCCAAAACCATAAGCTTCTGCAGCTTTTGCAATTATATTATATGGCAATCTTGTTATGTTATTCCTTAATAATAATCCTTGCAATATTTTTCCTATAGCAGTATTTGTTGTAAACACTCTATTATTATCTATTGTTTTTGCTGTCAACATTTCTTCTTGGAATCTATTTTCATTATTAACAGCACCATGTGTTGTAGATAGATTCATATTGATATTTAAGTCTTGTGCACTTAGAATATTGTACAGACTAGATTTTGAGTGATAGAACAATGTTATTGCATCTGTTGCTGTTCCACCTGTTGTTGGTACATACCATATCTTTGGTACTATCTTTGATGTTACATTTGATTCACCTTTTGTTAAAAAGTCAAAATAGAATCTGTAACCTAGTTTTAATCCCAGCGCATAAGTAACTTGTCCACCTTCTTTAACTTGTCCATATTGTGCAAGTGGTAAACTTGTAACTTTTAGTGCAGGTACTTTTCCCATATATCCTGGATCATCAGAATCTCTAACTTGTAGATTAAATACTCTACCTGATACAAATGTATTAAGAGTTGTTCTTAATATATAATCCTTATTTGCATTATTATCTAAAGTATTCCTTATACTCATTGGATTATTTTTTGCTGCATTTAAAGCAGCTGAACTACAGTTTTCTGCAGCGATTAAAATCTGAATTCCAGATTCTCCTGTATATACTCTATCGTCTTCAACCCATACAGGAATTGTAAAGGTATAATTTGTCGTACCAATAGTTGCATATTCATACAAGTTATACCAAGTGCCAGCTTTAAATAATATTGGTGTTCCACTGCTTGGTCTATAGTAGACATCATATGGGAATCTTATAAGCTTGTATTCAGCAAATGCAGGACCTATTGAATTTTCTTCTGTCTCTGCTATATACTCTGCTACAGTCATTATTTTATTTGTTAATCCTCCATATGACTTCTTTGTTTTTAACATATGCTGACTACTACCATCATTATCTAGATTTAACAATCCTAATATATTTGTTCTACTGTTGTTATATCCTTTTTTATTAATGGTTGTAGTTCCATCAGCTATACTAATCGCAAATGATTCTTCTAAGTTTACTATTGTTGCTCCACCTGCTAATGCTCTATTATCTAGTTGTGTTACATTTGTATTACTTGTTGGAACATTTAATCTAACATCATTTCTTATTGGTGTATGTACATTAATACTTTCCAATGTTAACTCTGCAACATCTAATAATGTCCCTAATACTGGAAGTGTTCTTCCTGTATCTTCAGTAACTCCAGCAATGTAGTTATAATTTTCTTTGAACTTTGTGTCATATGTTATATTTTGTGCTGATTCTTTAATGAATAAACCATTTGGTACATAAAATTTATATCTTGCAGCTCTTTCATCTGCAAATGGAAAATAGTGTACTCCCTCGGCTAAAGCATTTCTTCTCTCTATTAACGAATAAGATCCACCATCTATTATTATTACATCTGGCTCGCCCACTTGCTTAATAACAAGTCTTTGAAGATATACAGTTGCATGTTTATATAATAATACCAATGCTCCTTCTGTATTATTTTGGTTATATCTTTCTTTTAAAGAATTTTCTACTGTTCTTCTATCTGTCACGCTTGCTATGTCTTTAAGCATTATTGTATATACACCTTCACTATCTTTTATTAGTTCTGCATCTTCTAATAACGTTAATAGTTTCTCTGGATAAGAATACTCTAAAGTTGGTACTGGTTTAGTTACTCCATATGTTATCTCATCTTCTTTATATGAGTCGTAAGTTCCAGTGTTTATATTGTAATTGCTATAATATTTAATTGCATTGTTTTTTAGAATCATAGATGTTAAATCATATAATTCTGCTTTATTTATTTTAAATATGTCATATGGCACATCTACTGTAAAGTAATCACTATATGCCGTAGCTGTAGGTAGTGTGCCTCCTGATGTTATCCTTGTATAATATTCTTGTCCTACTCTTATTCTAAAACTTTCGTTTTTTGTTTCTGTTGATATATCGCTTACAAATTCATAACCAGCAACATCTCCAGAAAGGTATAAATCTTCCGAAGTAGGAACTGCATCCTCTATATCATATTCCTCATTAGTTGCTTTATTTGATCTTAATTGAACATTATCATATCCATCTCCAGAATCTCCACTTGGAGATTCTCCCGTAACAAATACTATAATATACTTACTGCCATCAATTCCAGAAACCGTTATAGGAGTTCCATTATTTGCTGGAATAGCAGACGCCTGAACTTGATTATATCCGGTATTACTAACCGTATATCCTATTGGTATAGATTGATTTGTAGCACCACCCACTACGTGTGTATAATTTGGATCTAGTTTTCCTATTATTTCAGAATAATATGTATCACCGCTTTTAACTAGTACCGTTGTACCATCTTTAACATCTATATACTTTATTCTAACAATAGGTATACCTTCGTCATATCTAAATTTAACTATCCAGTTTTTATTTGTGTTAAATAAATCTGGAATACCCGTTTCTGTCTGAATGTCCATATATGTTTTTACATAGTAATCTTCGAATCCTGGGTCACTTACTTGAAAGGCTTTTGGAGCTGACGCATATTTAGGATCTTTATATAATGTTACTTTGTGGTCTTCTAATCCATTGTCTAATTTTTCATATATCCAAATCTGTGCTAAATCTAGATTCGGATATGCATATTTTTGTAATCCATTTCCTAAATCAATGTCATACGAACTTTTCACATTGTCTGTAATAAGTGATTCAAGTGGAGCATATTGACTTAGTATTTTGGTAGAACCCGCCACATCTTTGCCATTAATATCCTTTAAAATATTAGCTGGTTCTTTATATGAGGTATGTACTATATCTATTTGTGGTGTGTTATATACAAACCAAAAAGTCTTATTTGACGCATGTCCTGCTTCTTCGCTAGAATGATAACTCTCTACAGATTCAATAACTTGCCATCGATTAGGATCAAATCCATATAATGTTGTAGTTTCATCATTATATGTTTTTTCTTCTAACATCTTGTTATCTCCAAACAACTCATATTTTTTAAGAATATATGCCGGCCAAACAATTTTATATAACGATGGAACATCTATTACGCAATTTCCAGTTTCTCCACTATAGAAATCAGGAAATTCTAATCCATCTTGTGAATAATAAGGGTCCGTTTTTAATATTACATCTTTGGCCTTTCCTAGTGGATCTCTCCATATTTGACCAAAAGAAAATTTTACAGGCTCAACAAAAAATGTTACATATGCTGCAGATTTTCTATAATCAAACCCAACTGAAGCACTTGCTTGAGTACTAGGATTTACATTACCATCATAAGGACTTGGACCAACTCCTCCTATTTGGCCAACCCTAACTTTATATCCCACATATCTATAACCGGTTTTATTAATTAGGTCCATATCCGGGTTAATTTTTGCAGTTACATCTATTGGTCCTTCGTCATATACACACACTTTACCATAATTGTATGTATACTCATATCCATTTTTTGGTATATCACCATCAGTCGTTCTATAAGTGTAAAATATATTAGCATATAGCTTTTCTTTTGGATCCTTTTCAGCAAGACCAAATAATTCTACACCCCACTTACTTAAATTTGCAAAAAATGGACTTTGGTAAAACATCCATCCTCCATTATTAATATTAGAGTAAGTCACATAAAAACCTTTATCAGCTGCAAAATTTACACTAGGCTTAATTGTTTTTTCATTATTTATTATTTTTATTGTGGTTTGAAAAACCAAAAACCAATCACCTAATTCCTTAAATGCCAAACCATTTACAGCTTCTGTTATCAGTGCATCTTCATATGCAAGAAGTAGGTTTTCTATCCAATTTGGGTCATTTGTTGAAATATTATATAAAGACGCAACTTTCCATAAGTCCTCTATAAAAACAACCTGATCCACAGGCGCTTCTAAAATATGTGCTAAAATAGATCTTTGAGTCCACCCATATAGTGTTACCCATTCTTCTTTCATTTTTAATCCTGTTACTGGTTCACCTTCACTATTCCTTAAAGTTCCACCTTCTAACTTAAATAAATATGTTCCTGATTTAATTCGTGGAACACCCTCCATATCAATTGTTGCATCTGATGGCGAATATTCTTCACCAGGAAGTCCTTGTAGATTATCTGGTCTTGATAGTGTTATCTCGTGATTACAATCTGTACATGTCCATAAAAGAGGTAAATCTATAGTGTCACCATTTTTAACGTTATAAGAATGGTTTTCAAAATATTGACATTTTTTACATTTGTGAATTTCGTTAGTGTTTTCAGGATTTTCATTAAAATCATGATTTTCTTCTCCAAGGTTATCATTATTACAAATTGTACATACAAGTATATGTACTTTATCATTTTTTTGTCTAGCAGTTTTTGTGTGTTCTGCTCTTTCTATATATCCACAGCCGGTTCTTTTACATTGTCTCATATGATATACATTATCCAAAGTCCCCCAAGGAGAAAAATTATGTCCAAGAGCTGGAAGTGTCCTTTCTTGTTTATCTGAGCAATTTGCACAAGAACGTGTTTCTTTACCATCAACCGTACATGTTGCTGCAATTGTTGTCGACCAGTTACCATATTCATGTTCAAGCTTTGGCATAATTATAGGATCAGTATTGATTTTTACCAAACCACATCTAGTACATTTTAATTCTTTTGTTCCCGTTTCTGTACACGTAGCTTCCTTTGTTACTATCCAATCGTATGAATGTCCAAGCTTTGTTATTGTTTCTGTATTCCTTGTCACCCCACATAATGAACACGTCTCCACTTTTGTTCCATCTGTTGTACACGTAGCTTTCTTTGTTACTATCCATTCATATTTGTGACTACAAACAGTGGTACCTTCAACTAGTTTAGCATAAGCTACAATAGGCATACACATGGTTAGTAATAATATAACTGTTATTGTAAGTAATATTTTATTTTTCATCTATTCTCCCCTCCTACCTTGTTAATCTATATATCATTGTTGCAGCTTCAGCTCTTGTCATATTATTTGATGGTTTGAAAGTGTTGTCTGTATATCCTTTTATTAGTCCTCTATTAACAGCATGTGTTAACCATCTTATTTGGCTTGCATCCATCTCTGAATTATCTGCAAATGTAATCTCATTTGTTGTATCCATTTTATTCATTTTAAGAATTACATCAGACTTTGCAATTATAAGAGCCATATCAATTCTTGTTATAGGGGTATCAATGTTTTGTAATGTTATAACACCTCTTTGTACTATTCCATAAGTTTCAGTAATATATAAATATTGACCTGCCCAGTGATTTATCTCAGTTGGTATCTGATTATAATCCACTCCTTCTGGAAGTGAAGCAGAAATAACAAGTTTTAAAAACTCTGCCTTAGATATTGTTCCTTCTGGTTTAAATGTTCCATCTGGATATCCATTAATAACATTGTTTCCTACAAGGTCTGTAACATATTCATATGCCCAATGTTCTGCATTAATATCTGTGAATGTTATAGCAAAAACCGTGCTACAAATCATAATAATAATCACAGCAATAATTAATATTCCTTTCGTCTTCATTTTTTTCCTCCTTCTTATGTTCAGAATTCTCCATATAATATTGTAACATAAATAGGGTTTTTTATCTCCATAGAAATAAATGTTACATATTTTTAATAATTTTGTAACATTCTTGTAAAAAACTAAAAATACTCCAAGTGAAAATATCTTCACTTGGAGCAGAATTCTATTGTTTTTCTTTATTATGATTGTTTTGCTAATTTTTGTTTTACTGGATTTTCTAAATAATTAATTTCTTTATCTGTTGTATATGTTGTAATTGTTGTATCTTTTCCATCAACCATGGTAGCAGTTCCAAGACTTTCTAGCGTTGCAAGTGATTCAAGCTTAACTTTATCTTTTGCTATAGCTCTTGACATTTTGATTGTCTCTTTATATACATCCATCGTCTTTTTACTAATTATATCCCAGTTAAATTCTCTAATAACTTTTTCGCTTGCTTTCTTTGCCATTTGTCTACAAAGTTTATCGTCATATAAGCATTCAAGTATTGAATCAGCAAGTGAATTTGCATTTCCAGAATAAGATTTCATTCCATCAATTCTATGAGAAATAATCTCATTTAATCCACCAGCATCTGAAACAACTGTTGCAGCCCCTGCAAGCATTCCTTCAAGAGCTACTATTCCAAATGGTTCATACAAACTTGGGAATGTTGCAACATCAATAGCTTTATACATTTTCGTAATTTGAACATCGTTTAGATATCCTGTGAAATAAACTTTTTGTGAAAGTCCTAAGAATTCTGTTAAACCTTTTAATTCATCTAAGCAAGGACCTCTACCCGCAATAACAAATTTTACATTTGGATAACTTGCTAAAATCTTAGGCGCTGCATTTAATAAAATTTGTATTCCTTTTTCGTTTACGATTCTTCCCGCAAAAAATACAATCTTTTCAAAATCTCCAGCATAATTTCTTCTGAATTCCCAGTCTCTTGTTTTGCCAACAAATTTATCTACATTTATTCCATTTGGAACAACATGAATATTTTCAATTGGTTTTCCAAATAGACTTCTTATTTCATTTTTCATAAACATACTATTACAGATAACACTAGACGCTTCATATGTAAGCATCCATTCAATATCATTAACATATCCTTGTGATTTATTATGAATTCCTTTATTTCTTCCGCTTTCTGTTGCATGTATTGTTGCAACAAGTGGTAGTCCATATGTTCTTTTTATTGCACGCGCAGCATATGCTACAAGCCAATCATGAGCATGAACAAGATTAAACTTACCATATTCTTTTATAACATCAGCTGCTTTCTCAATCATACAAAAGTTAAGTTGCATAACCCAGTCTATTAAATTATTTGCATTTATAGGGTAGTTCGTAACTCTATGTACAAAAACAGGTCCGTCTTTTTCGAACTCTTTTGTATCTCCTTCTTGGTAAGTAATAACATGAACTTCATGACCTTGTTTTGCAAATGAATGCGATAGATCATGAACTACTCTGGCAATACCACCAACTATTCTGGGTGGATATTCCCATGAAAGCATCATAATTTTCATTACAATTCCCCTCTCCATTTTTTTTGTATTAAAGAATTTTCTCTCGTGTAATTTTATTAGTATAATTGTATATTAAATAAAAAAAAATGTAAACATATTTGAAAAAAAATTGCAATTAACTTGATATTTTTTGCCATTTAAGATATTATTTATTAGTAGTATTGCTTGCTATGATATTTTGCAACTTTTTTAGTACAGTTTTTGCGAATGATAAAAATATAAGGAGGCTACAATGTAGTGTATATACAAAAGTCCGAGTATTATGAATTACCAAGTGAATATGGAAAAACCTTTGTGCGCTTGCTTGTTCAGTCACCAACTCGAATATATGCATACTGGGAGGTCTCGAACAAAACAATTCAAGAACTAGAAAAACTTAAAAATAATTATTCAGATTCAGTTCCTGTTTTGAAAATTAAGAATAATACAATGGATTATTCTTATGACATTCAAATAGACCCATTTACAAATAATTATTACATTGAAATTAAAGATCCAGATTGTGAATATCAAGTTGAACTGGGAAGAATATCAAGGAATAACTTTGTCAATTTATCTACTTCTAATTTAGTAAAAGTTCCTCGTAATGCTCCAGTTCAAGCTAGTTACTTAGAGGAAGTTATCTATAGAAATTACATACGTCTCGATATTTCAGATAAATTTACCATCTATTATAAAAAACGCACATATGATTTGAAAGGAAAATCTCAAGATTATTCTGAGCTTGCATTTGGAGACGATACTGCAAATTCGATGAATAACATAGGTTCTATGGATAATGTAAGTTCTTTTAACAGATATGAAAAATAACTAAGCGTGAGAAAACAAAAAATATCTCACGTCTTATTTTTTAGAAGGAGAAAATAAACATGGGTGAAAAAGGTTATTTAAATATAGTTCTTCATGCCCATCTACCATATGTTAGACACCCAGAAAGTGACTTATACATCGAAGAAAGATGGTTATTTGAAGCAATATCAGAAACATATTTACCTTTATTGATAAATTTTCAAAAGTTAGTAGATGAAAAAGTTGATTTTAGAATCACAATGAATATAACGCCTCCACTTATCACAATGCTAACAGATAAATTATTACAAGAAAGATATTTAAGGTATCTTCTTGAAAGAATACGACTTGCAGGAAAAGAAATAAAACGTACAAAAGATAATAAACAATTAAATGACTTGGCAAAAATGTATTTTTATAACTTCAAAGAATTTTATATAGTATATAAAAGAAAATATAATTGTAATTTAGTAGAAGCGTTTAAACATTTTCAAGATATTGGAGTTTTAGAAATTATTGCATGCCCAGCTACACACGGATTTCTTCCTTTATTAAATATTGTTCCTTCTACTGCTCGTGCACAAATAGCAATCGGTGTTGAAATGTATAAAAAACATTTTGGTAGAGCCCCTCGTGGAATGTGGCTTTCTGAGTGTGCTTATATTCCAGAATTAGAAAAGTACTTAAAAGAATTCGGAATTAAATATGTATTTTTAGAAACTCACGGCATTATGTTTGCAAATCCCAAACCACTATACGGAACACTTTCTCCAATAATTTCTCCAAACGGTATTGTTGCATTCGGAAGAGATTTAGAAAGTTCAAAACAAGTATGGAGTTCAATTTGTGGTTACCCTGGTGATCCAAACTACAGAGAGTTTTACAAAGATATTGGATATGAATCGGATTGGGAATATATAAAACCATATGTTGCAAAATCAGGTCACAGAGTTGATACCGGAATTAAATATCATAAGATAACAGGAAAGACTGAGTATAAAGAATATTATAATGAAAGTAATGCAAAAGCTGTTGCAGAACTTCAAGCAGACCATTTTATGTATTCAAGAATAAAACAAATCGATTACGCAGCTAGTAAAATGAAAAACCCTCCAATAGTGACTTGTCCGTATGATGCAGAGCTTTATGGTCACTGGTGGTATGAAGGTCCTTACTGGTTATATATTTTATTTAAGAAAATTTATTATAATCAAAGCGAATTTAAACTTATTACTCCAAGCGAGTACTTAGAAAAATATCCAGATATTCAAGAATCTTCACCCGCAATATCTACATGGGGTGCTCACGGATACAGTGAGGTGTGGTTAAATCAAGGTAACGATTATATTTATAGACACTTAAACAGTGCTGCTGAAAGAATGCAATATTTAGCAACTGCATATCAAAAGCCTTTTCCACTTCAAAAACGTGCTCTTAATCAATGTGCAAGAGAATTACTTTTGGCACAAAGCAGTGACTGGCCATTTATAATTACAGCAAATACAATGGTTGACTATGCTCACAAAAGAATAAGAGATCACATAGGAAGATTCAATGCATTGGCAGATATGATTGATAAAAACGAAATAAATAAAGTATATTTGAAAGACTTAGAATATAAAGATCTTATTTTCCCAGATATTGATTATAAAATTTATATTGGTTCTTAATCAAGAAATTTTACAAGCTCCTTTTTATAAAAAAAGAGCTTGTTCTTTTTTTCCTACAGTGTAAGAGTAAAAGAACAAGCTATCTACAATATGATTCTCTTTTTACTTATTTATTTCATGCCAGTGTATTCTTTAAATAGTTTAATTGCATTTTTTCTGATTCTACCATCTTTAATATTATTCAACTCTTCTTCTATCGTTTGATTTTGTTGATTATTAACTAGTTTCATAAGGGCATCAAGTTCATTTTTTTGTGTTAAAGTCATATCACCTATTTTTTTAAATAATTTTATTGCTTGATTTGGAATCATGTTAGCAACTAAAACAACAACATCTTTAGATAATTTTAGTCTTACAGTTTCATCTTCAAAATAATCATCTTTAATTATTGATCTTGCTCTATAATAATTGTCCAACATTGCTTTTTCATAAATTAGTATAATTTTTAATCTTAGAAGTTCTGGTACTTTCGTTTTAGAATCTTCTAATTTTGGTTGTAAACATTCAATACCTTTTTGTGTTTTACCAACATCAATAATATATGTTGCTTGTTCAATATTTGCAACATTTCTATTTGTAAGGTAATCTGCCATTAAAATAGATCTCTTTTGCTGTAGAATTCCAAAGTTTATATCATCAATTTCTGGTGCTGTTATAGCTTCAAATATTTTTAGCAACTTATTGCCTGTTCGATCGTTTTCTATTATTTCTTTAAGTCCTTCTTGTGCCAGTTTCTTTTCTTCTCTAAAAATCTCATCAAATTTCTTTTCAACTTCTTCTGGTATTATTCCTACAGCATTATCAAGTGAATTACGTAGTATATTAATTATCTTCTTATTATAACCATCTAATTTGTTTATCGTATCTTTCTGAATATTAGAAAGTTCCATAATTCTTTCTAAATTTTGTAGATGTTCTCCCTCAAGCATAATTTTTATGCTCGAACTTATTTCTGCGGCTCTTTTTTTCGCCTCTTCTTCTTCTCTTTGCCTCTTTTCTTGCTCTATTCTTTCTGTTTCTTCAACTAATTTTTCATCAACAAACTTTTGCGCTTCTACATTATGATATTTTCCATCATCTACTTGTTTTTTTGTTGCAGCAGTGTCATCTGTATAATACTGAATTATAATATTTTCGTCAGAAATCTCTGAAACAACAATCTCAGTAGGACTATTGTATGCATATCTCCAAATAAAGTTTTCATCATAAATAATTTTATTTACAACAGGCGCTTCATATTTGCTGCCTATTTGTACTTTTACACGCAAATCGTCCTTTAATTTCTTATCTGCTGTATTATTATATTTTATTGTCACAAAAGCTTTCTTTTCTTGATAAATAATATTTATGATATTATTTATACTTCCTATAGTTAACTTTACAGGATCTGTCCTAACATATATCCATTTTCTTTGTTCCTTGTCTATTATTTCTGATTGCACCTCTGGAACAAACTCTGTACCTATATCAAGATGATATATGTTTGCCTCTTTAATAATATTTCCATCAACATCTTTATATCTTATTAAAACTTCAGCCTTTGCAACTTCATATGTCATTACTATTTGATTTTCTTTGCTATCTTCTCTAATCCTTATTGGATCTATCTTATCATTGATAATCTCCCATTGTATCCCTTTTCTATCAGTAATATATTGAATACGTCCCGGATTAAAGATCTCTCCCACTTGCATTTGCTTAATTTCATCGTCTTTTAATTTGTTTCCATTACTATCTTTAAATATTATTCTTGCCTCACCATATATAGCTTCATATGTTAACTCAATAACATTTACATCACCTATTGCACCCATCGGGATTTCTTTTATCTTGATGCTTTCAGGCTCGCTTCTTATAAATGTATATATTCTAGATTCTTCATCGGCAAGTGTTTTACTTGGATTTGCTTTATATGTACTTCCAAGTTGTGCTTTAATTTTTGTATCAGATAGTATTGATTTACCTTTTAAATTAATGTATCTAATAACTACATCAACATTAAGAGGATTATACATAACCTCTATTATATTATTTGCTTCATCATCATCAACCTTAAACTCTTTTGTATTTTGAGCGTTGTATTCCCAGAACCTTCCGTCAATGCCCTCTATTACATTTTCAGGTTTAGGATAATAAATACTGCCTATTTGAATTAATTCTTTTTTATCTTGTTTTATTTCTTCATTGTATTCATTTTTGTACTTATATACAACAGTTGCTTTCTCTGCTTCATATGCTAAGTTTATGATATTCTTATTCGCATCTTTATCTACTTTAATAGTAGATTTACTATTAGGATTGTATACCCATTTTGTGTTCTTGATTCCAACAATTTTATTCAATATTTCTGGAACATACTCACTTCCAACTTGTGCCTCGGTTTCAAACATTGGCCTTATTTCTTGACCTATAGAATCAACAAATTTAACCATAACTTTGTTCATTGAAGGTTTGTATTTAATTTTTATTACGTTTTTCTCAGCAACTTGTGATATTGTGATAGGTTCTAATTTTTGAGCTGTAGAAAATAATTTATTATCTAATTTAACAGCATAAACCCATTCCTTACCCTTTTCATCTAGAATATAATCCTCTATTTTTGCCATAAAGGTAGTACCTACTTGACATTTTAAGACTAAATCTTTAACAATTTCTTCATCTCTATCTCCCAAAAATTTTACAATTGTATCTACCAAATATTTTTCGTATGTTAAGTTGACTATGTTTTCTCCTGGGTTTTTCTTTACTTTAAAATGTGGTATCAAATCTTCTTTAAGACTCCAGCCCAACATTTTGTTATCTATTATAATCTTATCTGGATTAGCTACAAACACACTTCCTATTTGTTCTCTAATTATTTGATGTGGCCTTATTGTAACCATATCATCTCCATAGAAACATAGTTGTACCTCTATTAGTTCTTTTTTATACTTTATATTAACAATATTTCTTGATACATCTTCAGAAATTTTAAATTTATTTAAATCTACGCTATCTAATATCCAAGCTTTTCCTTCATTGTCTTCAAATTTTTGATCAATTTTAGGTTCAAACATTGTACCGACTTGTACCTGTTGAACAATTGGATCGACAATCGTTATTTCATCCATATTTTTTAAGTATATAGTTACATCTGCACACAGTTTTTCATATAAATAATAAATATCATTTTGTTCTTCTTTTACAATCATTTGTTCTGCAGAAACACTCTTATAACGCCACAACGCACCATGTGAGTCAGAAATTTTTTCAGCAATTTTTGCATCATATTTTTTACCAACTTGGATACGTTCAACCTTACTTTCAACAATCTCTTGTTTATCTTCATTACAGAATTTACTTATAACTTCGCCAAGCAATGGTTCATAATAATTTATTATTATATTATCTTCATTCTTAACTGTTTTGGTATCACCGTCAGAACTTACATATTTCCAACCAAGTCCATTGTTATCATTAAATTTAAGAATTGGTTCTACCCTTATTTCTTTACCTATTTGAAGTTCTTTTATTGCATCTTCTCTTATCTTTTCTTCATTTTTATTTCTGTATTTTAATATTATTTTACTTGTATCTTCTTCGTAGTTTAATATAATTATATTTTCTTGCTCATTTTCTTTTGTTACTATAGAAACATTTTCTTCGCCTATATACTTCCATTGCCACTTATTTCTATCTATTATTTTTGTTCTTATATTTGGTACGTATATTCCTCCAAGTTTAATATTATCAATAGTATCATCTACGAAAGCTTTTCCACTTTTTACATTAATGTGTCTAACCAGTACTTTTGCTTTTACCTCTCCATATATTAGTTTGAACTCGTTATTTGAATCTTTTACTAATAAATTCTTAGGTTCACTACTTTCCATCATCCATTTATTACCTTGTATATCAGTTATTCTAACGTAATGTACATCATCAAGAGGTGCACCAATTTGAGATTCAACAACTTGTGAATCTCTTAAAACATTGTTAAACGCATCATAGAAAGAAAGTGTAGCTTTTGCCATTTCTTTTCCATAATACAACTCCAAAATATTTTCCTCGTTATGTTTTGAAACAGTAATAGTAGGAATTTTACTATCTTCTATAATCCACTTTCTACCGCTATCGTCAGTTATTTTCTTAATTGGTGTATTCTTATATGCACTTCCAACTTGCAAATTTTCTGTCTTTGGTTCTAAAAGTTTATTACCTTCGATATCTAAATATTTAATCGTTACGGTAGACATTAAAGGTTCATATTTTAATATAACTAGGTTTTCTGTTTCTTTTGCAGATATAACAATTTCTTCATCTTTATTTTTACATATCCACATTTTACCGAAGTTATCTACAATTTCAATTTTTCCTTCAGGGCTATACATTCCACCTATTTGTGCATCCTCTGTAATTGAATCTTTTATAGGCTTATCAAGCATATTCACAAATTTAACAATGGCTTTTGCAAGATTTGGTTCATATATTGCTTCAATTACATTCTTAGAATCATTTTTATCTACAACTATTTCTGTATTATTAGTCTTATGAAGTTTCCATTCTTTTAAACTAAAGTCTACTACTTCTTTTTCAAAGGTAACTGAATGTTTTTTTCCAATTTGAACAAACTCAATTTTTTCATCTGTAATATTTATATTGTTCTCATTTTTAAGCCTTGTTACAACTCTTGCTTTTGCCTCTTCATAAACCAATGTGATAATATTTTCTTCTAAGCTTCTTACAAGTATTGTTGATGTAGATGTTTCGTTATAATTCCATCCTAGTCCATCTTTTCCAACAACATACTTAACCACATTTGCTTTATATAATTTTTCTATAGGAGCTTGTACTACTTGTCTTTCTAATATTTCTTCTCCGGCAGTATTAACAAACTTAATTGTAACATCTATTTTTTCAATATCATATACAAATATTATCTTGTTGCTTTCTTCTTCTTGTCTTACTATAAGTTTTGTCGGTCTTGTAAAAACAAGTTTCCAGTCATCTCCGTTTTTATCTCTATATAAATTTTTGCTTTCAACATCATAATTAGTTCCAACTTGTACTATTTCTTGTTTATCCTCACAAATTTTATTACCTTCCCTATTTATGCAAGATATAGTTACTCTTGAATATAATTCGATATATTTTAACTCTACTACATTTAGATCTGGATTTTCGTTTATTGTTAATGGCATAAAACTATCGTTTTCAAAAACCCATTCTTTTCCTTCCTTATCATTAATTACCGGAATTACATCTGGCATAAAAGAAGAGTTAGGAAAAACATTACCAACACGATTTTCTTTTAACACTTCCCCTTTAGAGTTTACGTACTTTACAGTAACATACGTCGAGCCTGGCACCTCATTTCCTCCTATGATGTATGCTTCATCTCGTCCTACATTAGTGCTGTGAAATGTTTGCTTGGTTATTTTATCTACACTAAAGTCTAATATGGTTCCGTTAAACATCGCAACTATACCGTTGGCAAGGCCAGGACCAGGAATATAGAAATCAACTTCTATGTTAGGTACTGGCAATCCTTCTGTACCATAATATTTCATATCTTGATATATATAACCTAATAATTCTGGTATTTTTGATATATCAATATAAGTTTCCCTTCTAATAACCACAGCGGGTAAATTTACATTAAAATCAGCTATAGATTGTTTCCTAACCATTGTGCCATCTTCGTCTGTATATTCTAACTTATTACCTATTGTTGTTAAATCTTCCAACGCATTTTCAACAAGTTTATATTTATATTTTCTTGCCATGCTGTCTTCAATTGTTATATATAATAATTCTTCAAATTCTGCAGGATCATTTATTATTTTATATTTATACTTAATTGGTTCTATAACATCTGCTTTATTCATAAGATTTTTTTGTATTATATCTGTAGATGGGAACATAAGCTCATAATTTAACTTTCGCAATACAGATTTTATAATGTCTTCATCTATTTCCATAGAACCGTTCTCTTCTATTTCTTCTGATTATATCTCTTGTAACTTCTTCAATTCTAGAATCTTCTTCCTTAAGTTCAGCAAAAGTCGCCTGGTTATAAGTCTTTGCTGGAACAAAAATAGCAATCTCTTCTTGATTACTTTTGTTATATTCAACCCAATAATAAGAGACTGTGTTTAGTGGGAAGTTCGCACCAATCGGGACTTCATCTATTTTTAAATATGGATCATTTGTTATTAAACCAGCCTGAACACTCTTAGCTATTCTTCTGATTCCAGCTTTTTTATTCAAAATTTCTATTCTGTTTGTTCTTGTATTTATATATCTTAGCGAATATGAATATAAGTTTTCTGCGTATTTATATTCATTGTCGTACATCTTTATTCTTGGGCTTTCGTCAAGAACCGCCATTTCATCTATGACATAATCTGAAACTAACATGTTTAATATTTCTTTTATTTTTCTTTCTGCAACTCTACCATTTTTCAAAAATGCTTCATAATATTCTTTAGTTATTTCATCTCTTTCTTTTTTATAAATCTGTTCATAAGTCATTCCATTGTATAGATTTTGAGTTTTAGTATTGGGTTTAAAAATAATTATTCTTATTTTGTAATCTCCTGTAATGGCAATTACTGCAGATCTTTTATACAAACTATAATCTGCAATTACAAACCTTGAACCAAGAGCAGTTTCTGTAGATGAAATTGCTATGTCACCTTCAAGCACTTCAACTTGAAATGTTTCGTATTTAATACTTAAAAGTAGTTCTATTATTTCAACATTAGGCTCTTCAAACTCATGTACCTCTATGATGTTTTCAATATCTTTTTCATCAGTTACTTTTGATTCTACAAGTGCCAAATCAAACTTATTTAGCACTGTTTTAATTATTGTGTAGTTATAACCTAGTATATTAAGTTTTTCTTCGAGCAACTTTAAAACTGTTTTCATTTGTTCACCCCAATACATAAATATTATAGTAAGCATATATAATTTTATTATACAAATAATGATATATTTTTTCAACCTATTTTTCCGTATATTTATATATATTCTATTGTATACTTCTATATGCAAATAACACATTATTAAAAATAACTTTTTGTATCAGTTGTATCAGTTGAAAAAAATATTTATACAAAAAAATAATTTAATAAGTTATTATTAAATTTCAAAACTAAATTATATTTATATCTTTTTTCTTCATAAAAATTTTTTATAAAATAATTATCGATATATACAAAACAACACTCTAAATTATTGACTTTTAAGCCATCATATTAGATAATGTTTATGTATGTAATTCAAGTTTACAAAGGAGGAATTTTAAGTGTACTTGTTCGGAAAAATAACTGTCAAACCAAAGTTGCCAGAAAGAATTTCAAAACTATATAATTTAGCTAATAATCTATGGTGGTCATGGAATTCTTTTTCACTTCGACTATATGATTATATTGACTCAGATTTATTTTCAAAGGTTGGTAAAAACCCAGTAAAATTCCTTTCTAGAATTAGTCAAAAAAGATTACTAGAAGTTTCTGTTGATAACGATTTCCTTAAAGAATATGATTTGATTATTGATAACTTTGAAAATTACTTAGTATCAAAAAATACATATTTTGCTCAAAACTTTCCAGATAAAAAAGATAATATAATTGCATATTTTTCTGCCGAGTATGGAATAGATGAAATACTTCCAATATATTCTGGTGGTCTTCGGAATTCTTTCAGGTGATCATTGTAAATCAGCAAGTGATTTAGGATTACCTTTTGTTCCTATCGGTCTTTTATATAAACAAGGATATTTTAATCAAATAATTAATAAAGATGGTAGTGAGATGTTCGATTACTCACCAAATCAAATTGAAGATTTGCCTATAGTTCCAGTTCAAGACAAAGAAACAGGAAACGATATGATTATCTCTATCGAATTTCCCGGAAGAGTTATATATTTAAAAGTTTGGAATATTATGATTGGTAGAGTTAAGTTGTATTTAATGGATAGCGATATATCTTTAAATAACGCATTAGATAGACAATTAACTTTAAAGCTATATGGCGGAAATCAAGAAATGAGAATTTCTCAAGAAGTTATACTAGGTATAGGTGGTATGAAACTTCTAAAAGAATTAGGCATATCTCCAACTTTATATCACATGAACGAAGGACATTCATCTTTTGTTGCATTAGAAGTTATAAAAGAATTAATGCAAGAAAAAAATATTTCATTTGAAGCCGCAAAAAAATTAGCATCAACATGCACAGTATTTACAACACATACCCCAGTTCCAGCTGGTAATGACGTATTTCCTGTAGAATTAGTTGATAGATACTTTTCGGAATATTATGGAGATTTAGGACTTTCTAAAAATGACTTTCTAAATCTTGGTGCCAAGAAAGAAAACGCTTTTAGTGAAGGATTTAACATGGCAGTTCTTGCACTTAAAATCGCTGGTGCAAAAAATGGTGTTAGTAAATTACATGGTGCTGTTTCTAGAGAATTGTTTTCAGAGTTATGGCCTGAAACCGCTTCAAATGAAATACCAATAGATTATGTCACAAACGGAATACACACTTGCACATGGCTTGCTCCATCACTAAAAGAATTATTTAATGCGTATATGCGTCCATTTTGGCAAGAACAAATATATAACCAAGATGTATGGCATGATATTGAGAACATTCCTGATAGAGCTTTATGGGATGCTCATATGATTCAAAAAGAAAAATTAGGAAAATTAATTAGAAAAAATATTAAAGAACAAAAAACTAGACATGGTGCATCATTTGAAGAATTAAACGATATAGACAAATTGTTTGATCCTAATGCTTTGACAATTGGATTTGCAAGAAGGTTTGCCACTTACAAACGTGCAGATTTAATATTTAGAGATATGGAAAGAATAACTAAAATAATAAATGATCATAATAGACCTGTTCAACTTGTATTTGCTGGCAAGCCACATCCTGCAGATATACAAGGTCAAGAACTAGTTAAAAAAGTTTATGAGATATCTCAAATGCCACAGTTCAAAGGCAAAGTGTTTGTATTAGAAAATTATAACATGCACTCTGCAAGATATGTTGTAAGTGGTGTTGATGTATGGCTTAATAACCCACGTCGTCCATTAGAAGCAAGTGGCACTAGTGGCGAAAAAGCTGGCGTTAATGGGGTTATAAACTTTAGTATCCTAGATGGCTGGTGGTATGAAGGATATAACAAAGAAAATGGTTGGGCAATCGGGAATGGTACAGAATATGCAAATTATGAATTACAAGACAATGCTGATTCTCAAAATATATACAACACGTTAGAAAATGAAATCGTTCCTCTTTATTATGCAAAAGATGATGGAAAAATGAATTCAAAATGGATAAGAAAAATGAAAAATTCTATTATATCTGTTGGTAGCGTATACAACACTGGACGCATGCTTGTAGATTATTTAAACAAACTGTACATACCACAATTAAACAGATATAACAAAATTACAAGTGATATAAATCTTGTAAATGAATATTTAAATTGGGAAAATAATTTAAAGTCTAAATGGTCTCTTATAAAAATATTACCAAAGACAGATTTAGATGAATTATCTATAAGTGCTGGAAGCAAAGTACAAATGTCATGCGATCTATTTTTAAATGGTATAGATCCAAAAGATGTATCAGTGGAAGTTTATTTAGGCAAGTTAGATGAAAAAGGTAAAATGATAAATAGTCTTAACTATGAAATGCATTTAAACAAAAACTTAGATGAAGAATATAAATATGAATATGTTGCAGATTTATGTATTGATGAGGGTGGAAACTATGGTTATACATTTAGAGTACTACCAAATCACGAATTATTAATTAGCAAACATGACTTATCTCTTTGTAAATGGTTAACGAATTAATATAAAAAGGATGTGGAAATTTATGAAACGCACAAAAATTGTTTGCACATTAGGTCCAGCAGTTGATGACTTAAGAATACTAACTAAAGCTTGTGTTGCTGGTATGGATGTTGCAAGATTTAATTTTTCTCACGGCGATTACGAAGAACAAGGAAAACGAATAGAGCTTTTTAAAAACGTGCGTGATGCATTAAATTTGCCAATCGCTATGATGCTTGATACTAAAGGTCCAGAAATTAGAATAGGAACATTTAAAAATAACGAAGCTTTCTTAAATGATAATGCTGTTTTTACTTTATATCATGATGAAAAAGAAGGAACAAAAGATGGTGTGTATGTTAACTACCCTTCTCTATACGAAGAAATTAGCATTGACTCAACTATTTTAATAAATGATGGAATTATCGAATTAAAAGTTTTAGAAATTATAGATCAAGACATTAAATGTCTTGTTGTACATGGTGGAAAATTAACTAATAAAAAAAGTGTTAATGTTCCTGGATTATCTCTAAACTTTCCTCTTCTTACTGAAAAAGATAAATCAGATATTGCATTCGGTGTTGAAAAAGGTTTTGATATCATTGCAGCATCGTTTGTTAGAAAACCTGAAGATGTACTTGCAATTAGAACTTTACTATCTGAACTTAACGCATCTCATATAAATATAATTGCAAAAATAGAAAATCAGGAGGGCGTAAACAACTTCGATTCCATACTTGATGTATCAGATGGTATAATGGTTGCTCGTGGTGATTTAGGAGTAGAAATACCAATGGAGAAAGTTCCAACAATTCAAAAAAAATTTATAAATAAATGTAATAAAAAAGGGAAGATAGTAATTGTTGCAACTCAAATGTTAGAATCAATGATAAATTCACCACGTCCAACAAGAGCTGAAGTAAATGATGTCGCAAATGCAGTTTATGATGGTGCTAGTGCAGTAATGCTTTCTGGCGAAGTAGCTGTAGGCTTATACCCTATTGAGTGTATTCAAACAATGAAAAAAATAGCAAAAGCTGTGGAAGATGAAATAGATTATTGGAAAAAGTTTTCAAATATTGATGATATGGAACTTATAGAATCTAAGCAAAATATGATAGTTGGCCATGCACTATGTGAGCTAGCAATGCAGTCAAAAGCAAAGGCTATATTTTCACTATCTTCTGGAGGTCATACTCCACGTGCAATATCTAGCTTCAAACCTGACTGTCCTATATATGCAATTACTCCAAATGCTTCAACAGCAAGATTATTAAATATATTTTGGAATGTAACTCCGATATTAATTGAAATGACTGATAATTATGAAAATATGATAAATGAAGGTTTAAAAATTGCTAAAGATAATGGCTATATTTTTGAAGGCGATACAATAATTATTGGAGATAGCGACACTTACTCTACCGTAAATGTCCTTGGTATATCAAAAAGCAAGAGAGTTGGGGGTATATATGTGGTATAAAAAAGGCTTGACAAATCCCCTTTTTTTGTGCTAATATACTACTTGTCGCGATATAGGTCATGGGTCTGTAGCTCAGCTGGACAGAGCAACGCCCTTCTAAGGCGTGGGTCGGGGGTTCGAATCCCTCCAGGCTCACCATGAACGTTAAATAGCTGTAAGGTTTGGAATAAAAACCTTACAGCTATTTTTTCGAAATTAAAAATGTTCCAAAAACAGAAAAAAGGTATGAATTACAGTAAATTCCTACCTTTTTTGTTTAGTTTAGTCCCAAAATCATCTTAATTTTTAAATTCTTCGTATACTTCTGCATATTTCATTACAGGATAAATAACAAGACCACGAAAACTCGCTAAACTTTTTGCACGTTCATCATAATTAACGTAACGTAACTGTGATTGATAAACTTCAATTAACTCTAGTTTTCGACGCATCAGCTCTTCACTGAGTTCTATATAATGTGTTGGTCTTGCTAGTGCTGACCACCCATCATAAAATAAAATTTTCTGATATGGTTGTGCTTTTTGCATAATTAAATTCCATACTGCAGCATGATCTGGATGAGAGTCCCATGGAGATGGGCAAATTATTATATCATACCCTTCAAGTGATGGTAAAAAAGATGCATCGACTTCAGAAAGATGTCCATCCACTGCAGAAAGCTGCTTAAAACTAGTAACTCCGGCAAGTTGCATGGCCTTTTCAAACTCTGCTTTGCGAATAAGAATGGTTTTTTGCTCTTCACCATTCTCACCGCCATGTTGTCCATCGGTCAAAATAATAACCATGCATTGATCAGGATGCGAAAGTATAAGCCCCCCACACCAGATACTTTCATCATCTGGATGTGGAGCCAAGATTAAAACCTTTTTTTGATATGAGACAAGATCATTAAGGCATTCCATTTTATGTATTTCCCCCTAGTTTTTATCCTTTACGGGACTTAAATATCATCATAAATATTTTCATATTTGATATCATACTACCGCCTAGAAAAAAAATCAATATCTCTTATATTTATTTAATAAATAAAACTTAAACAACAAAAAAACTCAGATTTTGCTTTAAAAATCTGAGTTTTTTTATCTTATATAACTTTTACTATTATTACCGTCATATCATCTTTTGCTACTCCAAAATTACGGTCTAATGATTCTTGAAGTATTGTATCTGCGAGTCTTTGCGAACCAACTTTTTTAACTGTTTTAAGCAATTCTATAATTGCCTCTTCTTTTTTCTCAGTATTGGCTTCTATTATTCCATCTGTAACCATTACTATAAAATCACCACGAAATAACCTCTTAGTTATACTTTGTATTTCTAATTCATCAAAATTTCCAGAAGGCATTATATTTGATTCCACTGTAATTATATCATTTTTTGTACTAATGAAAGTTTGACATGCTCCTATTTTAATAAATTCCATTATTCCAGTTAACGGATCAAATATTATTGTATCTATTGATGCAAAATTATCTTCTTGATTGGCAACTAATAAATGTGAGTCAATAAGATTTATTGATAACTTTTCCTTAAATTCTGTATCTAATGTTTTTTCTAAATTAAGTATAACTTTTTTACTATTTCTTGCAGCGTTTTCTCCGTGAATCCCTACCATCACTTAGCGCCACTAATATCTTTCCATCATGTAATTTAGTAACTGTACTGCTATCTCCAGAAATTTCACTGTTTGTTTTCTTCGCTTTTGCAATTCCTAATTCAAGTTTATACATCTCTATTTCATCATCTTTTTTTTCTAGCACAGATATGTTATCTGTTGTTGCTGCTAATGTGTATATTTTCTTTTCTTCTATATATCCACCGCAACACTTCTCCGTGGTAATGCACTGTTATAATCAAATAAATTATCTATAATAATAGAAAAGTTTTTTGGCATTAAAAATAATGCTATAGATGCAACAATTATTTCTTTTATGCTTGCAATCATTTCTGCAGATCCATTTGCAGAAAACATAAAAATAATATTACCAAATATAAATCCAATTGCTGCACCAATTTTTCCAAATTTAGATAGTATACCTGCAGCAAATCCAGAAAAAGCGTATGTTGCAACCGTTGCAAGATTTCCACCACATAAAAGCCCCATAAAAAATCCTATTGATATACCACTTATAGTACCTATTGCCGAGCCACGTTTCCATCCTAATATAATAATAATTAATATATTAACTATTCCTCTAATTGTTACTCCAAAAAGTCCAAAATTTCCAAGATAAGAAAACAATGTTGCAACAAGCAGACCTGTTGCAACTAAAGTTTCATCCGAATAAACTTTAATTTTATCTATATTATAAATTACTTTTATTCCTTCAGAGAAAATTAAATAGAAAATTCCTGTTATTATACTTATATATACCGCTAAAAGTGCATCATATATTAAGTTTCCACCTATTACAAGCGCTACAGTCTCTGCAATCACTGTTGAAAATATTATGGTACAAACATTTGCCATTTTACTATCTTCCGTTTTAACAAATGCTTTTATCGCCATAAATAAAATAGCAGCAATTAGAAATTTAAGTGCTATCAAGCCGTCCTAAGCAAAAATACGTGGTTACAAAAATAAGAACAAATGGAACAATCAGTGGTATACCTATTCCTCCCAGCGCACCTATCATCGCAAGTCCGAAAGGAGCAACACCGTTGGATATCTTACACACTGCTATTAAAACACTAATTAAAATTACAACAACTTCTTTAATTCTTTGAAACACTTTTAAAACCCCTCTTAACTCTTCTTAGAAAATTTATTCTAGCTTATTTAATTTAAAATATTCTTCGAAAAGTTCCTTACAAAAACTACAAATTATAACTTCATCGAAATAAGTTTAGATATTCCATGCTCTTCCATTGTGATTCCATATACAGTGCTTGCTGACTCCATTGTTCCTTTTCTATGTGTAATTATTAAGAATTGCGTTTTCTTACTAAATTTCTTTAAAAACTCAGCATATCTATAAACATTTACATCATCTAAAGCTGCCTCAATTTCATCTAGTACACAAAATGGTGATGGACTAAGTTTTAATATTGCAAACAACAACGCTATCGCAGTTAGAGCTCTTTCTCCACCAGATAAAAGCATCATGTTTTGTAGCTTCTTTCCCGGCGGCTGAGCTTCTATATCAATTCCACATTCAAGAATATTCGATTCGTCTGCAAGCTTTAATTCTGCTCTACCTCCTCCAAATAATTCTCCAAAAACTTCTGTAAAGTTTTTATTTATTAATTGGAATTGTTCTGCGAATTGAATCTTCATAAGTTTTGTCATTTCTTCTATAATATTACTCAAAGACTTTTGTGACTCTTCAAGATCGCTTCTTTGTGTAACTAAAAAATCGAACCTATCTTTAACCGCTTTATATTCTTCGATTGCATTTACATTAACAGTGCCAAGACCTTTTATCTCATTTTTAATATTTTCTACTTCTCTAGCCGTTGACGGTCCCACTTCAGCATAATTTGTTGCAGTATTAGGCGTGGTTTCGTACTCTTCCCACATCTTTGTTTGTAAATTTTCTATATCTATTTCAAGCTTATTTTTCTTAATGTCTAATTTTGTGTTTTGCTCTTTAATAATATCTATAGTTTTAAACTCATCAGAAATCTCTTTTTCAATATTTATTAATTCTTTATTATGAGCTTCTCTTTGCTTTTTTAGTTCTAATACAACTTTTTCTAAATCACCGGCTGTACCGCCAGCACCATCAATAATATTTTGTAATTCAATTATTTTATTTTCACATTCGCTACTTTCTTTTAATAAATTGTCTCTTTCTGTATTCTTGTTATTAATATTTTCAACACAATTGTTAATTTCTTGATTAATCATTGCCACCATTTCATCGATTGAAAGAGAGCTTTCATCAAATGAAGAAACAGAAATCTTTAAATCCATAATATCTGAATTTAATTCATCAATTATCTTTTGTTGTTCTTCATTTTTAGTAGAAAATTCTTTAACTATTTTTTGAATTTCTTCATTTTCTTTTTCAAGACCTTCTATCAGTGAGTTAATATTCTTTAATGATTCTTTTTCTTCAATAAGTAGTTCTGTGATTTTTTCTTTTTCACCATTTAACAAACCAATTTTCTTTTGGAATCTTTCTATATTGTTATCTATTTCACTCATTTTCTGGGCTTCTCTTGCATAATTAATATTAGCTTCTTGTAATTCTTTTGATAAAATTTCAAACTCTCCAAATAATTCTTCAGATTCATTTTTAAATTTTTCAAAATCACTAATTGCGTTTTTCTTTTTCTTTTCTAATTCTTTAATCTTCTTTTCTAATTCTTTTATTTCTCTACCACGACTAAGTAAGCTTGTTGTTTTAGTTGCAACACTTCCTCCGGTCATCTGTCCAGATGCATTTACAACATCTCCATCAACAGTTACAATTCTAAATGCATATTTGTATTTCTTTGAGATATTAATTGCATTGTCCATTTTATCTACAATTAAAGTTCTACCTAGTAAGTTTTCAATAACGTTTTCGTATTTTTTATCGTAAGAAATAAGATCCGAAGCTATACCAATTACACCCGCATCACTTTTTACGTTTTGAGTAATCTTTCCACCCTTCATAGATGAAATAGGTAAAAAAGAAGCTCTTCCTAAATTATTTGATTTTAAATACTCTATAGCCTTTTTTGCATCATTTTCATTCTCAGTAATAATATTTTGAACAGACATTCCAAGAGCCATTTCAATTGCATTTTCATATTCTGATGGAACTTCTATTAAATTTGCTACTGGACCACAAATACCATTTGAAAAAGTTTTATCTTTTTTAGTTTTAGATAACACTTCTTTTACAGCTCTATTGTATCCTTCAAACTCATTTTCTGTTTCAACCAAGAATTTATATCTTGAGTCTTTCATTCTATACTCGTCTTCTGTTTTTCTAATTAAGTCTTCGTGTTTTTTTACTTCCTCGTTATATTTTGCTTTACTTTCATTTAGATTGTTTATTTTTTCAGCAAAATTATCTCTTTTAATAGTTACATCTCTAAGCAGAACATTTTCATCTTCCTTTTGCATTCTAACTTTGTCTAGTTCATGTATATTTTCTGAAACTTCAGTATTAATTTGCGCAATTCTTCTATTGTTTGATTCTATATTAGTAGAGATATCTGACAATACTTCCATTTTTTCAAACTTGATGTCAATATTTTTCATCATCTTATCTTTTTTGTCTTCAACAATTTTTTGTTCTTTAGTAAAGCTTGATGAAATCTCTGCAAACTTACTTTCTTTTTCTTTTAATTCATCTTCAAATCTTTTTTTATCTTTAAAAAGTCTATCTTTTCTGTCTTTCCTGTCATCTTTATCTTTTTCTAATTCTATCTTCTTCTGAATTAGTTTTTCTATATCTGTTTCACCTTGTTCATATTTTTCTTTATTATTTTGAATTCTTTCTTTCAAAACACCTATATCTGCTTTCTGTTTTTCAATATTATTTTGGAATTCAAAAATATTACTTTGTTTTTCTTCGATCTTTTTAAGTAGTTCTTCTTCTTCACTTCGTATATCTTCTTTATGTTTTTGTGATAATTCAAGTTTATTAGTTTCATCCGTTAATTGGCCTAACATTTCTTCGACTTGTTTATCTATTTCATCTAATTTTAGTTTGTTTTTTTCAATGTTATTTATAAAAAGTCCAACTTCTAAATATCTTAGGTTTTCTCTTATAGCTAAAAACTTCTTGGCTTTTTCTGATTGATTCTCTAATGGACCAATTTGGTTTTCAAGTTCAGATATAATATCGTTTACTCTAGTTAAATTTTGTATGGTATTTTCAATCTTCTTTTCTGCTTCGTCTTTCCTTGCTCTATATTTTACAATACCTGCAGCTTCTTCGAAAATATGTCTTCTTTCTTCAGATTTTGTACTTAAAATTTCATCAATTCTGCCTTGTCCAATTATTGAATATCCATCACGTCCAATACCCGTGTCCATAAATAACTCAACAATATCCTTAAGTCTACATTGATTTTTATTTATATAAAATTCGCTTTCACCACTTCTATATACTCTTCTTGTAATAGTAACTTCTGAGTAATCAAGCGGAAGCTTTCCATCAGAATTATCTATTGTTATGTCTACTTCTGCAAATCCAAGAGATTTTCTGGCCTGAGTTCCAGAAAAGATAACATCTTCAATTTTAGATCCTCGAAGATTTCTAATACTTTGCTCTCCAAGTACCCATCTAATAGCATCTACAATATTACTTTTTCCACTGCCGTTTGGACCTATTACAGCTGTAATGCCTGTTTCAAATTCCAAATTAGTTTTATCAGCAAAAGATTTAAAACCTTGCATTTCCAATTTTTTTAGATACATAATCGAAAAATCCTTTCATCCGTAAGTCTTACCATAGTAATAATATAACAAAGGCTAAGAATAATCAATAACTAATTTGGCATATAATATCCTTTCATATAAAGTACAATTGAAACTTACAGGATATGCATGATAGAGGTAAGTTTTTATTGACGCTTATTATCATGAATGGTATAATTACTAATATATTAAAAATAAAAAGGAGCGTAAGACTATGTGGATTGCTTTAATAATATTGGTTGTTGTAATTGCTTGGTTTATAGCAGTTTATAACGGTTTAGTTGGTGCAAGAAATAAAGTTAAAAATGCATTTGCACAAATCGATACTCAACTTCAAAGAAGATTCGATTTAATACCAAATCTAGTTGAAACTGTAAAGGGTTATGCATCACATGAAAAAGAGCTATTAGAAAATGTAACTGCTTCTAGATCTGGCTACATGAATGCACATTCAAATGGCGAAAAAATTGCAGCAGATAACCAACTTACTTCAACATTAAAAACACTATTTGCAGTTGCAGAAAACTATCCAGAACTAAAAGCTAATGAAAATTTCTCTAAATTACAAGATGATTTAAGAGGAACTGAAGATAAGGTAGCTTTTTCTAGACAATTTTATAATGATGCAGTAACTATGTATAATAACAAATTACAAATGTTCCCTACAAATCTTATTGGTGGAATGTTTGGATTTAAAGAAGAAGTACTATTTAACACAGAGGAAGCTGCAAAAGTTGCACCAAAGGTACAATTTTAATTAATTATTTACAAACAAAAGGGTTGCTTATTTAAGTAACTCTTTTCTTATCTTAAAATTAGGAGGATACGTTAATGTTCGACACAACTAAAAAGAATAAACGCCAAACATTTGGTATAATACTACTTTTTGTAATATTAGTATCATATGTTGTATATACAATTATTAATATTTGGTTTGAAGAAGCTGGTATAATATTTGCAGCGATAATTGCACTTTCAATTACCATATTAGGTGCTTGGGTAAGTTATTATAACTCAGACAAAATAATTTTATCTATAAATGGAGCTAGACCAGCAACAAAAGAAGAAAACCAACGCATGTATGAAAGTTTAGAAGGTCTATGCATAGCTGCTGATTTGCCAATGCCAAAACTATATATAATGGACGATGATTCATTAAATGCATTTGCTACAGGTAGAGATCCCGAACACTCTGTAATATGCGTTACAAGAGGTTTAATGAATAAATTAGACTCATATGAGATGGAAGGTGTTTTAGGTCACGAACTATCTCATATAAAAAATTATGATATACGCCTTCAAACTATAGCGGCTATATTTGTAGGATTTGTAACAATACTATCAGATTTGTTTCTAAGAGTACCAATAGGAAATAGTGAAAAAAGAAATAGCAATGAAGCTACAGGTAATAAAATACTCCTGATATTAACTGGTTTTATCTTTATTTTACTCTCACCAATATTTGCAAAATTACTTCAATTTGCACTATCAAGGAAAAGAGAATACTTGGCAGATGCTTCTGCTATAGAACTCACAAGAAATCCAGAGGGATTAATTAGTGCATTACAAAAAATTTCAGAGGACACAGATCCTTTAGACAAAGCCAATAAATCTTCTGAATGCTTATATATATCATGCCCTTTTAAGAATAAAACAGGTACAAAAACTAGTTGGTTTTCGACTCATCCACCAATAGAAGCTAGAATAGAAGCCTTAAAGAATATACATTAAGAGTATATTAAAAAAAGTGGGTTGTCATTGTTGACTTTTTATGTAAATATAGTATAATTATCAATGGTATTACATTTTACATTTCTCAGAAGCCCATACCAAAATACTGGATGGCGGAGAATAGGAGGTAAGACAATGAATCGGCAATTTATAGGAGAATTTCTGGGTTCCTATAACTGTAACTTGACCTGTTTTGGTCCTGTCACTTTTTCGTCTAGTGAGACGAATACTCAGATGGGTAAAGCCATAAAAGAATATTACAGCCTGCTTGACACGCCGAAACCTACAAGTCTTATGACCGTAAATGCTCTGGTGTTTTTCATTGGAAAACAATATCTTGAGCAGCTGCAAAAATTGCCAATTGGTGGCGAACTCAACTGTAAATATGGTGTTTGCGAAGAGGTTCTTGTTCACCGTTGGTCCGACCATTTATACAATGGCGAAATCAAGCAACTCGAATTAAATTGACTAAAAAAACTACCGCTCCTTAAATCTTGGGGCGGTTTTTTTAAAAAATAAATGTAGTCTTTTCTCTAAATTTCATAATAAAAACTATGTTGACACATAAAAAAATTATGTTATAATATACCTCGTATGCATCACTAGCTCAGTTGGTAGAGCAACTGACTCTTAATCAGTGGGTCCGGGGTTCGAGTCCCCGGTGGTGCACCAACCCGAGAAAAAAGCTGTAAGATAATTCTTACAGCTTTTTGTTTTCTATTTATATAATTTCTTTTATACATCTTGTGAAACAAACTTTGTATAGTTGTTATTTGCCATGCTTAAAATATCTTGAACCTCTTCTTTTACAACTACTATTCCCGCTTCTATATTTTCCTTTACACTTATTATTTCTTCTCCATCAAAATAGTATGTTATATTTCCGCCTACTCCCATAAATTCACGAACATACATTACTAATTTCCCTTCTTTGAAATAATAATATTGTGTATCCAAAAAGTCTGTTATAGGTGCTATTATAACCATGTCATCTTTGTGTATGATTGCTGTTGCTGGTAATTCATCTGTTTCGAAAGTGGCCATATATTCATTTGCAATTGATCCAATCTCACTTTCTGTTACATTTATTGATTCTCTTCTTATATTAATATCATTCTCAAGATCTGCCTTTATTGGATTTACAAATTCATCTATCTCTATAATCTTTTTTGAATAATCTACTTCAATATTTGTTACATCTCCACTATTGCTTTCAGGTAATTTCCCCTTTTCTAGACCAACCTTTAATCCTAAAAATATAACAACAATTACTAAAACTATTCCTAATAATTTAATCCATTTATTCATACTTTTTCTCCTTCTATTATTTTACTTTTTTATATCATATTATATATTAAAATTCAATACATCCTTTCTAACCCATTGTAGAAGAATGTTCAGAAAAATTATATCATTTTTTGAAGAATTTTTCCTTTTTCATTTTCATATTCAAAAGTAGCAAACGCTCCATTAACCATCATCCATTGAGGATTAGTATGACCAACATCAATATCATATATAACATCTACATTCATATCATCAAATATATCGTGAAGCGCATCTTCATACGTAAAATCTTCTATAGCTTCTTTAGAGTTTGTTCTTCCAATAATAAATCCATTAGCATTATCAAACCATCCCGCCATCTTCATTTGCCAAAGTGCTCGTTTAAAATCTGTAACACTCATTTCGCAGTTTTCTATATACCAAAGCATTCCTTCTGATTGTCTTTTACAAAATTTTTGTGTGTTATCAAAATCTGTTCCAATAATAACTTTTAAAACGTCTAAACAACCACCTATTAATCTTCCTGACATGTTTATTTTTTCTTTATTATATAAAGATTTATAAACTACTTCTTCCGATAGATGCATTTCATCTTTTTCATGACCAACATCACGATTTCTTTGAATTTCATATAAGTTATAACTACTTTGTGCAATATCATTTACATTTTGTACAAAATTAATTGGTAAAAGTAAAGATTCATGTAGTGGTGTCATTGCATATGTTGAAAAAGAATATGAATGTATAGTTGCAATATCAAAGTTCGTTGTTAAAAAGAATAATAATAAACTGACATCTGAATATCCTTGAACCCATTTTGGTTTATTTGATTCAATGGTTTTTTTATCTATATATGGTAATGTTTCCATCAAAAATTCTCCACCACAAGCTATCAGAATGTATTTTATATCTTCATTTTCCCATAAAGATATAAACTCTTCTGCTCTTTTTTTGGCATCTGTGCTAACTAACTTTTTTCCTTGTAAAACATCTTTGGTTTCAACAATTTTAAATCCCATGTTAGAAATATTTTGCTTTGCATATCTTTCTTTATTTATACCTCTCTCATCAGATAAACCAGATGATAGAGCTGTTACACCTATTTTTTCTCCAATGTTTATTTTATTAGGATATACCATTTCTATTCCTCCTTTTTTATCATATAAATATTATAACCCATTTCAAGACAAAAAAAAAGCTCGCCTTTCGGCAAGCTTAGCAGATATTTCGCCACGCGTTAGGCCGCGTGGCATTTGGCCTTTCTCACATTCCCCTCCCCCTGCTGGCACCCCCAAAGGGGCGCCAGCAGAAGAAAAGAAATGTAAGAAACATCAACATAAAAAATTTTTATAATAATAAATAATATTAATTAATGTTGATTTATGGCCCAAACCCACGTCTATCGTCTGCTTCAATAGACATGAATGAATTTCCAAAGTTAAGAAGAAGTTACCAGTCGAACTCTTCTCCCTCATCGAGGCTTTGCTGATCTTCAGCAACTACAACTTCGAGTTCAGGTTCAGGTTCCGATACTGGTTCAAGTAATAATGGCTCGGACGCAAGTGCAGGTGCCGGCTCGGATATTGATTCTGGGGCTGGTGCATTTTTAAGTGCAGGTTCGGGATCAAATTGAGTTGCTAACTCAAATGTTGATGCTGGTTCAGAGGCAATTTCTGTTTCTTCATCATTTTGCTGTGAATGAGAAGAATTATCGTTACCTTCTTCAGTATCAGCTTCAGGTTGATTGTTTTCTATAATGTTTTCCATGATTGGAGCTAACATTACAGGATTAGCAACTTCTTGTTCATCTCCCTCTTCTTCATTTTGAGAATGCCTTGATTCTCCTGTTGTTTCTTGAACCGGTGCAAGTACCACCACGGGTATAGGTGTTTCTTCCACCTCTATTGGCAATAGAACAACAGGATCAGGAGTAGTTTCTACCCTTTGAGGATTATGATCTTCTTCGGGTAGTTCTTCCGTTTCCCAAAATTCACCCTCATCTTCATCAAGTTCGTCTTGTTGTGAAGGTGGAGCAATAATCACCGTCGGTTGAGCGTTATGACTGGGGGATGGCGTCTCAACTTCATCGACCGGCGAAAGCCACGGAGTCGGTACTGGTGTCGGTACAGCGGTTGGCACTGCAGTTGGTACTGCTGTCGGTACTGCTGTCGGTACGGCAGTTGGTACTGCTGTCGGCACAGCGGTTGGTACTGCTGTCGGTACAGCGGTTGGTACTGCTGTCGGTACAGCGGTTGGTACTGCTGTCGGTACGGCAGTTGGTACTGCGGTTGGTACTGCGGTCGGCACTGCGGTTGGTACTGCGGTCGGCACAGCGGTTGGTACTGCTGTCGGTACAGCGGTTGGTACAGCGGTTGGTACTGCTGTCGGTACAGCGGTTGGTACTGCTGTCGGTACAG
>CAZNFG010000003.1:39660-42333 GCA_964572605.1 uncultured Eubacteriales bacterium
GGTACAGCGGTTGGTACTGCTGTCGGTACAGCGGTTGGTACTGCTGTCGGTACAGCGGTTGGTACTGCTGTCGGTACAGCGGTTGGTACTGCTGTCGGTACAGCGGTTGGTACTGCTGTCGGTACAGCGGTTGGCTTTACTGTGGGTGTCGCTGTAGGTTTCACTGTAGGTGTCGCCGTAGGCTTCACTGTAGGTGTTGCTGTGGGCTTCACTGTAGGTGTCGCTGTAGGCTTCACTGTAGGTGTTGCTGTGGGCTTCACTGTAGGTGTCGCTGTAGGCTTCACTGTAGGTGTTGCTGTAGGCTTCACTGTAGGTGTTGCTGTGGGCTTCACTGTAGGTGTTGCTGTGGGCTTCACTGTAGGTGTATTAGCAGGTTGATTTTCGTCTTTACACAGCTTCACGCCGTATATCCACTTTCCATCTTCCTGCCAACGACAAGCCACTTTTTCCAGGTTGTCAATAAACTCAGCTGAAAGTCTGATTATCAAATCATCACCATCACGGGTAATACCATTTGCTAAAGCGATATGCTGGTTGCACAATTCAATACCCAGTACAGGTACATTGACAGCAAGTTCGCTTTTATCAAACTCAACTTCATTAATGAAAACCGAGAAATCTTTACCAGCCACAGTAAAGATATAGTACCGATCCACCATGCTTTCCTTCCTTGTGAAAGTTAAAGCTTCCGCTTCGTCAAGGTATGTCGCGTTTAATGCGCCATACGGATTGTCCTGTGCAAGGACTAAGTATCCTCCTACCGTGATTTCACGTTTCTTTTCCTCTACAAGATAGGTTTCTATGGTGGGTTCAAGTGTTGGTTCAACTGTCGGCAACGATGTTGGCACAACTGTTGTTACCGCCGTGGGTACCGCTGTGGGTGCAACTGTGGGTTCAACTGTCGGCAGCGATGTTGGCACAACTGTTGTTACCGCGGTGGGTACCGCTGTTGGTTCCTGCGTTGATTCTTGAGCAGCTTCCAGTATGCTGCCTTCAGGCTTGTTGAACCTGTTCCTGTATGCATCGACTTTTACGATTATACCTTCAAAGATATTTTTGACTGAGCTGTCGTTCCAGCCGTTATCAATAACATCTTTTGCAGATATAACTGCAATTATCAGCGCCATTATCAGGATGGTCCGCCCTATGAACTTTAGCGTCTTCATATCCCTTTCTCCTTTATAACTTTGTCTATTTGTGCAATTTTGCACAGTGCGGGTCGTCTTGTTTCAGAGTTTATTGTGTTGTCGGAGTTAGTATTGAGAAACTATGTAAACCGCACTCCCTCTTTCGAGAATAGTACAGAAATATGGATTTAACACTAATATTATACCATATAAGTACTATAATATCAATAAATTACATAATATGTTTTCAAATTTTTATTACTAAATGGCTTAAATAAAAAAAAGCTTGTCATAAAACAAGCCTTAAAAAAATATGCATAAATATATTGAAATCAGCATCAATTGATGCCGATGAATTTTAGGAAGTCTCATCCACCGATGTTTATTTCGATGGATGAGATGAAAAATTGTTACCAGTCGAATTCCTCACCTTCGTCAAGATCTATCTCAGATACACTGACGACAGGATCGTCTTCGACTTCAGGAAGCCAAGCGTTTGTAGCTTGTCCTGAATGTGAAGTATTTCCCGGAACTTCCGGCAAAGTTGCCTGGACTTCCGGGAGCGAGACGATTGCCTCTTGCTGGGAATGCGAAGTGTTATTCCCCGGCACAGGCGGCAAACTCACCTGTCCTTGTGGGTTATGATTAGTGTCATTTCCTGGCATTTCATCAGTCTCCCAAAAGTCTTCGCCTTCATCTAGTTCATCTTGTTGTGAAGGCGGAGCAATCACGACAGTAGTTTGTGGGTTGTGAGTAATAGTCGGCGGCTCCGTCTCATCAATTGGCGGGAGCCACGGTGTAACCTGTGGCGGCGGCTCAGTTTCATCAACCGGCGGAAGCCAAGGCGTAGGTACTGGCGTGGGTACAGGTGTAGGCACAGGAGTAGGTACTGGTGTAGGCACGGGAGTAGGCACAGGAGTAGGTACTGGTGTAGGCACCGCCGTGGGTACCGCTGTGGGTTCAGGAGTTGGCTCAGAAGTTGGCGCCGATGTGGGTTCAGAAGTTGGCTCAGGAGGATTATATCCACCGTCTTTCTTGTGTTCACACAGCTTCAAGCCGTATGTCCACTTACCTTCTTCTTGCCAACGGCAAGCCACTTTTTCCAAGGTATCAATCCATTGATAATCAAGGAAAAGCACTACTGAGGTGCCTTTGCGCATCAGCACATTTGTCATTGAAGTTTCGTGCTCTTTACAGAGCTTGATATTCAATGCATAAGTGCCATCCACATAAGCAGTCATCGCCGACATTTTTGCAGGCAATTCCCTAGTGTCAAAGTCCTTACCTGTAACCAGTACAGAGTAAGAATCTTTAGCAATGTTGAACTGCCAGTTAGTTCCGACAAATTCCGTCTTGTCGATGAATGTCACATACTCTACATCATTGCGGTATGTTGCATTCATAGCACTGAACGGATTGTCCTGTGCACGCGTCAGAAAATCTGAAACGCTGAGTTGCTGTGGATCTTGTGTGGTTGCAGGCACTTCAACTGGTGCTTCGGTCGGTGCCGCTAATGGTTCCATCGTTGGGATAAGTGCCTCGACTT
>CAZNFG010000003.1:42433-62995 GCA_964572605.1 uncultured Eubacteriales bacterium
GGTGCTTCGGTCGGTGCCGCTAATGGTTCCATCGTTGGGATAAGTGCCTCGACTTCGGCAGCTGGCTGCTGAGTTTTGGAAATCATATTTCTTGCGTCGTCATAGATTTCCTTAACCCGACTTTCTTGCCACCCATTGTCAATGACATCTTTTACTCCAACCACTGTAATTACCAAAATTACAATGACCACTAGCACGAAGATGGACTTCAACGCTTTCATCATGGTTTTTTCCTTCCTTTCTTTGCGTCACTTGACGCGATGCGTTCATAGGTGCCATTTTGAATTGAGCTATATCTTGAACTGCATCTCTCCTTTCGAAGATTAATACAGGAATAAAGATTTAAACATATACATTATAGCATGTAAAGACCTAAAAATCAACAGATAAACATAATAAGTTTATGGTTATTTTTCATTATTCTCTCCCCTCTGTTTAGTCTTGTATTTTAAATTTCACTACTATATAATACTATTAGGAGGCTGATTTTATGATAATTTTACATTGCGCTGAAAGAAAAAAATGGGAAGAAGAATCTAAAAGCGGTTTATATGGAACTCATTATATTACAGATTTAGGATTTATCCCTTGTATGAAAGCTGAAAACATAATACCAGATAACTTCTCTTTTTCATCTATGAAAGATTATTTGATTTTATGTATTGATACAGATAAAGTTAACGCTGAAATTAAAACTGAAATTGTTAGTCCAAATGAATATGCAACAACAAATATTTATGGCACTATAAGCACAAATGCAGTATCAACATTTCTGGAATACAAATTTGATTCGAATGATGTATTGCTTATGTCTAGAGAAATTGAAGATATTAAAATAATTAATGAAATATTAGAAAAACTAAATATTGGTTATGAAACTCATATGTACTTTTGTGATGGTACTTCTACAAGAATAATTCTTTTAAATAATAAATATGTAGTAAGACAAAATAATCCAAACTTATTAGAAAGTGAAGTTATGTTTTTAAAGAGCTCAACCACTACAAAACTTCAAAAAGTTTTATATGCAGATAAAGATTACAGATATGCTGTATATAACTTTATTCCAGGCGAAGTAATGCATATGATTGAAGATTTTGATGGGGTTATTAAAAACATAAAAGAAATTATTTCTGATTACAAACCATACAAAGGTGAAGGTTTTGGTTACACCTATGAAACATATGATACATGGGGAGATTTTCTCAAATCAATTGTTCATAGCAATAGCTTGACTCTCCCAGAATCTTTTGATTATTTATCAAAGGTATATGATGCAATTGCAGAATTAGACAAATACTCTTTTGAGAAAAAATTAATACATGGAGATTTTGGAACACATAATTTTATAGAATTAGATGGTAAATTTGTGGGAGCAATTGACCCTGCTCCAATAGCTGGTGATCCACTATATGATGTGCTTTATGCTTTAATGAGTAATGTGGATTTCTTACCAAAAGTAACAATAGATTTTGTAAGTAAAACATTTTCCGAACCAGCCGAAAAAGTAAAAGCATTATTAATAGTTGTACTATTTTGTAGATTTGCAATCTGTTTAAAATATCACAAAGAAGATATGGATGCATATGTAGATTATTGGTTCAACTTAATCGAACAATAAGATGGAGGTTAAAAATAAGTGAAGCAAAGATTTTTAGAACTACTTCGTAGTACTAATCGTGAAGGAATAGAAGATTTTATTTTGTTTTTAGAAAAAACAGATTTTTTTACAGCGCCAGCAAGCACCAAATTTCATAATTCATTTGAAGGTGGTCTTCTTCAACATAGTCTAAATGTTTATGATGCCCTAAAAAAATTAGTTGGTGATGAGTGGCCAGATGAAACGATAATTATCGTAGCACTATTACACGATGTGTGCAAAATCAATTCATATAAGATTGATTATAAAAATAAAAAAGATGATACAGGTACATGGGTTAAAGAACCTTACTACACAATTAATGATACAATGCCGTTAGGTCATGGAGAAAAATCTGTAATGATGATTTCTGAATTTATAAAATTAAAAAAAGAAGAAATGTATGCTATTCGTTGGCACATGGGAGGTTTTGAACCAAAAGACAACTACCCATATCTTGCGAAAGCGTATGAAATGTATCCATTAGCAGTCTACACAAGTATGGCTGACTTGATGGCAACATATATAATTGAATAAACGCTTTCAATTGAACATGTGAAAATTATACTTCGAACTTATAAAACAAGGAGTGAAACTTATATGAGAAATAAAAAAATAAGTAAAATAATTATTCTTTATGCTTCAGTTGGTGGCGGACATTTCAAGGCAGCTGAAGGTGTAAAAAATTATATATTAGAAAATTACAAGGACACAAAAATTGAAATGATTGATGCATTAAAATATACAAATAAATTAATTGATAAAATCATAGTAAAATCATATGTAAATATGGCAAGATATTCTCCAAAAATGTGGGGAGAAATTTATAAATTTAGTGAAAAACAATACTCTGCAGTAAACTTCAGTAATGCTGTACAAAAACTTTTATCAATGAAATTATTAAAATTATTTAAAGATGAGAGACCAGATACAATAATCTCAACACATCCATTCATTACAGAAATGGTGGCAACCTTAAAAAAATCTGGAAAAATAAATACCGAATTAAATGTAATCATAACTGATTATGCATCACATAAATTCTGGGAATTAAAGCCTGAATACATTGATAGATATTTTATTGCAAACGAAGAAATGAAATTCAGTTTGATAAATAATGGTATTAGTAGAGATAAAATATTCGTAACAGGAATACCAGTTGGTCCGGCATTCTTAAAAAAATATGACAAAGCAGAATTATTAAAGGAATTTAATTTTTCAGAAAAGAAAAAAACTATTCTTATGTTTGGTGGCGGTGAATATGGGTTAACAAATATAAAAGGAATTTTTTCTGCACTTCTTTCTGTACGTGACGACATTCAGGTAATTGCAATTGCAGGCAAAAATCTGAAAACACAAAAAATGTTAAAAACTGTTGCAAGCAAATCTAATAAAAAAGTTGTTATATTAGGATACACCACGAAAGTTCCAGAATTAATGAGTATTGCAGATTTTGTAATTTCAAAACCTGGTGGACTTACAACAACAGAAATATTAACAAGTAATGTTCCATTTATAGTAATCAATCCGATACCTGGACAAGAAGAGGAAAATGCAATATTTTTAACAAATAACGGTGCTGCTGCAAGACTATATTCTATAGAAAAAGCAAAACCTTTTTTTGAACAATTGTTTCAAAATGAAGAAAGAATTAAAGGCATGAAAGAAATGCAAAAAGTAATTGCAAAGCCAGGCTCTACAAGAGATATATCTAAAATAATAATGGAGGGGTAACCCCTCCATTGTTTTTATTTTATTTTTTTACTCCATTTCCAAGTGAAGCCATCTTTATAATATCTGATTCATAAGTATACTTATTTTTATTTTTCTCTGCATTTTCTGCAACTGCTATCTCAATTAATTTATCAATTAGTTTAGGATATTTTAAATCATCATAATCCCAAAGATAAAATGCAAATGATCCTGGTATAGTATTGATTTCATTTACATATACTTTTCCATCTTCGTTATTAACCATAAAATCAATACGTACAACACCTTTAGAGTTCAATGCTTTGAAAACTTCTGCTGTATATTTTTTAACTTCAGCAGTTTGTTCAGGCGTTATATCTGCAGGAACTTTTCTAGACATATTAGCCATACTTCCAGCCTTTGCTCCATCTTTAGCACCACCAAATTTTGAAGTTTTAGTAGAACCAATATATTTTTCATCAAATGTTAAAAATTCTTTCCAAGAAACTGGTTGCTCGCATACAGATACCCTAACATCATTTCCTCTTCCAATTGCAGAACAATTAACTTCTTTAAAGTTTTCAAGACCATTTTCAACTATGATTCTTTCATCATATTGAACTGCAACCTCAATAGCATTTATCAAAGATTCTTTATCGACAGCTTTTGAAATTCCTATGCTTGAACCTAGGTTAGAAGGTTTAACAAACATTGGATATCTTAGTACTGCTTCAATTCCAGCAACCACGATATCCTTATTTTTTTCCCACTCATCACGTAAGAAAAATGTATAAGGAAGAACTGGAATTAAATGAGCTTGAAAAACTTTTTTCATAAGAATTTTATCCATACCAATACTTGCTCCAAGTACACCTGAAGAAGTATATGGAATGTTTGCAAGTTCAAGTAAACCTTGAAGAGTACCATCTTCTCCATTCATACCATGCATTGCCGGTATAACAACATCTAACTTAATAAAAGTATCTTTATTCATAAATCCTCTTGCTGGAATTATTACCCCTTGTTTATTAGGAGGAATATAACCTTTGTCAATTCCACCTTTAAACAAATCAAACTTTTTATAATCTAAGCTATTTTCTAATAGCCTATTTCCTATATACCATTCCCCATCTGAATGAATATATATTGGTAAAACATCATATTTAGTTTTATCAATATTTTGAATTAATTGTAAAGCAGTAACAATAGATACGTCATGTTCACATGTAACTCCTCCAAAAACAACCCCTACTTTTTTCATATTGCTTCTCCTTTTCTAACCTTTTATTCATTATAATTATCTGGCAAATCATTTTCAAATAAAATAACATCACCAAATTTCGAAATCTCTGCTAATTTTTTCGTTGCTTCATTTAAATCTCTAACAACATAAATATTACTATCATTGAATTTTCCTTCACGCAAACCTTCTACTATAGGCTCACTTCTTTTTATCCCAACTACGATTGCAATATCGATGACACTTGCCATATGTTTACCAAACTTTCTGTTTTCCTCTACTTCTTTTACACCAAGCTCAACCATTCCTGGAGTTATAACAATCTTTCTTCTGTTCTTAAATTGTCCGAAGCACGTCAATTGCCATTTTTGATCCTACAGGATTAGAATTAAATGCATCATCAATTACAATATTATTACCATTGTTTATAATTTGCAAGCGGTGCGGTATAGATTCTATCTTTTCTACTCCGCGTGATATTTCTTCTTTAGATAATTTTAAATGAATTGCAATTGAAATTGCGCCTAATATATTTAAAATATTGTGTTCTCCTAAAAGTTTTGTCTTACAATTAATTTCACCAATTGGAGTCACAGCAATGAAACTACTTCCATTTTCATTTAATTCAATATTTTTTGCATATATATCTGCATTTTTGTCTGAAACACTGTAACAAAATTTTTCTCTTGTTTCTTTATTGTATAATTGCATGCAATAAGGATTATCTTTTGGAAGAAATACTGTACCGTTGTAAGGTAATGCATTAATAATCTCAGCTTTTGCTTTTTGCACGTTTTCTATCGTTTTAAATGATTCTAAATGTTGTGGTCCAATAGACGTAATCATTGCTATTTGTGGATTTACAAAATCACAAATTTCTCTAATGTCTCCTTTATATCTTGCACCCATTTCAGCAATTAAAACTTCGTGCTCAGGTTTTAACATTTCTCTAATTACACGAACATTCCCCATGGATGTATTGTAACTTTCTGGACTTGCTAAGACATTATATTTTTCACTAAGGATAGTTTTTAAAATAAACTTCGTACTTGTTTTTCCATAACTACCTGTGATACCAATTTTTATCAATTTTTTATAAGCTTTCTTCCAAAGTTTAATCTTTGCAAGGAAGATATAATTATCTGCAATTGCTCTTTCTGTTGGCCATGCAAAAAAGTTAGCAATAGCTACATTAAATGGAATTAAAAAGATAAGAATTGTATAAATAATCAATCTACCTTCAAACTGAGATATTGTACCAGCCGAATAATTTATCCAATCTATTGTATAACTTGCTTCAACTAGAATCATAAGTATAAAATTCCAAAACATTAATCTTTTTGCTCTTGCAGTATATACTAGTTTTTTCTTTGCAGTTTTTCTTAATTTTTTATCTTGCATAACTTGCAAAAAATTGACTATATAAAATAATATAAATAATCCAAAATTTTCTACAAGTATTAAATATATATTGTCTAAAAATGATGGCCAGAAAGTACCAATCACTAGATTAGTAATAATCATAAAAACAAGATATGCAGTGACAAATATTAATTGCTTTAATCCTGGCTTAAAAGCAATTTTAAAGTTCTTACCAAGCCATCTTGTATAATCTTTATTGTTATAACTTTCAAGTTGTAATATATGAACTATTTTTGGTACCAGCATCATATATACTATCCACGGACCGTATTTCTATTATATAATTAACAATAATACTCAATACTTGCATTTATTTTCCTCCAATCAACTATTTGCTGCTAAGAAAATTTTCTACTATAATATTATATTCATTTATTTTATCTATATATGAGAAATGTTTCGCATCTTTTAATACTATAAGACCCGAATCTTTAATCTTTTGCTCCATTATTTTACCCATATATAAAGGTGTATCAGCATCATTTTCGCCCCAAATAAGAAGAGTTGGTCTTTCTATATCTGATAGGTTTTTTGTAAGATCAAGAGAAATAATTTTTTTGAAAGATTCACGCATAACATCACTTTTTAAAGCTTTGTAATCTGCTGATCCATGTTTTTCTCTGTAATTATTTGACCATTTTTCAAATTCTTCTTTAGATAAGGTTATAGATAAAATTTTTCTTGCAAATTTATACGAACATTGTCTAATTTTCGATTTAATTTTTTTCTTAGGTTTAATGCCCGCAGAATCTGTTAAAATAATTTTGTTAAATAAATCTTTATATTTTGAAGCTAAATAAATAATGATTCTTCCACCAAAAGAATGTCCTATAACGTTTGGTTTTTCTATGTTTAGCTTTTCTATAAAACTTTTAACCATTTCACTGTATTCAGGAACACCCCAAGGAATATTTGGCAAATCACTACCACCTGATTCTCCCGGAAAATCTAAAATATAAACTTTATATTTATTTTTTAGAAAATTAGTTATAGAAATCATAGATGTAACGTTGCAACCCCATCCATGTAAAAGAATTACAGGTTCTCCATCGCCCATAACTTCATAATTAATATTTATATTATTAATATTAATTTTCATATTTTCCCTCGTCTCCCGTAAATAAAAAAATTAGATTTCCTCGTATTCTGCCGTTTTCTTAAATGTTGCTTCTTTTTCAAGATATTCATCATATGTCATTTTCTTATCTATTATTCCGTGATCTGTTATTTCAATTATTCTGTTTGCAATTGTTTGAACAAATTGGTGGTCGTGTGATGTAAATAATACAACACCCTTGTAATTTATTAAACCATTATTAAGTGCAGTAATTGATTCCAAATCCAGATGATTTGTTGGTTCATCCATTATAAGTATATTTGCACCTGAAAGCATCATCTTTGCAAGCATACAACGAACTTTTTCTCCTCCAGATAATACGTTTACTTTCTTAAGTGCTTCTTCACCAGAGAATAACATTCTTCCCAAAAAACCTCTAACAAATGTTTCTTCTTTTATTTTTGAATATTGCATAAGCCACTCAACTATAGATAAATTTTTATTAAATTCAGAAGAGTTATCTTTTGGAAAATATGCAACTGAAGTTGTTATTCCAAATTTGTAATCTCCACCGTCTTGCACCTTATTATCTGTTAAAATTTCAAATAGTTCTGTTTTTGACATTCCTTTTGGCCCAACAAAGGCAATTTTATCTTCTCTTTGTACATTTATAGAAACATTACTTAATAACTTTTGTCCATCAACTGTTTTAGAAATATTCTCAATAAATAAAACTTCTTTACCTGGTTCACGATCCATCTCAAAATGTATATATGGATATTTTCTGTTAGATGGTTTGATATCATCTAGCTCTATTTTCTCTAATAACTTTTTACGAGAAGTTGCTTGTTTAGATTTAGAAGCATTTGCACTAAATCTTCTAATAAATTCTTGCAATTCATTAATCTTTTCTTCCTTTTTTTTGTTGGAATCTTTCATTTGCTTTAATGCAAGTTGACTAGATTCATACCAGAAATCGTAATTACCTGTATAGACAGTAATCTTTCCAAAGTCAATATCAGCAATGTGTGTACAAACTGAGTTTAGAAAATATCTATCATGTGATACTACAATAACAGTATTTTGAAAGTTTATTAGAAACTCTTGCAGCCACTCTATAGCTTCAATATCTAAATAGTTTGTAGGCTCATCTAGAAGCAAAACATCAGGATTTCCAAATAAAGCTTGTGCAAGCAAAACTTTAATTTTTTGAACTTCTGTTAGTTCTTTCATATATTTATCATGAAACTCTGTTTCAAAACCAAGTCCTGTCAAAAGAATTGCCGCATCAGATTCTGCATTCCAACCATCCATTTCAGCAAATTTTGCTTCAAGCTCGCCAGCTTTTACTCCATCTGATTCTGAAAAATCCGATTTTGCATATAACTCATCTTTTTCTTTAATAATTTTATATAAATCACTGTTACCCATTACTACAGTTTCAAGTACTTTGAATTCTTCATATTCATGGTGATTTTGTTTTAGAACAGAAAGTCTTTCATTACCATTCATATTAACTTCACCTTGTGAAGGTTCTATTTCACCAGATAAAATCTTTAAAAAAGTTGTCTTTCCAGAACCGTTTGCACCTATAAGTCCGTAGCAGTTGCCAGGGGTAAAGCTTATATTAACATTTTCAAATAATGTCCTCTTTCCAAATCTTAGTGTAACGTTGTTTGCAGATATCATTTTACTACTCCTTTTCTTTTAAAGCCGCTAAACCGTAAGTCCGAACGTCTTTGGTAAATACATTTTTTTGTACTGTTCAATGAAGAATTTATCCGTCATTCCAGCCATAAAATCAACTATCATTTTATCAGACGAAGTCGTTTTTGTATAGTCCTTGTTCATATCACTAATGAACATCTGGTAAAGGTCTCCAGATTTATCCCCAAAGTCTCTTTTATATGCTTTAAATAATGCAATAAACATATCATCAAATTTATCTTCTCTATCTTCTTTTTTCGGATTTGAGTAAATATTCTTATAATTAAACTCCATAAGTCTTTTTAGTGAATCAAATATATCCTTAGAAAACTCTAGATATGGCTTATTATAGCTATTTGTCACTAAATCCTCAACAAGCGAATCAATAATTTCTGGATTTGTTGAACCAAGAACGCTTGTTATAGATTCGGGTATATCTTCACGTTTTATTAAATTTACAACAATTGCATCTTCTATGTCTCTACCAATATATGCAATAACATCACAGATACGTACAACACAACCCTCAAGAGTCATTGGTCTAATCTTTTTATCAAATCCCATTTCTGTTCCACATTTTTTATACTCAGTTAAGAATTGCTCAATAGTTTTATTGTAATCTGGCACATATTTTCTAGAAAGCATCTCACCATTATGGCATAAAATACCATCTAAAACTTGTAATGTTATATTTAATCCTTTTCCTTTGTTTTCAATTTCATGCAATACACGTACACTTTGAACATTGTGACGAAATAATCCTATGTTATTTTTTACACAAATATTATTTAAACACCTTTCTCCAAGATGACCAAAAGGCACATGGCCTAAATCATGACCAAGTGCAATAGCTTCAATCAAATCTTCATTAAGCATAAGAGCTCTACCAACAGTTCTTGCAATTTTTGATACAAATTGAACATGAAGCCCCCTATATGTAATTAGATCATTATTAAATAGAGAGAAAACTTGCGTTTTGTCTATATATCTTGTATATGCTGTTGAATGAAGTATTCTATCAGCATCTCTAAAAAAAGTAGGCCTAATATTAAATTCATTTTTTCTATTTTCTTTTCTAATACGTACTGCACTACCTGTTCCACACGCATAAGGTGCTAAGTGCTTCTCACCTTCTAAACAATTTTTAATTATCATATTATCTAATTTCATATAAAAACCTCCTTTTGACAATGGGGACGTTCCTTTTTGTCAAACAAATTTTTCAATCTTAATTTTAATTCTTCCACTTTTTGTTTCTGAAATAATTTTTGAAACAACGAACCTACCTTTTCTTTTCACTGAAATTATATCACCTTCATTAACTACTTTCGATGCACTTTTTACAAGAACATGATTTATTTTAACATCTTCTGTTTGAATAAGAATAATACTTTTTTCTCTGGATATTCTGAAAGCAGCTGAAATCAAGGCATCTATACGAAGCGAAGCAACTGTTGTTATAATTTCTGTTACCTTTTTTTCAGGAATAATTAGTTCTGAAATTTTAATGTATTCTAGAAAAACATTTTCATTTCCGACTTTTTTCAAATTACTTAAAATATATTCTTCTATATTCTTAACCACTAAAACTTCAGCAAATTCACCAATTAGAATATCTCCTATCATTTCTCTTTTAATTCCAAGACCAAGCAAACTTCCCAGAACACTTCTATGATTTAATGTATCATTTGAAATGATTTTTATTACAGAAATATAATTATTAAAATCTATTTTTTCTTCATTTGTGATAAAAATTATTTTTCTTTCAGCTCCTTCATAACCTCCGAAAGTTATATATGGAGCGTTTTTTAGTGTACCTTGTGCGTCAATTATTTCACTAGGATCTAAAAAAGTTGTACAAGTTGTATCTGATGTTTCATAAAATTTATTTATTTTATCTGCTATTTTTGCAGTAGTATATTTCATAATAATTTCCCTTTCTATCATTACAAAGAGCAGATTGCGGTATACAATCTGCTCTTTGTTTAATCCAAGTTTAATTAATTTCAAAAAATCCGTTTTCATCTAGTTTAAATGGCATTTCAAAATTAAGTTCTCCATATTCTGAAGCTGCAATTTCTGATGGATCAAAATAAATTATCAATTTTGCATCTCTAATATAGAAGCTTTGTTTTGTTGGAAGTTTTTTAAGACCGTCTCCGCCCATTAGTTTATATCCTTTTAGTGCAGCTTGCATTGTTATTTCTGATATAATTGCACTTTCATAATCAACTGTAGCATCAAACAAATCTTCAAGATAAATAATTCTTTCTGTTCTAGCATTTATATTGTATAAATCTTTCCATGTGTTTGAACGTATACCACCCGTTTGATAGTCTTGATTTATCACAATTGTTAGATAATCTCCCCACGTATACTTTTCAAAATTCGTTGTATACTTATATAACGTTGTTTCAGGGGTTAAATCATCCACCATGTAACTAATCTCTGATCTATACTCTGCAGTGCTATTTGCAATTTGTTTATTAATATAATGTTCAAATTCTTTATTTATGAAAGACTCGATAGATGGATAAACATTATCCACATATATATTATCTGTTTTATTAGATACAGTTATGGCTCTTATTTGAACTTTGTCTGCAAGGGTTTTATCTGAATTTTCCTCTCCAGAGTTTGTTGGATTTACATCTATGATAGGTGGATTTTTTTCTTCAAAAAACGTTATATACGTTACATATCCTATTGCAGCTAATAGTACAACGATTATTAAAATAGCACCTATGACTTTTACTACTTTCATTTACGTTACCCCCAATCATTATCATAATTTATAGTATCATAACAAAAATTTAAAAACAAGTAGTATTTTTGACAAAAAGGAGCGTCCCTAAATGTCCCTAAATGTCATTGACAAACAGGAACGTCCCTATTTGTCATTTTTTTCATCTAAAGATATCATTGCGAAAAATGTTGCAAGCGGTCCTGCCAAAGCTATCGCTAATAAGATATATATTGCACGAGTTATATCTGAAAGCAATATTTGCGAATTAATCAATTCCATCAATGTACTTTTATTTGCAAACAATAGCATATATTTTGGTAGTGTAACTGTTAACAATATTGGCATAATTATTAACATTATATCCGACGAATATTCTTTCATTTCATTTGTTACTAATTTAAATTTATCTTCATTTGTTTTGTTTTTTTCATATATTTCTATCGCTTTGCAAATTATTGTTATTGTTGCAAAGAATATCATAATTATTTCAAAAGAAACCTTTAATGCATAGAAATCTATATTTCCTTGTGGTACAAGCTCTGCAAGAGTTGTAGCACTAACCGGGGTGCCAAATAAAGTAATTATATCATAGAAAACTCCCGACATACTTGTTGTTTCAAATGTAATTGCAGACATATTTGTTAGTTGATCCACTCCATAAATTAAAAGAGCCATTGTAAATATCATTACTACTGAACAAATTGCTGCAACCCATGCAGATGGTTTTCCACCAAGTTTTAGAAGTGATATTACAATTGCTGAAAATATTACCAGTAAAGCTGTAAGAAGCAATATATTTATTCCTCCAAATATAAGTGGTACAAATACTATGAATGCCAAATCAAAAAATAATATAAGTGGAATAATCATTTTAGCACCTTTTGAACCCAGATAAATCAATATAAACATAATTGAAACTGCAAGTAAAGTAACTACTCCTGGCCATCTCACAACTGTTGAATCTGTACCTAGTGAATAAGCAACTAATCCTTCTTCTTCAGTATCAAATACATAAACGATTAAAACATCTCCAGTTTTTGCCTCGTTTAATCTTATATTATCATAAGAATCGGTAGTTAGCACATATTTGAAGTCATCTATCGTTTGCCCTTTGAATTCACCATCTAATACCTCTATTTGCAAATCTTGATATGATGCTTTGTATGCTGTTTCATAATATCCATAATATTCTTGAATTGCAGAAGATTTTATTACTTTTGCTCGAGAAGGAATAGGTCTTTCATATAGGCCAAATTCCTCCACACGTGTATCAAGGTATTTTTCGTATGCAGTTTTATATTCATCATCCATGCTACTAATAAGATCCTCGTACTCACCATAACTATCAATATATTCCACTAGTTCTCCCGACTCTTCACTAGTAGCTAAACAAATCGTAGGAATAAAAATTAGTGACATAACAATCCAAGAAATTAATATTTTTTTCATTTTACTTTGCACTCTCCTTCAAACGTTTTTATATAGCAATTATATATTCAAGTATAGCAAATAGCAATATACTATGTTTTTTGTTAACATATTTATTTTTCGTAATATCTATCGGATTCCCATGTGTTTGCGTTACTCTTTATATATTTTTTCACCTTATTATATACCTCTAGACTATAAATTCTATTTTCAAGAAAATCTAGTTCGAACATAGACCTCCCAAAATCTGTATTTATTTGTTTTTTAAAAGACTTCATTCGTGAAAATAGCGATGAATATATATCGCATTTTTCTTCTATTAAAAAGTGTATATGATTAGGCATAATCACATATTCTAAAAATTTAATGTCTGTATTTGTTTTTTCGAAATTTTTAATATATTTATTAATAATTAGACCAAGAATAGATAGTTTTATCTTACCATTCTTATTTTTGCCAAACAAACATCTTTTTTTACTAGCGAAAAATGTTACAAAGTAATAACCCATTTTTAGACTTCCTTCCTAATTAAAAAACAAAAAAGGTTAGAGATATTAAAATATCTCTAACCCCATGTTTTTGACTACTTGATGCCTAAATGATACTTCCTTTTTATTAAATCGTCAATATGTAACTACTCGACAATTTTTAATTCTGTTACACCATTTAGGTTAAGTGAAACTACTGTTGAAAATCCACGCACCTCTCCACCTGCAAGAGCAGGTATTACAATAGTTGCTTGACCTGTGCCATTTTCTTTTGGCACTATAGCAGTAATTTTTATAATCTGAGAGTCAATATATCCCGATGTTTTGTTTCTGAGTGTTGCATTAATAGTTGCTGACTTTTCATCTGTAACTTGTATCTTAATGCCACTTAATTCAATAGTTTTATTCTGTATGCCTTTTACTGAATTTGTTGATTTTACTTGAGTCTTTCTCAATGCATTTTGCCTATCTGCATTCATTTTTACAAAACCAGCCATTATCATAAGAATCACCAAACCTACAACAGCTATAATAATTAGTTTTTTATTATCCATACCTTCAAACATGCTAATCACCTTCCTTCATAATGAATGTTTATTATTTTATTAGTCCATATATTGGCCCTTGTATTATTCCCATTTCAAAGATGACTAGACCGTTATCATTTCTGATTGAATATGTACCACCTTCAATTGTTGGTGCATTACCTTCTGTATCGCCACTTCCTATTATAACTAATCCTCCAACGTTATATATACCTTCGCTCATACCTCTAACTGTCATATTTCCGTTTATTCTTACATTTGCATCATTATTGCTTCTATCTTCATAAATGTAAGTTGCATCATATCTAACATCTTCATCTGTTGTTACTCTAATTATATCTCCCGAAGCCGCTAGTAATATGTCTACATTATCGCCATTTGTGTTATCGCCTGACCAACCGTATTGGTTGTAAATTCTATAAGTATCTTCACCTGTTTCTCCCACTCTATATTGAATTCCCGGAAGTATTATAGGCTCTCCATAATCGTATTCGTCTGATGATACTAACATATCTCCACTTAATCCATTATTGTTATAGAAAGATATTATATACCTATTTACTTGCCATATTGCATATAGCTCTATGCTTGCATTTGCTGTATATTCACTTCCTTCTGCATAATTAATTCCATCACCAGTTGAGCTTGTATTCCAACTTACGAAGGTGTATCCCTTCTTAGTAAATTCGTTCATTCTTAATGTTAATGGAGCATTTGTAATCTTAGTTTGTTTTAATACTGTTCCGTTAACTTCAATATCGTTATTTACATTGTATGTAACATCGTAAGCATTGATTGTGATAGAAGTACTATTTTCAAATCCGTCAACCGCTGTTATTACAATTTCGCCAGATTCGTCTACATAGAATGTTCCATTTGCCGTACCGTCTGGATTTACTGTTACTCCATATAGTTCAACTTCATTTACTAATATCTTCTTAACACCACTTTGATCGTCTGCTGCAGTTATTGTTACTAAAGCTCCATCTCCGCTATATGTTACACCGTAAGTTATAGATTTCGGTACTTGTGTATCAACCACTTTAATGTTTACAATCTCTGATGTATATGTATAGTAATAATCTCCGCTTTGATTGTAGATTGCGTTCTTAATTACCACATGGTAATCACCACTATCTTCAAATCTTGCATTATTTCTTGTATATACTGCTGAGGTTTCATCAGCTATTCTAATGCCATCCTTATACCACTCATATAATACATCAGCATTTGTGTTACCATCTATTATTGTAGGAGCAATTCTCAACTCTTCATCATATTCAACTGTAGCAGGAGCATTCATATTTGTAATTGCATAGTTATAATATAACGATGTTCTACTTGATGTATAGTTACTACTGCTAAATAAACTTAAATTGTCTCTACTTGTTAGGTAAATAATTGAACCATTCTTCATATCTGTGAAGGCATTTAATCCAACAGATGTAATTGTATCAACTATTGGGAAGAATATTCTTTCTAGTGTTGTGTTTCTGTAGAATGCATAATCACAAACTTCTAATGTACCTTCTTCTATAATATAGTCTATATTAGTTATATTACCATATGGGTAAGATACTAATTGTTTATTAGCTTTATTATACAATACACCATCTATTGATTCAAATGTTGTGTTTTGTGTGTCTACTGTAAAGTCAGTTGTAGGAACAAGTCCGAATACTCCGGTTCCAATTACATTTACATTTTCAGATATTTCTATTACATGTACTATTTGAGATAATCCATAGAATAGGAAATCTCCGAAACTTGTAACTGTATCGTCTATTTCAATTCTTGTAATCTTGTTGCTAAATCCTTCAATGCTCCATGGTGTTGTACTCGTATCGCCAGATCTTAAATAATCTTTAGTATTACCAGTTCCATAAACTATTAATCTATATGTAGAACCTAGAAGTGTACCGTCACCAGCTATATATTTAAGTCCCGCATGTACGTTATCTCCTGCTAATGTATCTCTTGAAATATCCCATTCTTTTATAAATGTATCTACAGATTCTGCAAAAGCTTCTTTGTATATTCCATAATTTACTGTTCTTAAGAAGTATCCTTCTTCTGTGTCTGATACATTTCCAAGTGTTGGTGTTCCTCTTGAAATTATTCTACCCTCATAGAAGTTATATATTCCATTAGATGTGATACCATCTCCAAATACATCGATTACCACATTTGTGTTATCTACTGTACCGTCTTTTGTTCCTATCGTCAATGTACCTGTAGCGTTATTTCTAATAATTGGGTTTGATGAATCTCCACTAATTTGTCCATTTACTATTTGTAACTTACCATCTATAGATATTACTGCAGTTCCATATGCATTTAATACTGCACCATTTAAGTTTAATCTAAAGTTTTGTGATGTAGTAATAACAATTTGGCTTCCAAAACTATCATCTTCAAGTAATTTAATATCTCCAGAATTAATTGCTCTAGATGTTAAGTTTGCCACTGCACTACTAATATTTAAGTGATATTCAATATCTCCACTTGGAAGTGTTACTTCTATAACCTTTCTAGCTGTAGTTGTAAATTCATAAGGATCTGAAACATTTCCTGCTGTATCTTTTGCATATGCAAAGTATCTAGCGTTTTCAGGTATTACAAATGATCCTTCTGCTTGGAAGTCATATACTACCTCTCCACTATCTGCATATACTAACTTGTAAGCAACTATTCCACTTGCACCCTCAAATACTGTATATGGATCTTGAGCACTTAAGTTTACAACTTGGTATCTTCCACTATAGTTATTATCTGTATGACTTAATATAGTAGGTTTTGTCATATCAACTTTAATATTAAATTCTGCTACATTAGAAACTAGAACTCTGTTGATTACTTCTCTTGCTCTTGCATAAAGTATTGTTCCAGTTGTTTCTCCAGAAGTATATGTATAAGCGTTTCCTGTAATCCAGTTTTCTTCATCAAAGCCATATTGATATTCAATCTCACCTCTAAATGTACTTCCTCCAATTGTGAAGTCTATATCTCCAGATGCCCATGTGTTGCTTAATATTATTCCACCATTTTGTCTACCTGTAATGATTGGTAATGTTGGGATTGCTCTTACATATACATCTCTTGATATTGTCATTACTATATCTCCACTTGCATCTTCTAGAGTATATGTATATACGTAATCATCTTCAACAGCTGTATTTATACTACTTCCATCACCTGTTAATGTATAACCATAAACTTCATATTCTGCTCTATTTGCATTATCGAATCCTGCAACTAATGCACCAGCATCTGTATATGTTTTATTCATACCAATTACTACTGGATTTAATCCAACTAATTCTACCATAGCCTTTACTCTGTCTGCTGTCATGCTATTATTTGTAGCACTCCAAGCTGCTATGTAACTTAATTGTGAATTTTGATCTGGTATGTAGAAGATAGTATCATCATCTACTCCCATGCCAGTTAATGTACTTCCAACAACCGCGCCAACCTCTGATACATCATCTGCATCTTTAGTTAAAATAATTGCTGTAAGGTTTGTATCTCTGTAAAACATATTTGTTCCATCTAATTTAGTGAAGTTATCTCCTAGTATTAAAGTTTTTAGACTAATCATTGCTTCAAACATGTTATTTGTTGATGTTACATTTGTTGTATCAAAATCTCTTAAGTCAAACTTTTCGATAGATGCTAATCCGTTAAACATAGATGTCATATTTGTAATTAGACTTCTATCTAAGATATCTAATCCATTAATTGCTGTAACATTTGAATATCCTGCAAACATATTTGTTGCATCAGCTGGAGCATGTATGCTACCATGTCCACCAATATACATATCATAATATGTCATTTCTCCAACTGTTGTAGCATTCTTAATCCAAACTCTTACTGTACCTTCATCTGCATAGAACGAAGCATCCCAAGAAGCTATTGCTCCACCAGGAATTGGTTCACCAGGTACATAGTTTTCTACTATATTAATAGTCTTAATTTGCTCTGCTTCATATGTGCTTGAACCAAGTACATATTGACTATTTTCACGAACCTTAATTACAGGAACATGAGTAATTCTAAATGTTGTACTAATTTCTCCAGTATAGTTTCCAATACCGTGAGCAGTAACTGTAGCTGTTCCACTAATCTCAACATTATTACTATATGTTATTGTATAATCTACACCTTCAACAAGAAGTGTACTATCACAGTAAACTGTTGCTGTAGGTTCTTTAGCTGTTCCATCATATACATAAGATATTGGTGAAACTGTAATACTAGTCATAAGTTTCTTAAGCATTGCTGTCTTATACTCACCATCTATACCAGATTGTACTCCATATCCTGCAGGTACTGAAGTAATCTCTCCACTATATGCTGCTGTCTTACCTTTTAAGATACCATCGTAGAACTCAATACCTACTGATTCAACACCATATGTATCACCAATTATTATTGGAGCATCATATGAAACGTTATCGCCTGAGTTACCTATAACTGTATTTAGCTTATTATTGTATATTCCTATAGAATTGGCTCCATGTGCTTCTATTGTTCCACCATATATATTTAGTGTTCCACTATTTGAATTTATTGCATACGCAACAGCTACTCCATTTAATCCTTCTATTTCTATTGCTCCGTTATATATATTAAGTGCTCCGCTATTATTTATCGTATGCGCAGAATTTGCATTTGCACTATGTCTTATTTTACCACTCAATATATTTAATGTTCCACTGTTAACAATAGCATCAGTGTTAGCAGAAATATTAGTGAATGCTGTTTCAATTGTTCCTTCAGTTTCATTATCTAATATATCTAATGTACCATTGTTTGTAATAAATGTGCCTCCTATAGTTTTTGCATATGTTACGGTGTTTCCATTTAAATCTAATGATAATGTCTTTTCAGCCGGAATTGTTACCGCAAGATTTTCTGTTACGTTTTGTATTACAGTTATCGTACTTCCACTTGCAGCTCCAATTACCGCACTTGTAAGTGTTGTATAGTTTCTTGTTCCATCACTATAGTTAGCAGGTGTAATTGTTAATTTAGCACTATCAGAATACATATCTGCTAGCATTGATTCACCAGACATTACTACATTTGGATAAGCATCATCTGTAATTACAGCTCTATAATCATTTCCATTCATAGTATCTAAATCTACTTCAAATGTATATGTAGCACTTGTTGCACCTGTTACATTTGACCATGTTGTATCTCCACTTGTTCTTACTTGCCATTGATACTTAACATTTCCAGGTATTCCTGCAGTAGCTGCAATACTAAACGTTGCGTCTTCTCCATCTACTACTTCTATATCAACTGGATGAGTAGATACGATTGATGGGTAGTAAATTGTTGTATTTGCACCAGTGTAATTTATATCCGCTATAAATTTGTCAGATACTGATTTAGATACTGTATATATCTTTGAACCAGTTTTTAGATAAGTAAAGCTTTCATTTTCTAGCAATATATCTGTAGATTTAATATAAATCTTTTCTATATATGCAAGCTCATAGATTCCACAGCTGTTAACTCTTGTCACTGTTTCTGGTATTATCATATTTTGTACTGCTGCTCCAATCATTGAATGAGCTGCAATTGTGGTTGTTCCTTCAGGTACTACATATGTTGTAATTAGTGATTTACCCATAGGATATGAAATTAATGTTGTTCCATCTTTCGTATAAAGTACATCATTAACTGCTTTAAAGTTTGTATTTTCTGCTTCTACTATGTATCTAGTTATTGGTGTATACGTAAATGGATTTGTACCAATTTCTTCAACATTTCTTGGTATTATAATCTCTGTATTTAATCCATTCATATTTCTAAATGCACCGTTAAGTATTCTCTTTAATGTGCTAGGTAATTCTAATTGTGACACATTGTTCAAATTATAGAATATAAATGAACCTACACCAGTTATGCCCTCTTCTATATCTAATTGAGTAATAGAATCTCTATACTCTGTATACCAAGGTATATCTGTCCAGTTATCCCAAGTAATGTTCTTTATATCTCCAGTACCACGAACTACTAATGTATATGTCTCTGGATCTGTTCCATTATTAAGTAAATATGCCCATACACTACTTACTCCATCATTTGCAGATATATCCCAAGCTATTGCTAGATAAGCTGTTTTATATATTTTAGAATCTTTTGTATCTGTACTATAAAATACTTCATATCCTTCTGGCAATATAATAGTAGAATTGTTTACGTCTTCATAAATTGCATGTGAAATACCATAAATTATACCATCATAGAATTTAACTGTTCCATGATTATCTATACCAGTTGTATCACCTCGAATTATTGGATTTTGTATATTTACTGTATCTTCAGAATTTCCAATTTCTACAATTCCGTAGTTATAAATACCCGAATATTTTTCTGCTATAATAGTTCCATCTTTAATTATTATTTTCGATTCTGAACCAGAGTTAAATATTGCATCTGCAGTTCCTGTTGTTTTAATTTCAGTACCATTTTCAATAGTTACACTTCCACCCAATGAATTAGTTATTGCATTACCATTATTAGTACTTATTGTTGCATCTGAAATCATAACAATTCCATTTTCATTGTTATATATTCC
>CAZNFG010000004.1:0-58337 GCA_964572605.1 uncultured Eubacteriales bacterium
TATTATATATATTAATACATTCCTTCCATTCCGCCAGACATTCCACCATGGTTTTCACAATTACATTTTTCTTCTTTCTTTTCTGCTACTAATCTCTCAGTTGTTAATACCATTGATGCTATACTTGCAGCATTTTGAAGTGCTGTTCTTGTAACTTTAGTTGGGTCTATTATTCCTTCTTTTTTCATGTCAACATACTTTTCGTTTAGTACATCAAAACCAACACCCACTTTTTCTCTCTTTACTTTATCTAATATTACACTACCCTCTAATCCTGCATTAAATACAATTTGTTTAAGAGGTTCTGAAAGTGCCACAAGTATGGTTTTAATACCTGTCTTTTCATCACCATCTACTGTATCTAAAAGTTTTTCAACTTCTGTCATAGCATTTACATACGCTGTTCCTCCACCGGCTACAATGCCTTCTTCTACAGCAGCTCTTGTTGCAGAAAGCGCATCTTCTATTCTTAATTTCTTTTCTTTCATTTCAACTTCTGTTGCTGCACCAACTTCAATAACAGCAACACCACCAACTAGTTTTGCAAGTCTTTCTTGTAATTTTTCTTTATCATATGAAGATTCGGTTCTTTCTAGCTCGCTTCTGATTTGTTTTACTCTTTCTTCTATTGCTTTCTTATCTCCAGCACCATCTACGATAATTGTATTTTCTTTTTCTACTTTTACTTGTCTTGCTTTTCCTAATTGTCCAATTTCAACTTCTTTTAAATCTAATCCTAACTCATCTGTTATAACTTCTCCACCAGTTAAAGTTGCTATATCTCTAAGCATCTCTTTTCTTTTGTCACCATATCCTGGAGCTTTTATTGCAACACATGAAAATGTTCCTCTTAATTTATTAAGTACTAATGTTGTTAATGCATCGCCTTCAAGATCGTCTGCAATTATAACAAACTTTTTACCTTGTTGAACTATTTTCTCAAGTATTGGCAAGATTTCTTGAATGTTAGTGATTTTCTTATCTGTAATTAATATGTATGGATCATCCATAATTGCTTCCATCTTATCTGTATCTGTTACCATGTATGGAGAAATATAACCTTTATTAAATTGCATTCCTTCAACAACACTTAAATTTGTTCCCATTGTTTTTGATTCTTCAATAGTAATTACACCGTCATTAGAAACTTTTTCCATTGCATCTGCAATTAATGTTCCAATTGTTTCATCATTTGCAGAGATTGCAGCAACTTTTGCTATATCTTCTTTTCCATTTATCTTTGTACTATTTGATTTGATTGATTCTACAGCTACGTCTATTGCTTTCGTTATTCCTTTTTTCATTATTATAGGATTAGCACCTGCAGCAACATTTTTTATACCTTCTCTTATTATTGCTTGAGCTAAAACTGTTGCCGTTGTGGTTCCATCACCTGCGACATCATTTGTTTTTGTAGAAACTTCTTTAACAAGTTGTGCTCCCATATTTTCAAACGGATCTTCCAAATCTATTTCTTTTGCTATTGTAACTCCATCATTTGTTATAAGTGGCGCACCATATTTTTTATCTAAAACTACATTTCTTCCTTTTGGTCCTAGCGTTACCTTTACTGTATTTGCAAGCTCGTTTACTCCTCTTTCTAAAGCTTTTCTTGCATCTTCACCATATAAAATAACTTTGCTCATCTAAAACTACCCCCTTTTCTTTTATGAAATGTCTTTTATTTAACAACCGCTAAAACATCATCTTGACGAACTATTACATAGTCAATTTCGTCGTATTTTATTTCTGTTCCAGCATATTTTGAGAAGATAACTCTATCTCCAACTACAAGTTGCATCTTAACCTCTTTGCCGTCTATTAGTCCACCTGGTCCAACAGCAACAACTTCTGCAACATGTGGTTTTTCTTTGCTATTTGACGCAAGTAGAATTCCACTTTTAGTAGTTTCCTCTGTTTCTATAAGTCTTAATACAACTCTGTCTGATAATGGTTTAATCATAAGATTCCCTCCTAAAAAAAGAATTAGCACTCTATTTATTAGAGTGCTAATTTATAATATTACTTCTTATTATTTTTGTCAATATCTATATATTAATTTTTAATAATTATAATCGTACTCATAGTCATCGTAGTTATAGTCATAATCATAATCATATTCAGAATCATATTCATCTTCATAATCATAGTCATCCTCATAATCATAGTCATAGTCATAGTCATAATCATATTCAGAATCATAATCATATTCAGAATCATATTCATATTCATCGTCATAATTATATTCAGAATCTGAAGTATTTCCTCCTGATGAAAGTCCCATTAAAAGAGTTTGAAGATTTTCTGGAAGTCTTTCCATAACTGTATTTAAGTATGTCTCAAGATTATTGTTAACTTCTTCATTCAAAGCATTTACTTCTTCGTCTGTTGCTGTATTAATTATAAGGGTATTTTCTGATGAAAGTTTTACAATTTCACCGTCTAACGCTTTATTAAATTCGCAATCAAACGCAAGAAGATCTATTACCATATATAAATCATTGTCTTTTATTTTAACGCTTGTTTTACCAATATATTTTGTGCCATTTTTTTCAATATTCAAGGTAAATGTGTTTTCTAAACTATTATCTCCACTTGTAATTGTTTTTATTTCTAATGAAGTTGTATTACCTTTCTTAAATGTGTCCATAATAATTATCTCTTCATTCGAATCAGAAAAATCTTTCATATTTGCCAATATTCTAACTACTTTTCCTTTATTTTCGTATATATCAAGTAGAATAGTCCCTGGCTCAAATTCTCCTGCTTCATTTTGTGCTTCTAATTCTTCTCTATCAGCTTTTACTCCTTCTTGCCATTCTTCAAATGTATCATAATATGATCCTTCATATTTTTTAACTAATTCAAATAATTCTTTATCATTTTCTACTACTTTCAAAACATTTGCAATCATTTTGAATGCATTTTCATTTGTTATTACTACACTATATTTTTTTGTTGTTACTTCAGTTTCGCCAAGTGTTATCTTAACATTTTTTTCGACTGTTGTATTTTTATTTATGAAATCTTTGAAAACCGGCTTATATTTTTCAAATACTGTTTTGAATTCGTTAATCGTATCTAGATCTTCATATGAAAATGTAATTTTATCAGGAATCATAGCAAGTTCTTCTTCACTCATGTTAGGTTCAAATCTTCTATATAAATCTTTTAAGTCTTTGTTTTCTAAAGTTAAATATTTTTCCATCAAACCTTCAATCGTGAAACCATATAATTCACCTGTTTTAGCATAATCCATGCTTGCAATTTCTTTATCATCAAGTATTAGCGAAGATCTTCCAGATGCATTTTGACCATCAATTAAAAACTTATTTTTTAATCCAACAACACCAATATCAAATTCATTGCCAAAAAATGTAGCAAGATTTACTGTATCAAATTTTACTGTCGTTGTAATAGATTTATTGTTCTTTATTTCTTCAATTATTTCTTCAGAAATATCAGATAAATCATTTTCTAATATTATTCTATTTAATTTATCTGCAGGTTTACCTCCAAATGCAAATACTGTAAACGTACCAAGTGCAACTAAAGCAATCACAGTAATTATTGCGACAAAAACACCCATACCTCTTTTCTTTTTTGAACCATTTTCTTTTGTTTCTGTAACAACGTTTTCCTCTTGTTTAGCCTCTACTTGAATGTTTTCTTCTTCCATATTTAATACTCCTCTCTCTTTTTATATTATACACAACTTTAATTATAATTTTAAAATTACCGTTTTTCAAGGATATTTTAGTTTTTTTCAATTAATAATATGTTTTTTGAACCAACTTGTTTTTCTAATCTTTCATATATTTCATCATTTATAAACATATTAAATATCTTTCTTGTGTCTTTACTTACTATTTCAACATCAACATTTCCTTTTTGATTCGTAATTTCTTTTATTAATTCACGCAAACTCTTTAACTCTTCTTCACTTTTTTCTGTTGGAATTGTTAATATAATCTTTTTTACTTTATTATCAAATCTATTTTGAATCAATAAAGGTTTTTCCTTATTTTGTACATTTGTATCAAAATTTTCAACTTTTAATATTATTATATTTGCCTCTTCTTCTTTTACGCTAACCCTTCCACTAATTTTTATAATATTATCTTCCTTAAGCTCTCCTCTATATTCTGCATATGTCTTTGGAAAAGCAATTAGATTAATACTTCCATACAAATCTTCAATTGTAACAAAAGCCATCAACTCATTACTCTTTGTTATTTTTGTCTTTATAGCACTAATAATTCCAATAATTTTAACATTTTTCCCATCAAGATTTTGTATTACATCTAGTTCTATTTCGCTATCTAATTCTCCACCAATAGTTAATTCAGTGCTTTTTATTGTAGAATAATCTATAATATATGACGCGTAATTGTCTAATGGGTGTCCTGAAATGTATAATCCAAGCACTTCTTTTTCCATGAATAATAATTCTTTTTTAGGTAATTCTTCTATCTTGTTTAACTTGTATAAAGTTTCTTTAATTTCCGAATTTTCTTTGCCAATATCGAACATGTTTATTTGTCCATTTAATGATTTCTTTTTATCACTGTTTATTGCATCTAACAAATCTTCATAAGATTCAAGTAGTGTTGCTCTATTTTCATTTAATGAATCAAACACACCTGCTTTTATTAAACTTTCAATGCATTTTTTATTAACCTCTTCTGGATTTACTCTCTTACAAAAATCTATGAAATCAGTAAATTTACCATTAATATCTCTTTCTTCAGTTATAGAGTCAATTGCTCCCGCACCAACATTTTTTATAGCAGCAAGTCCAAATATTATTTTGTCTTTATCTACTATGAATTTGCTATAACTTTTATTAATATCTGGTCTTAAGATTTCAATATTTGTCTTTTTGCATTCATTTATATATGCTGTTATTCTACTTTGTGTAGTTAAAAAACTATTTAACAATGCTGCAAAAAACTCTGTAGGATAATATGTTTTAAGATATGCCGTTCTATAGGCAACAACTGCATAACAAGCTGCATGTGATTTGTTGAATGCATACTTTGCAAATTCAGCCATTTCGTCAAATATTTGATTTGCAGATTTTTCATCAACACCATTTCTAATTGCTCCTGGTATTATTACATTTTCATTTTCATCTACAAGTCCATATATAAAATTTTTTCTTTCTTCTGCCATTACATCTAGTTTCTTTTTACCCATTGCGCGACGAACTAAATCAGCTCTACCAAGTGAATACCCACCCAAGTCTCTAACAATTTGCATTACTTGTTCTTGATATACCATACATCCATAAGTAACACTTAAAATTTCTTTAAGTGCTGGGTGTGTATATTCTGTCTTATTATGATCATTTTTTCCTTTTATATATCTAGGAATTTGATCCATCGGTCCCGGTCTATAAAGTGAAACACCAGCTATCAAATCTTCCAAACAGTCTGGTTTTAACTCTTTCATAAATGATGTCATGCCACCACTTTCAAACTGAAATATTCCTGATGTGTTTCCTTCTGACCATTGTTTATACACTTTTTGATCACTCATATTTTTATCGTATTTTACTTCTATACCACGATTTTGTCTAACCATATCTATTGCATCTTTTATAACTGTCAATGTTCTTAATCCCAAAAAATCCATTTTAAGAAGTCCTAAATCTTCTAGTACTGTCATTGTGTATTGAGTTGAAATAATGTTTTCATTTTTATATAACGGAACGTATGTATCAACAGGATCTTTTGTAATTACAACACCTGCTGCATGTGTTGATGCATGTCTTGGTAGTCCTTCTAATTTTCTAGAAATATCTATTATTTCTTTTACATCTGCTTCTTCTTCATACATTTTCTTTAGTTCCGGATTCATTTCTATAGCTTTATCTAAAGTCATATGTACTTCCATAGGAACATTCTTCGAGATTAAATCTGCTTTTGCATATGGCACATTTAGAGCTCTAGCAACATCTCTAATAACTCCTCGCGCTGCCATAGTTCCAAATGTAATAATTTGTGCAACATGATCATGACCATATTTTTGACACACATAATCTATAACTTCTTGCCTTCTCTCATAGCAAAAATCGATATCAAAATCAGGCATACTTATTCTTTCTGGATTTAAAAATCTTTCAAAAATAAGATTATACTTAATTGGATCAATATCAGTAATTTCCACACAATATGCTACAAGACTTCCTGCTCCTGAACCTCTACCGTGGGCCAACTGGAATATCATTATCCTTTGCAAATCTTATAAAGTCCCATACAATCAAAAAATAATCTACGTATCCCATTTTATTTATAACAGAAAGTTCATATTCCATTCTGTCATATAAATCTTGTCTACAACATCTTATTCCTTCCACCTTATTTTCAAGTGTTTTACATCTATCTTCTTCTAAATCCAAATAGAATCTATTAACTAATCCATCATATGCTAGTTTTTTTAAATATGTATAATGGTCTTCGTTATTTGGTGTTGTGAAATTTGGAAGAATCGTATGACCGAATTCAAGAGTAACATTACACTTATTTGCAATTTCAACCGTATTATCTAAACATTCTGGAAATTCTTTGAAATTTTCTTCCATCTCTTCAGGAGATTTTATATAGAACTCGTCTGAGCCCATTCTCATTCTATCTTCATCAGTCATTTTTTTACCAGTTTGAACACAAAGTAAAACTTCATGACTATAGCTGTCTTCTCTTTTTAAATAATGGGCATCGTTTGTTGCTATCATCTTAAGATTTAATTCTCTTGCAAGCTTAATAAGTTTTTGATTAGCAAGCACTTGTTCTTTTAATCCATTATGTTGAAGTTCTATATAAAAATCGTCTTTTCCGAAAATATCGATATATTGATTTGCAATTTCTTTGGCTTTTTCATAGTTATCAGATAATATTGCTCTATTTATAAATCCAGCTAGACAAGCACTGCTAGCAATAAGCCCTTTACTATATTTTTTTAATATTTCTAAATCAACCCTTGGTTTATAATAAAAACCTTCTAAAAAAGATAATGATACAAGCTTCATTAGGTTCTCGTATCCTTCATTATCTTTTGCAATAAGTATTAAATGCCCAGGTCTATCATCAATACTTGCATCTTTATCGAACCTAGTTCTTGGCGCAACATATACTTCACATCCAATAATTGGTTTTATGTCATTCTTTTTGCATTCTTTGTAAAAATCTACCGCCCCATACATAGCACCATGATCAGTCATAGCAATTGCACTCATACCAAGTTCTTTTACTCTTTTTACCAAATCTTTTATTCTATTTGCCCCATCTAGAAGGCTATATTCCGTATGTACATGTAAATGCACAAAATCTCTACTCATATTACCTCACCTTAATTCGGATTATATACTATGATATCTAGATATGCAACCATGTGCCAAGAAACAAGAAAATTACTATTGAAGGACTGGTAATTCTAAGCCTAATTCTTGCATCTTTTTTTGATACATGATATACTTTCTTCGGTGATTTTATGTCAAATATATTAGATAATATTAACAATTTAGAAGATTTTAAAAAAATAGAAAAAAATAAGCTTCCTGAACTATCTCAAAATATTAGAGATTTTCTTGTGGAAAATGTTTCAAAAACCGGTGGCCATTTAGCGCCTAATTTGGGTGTTGTTGAACTTACAATTGCACTACATCATGTTTTCAACTCTCCAAAAGACAAAATTATTTTTGATGTTGGACATCAATGCTATGTCCACAAAATCTTAACTGGTAGAAAAAACAAATTTAATACATTAAGGCAATTAGATGGTATTAGTGGCTTTCCAAAAACAAGAGAAAGTATGCATGATGTTTTTAATACTGGCCATAGCAGCACATCTATTTCTTCTGCTCTTGGTATTGCAACAGCAAATAAATTAAGTGGAAAAAACGACTACACAATCGCAGTTATTGGTGATGGTGCTTTAACCGGAGGTCTTGCATTTGAAGGTTTAAATAATGCTAAAATTGAAAATACAAACTTGATTGTTGTTCTAAATGATAATCAAATGTCTATTTCTCCAAGCGTTGGAAACCTTTCTTCATATTTAAATACTATTCGCTCTAATAGTTTTTATACGAGTAGTAAAAGAAATGTTAAGAAATTTCTTTCTTATATACCTTTGATTGGAAAGTTTTTAATTAACTTTACAGAGACTTTTAAGAACGGATTAAGACATATACTACTTCCTCGAAGTGTTTTATTTGAGCAGTTTGGATTTACTTATTTAGGACCAATTGATGGTCATGATATTAATGATTTAATTAATATTTTAAAACGTGCAAAAAAAGTAAAAAAACCTGTTTTAGTTCATGTCGTAACAAAAAAAGGAAAAGGATATGAACCTGCTGAAAAAAATCCAGATATTTTTCATGGAGTTGGCAAATTCAACAAAGAAACTGGCGAACTTTTATCTAACAATGGTATGTCATATTCAAAACGATTTGGTAAAGAACTTTTAGATATTGCAGAAGATAATAATAAAGTTGTCGCTATAACTGCTGCTATGACATCTGGTGTTGGTTTAAAAGAATTCAGTGAAAAGTATCCCAATAGATTTTTTGATGTTGGTATTGCGGAAGGTCATGCTGTGACATTTGCATCAGGTCTTGCTGTACAAGGATATATTCCAATCTTTGCAGTCTACTCTACTTTTTTACAACGTGCATATGATGAAATTATTCACGATGTTGCACTTCAAAATGCACATATCATTTTTGCAATAGATCGTGCTGGAATTGTTGGTACTGATGGTGAAACTCATAATGGAATATATGATTTATCTTTTCTTTCTCACATTCCAAACATGGTAATAATGGCGCCTAAAGATGGTGAGGAATTATCTAGAATGCTAAGATTTGCAGTTTCGTATAACGGTCCTATTGCAATTAGATATCCTCGTGATGGATACACAGAAGAACTTATTAAAAACAAGGATAAATCAAAAAGCATTAACCTATGCTCTGCAGAAATTTTAAAACAAGGTAAAGATTTAACAATAATAGGTTTTGGCAAGACAGTAAAAACTGCACTTGATGTATCTGATATTTTATCAAAAAGAAATATTGATGCCGAAGTAATAAATGCAAGATTTTTAAAACCGGTAGATAAAACAACCATATTAACCTCAATAAGAAAAACAAAAAAAGTAATTACAATAGAAGATAACGTTATAAATGGAGGACTTGCAAGTGTAATAAAGGATTTAATATTAAATGAAGATGTAGAAATGAAAAAGTTTTTTGCATATCCAGATGAATTTATAAAACACGGATCAACAGCTGAAATAGAACAAGAGTTTGGACTAAATGCAGAATTGATAGCAAAAAGCATATGAGGTGAATTTATGCGTTTTAAAAAAATATATATTGAAATAACAAATGTATGTAATTTATCCTGTGACTTTTGTGTGCCACATAATCGTGAAAATAGATTCATGACCGAAGATGAATTTAAAAATGTACTTTTAAAAATAAAACCGTACACAGATCATATTTATATGCACGTTAAAGGAGAGCCACTTATTCATCCTAAGTTTGATGATTTTGTAAAACTAGCCTTTAATAACGGATTTAAAATAAACCTTACAACAAATGCAACACTGCTAGAAGAACATTTAGATATCACAAAATATTTAAGACAAATTAATATATCTTTTCATGCTACAAATGATTTGAAAATTATTAAGACATGTAAAAAAATAAATGATTGCATTATAAACTTTAGAATTTGGAATGTATCGGAAAATAAAGAAGCATTAGATTTAATAAAAAAAGAATTTAATATAAATAATTTTCCAAATGACTTTCAAAATTTTACTTTAAAGAAAAATGTTTTTTTATCGATACAAGATAAATTTAGTTGGCCAGATATTACATCATCTAGCACATCAAACGGCTTTTGCTATGGGTTAAACAATCAGATTGGAATACTAGTTGATGGCACCGTTGTTCCTTGTTGTCTAGATAATAATGGTGATATAACTTTAGGAAATATTTTAAATGAAAATTTAGAAAATATAATTAATTCTAATAGGTCACAAAAAATAATTGAAGGTTTCAAAAACAGAATTGCAGTTGAAGAGCTGTGTAAAAAGTGTACATATAAGAATAGATTTTAATATAAAAAGCTATATAAGATTTTCTTATATAGCTTTTTATATATTAATTTTTAATTTTTTGCCTGTTTAGAAATATTTAATAATACTCCACAGGACATAAGAATTATAACAAGGGCTGTTCCTCCAGCACTAAAGAATGGTAATGGTATTCCTGTTACTGGGAATGTAGCAGATACTATTGCTATATTTAATATTACTTGAATTGCAATCAAAGATGTTATTCCCAATGCAAGTAATGACCCAAACATGTCTTTAGCGTTCATAGCAATTGTTAGCCCTCTCCAAATAAGAATTGCAAATAATAATATTACAAGTATTACACCAATAAATCCAAACTCCTCTGACCATATAGCAAATATAAAATCATTATGTGGTTCTGGTATATACATATATTTTTGTGTACTGTTTCCGAAGTCCTACTCCAAATAATCCTCCAGAACCAACTGCATAAAGTGATTGTACAGCTTGCCACCCTGAATCTAAAATATCCTCCCAAGGATTAAATATATATAATAATCTTTTTACTCTATATTCTTCTTGTAGTAAATACCAAATACCAACAAATATTCCTGTTGGTATAACAGTAAGTACATGAGATAACTTCATTCCTCCAGCAAATATTATTATAAATGATACAGCAAGAATAATTCCTATTGCACTCATATGTGGTTCTTTATATAGTAATATAGTAATTACCAATATAACTAATAATAACGGACCAATTCCAGTTATAAGTTTTTTGTTTTTTTGTGGATCTTTTGAAAGTTTTGCTGCCAAGAAAACAATTAGAGAAATTTTCATGATTTCTGAAGGTTGAAAAACAAACCCAAGATTTACCCATCTTGTTGCTCCTTTTACAGTAACTCCTATTCCTGGTACAAGCACAAGTGCAAGCAAAATTATTGATACGATTATAGCGAAATCTGCCAATCTTCCTTTAAATAATTTATAATTAATAAATGATAATATAATCATCCCTATAATTCCAACAATTGCATTTTTGAGTTGGCTTTTAAAAAAATAATAACTATCTCCTTCATATATTAAAGCACTCGGAGCACTAGCACTAAGAACCATTATTAAACCTAGTGCAAGCAAAATAAAAACTGTTATCAAAAGCACAATGTCTGGCTTTTTTCTTTTCTTAATTTTTTTTAGTCTTTGTTCATCTTTAACCACAAGTTCTTTCGTAGCTATTGTCCTTCACCTCCCGAATTATATTATCATTAACGCAAGTATAGCAAGTAATACTGTTACTGACCAAAAAGCAAAAACTATTGTACTTTCTTTTACTCCGTGAAAGTTCAAAATGATGATGTATTGGTGCCATTTTAAATAATCTTTTTCCTTTTGATATTTTAAAATAAGCTATTTGTAATATTACAGATATCGCCTCTATAACGCATACTCCTGCAACCACTATTATTATAAGTGGCATTTTTAACATCAGAGCAACACTACAAAAAGCTCCACCAAGAGCAAGTGAACCAGTATCACCCATAAAAACTTTCGCTGGTTTCATATTAAATATTAAAAAACCTATTGTTGCACCAGTTACAATTGACGAATATGCAGACATTGCTTTGTCTTGAAACAATATTGCAGCAATTGTAAAGAAAATCATAATAATTGCTGTTACACCTGCAGCCAAACCATCTAAGCCGTCCGTTAGATTCAAACTATTTGTACATGAAAGTATAATAAATACTGCAAAAGGAATATATAAGTATATTGGCATTGTTATATATGTTTTAAAAATTGGAATATATGTTTCTGTTCCAAAATTTATAAAAGTTAAATATAAAACAAATATTGTTGCTACAATTATTAATCCCAAAATCTTTAGAGATGGTTTAAGTCCTTCTGGATTTTTCAAAATTAATTTTATATAGTCATCTATAAATCCTATTATTCCATATCCTAAAGTTACTAGTGCAACTGGCAAAACACTTGGATACTTGAACGAAACAATAACTGATACAATTATTATAGATAACAGCATTATAACCCCACCCATAGTTGGTGTACCATTTTTCTTTAGATGCTCTTTTGGTCCATAATCTCTAACAACTTGTCCTATCTTAAATTTCTTTAACATTGGTATAATTATTAATCCAAATATAACTGTTAAAACAAAAGATAATATGAGCCCATCTATTTCCACTGATGAATTTTCTATAAGATTTTTAATCTTTTCAATCAATTTTTACACATCCTCTAAATTCTATTTTAAAAAATCGAATAGTAATTGTCTACCAAGCATATAAAGATTTATCTTTTGATTCTGGTAATTTTTTTACTGCTTCTAATACAACTTCTCTATCATCAAAATGATGTTTTTCTCCGTTTATTTCTTGATATGTTTCATGACCCTTACCAGCAACTAAAATAAGATCGTTCTTACTTGCTTGTCTTAATGCATACTCAATAGCTTTTTTTCTATCTACTATTACCTTATATTTGCCACTTGTTTTCTTTATTCCTTCTTCAATTTGTCTTGTAATTTCTTCTGGTTTCTCACTTCTTGGATTGTCAGATGTTATTACGGTAAAAGCTGCAAGTCGTCCTGCAATCTCACCCATCATAGGTCTTTTAGCAGTATCCCTATCGCCACCACATCCAAATACACATATTATTTTTCCTTTTGTGTATACCTTCGATGCTTTTAATATATTTTCTAAACTATCTGGTGTGTGAGCAAAATCTACCATAACTGTAAAATTTCTAACAGTTGGAACAATTTCTGATCTGCCTGGCACTCTTAAACTTTCTAATCCTTCTAATATATTTTCAACACCACATCCAAGCCTAATACATACACATATTGCCGCAAGTGCATTATATACAGTAAATCTTCCTGGAATACCAACCTTAATTCTTTGAATAACTTTATTAAATGGCATTTTAAAATCTGAGTAACTATTTGTTATTATTATATCTCTTGCACAAACAAATGGATTGTTATCTATACCATAAGTAGTAATTGGGCACGTTACTAAATCCATCAATTTTCTAGAATACATATCATCTGAGTTTACAAATCCTTCTTTAGCCATATTAAAAAGTTTTGCTTTTGCTCTTAAATAATTATCAAATGTTTTGTGAAAGTCTAAATGATCTTGAGATAAATTTGTATATACCGCTATGTCAAATGTTACTCCTAATACTCTGTCTAACTCTAATGAATGTGATGAAACTTCCATAACAACCACATCAACTTTTGTATCTGCCATTTCTCTAAACATTTTTTGAAGATCAATACTTTCTGGCGTTGTTCTTTCTGCTTCTATTACCCTATCTCCAATATAATTTGCTATAGTTCCTATTAATCCAACTTTCTTTCCAGCTTTTTCTAATATACTTTTTATCATATATGTTGTTGTTGTTTTGCCTTTTGTTCCAGTCACTCCAATTAGTCTAAACTGTCTTGATGGATTGTCATAATAGTTGCATGCTGAAAGTGCTAATAATTTTCTTGTGTCTTTTGCTGTTATAATTGTAATGTTTTCTGGAACTATTGATGTATCAAATTGTCCTTCTTGAACTGCAATGACACTTGCACCTTTTTCCAAAGCCATTTCAATATATTCGTGTCCATTAGTTTTAAAACCGATGATTGCAACAAACATATCTCCTTTTTCCACAAGTCTTGAATCACATCTAATTTGGTTAATCTCAATATCATCGTTTCTACTCAAACTAATGTCTGTGATTCCTGCCAATACTTTTGATAATTTCATAACTTTTCACCTTCCTCGTAGTAACCAATTTAATCACCACATAAAAAATAAATTTTCGAAGCAGCTGTAATTACAGCTTGCCACTTACTTTCCTTTATATTGAAAATCATTACTGATTATTCAACATCAATTCCAACTTTTCTAAATTCTACTCTGACTACTGTTCCCTGCTCTACGCTAGTACCGTGGTTTTGGATCTTGAAGTGCAGACATTCCACTTCCAGAAATTTTTATATTAAGGTTTGCATCAGATAATTTTTTAGTTGCAGTAACCATATCAATATTTAATACATTTGGTACTATAGTATTAAATCTTGTATCATTACCTTCAATATATAATTTTACTAAAGATTTTTCAGCTAGTTTCTCACCCGCTGCAGGCATTTGTGCTGTTACTATTAAGTTTGCATTTGAATTGTCCACGCTGTATTTTAGTCCAGCTGAATTTAATATTCTTATTGCTTCACCAATAGTTCTATTTGTTACATCAGGTATTTCAACTTTCTTAGTTGTATCTTCTAATGAGTAATCTTTTTTAACTTCCATATATTCTAATACTTCAGTTAAAATATTAGCTGCCACTGGTGCACATATTGCACTACCTTGGTGTCCTAAAGTTCCGCTTGGATTTGCAATACTTACTATTATTGCAACTTTTGGATCCGATGCTGGTGCAAGAGCAACAAATGATGCCGTATAAGTTGTGTCATCTCCTCTTCCTTGCTCAGCAGTACTTGTTTTTCCCGCTATATAATAACCTTTTACTTGCCCATTTCTTCCTGTTCCGTCCGAAACAACACTTTCCATTATTTCTAAAACTGAATTTGCAGTTTCCTCAGAAAAAACTTGTTTTACAAATGTAGGCTCTATTTCTTGTACTATTGTACCATCTGAATTAGTTATTTTTGATACAATTCTTGGCTTCATTAATATACCTTTATTTCCAAATACAGAAATAGCATTAATCATATTAAGTTGTGTAAGTGTAAACCCTTGACCAAAAGAAGCTGTTGCAAGTGTTGAATCTGTTACATTTTGAATAGTATGTATAATTCCATTAACTTCTCCGCGGTAGATCTATTCCTGTTCTTCTCGATATTCCAAGCGCAGATAAATATTCATAGTATCTTTCTTTTCCAATATTAAATGCTAGACTCATTGCTACTGGATTACAAGAATTCATTATTCCTTGTCTTAAGCTTTGTTTTCCGTGTGGATTATAGTGTCTCCAACATCTTATATCCCAACCTTCAATTTTTAAATAACCATTACAAGTAAAATTAACTGCATCGATATTTTTTACAATACCTTCTTCAAGAGCTATTCCTGCAGTAATAGTTTTAAAAATTGAACCTGGTTCAAATGCATCAGTTATTGTTTTGTTTCTCCATATATTTTGTAACTCTTTTGTTTTCTCAGCTGATGTCATCTTTGTCCAGTCACTTTGCATCTTGCTAGTAACCGGTAAAAATGGTTCATTTGGATTATAATCTGGTGCAACAGCCATAGCTAAGATATCTCCTGTTTTAGGATCTATTATAGTACACGCTGCAAAATCTGGATTATTATCTTTAACTGCTTGTTCTAAATACTTTTCGGTTATATATTGAATCATTTCATCTATAGTTAGTACAAGATTAAGTCCATCTTCAGATGCAATATATTTTTCATCATTTAGTGGCAATTCATTTCCAACTGCGTCTATTCCTACAATCAACTGACCAGGTATACCTTTTAATATGCTTTCGTATTGAACTTCAATTCCTTCTAATCCCTGATTATCCGTTCCACAAAAACCAAGCACGTGTGATAAAAGTGCACCATTAGGGTAATATCTGCTTATATCTTCATATATATTTATTCCAGTAATTTTTTCTTTTGAAATCCATTCTCTAATTTGATCCGTTGTAGTTTTATCCAGCTTCTTTGCAATAATTTCATCTGCAGTATTTTTTTTGGTTTTTTCTAAAATAGTTTCATAATCTAAACCTAATAGTTCAGCAAGTCCCTTTGCTGTTTTTTCTTTGTTTTCATCTTTAATATTTTTAGGGGTTACACTTAGAGTTTCAACATTAATACTTTCTGCAAGTACTTCTCCATTTCTATCATATATAACACCACGTTTCGGGCTTATTATTCTATTTTTAGTTTGTTGAGCATATGATTGTTCTTTCATTTCTTTTCCACGAATTATTTGCCAATAAAACATTCTAGCTATTAAAACAAGTAATAAAAACATAAAAATAATTAAAACAATATTTATTCTATATTTTATTTCAGATTTTGTTTTATCCAAACTATTTTCACCCCCAAAACACTTGATAAATATATATTATTATATATTAATGACTAATATATTTCCATAATTTTATTAAATTTATCTTTGCTTACAAAAAGCTCCCGTTTTACTTAAGGTAAAAGAGGAGCTTATGACAAATTCGACTTATGTAACATAATACCATTAATCTATAACATTTAGAAAATCTTTCCACAATTTTTCCATGAAGTTATTTTCATCTTCTTCTATAACAACAGGTGTAGAAATCTTGTCTTCTTTTGCTATTACTATTTTTTGTATCTGTGAATCTTTAGGTTTTTGCATACCTAACTGATATTTAGCATATGATTCTATATATGATAAATCTGTTCTTGTCTGTATGTCTGATTCGAGCTGTGAATTTAATATTTCTACATTTTCAAGTTTATTTTTCATTTTACCAAGTGCATTAAAAGATTCATTAATCATCGAAGATCTATAGGAAATTAGAAATAACAATGCAAACAAAGTAGCTGCATAGGTTACATTTTTAAGGGTGGCCTTTGCTTCTTCAACTTTTTGTTTTGCAGAAAGCTTCGGTTTTTTTAATGTCATTTCTTTTGGTTTATTTGCTATATGCGTTTTTTGTTTTCCAACAACTTCTTTTGTTGCAATTCTTGTTGATTTTTTTGTAATATCACGTGTGGTTTTTGTTTTTAATTCAATTTTGCTTGCTGGTACTCCTTTTTTTGTATTCTTAGTAGTACTTTTTGACGTGCTAACGCGAGGCGCCGTTTTAACAGCTCCTCGCTCAGATCTTGCATATCCATAATAATCGTAATTATACTGTACAGCAGGCATCTAAAAACCCCTTTCAAAGATTAAATGTTCCTTTCTCAAATACCCTAAGTTTTGCACTTTTTGAACGCGGATTTCTTTCCTGTTCTTCTTCTGATGGAATAATTGGTTTTTTCGTAATAATTTTTCCATACGACTTATATCCACAAATGCACTTTGGAAAATCCTTTGGACAGGTACATCGTCCTTGTAACTCAATATATGTATCTTTAACAATCCTATCCTCTAGCGAATGGAATGTTATTATACAAATCCTTCCGCCAAGTTCTAAAATATCTACAATGTCTATAATTGTTTCTTTTAGTTTTTTTAGCTCTCCATTTACTTCTATTCTTAGAGCTTGGAAGATTCTTTTGAATGAATTAATTGCTTCTTTTTGTACTGCACTTCTAATAATATCTGCAAGTTCAAATGTTGTATTTATTTCTTTTATTTTTCTTTGATTTATTATTTTTTCTGCTATCCTTTTTGAAAACTTTTCTTCACCATATTTAAAAAAGATTTTTTCGAGTTCTTCTTGTTTATAGTTATTTATAACATCTTTTGCTGAAATCCCTTTACTGCGATCCATTCTCATATCTAAAACAGCATCTTTTGTATAGCTAAATCCCCTATCTTTTTCATCAATTTGATAAGAAGATATTCCCAAATCTAGAAGTACGCCATCAATTTTTTCTATGCCTAGTTCTCTTACGTACTCTTTTATGTTTTCATGTTCTCCATGAACATATTTTATATTTTCATAATTTGAAAGTTTTTTCTTGCTTGTTTCGATTGCTTCCATATCTCTATCTATTCCAATCAGCAATCCGTCTTTGTTTAGTCTTTCAATAATCTTCGACGAATGTCCTGCACCTCCCATGGTACCATCCACATATATTCCATTAGGCTTAATAGATAAGTTTTCAATGCATTCTGCAAGCATTATTGGTTCATGCTTAAATTCCATATAATTTCACATCAACTTTCTAAAACTTCATTTAGAAAGTTTTAGCGGTCCTTGGAGGGCCGCTAAACTTTTCTAACCTTTGACATCCTCGTCATTTTTCTTTAGTAAATTTTTTTCTTTTGTACTTTAATAACTTTTTTCTTTTGTAAAATTTATGTCTCACTCATTAGCATCGAATAGATTTTCTTTTGTTTTTAAAAAATTTTTCTTTTGTACTTTAATATTTTTTTCTTTTGTATATATTTAATCGGTAAACTTTCTACCAAATTAAATTCCAAGCAAAGTCATCTTTTCAGCAATTTCTTCTGAGTCTTGACTATTGTTATATTCTTCCCACTTAGTTTTACTCCATATTTCAATTCTAGATGAAACACCAATAATAACTAAATCTTTTTCTAATGATGCATGTTCTCTCAATCCTTGTGAAACCAATATCCTTCCTTGACTATCTAACTCACATTCAATAGCTGATGAAAAGAAGAATCTTGTAAAGTTTCTTGCATCTTTTCCCGTAATTAAAGGTAGTGTCTTGATTTTTTCTTCAATAGATGCCCATTCAGTAAGTGAATATCCGTATAAGCAACCATCAAAACCTTTCGTAAGAACAAATCTTTCACCAAGTTCGCTCCTAAACTTAACTGGGACAATGATTCTGCCTTTAGCATCTATAGTATGACTATACTCACCTATTAGCATATCTATCCCTCCTTAGTTAAATTTATTCACCACTTGCCACCACTTTTCCCCACCTTTGATTAAATTCTAATATATTCTCTTCACAAAAGCAAGTATTTTTGTAATTTTTTTTAAAGAAAATTCACAGAATCAAATAAAGAAACGAATCTTATATATAAGATTCGTTTCTTCAACATATTTTCAAATTAATTTATACATCTATACCGCTTGAATTCCTCGATGGATCTCTTCTTGATCTTCTAGACGTTTCTTCAGAAACATCTATTGAAAATGGTCTAAGTACTCCATCTGTTGTATAATGTTCTTCATTAATAGTTCTATTTTTAGTATTATACTTTCTTCTCATTTTCATAAGTTCTGGTTCTTCATACATCTTCACATTAGACCTTATTCCAAGTTTTCCTTTTTCTTGTATCAATATTAAATCAGATTCATATGGATATGGTTCTTTAGTGCTTTTAAGAACACTCTCTATTTGTGATGGTAATACAGATGATTTTAAAGCTAGTAACATTTGAACATGTCCTGTATTTCCAGCGTTATCTTTTATATCATCAACAATATCATTTGCCGCTCCTCTTCTTGTGAATGGATTAGCAGACATGAAATCAGATAATACACTATCTTGTTTTTTAAGTTCTTCATATAATCTACGAAATTCTTCTTTTCCAAGTTCAGATTTAATACGTTTTCTTATATTGCGCATCTCTTTTCTAAGCTGTTTTTCTGGTTTACTAGTATATTGTTCAATATCTTCACTTAAATATACTAATTTATCATCTTCTCTTTGAAATCTATATATTCTACCATTTTCAATTCTTTGTTTACCAGGTTCTTCAACTTGTTCTAGTAGATTATATCCAATTGGTTGTTCATATAAAACTTGTGTTCTAGGTATATATCCTGGTGAAGGCACTGGTAAATTTACATCTGATCTTGTAGCTCCTCTAGTAGCTGTGCCAGCCTCCGGTATACCACCAGCTGTTGAACGTCCAGCAGGAGGCGGTGTTGGTGTTCCAACACCTCTAGTTCCACTAAATGTAGGTGGATTTGATCTACTAGCTACACCTGCCATACTAGGTCTTGAAGGAGGTGTTAATGGTGTTCCACTACCAGTTCCTCTAGGTGAAGAAGTTTCTGGAACTTCCTCGTCCAAAGAACTATCTGGCATACTTGCACTTTCTTCTCTCGTTATTCTTCTATCTTCTGACATTGTTCTCATAACTCTACCAGGTACATAGTTAGATTTAATCTCTATTACTTTATCGTTAAGAATTTCTGGGTTTTTATCATATTTTTTAATATCAGAAATTCCGTATTTTTCAAGTATTTCCTTTTTTCTACGTCCTAAATCCACATTTTTCTTAATATCTTTTCTCATTTTGCCAAGTTCATCAAAAACCAATTTTTTAGCTGTTTTTACTTCATCCTTTGCTTTATCTATATCTTCACCTTTTATTTTATCAGGATTATCATAATCAAATGTCATGTCCTTAATATCAAGCATAGTTGAAAGATCTTTTATCTTCGTTCCTACATTATTTATTACACCTTTTTGTGCCTCTATTTCCCTTAGCTTTGCATCACGTTCTGATGAAGGATCTGGCAATGCACTTAATTCATCCATCAATGTTTTAAGCACTTTTATTTCTCTTGCTAATCTATTTAAATTGTATTGTAATTTTCTATAGTTATTACATTTTTCAATTTTTTCTAATTCTTTTTTATCTCTTTTAAGTATTTCAGGGTCAACCACACCATTTAATTCATTACGTTTAAAGGCTACATCTTCAATTTTATCTTTTAGTTCATCAAGACTAGACACTGTAATACCTTCTCCAGGTTCAGTGCTCTCTAACTTTGTATAAGCATCATCTTTTTTAGCTGTAAGTCTACTTCTTCTACTTGCTGTTAAACTAGGATTTGCCAACTCTCTTTCAATTTCTTCTATAGTGTTATACGTGCGAACATATTTACTATAGTCGATTGTTAATTTATCTTGTTCTGTTCTATATTTACTCTCTTCACGTAATACTGATTTTAATTCTCTTAGCTCATCTAATATCCTCTCTCTTTGAGGACTGCCTAATGGCCATTTTATTTTTTCTTCTCTTAATTGGGTTATATTCGCTTCGAGTTGGTAAATTGCTTGATTACCCTCCATACCTATTATTCCCCCTTCACTTAAAATCCATCTATATTGTACCACAAATTTACATAATTTTCAAGGCAAAATAAGTCATAAAATTAAAAAAATAAGTCTATGCAGCCAAAAAAGCATAAACTTACCCTTATTTTTATTTCTAATTTTCTCCCATTATTTGTTCAAGTTCATCCAAAAGACCTGTAATTCTTTCCAAATCTTCATCAGATAATTGTGCAATTTTTTCAGTTGTTATTGCATTCTTAAGATTTTCTATTTTTTCTATTAGTTCCTCATCCATTTTATAATTCCCTCCATTATTTTCCTACTATTAATTTAGATTTACCACATATTATTAAAACTTGTCAATAATACCTTTAATTATTTTTTTGCCTTTTTTTATTATATAAATACATTACTACAGAAAATATAATAAGTATTAAACTTAAAACTTCTGAAACTCTATATTCACCTATCATTAATGAATCAGTTCTTAATTTTTCAATATACATTCTGGCAACTCCATATAATATAAAATATAGCCATAAAACCTGTCCTTCAAATTTTCTTTTCTTTGATACATGTCTTAATATAATAAATATTATAAATGTACATATTGATTCATATAAGAAAGTAGGATGCACATACATATATTCGTTTGTAGCGTCATTAAATATTCCCATCTTCAAAGGCAAATTTGTTTCATATCCATATGCTTCTCTATTTACAAAGTTTCCCCATCTGCCAATACTTTGTGCTAACGCCAAATATGGAAGTAATAAATCAGCTAAATCATAAAACTTAATTTTCTTTTTTCTACAAAATATAAATGCATATATTGCAGCACCTATTATGCCACCATAAATTGCAAGGCCACCATTCCATATTTTTATTATCTCTAACGGACTTTCTATATAATATTTAAAATTAAATACTATATAATATATTCTTGCGACAATAAAACCTGAAATTATTGCTCCAAGTAAAAAATCAATTATGTCATCATATTTTATATTATATGTATCTTTATTTTTCTTGATTAATAGCACGCATAACAAAATTGCAGAAACTATAAATATCCCATACCAATAGATCTCTATATTACCTAATTTAAGTGCTACTGGATCAATATATATTTCTTTACCAAAAAAAATTATAGGTTTCATCGCTTACTCCTTATTTTTTATAATTGATACTGACTCCATTTTAAAATCAAAATGATTATTCATAACATATTCTACATATTCTTTATCTATATTTTTATACACATCAACGTATTTACTTGAATTTACTCCTCTAAAGAAATCATTAATAAATAAATTTGCAATCATAGATACGTCTTCAAAACCTCTTACAAATCTACCATATAACATCTTTTTTGTTCTTTCAAAGTCAGCTTCATTTAAACCATCTTTCTTAAGTTCTTTTATTCTTTCATTTATTTTATGAACCACTTCATTTACATTATTTGTTTCTCCACTTATTGCACTAAAAGCATAGTTTTCTTCAGATGAAAATTCCATAGATAATTCTTTGGTTATTAGTCCTTCGTTATAAAGCTTCTCATATAAATCTGAACTTTGTCCAACTAGCATTTCAAGTAATATTTGCATAGCTACGTCATATTTCATTGTGTCATTTAAACCATCAGGTAGTCCAGCTTTTAGAGATTTAGTATTTACTAAATCTCTAAATCCCATCATAAACATTGGTGTACCTATATCCATTATCTTTTCTTTTATAGCTATAATATCTTTTGACTCATCTTCGCCATAAAATCTATCAATGTCTGAAAATATTTTTTGTTCTTTTACATTCTCTTTTATAAGCCTTAATGTTTCATCTATATCAATATCTCCACAAACACAAAGTACCATATTTGATGGGTCGTAAAATGTGTTATAACATTTATATAATATATCTTTTGTTATCTTTGAAATACTTTCCACAGTTCCCGCTATATCTTTTGTAATAGCATGACTTTTATATATTGAATTCAAAAAGCCAAAAAATAATTGCCATGATGGATCGTCATCATACATCTGAATTTCTTGACCAATAATACCTTTTTCTTTTTCAACATTTTCTTCTGTTAAATATGGATTTTGAACAAATTGCATTAAAGCTTTTAATACTTCATAAAAGTTTTCTGTACATTCAAACAAATATGAAGTGTGATTAAAACTAGTATATGCATTAGGATTTGCCCCCATTTTTGTAAGCTTATCTAAGGCATTTACTCCATCTTCTTGTTCAAAAAGCTTATGTTCAAGAAAGTGAGCAATCCCATCAGGTACTACAACATTTTCGCTATCTTCAATCGATTTAAATTCATAATTTAAAGATCCAAAATGTGTAGCATAAGCTGCATATTTTTTTATTCCACCTTTTTTTGGTATTAATATAACTTGTAAACCATTATCTAGTTTTTCAGAATATATTTTTTCATTTAAACATTCAAAAATCATTTTATTCCCCTTTTGTAAGAAAATACTCCATTACTAAACTTAATTTATTAGCAATATCTAATATATCTTCTCTTGTAACATTATTTATACCTTCATTCATTTCTTCAATTGTATCTAGATCACCATATATAAACTGTCCGAGGCTAAGATTTATCATAGTTGTTTGGTCATCTTTACATGATGTAAATAAATTATTTAAAAATACTTTAGCATCTTTTATATCTTCATCAGAAAAGTTTCCGTTTTTTCATATCTTCAACTTGTATCTTTATAAGATCTAATGCTTTTTTATACTTATCTAATTCTATTCCAGCGCTTATCAATAATACCCCTTTATGTTTTAAATATGAAGAACGGACCGTATATGCTAAACTTGCTTTTTCACGAACATTTTGAAATAATTTAGAATTTGCAGATGAACCGAAGTATTGCATTAAATGTAAGAACTTTATATAAATTTTCTGGTGTTAATTCTACGCCAACATCATAACCAAGTACTAATTTTCCTTGTGTAACATCCATATTTTCTGTTACTTTAATAACTTCTGAAACTAGTATATTATCTTTTCTTGTCCTAATTATTTTAGAATTTTCAACGTCCTTAACTTCAAATTTTTCTTTAAAGAAACTTACAACTTCTTCTTTATCAAAGTTTCCAGCAATATAAAAATGCTTTTCTGAAGAACCTAATAAATCCTTATATGCGTTAAATAAATTTTCTTCGTTTATATTTTCTAAATCTTCTTCTCTTCCATATTTATATATACTATATGAACTTTTTTTAAACATTTCTTCTATGCATCTGTTTGTGGCATATACAGCCTTATCATTTATTTTACTTTTTATTTGCTCTTTTAATGCTTCTTTTTCTTGATCAACATAAGCTTTACTAAACTTTCCATTTTCTATATATGGGTTATACATAACATCATAAATAAATTTCAAACTTTCCTTTAAAAGATCTTCTCCTTTTAGCGAGAATTTGCTATCTATAGTAGATATATACAACTCGACTACTTGCTGATCACCTTGTTTATCTATACTCACATCAAATATTGCACCATACATTTCTTCCATCTTTATAGCAATATCTTTCATTGTTTTACAATCACTTGTTCCTCTTTTAAGTACAGATGGAATTAATGCATTCATTGTCGCTGTTTCTTTTTTTAAGTCAGTTAATATAAAAGCTGATACAATATTTGATTTAAAGTTTTGCGTTTCTAATAAATGTATAAAAACCTCATTATTTATTCTTAGTATTTCTTCATTCATATTGTTTCTTCCTCCATACTACTAACTTACACTAAAACAGATGATACCGCAATCTTTTTCTTAAACAAAGAAACAAAAAAAGCGACTTAATTAAAAGTCGCTTAAAATACATTATATATTTTGTTTTCAGTTTATTGTGCTGTAAATAACACATTTCCTTCTACTCCAAGAGGACTAGCTGCGCCAATTGCATCCGTGTAGAATACAGTTGGAAGAGTATCCATTGTTGTTGGATTTAATGTAGCAGTTCCTGCATGACCATGTGAACCTAGCATTGTATCTGGTAAAGTAGCTGTAAGATCAGCCATAAGTCCTGTTACTATTGTTACGTTTCCAACCTTAAATTTATAATTACCACGATATACGCCTGCACCTGTAGCTTCATTAGTAGAAACCTTTAAAGGTGTTACGCCATCGCCAGAAAACAATTTTGTAGTTTCATTAACGTATAATTCATCTTGATATTCATATGGAGGCCATACGAACAAAACGCCTTCTCTTGTTACGAAATATGAACATTCAATACCTGTACCAGCATCAGTATTAACTCTGATTCTTGGTAACTTCATATCAAATATTTCTTCAGCTGACTCTCCACTTATTTGTGTACAAGCTAAATAGCTAGCCATTGCTCTAGGAAGCCAAGAATTTTCTCTTTCTCCAGATTGGGTTGAAGGATCAAATAATGCTGATCCCTTTGCTACGAAGTTAAATACTTGAGCATCTGTTCTTGTAATATTGTTTTGTGCCTCTTGTCCTTTTATTGTCGTTGCTACTGTGCTAAATGCTGTTCTAACTTCTCCAACGTTGTTAGAGAATGTTGAGAAGTTTGCATTTGTGATTGTATCAGTTGAAGAACTGAATGCAACAGCAGCCAAAATGATTATTACAATGATTGTAATAACTAGTGATATCATTGATACACCATTTTGATTTCTTTTCATAATAAAAATCCTCCTTTATTTTTGCTTTGTCTAGAGTGATTACCCTAGTATTGCCGATTTGGTAGAGTATAAAATTTCTCTAGACACGGCAATGAATGATTTTATAATTAGAATTATGTAAATACTCGCACGATATTGACATAAATCATAAAATCCTTTTACACTTTAAAGTATAATAAACAGTACTCTATAATGCAATAGTTTTTTTATTAAATTATTGTTACAGCTGTATTACACTTATGTAACATTTGCTTGATATATCAACATTTACATATATGCGTCAAATAAGAATGATCCCATATAAACTTGCATAATTGGTGTTAATACTATAACTACGAATGCTATCATTACTATTCCCATAATCGCTGTACTTACTTCTGGCAATACCTTTACAGTTCTTTCGATTGTTATAGCAATATCATCTGATATATATTCAACTATTTTATCTATCATTTCTACGATATCTGTTTCCATTCCTATTCTTAGCATTTCCAAAACCATGGCTGGCATATTTGATAATGCTTCAAATGGTTCAACCCAAGATGCACCTTGTTGTAAATTGTCTTGCGATGATTCAACGATTGATAAAATAACATAGTTTTTAACTGTTCCTTTACTTACTTCCATCGCATCTTGTAACTTAGCATTATTTGCTAAGTTAAGTTGCATAGCTTTGAAAAATTTTTGAAGTGACAGTCTGAGTACAAGTCCGTCCGAATAAAGGCATTTTAATTTTAAACATGTCCCAAGTGTATTGTCCACGTATTGTAGATTTCCACATTATAAAAGCTGTTACTAATGAACTAATTACAATTACTGTGACATACCAATATTTTATAGCACCTTTTATAAAATGTGATGCTGCAAGAGTTGCTGGCGGTATTTGATCTAGTAATCCCATGCTCTCATACAAATTTTCTAGTATAGGCACACCAATTAATACTCCCGCAATTGTACCAATTAACATTAATCCCGCTGAAAGAAGTGGTCCAACCAATGCTTTTCTAAGAGATTTAGCTGTTTTTTCTGATTCTTCTAAGTAATTCATTGCTTGGAATAAAGCATTTGTAAGAGAACCAGATAATTCTCCGAACCTTTATTGTTGCAACATATATATCTGGGAATAAATGATTGTAATATTCTAATGTTGAATATATGTATTCTCCAGATTCAACACCATTTAATATATCTTCGACAATATCTCTCATTGCTGGATTTTCTGTATTTTCAAGCAAAGTTGACAAAGCCCTAACATTCGTGAAGTTTGCTCTTTTCAACAAGTATAAACTTTGAGTAAATGTAAAAACATCTTCTTTCTTTGCTCTTTTAAGAAATGATAAGTCTAATGAAATATCTTTTTTAAGACCTTTTTGCTGTCTTTTCTTTTGGGCTTCAATAAGTTTATCTCTCGTATACTTTGTAACAGCACTTGCAGTTGTTTGATTCTTCTTAGCTTTTCTTTGTGATAGTTTTCTGAATTTAGTTTCTTCAACAGATATAGGTTTTAATCCATTTCCACGAAGTCTATCATAAACTTGAGCTTTTCCATCATCATCCATTCTTCCCGAGACAATTTTTCCTACACTTGAAACCGCTCTATATTTATATGTTGGCATCATTATCTCCTTTCAACTTTAATATGCTAGTTTCTTTTTAACCTCTTCAATCGTAGTCTTTCCTTCTAACACTTTATTGAAAGCGTCCACAATTAAAGGTCTATATCCTGTTCTATAAGCCTCTGCTTTTATTTCTGTAATATTTGCATCAGATATTATCAAGTCCTTTATTTCTTCAGTCATTGACAATATTTCGTTTGCCGCAATTCTTCCTCTATATCCTGTGAAATTGCATTTTTCACATCCATTCGTTTCATATGTATGCTTTCCCGTTGTATCAAATTCATAATCATATCTTTTTCCAATAATTTTAAACTCTTCTAATTCTTTATCTGTAAATGGACGTTCTTTAGAACATTCTTTACATATTCTTCTTACAAGTCTTTGTGCAATTGATGTCGCTAAAACACTTCCTATATCATAACTAGATATTCCTAGTTTTTTAAATCTTGTTATAACTTCTATTGAGTCAACTGTATGTATTGTTGAAAGAACAAAGTGTCCTGTTTGTCCAGCTTGTACAGCTATTTCTGCTGTTTCTTTATCTCTTATCTCTCCGTAGTAGTATAATATCAGGATCTTGTCTTAATATAGTTCTAAGAGAGTCTGCGAATGATACTCTTTTATTTACTTCAACTTGATTCAATCCAGGGATTCTTATCTCGACTGGGTCCTCAACTGTTGTGATATTTATTTCTGGTTTATTTAATAATGCAAGTGCACTATATAATGTTGTTGTTTTTCCTTCTCCTGTAGGAGCAGCTATAACAGCTATACAGTTTCTCTTATTGAAACATTTTTCCATAACAGTTTCTTCATCTGGGTATCCAAGATCTTGAAGACCACTGACGCTCGCTTCTTTTTTCATAAGTCTTAATACAAACTTTTCGCCATGTACATTCATCTGAGAAGATACACGGATATTGTAATCAGTATATACTAATATTCTACCATCCTGAGACAACTGGACCTCTTGGTGCATATTTGAAATTGATTTAAGTCTACCAATTATTTGTGATTGTTTTGATTTTTCAATATCTGCAACTACAATCAATTCACCATCAATTCTAAACCTAACTCTAACTTTATCTTCCATAGGTTCAAAGTGAATATCACTTGCTCTTTTTGACATAGCAGATCTAATTATATTATCGACTAGTTGTGAAACGTCTTTTCCAAATGAATCAAAGTTCTTTTCATCTTCTAGTTTGCTTTCAATATTTCTAACAACAGCATCAATGTATGATTCGAAAGTTAAAAATGATTCCATCGATAGCCCTTTACTCAAAAGTATAAGACGAATCATCTTTTGTACATCTTTGTCTGTAGGATCTGCAAACGCAACTTTTATTCTATTTTCATTTAATTCAAACGGTAAAACTTTATGCTGTTTTACTATATCCATTGATAAATACTGAGTAAATCCAAAAATATATGATGCCGGATCAATTTGAACAGCCTTTACACCAAGTGATTCTGCAATAGTATTTAGAAGTGCTTGATCATCACAAAGTTGTAATATATGAAATGCTTCTCCTAATTTTACTCCTCTATGATTATGTTGATATTCAATTGCTTTATCAATATCAGCTTCTCTAATTAAACCTTTTCTAATTAACGCAATACCCAAAGGTATATTTTTCGCATTATTATTTGAATTCTCAAAGATTGCCATTAATTTATCCTCCTCTTTTGTAAATAAATAATATAGAAAAAACACATAAATTCCCTAATAATATTTTATAGCATTTAATTCATAAGTCAATAAAAAACATATCTCTTCATATTTTTCATTTTATAGTTTATCTTCCATTTCATATACTCTATCTAAATCTCTAGAATATACTTCTTGAATGTGTTTTATTTCTGTTTCTTGTAAGATATACGCACTAACACTCTTTCCATATAAAGCAATTCCATATATAGAAAATATAAGCATTGCCATTAGTGCTGTCATGGTTATTGATCCTCTAGTTTTCCACATAATAAAATCTCCTTCTTATTTTCCATTTCCTATTTTTATATACATCTTTGTTCCATATAAATTGCCTTTTTGTTCATAATATAATTGTGCAATTATCCATTCTGTTTTTATATCACTTTCACCTGCTGAAGTACGTTTGTAGTCATAATCAAATGAAATATTTGCCATGTTATCTGTAATCATTACATTATTTCTATATAACTCATATTTATTATACGATTGGTCTCCGCTAGATTTCTCATCTGCCCTATATCTAATATTATATATAACACCATTATCGAATTTGACCATATCATTTGAAAATTCTATGACATTATTTGCACTTTTTACATCTTCTATAAGAAATGCCTCAATCTTTAATATTTCATTTGTTTTTTCACTTTTTGTAGTCAAATCTGCAATCTGTGTCATGAAGTTTACATTTAAAAAAGTAAGAGAGCCAAGCACAATTACTGAAACGATTATATATACAGTTAAAGATGTTAGCGTTACTCCTCTGTTACTAATCACTTATACCCTCTCCTTTTAATCTATTAGTTTTCGAATCTAATATTTTATATGTTTTAAGTTCAATCACTCTTCTTGTTGAAGGATCATTTTTGCTTGTATAGAACTCTATTGATGCAGTTATAAGCCTAATTCTTGAATTACTATAATCTTTTCCATCTTTATTTGTTAACTTTTCAAATGTTGTAGTTAGTATCATATTATTGGCATCTATGTTAGTTACTTTAACTTCTCTATTTTCTGTACTCTCAACTGTTACAGTTTTATTAAGATCATCAATAACCTCTAATGTTAAACTATCTGATAAAAGTTCTCTTTCAATACCTTTTATTAAATAGGTCATTGCAATATTTTTTTGTTCAACTAATCTGTAGTTTGCATAAGTTCCCTTAAGCATAGTAATTCCAGCAATTAAGAAAACTGTAATTATTATAAGTCCTATACCAACTTCTAATACTGAATATCCTTTTTGAGAATTCAATTTCATTTTCACATCTCCTTATGCTTTTATAAACTCAAATTTATTAGTTCTGTCACGGGTAATAATTCTGTTTGCATTATTAAAACTATTATTGTCGATATACTTAAATAAAAACCAAATGATATTTTCTTTTGTTTTTTTATTATAGAAAATATTGTGGCAATGAAAATTGCAAGTACCAATGAAATTACTTGTAAACCAAAGCCCAGATATAATCCAATAAGTGATAAATACTTTATATCTCCAAACCCAATTGGCGGTTCTTCTATTTTTTGTGAAAATTTTGTTATGTATGCTATAAACAAAAATATTAAAGGTATTGCAAAAAATCCAATCATATTATCATACATGCTTTGTCCTAAAAATGCATTATATATTCCATATATCAGTGATAATATAATTCCATAAAAAATAGTTCCATCATGTATAACATAGTTTTCATTATCTATTCCACCTATTATAAAGAGTGCACATACGAATAAATATGTAAAAAACAACTCTACAAACTCATGTATTGTGCTTAAAAAATTTATGTTTAATGAAAGAGCAAGTACAACAAAAACCATTCCAGAAAAAATTTCAAGTAATATATATCTGCTTCTGATTTTTTCTTTGCAATATCTACATTTTCCACCCAGAAGCAAATAGCTCCATACTGGTATTAAATCTAATAATTTAAGTTCATGATTGCATAAAGTACAATGTGATCTCACATATGTTATATTCTCTTTTCTAGGTAACCTATATATAGCAAGTGAAAAGAAACTTCCAAACACTGTACCAGAAATAAAAATTGATATGTATAGAAATAAATCCATCATGTCTTTCTCCAATCTTTTTTGCTTATAAAAATCTACTTATATTCTTCTAATGTAATAAAAATGGGATATACACATATAGTTGCATATCCCTCATGTTTTTAATTATTTAAAATTTTACTGAGCAGCACTGTTCGGATCCGCAACCGTTTCTTCTCCACTAACTTGTTCTAACGATATTTGCTCTTGTTCAGGTAACCCACCTACAGGTACGCTAACTGTTTCTGATGGTAAATTTGTGTCTACTTCTTCTGCCACAAAAGGATTTACACTACCAGGAATATATCTAAGCTCCGTTTGGTACATTTCAAGTTCTGAAGGTGTTGCTTCATAAGGTATAGTAATTTTTATAGCATCTTGAATATCTCCAACAACTTTATAATTGTCATAATCTATGCTATCGTATTCTTGCGCTTTAGGAATATCTAATTTTAATGGTAATTTGTCTCTAAAGGCAAATATCGCGGCAGCTGAAACAATTATAATAATTATTACAGATATGCCAATTTCTTTCATAATTGTCAACAAGCTCTTCATTAATACTATCCCTCCTCGCTCGTGCTATTTTGTACTTCTGGCGCTGTTATTACATTGATACCTTCTACTATAAAGTTTGCTTTTACAGTTGTATCTGCACTTCCGCCTTCTATTACAATCCCTTCCACCTTAAAGTTTAATTCTGTATCATTTTCTAAATCATATATAAAATTAATAATAGATACATACGAACCAGTTATATTAAAGTTTAGTATCTCGGATTCATCATAATCCATTTTCCATTTTATATCGTTATCTGATGCATACTTTCCTATTCTCATCCATAAAAAGTCTAGCAAATATTTCTCAACTTTATTAGCTTCAGCTATATCTTCTTCTGATGCAGAAATTGCAAGTAAATCATACTCTTGCTTTCTTGTTTCATAGTTTTTAGTAGCAGCACTAACTTTATCAAGAGCAGCACTTACATCTTGAGTATTCAGTTTATTAAGTTCAGTAACACTGGTATCTAATTTTTTCATGTTTTTGTCTACAGTCTCATAACTTGGAATATCAACCTTGAAACCGCCAAGGCTAATGTTAATTCCTTGTGAGGTTACAATCCAGCAATTATACCCAACGTATACTATTATTAGCAGTAATAATATTTTTTTAATCATGGCAAAACCCCACTAACTATAATTTTAATATTTGCTTCTACACTAACAACTTCCATATCCACGTCTAATAATAAATTTTCAAGCTTTACCCTAGACACAAAATATCCTAGTTCTGCATATTGTCCTGATTCTGCTTTTATGATTACATTTCCTGTTTTATTTACATCTATTGATGTTATTCTTACATTAACTGGCATAATAAACATTAGCTTACTTAAAAAGTTTGGAATATCAAATGCTCTCATTGTTTCTTCTTGTATCTTTGCCATTAATGTACTAAGTTTTTCTTTTATTGTGACATATCCATCAGCCAATCCATTTAAGTATTCTGCATCTTTATTCGCCGAAGTAATTATTGCATTGTTTTTTGAAATTTCAGTTGTTACTTCAGAAGTTTTATCAGCTATTACTTTGCTAGTATATACCGCTGCAACCGAATATATAATAAATGCCGACACAACCAATACTGCCAATCTGGTAAGCCATGTATCTAGTATTCCCATCACACTAAGTGAATTATGTTCTTTTTCTGCATCTACAAGATTAGATGCTTCTCCACCATCTTCAAAATCAACTTTTGCTTTTTTCCTTTTCTTTTTAGTAGGAGTATTCAACTTTTTAAAAACATCTTTTACTTTATCAACTAATTGATTTTTCTTTTTTATTAATTCTGCTTTTTTTTCATCTAATTTATATCTTCTAGCTAATTCTTTAATTGAACTAAAACCAGCAGCTTTTTTTGCATTTCTGTTAAAGTCAAGTTCTTCATCAGCCATTCCAAGTCCGTCCAAAGCAAGTGCTATAGCACTATTTACTTCTATTACATCTTTAAGATCAGACGCATCCTTTCTCATAAAGAAAGGCATTACTACTTGACAATCTACATCAACAAATATTTGGCGAAAGTACAAATCTATATTATTAATAATTGCACCCGAACCAGTAATATAAATATTTTTCAAGTCTTTTTTAAAAGGTTTTGATATATCTTCAGTTTTCTGTCTTATATCATAGATTACTGGGATTAGCACATCTAATATATCTCTAGATTCATCATCAATGTCTGTTAAATCATCTAAGTATGCTGAAACCTTTTTGCATGCCTCATAAGCTTTTGGTATTGAATTATATTTTTCTGCAAGTCCTAAAAGTATTTCTTGAAATCCAATTGCAATAGTTTCTATACGCTGTATCTCACTTCTGTGGAAAATTGTAACTGTAGTTCTTTCTTCTATATTTACTACAATTGCTTCTTCATCAATTCCTTCATTTACAAAAAGATTTTTTACACTTACTGAAAGAGGCTCAATTGATGCTAATTTATATGATTCATATGTCTGAAGCATTTTAGCAAGTTCGGTTTTTGATGCTAATACGCATATTGCAATGTTTTTATCCAAAACTCCAATGTTTTTAGCAAGTTTAAATCTCATGTCAACTACAGCCATCGGTATATTTCGTTTTTGAATATTTTCATTATACTCTGTTACAATTAAGTCTGTCATATCTTTTCTTCTAAGCGTACTAAAAACTTGAGTGTTGAAATAATCTTCTGTCGCAAGAGATAGTCCAATAGGTCCATTGCCTATTCCGGTTTCATCAACAATTTCTTCAATCGCGGCGAGCATGTTATCATAAAACTTAACGCCATATGAGTCCACCGTGAACCTTCCACTTGTCTTGTCGGAAGTCACTTTTGCGTATTTTATTAGATTTTTATCTGTATATAATCCCAAACAACTCGGCATGACATTTCTCCTTTTTCCACAAAATCATTAGTTTATTTTATTTCAACAACTTCATCTCCACTTGCTTCACCGTTCTCATCTATAACTGGATTAAATTCAAACACTTCAAATCTTCTAAGGAATGTAAACATTTCAGCATACGTTAACTGTTTTGTAAGCATTAAGTCATCATTATATCCTTCTATCACTCCCGACTCATCAAATTGCTTTAACACATCATCTTCAGATACTGATTGATTTGATAATAAGCTAAACATTAATAAAAGAAATTCTTTTCTTGATATCTCTCCATAATAAGGTTTAATGTTATATTTGACTAAATCTTTATATTTAACTGCTCCCATTTTTGATAATATAAGTGTTTTATATGAATAATCGTCAATCAATGTTGCAGCCTTATATTCCGCAAGTGACAAGTACAAATATATATTTTTTAAGTTATCTCGAGTTAAAAGCCCTGCCTGTTCTTGCAATGTTTTTACTGCATGAATAATATATGTTGATACAATCCTATACTCAGCAGGTGTCAACGAATCTTTTGTTATATATAAATCAACAGTGTCAAGCATAGCCTCTAATCCTTTATTAAAGCAATTAGAATCTCCAACATTTTGCATAATACTTTCTTTTGGTTTAATCTTTTTAAATTCTAAGTACTTAATTACAACTGAGTACAAGTTATCAAGTGAAACAGGATTGTTTAAGGCAGAATTATTTGCTAATGATGTAAGCTTTTTTTCTTTTGCCCATTCATATCCTGGTGTACCCCACCACGCAGCGAATATACTGGTAGAAAGCATTGTACCAAGTATTCCAATTAATAAAATTGACTTTATTATTCTTGACATGTTTCCTCTCATTATTTCACACCTTTTCATCTGATTTTTACTTGTTTCTTTCTACGTTTTTTCTTTATAAATCAATATATACACAATAATATAGTATTAATTTTTGTTTCAAGTTTATTTTACTCGTTTAATGTATTAAAAGCAACTAATGTTACTAAAATGTAATATATGTGTAATACATTTGTAATATTCTTGACGATTTTAGGCACTTTTAGAATTTTTTTTATAAAATAGAAGCAGTTAAAAAAACTGCTTCTATCTTAATTATTTTATTGTTTTCTGATTAATTCTATCATTATTTTTTCACCATTTAAATCTATTTCATTTGTGCCTTTTCCCTCTTTTATTAAATCTGCAAGAGTTTCGTCAGCTATTTGTGATTTATTTTTTTCAATTATTCTAGCTATCTTTTCGTTATCAGAATAATATATTTCAATATGATTTTGAACTTCAAATCCAGATTCTTTTCTTAGATTTTGAATCTTAGAAATAAATTCTCTTATAAATCCTTCTTCGATTAGCTCTGGTGTTAGCTCTATGTCAAGTACAATAGTTGTTTCGTCCTCTTGTACAGAAATATATTTTTCAGATTTTGTTGTCTCTATTATTAAATCTTCTTCTTTTAGCTCTACTTTTGCATCTCCAATTTCTAAAACTACAACACCATTTTGTTTCAATTCTTTAACAAGTTGGGCACCATTTCCACCTCTAAGCATTTGGTTAATTGTAGGTAATATTGCTCCAAATTTTGGTCCAACAGTTTTTAAGTTTGGCTTTACATTGTATGAAACAAAAGAACTTACATCATCTTTAAACTCTACTTCTTTCACATTTAGTTCTTCACGTATAATATCTATATATTCTTGATCCAATCTTGTCTTAGTACCAACATAAACTTTAGATAAAACTTGTCTATTTTTCATGTTAGATACATTTCTTCCAGCTCTTCCTAGAGTAACAATTTCTAGTACTTTTTCCATGTTTTGTTCAAGTTTAGAATTGATCATTTTTTCATTAGCAACTGGGAAGTCACATAAATGAATACTTTCTGGTTGCTTTTCATCTAAATTATAAACTAAGTTTTGATATATTTCTTCTGTCATAAATGGTACAAAAGGAGCTGAAACTTTTGCAAGTGTCACAATACAAGTATATAGTGTCATATATGCATTTATTTTATCTTGTTCCATTCCACTACCCCAGAATCTATCTCTGCATCTTCTTACATACCAATTACTTAATTCATCAGTAAAGTCTTGAATCATTCTTGCACTTTCTGTAATTTTATAGTCATTCATATTAGCATCAACACATTTTACTAATGTGTTTAATTTAGATAGTACCCATTTATCCATTTGAGATAATTTATCATATTCCAATTTGTAATTCATTGGATTAAATTTATCTATTTCGGCATACAAAACATAGAATGCATAAGTATTCCAAAATGTACCAATAAACTTTCTTTGATACTCTCCAATTCCTTCTGGATAAAATCTTGTAGGAAGCCATGGCGCTGAACTTGCACAAAAATACCATCTAATCGCATCTGCTCCTTGTTTATCTAGTACAGACCAAGGATCTACAACGTTTCCTTTGTGCTTACTCATCTTTAGTCCATCTTTATCTTGTACATGCCCTAGCACTAAACAATTTTCAAATGGTGATCTATCAAATAAAAGTGTAGATATTGCCATAAGTGTATAAAACCATCCTCTTGTTTGATCTATTGCCTCACTAATAAATTGTGCAGGAAAATGTTTCTTAAACAATTCTTTATTTTCAAATGGATAGTGATATTGAGCAAAAGGCATAGAACCAGAATCAAACCAACAGTCAATAACGTCTGGTACCCTCTTCATAAGTTTATTACATTTTGGACATCTTACTTTTACTTCATCAATATATGGTTTGTGAAGTTCAATATCTTCTGGAACATTTTCTCCCATTTTCTTAAGTTCTTCAATACTACCAATTACGTGATAGTTTCCGCACTCACATTCCCAAACAGGAAGTGGAGTTCCCCAATATCTTGAACGAGAAAGTCCCCAATCTATTACGTTTTCTAAGAAGTTTCCAAATCTACCTTCTTTAATGTTTTCCGGCATCCAATTTACTGTATTATTATTTTTTACAAGCTCACCTCTAAGTGTTGACATTTTAATAAACCATGTATCTATTGCATAATAAAGAAGTGGTGTATCACATCTCCAGCAGAAAGGATATGAATGTTCATATGGAAGAGCCGCAAATAATAATCCTCTTTCTTCTAAATCTTTTAGAACTAATTTATCTCCATCTTTTACAAATGTATTAACCCATTTTCCAGTTTCTTTTGTAAATTTTCCTGCTTCGTCAACCAATTGTAAAAAAGGTAAATCATTATCTTTTCCAACTCTCGAGTCATCTTCACCAAACGCAGGTGCTATATGTACTATTCCAGTTCCATCTGTTAATGTTACATAATTATCTGCAACTACATAATATGCTTTCTTATCTAATTTTGCGAAATCAAATAAAGGTTCATATTCCATTCCAAACAATTCATCGCCTAACCAAGATCTGATAATTTTATATTCACCCTTTATAACTGATGGAATCAAAGCTTCTGCTAATATATATTTTTCGCCATTTTCAGATTTTATTTCAACATATTTATCTTTTGGACTAACACAAAGTGCAACGTTTGATGGTAATGTCCATGGTGTTGTTGTCCATGCTAAAATAAATGTATCATCTTTATCTTTTACTTTAAATTTAGCAATGCAAGATGTTTCTTTAACATCTTTATATCCTTGTGCAACTTCATGTGATGAAAGTGATGTTCCACATCGCGGACAATAAGGAACTATCTTATGACCTTTATATAAAAGACCTTTTTCGTTTATTGTTTTTATTGCCCACCATTCTGATTCAATATAATTATTTTCATAAGTTATGTACGGATTTTCCATGTCTGCCCAAAATCCAACACGGTCACTCATTTGCTCCCATTCATGTTTATATTTCCAAACACTTTCTTTACATTGTTTAATAAATGGCTCTACTCCAAATTCTTCAATTTGTGGTTTACCATTAATACCTAACATTTTTTCAACTTCTAGTTCTACAGGAAGTCCATGAGTATCCCATCCGGCTTTTCTAGGTACTTCAAAACCTTTCATGGTGAAATACCTTGGCACAACATCTTTAAATACCCTAGTTTCTATGTGTCCAATATGTGGTTTGCCATTTGCTGTTGGAGGTCCATCATAAAACATAAATACTGGATGTCCTTCTTTGCTTTTTATACTTTTGCCAAAGATATCATTTTCCTTCCAAAACTTAATAACTTCCTTTTCTCTCTCAACGAAGTTTAAATCCGTTGATACCTTTTTATACAATGTTTTGCTTTCATCGCAGTGCTCACACATTTTAAAATTCCTCCCTTTGTTTCCTTTTACTTGCTTAAAAAAATAACCTTGTCCCACGATTATAGGACAAGGTTTTAAATACTCTTGTTATACCACCTACATACTAAATAATACGCGCCTTCTATAACGTAAAGGTAACGTCAAAACTTACTTTTTATTTCAGTTTTGAAGCTCAAAGGTGATCTTAGGATTTAAATATTTATGAGATTTTCACCATATATCTCACTTCTCTTATAAAATATTTTTATAAAACCTAACCGTCCTTGTCAAAGCTTTTATATATTACTAATGTGGTAATTTTACCATCAATAGCAACAAAAGTAAAGAAAAAACCAAAAGATTATTGGTTTTTTATGTGTATTTTTAAGATAATTCCAGTAATCTGTTTATAACTTCTTCCATACTCTTAAAAAACGCTTCTTCTAAGTATTTTACTTGTTTTTTATTGAAGCATAATTTAATTACTGGATTTTTCCTTATTAAATAATTATATCCTTTTTCTTTCAAATATTTACAAGTAAACATCTTACAAGTTAAATTTTTCACAGAACATTTATTTTCATTAATATATTTACATAGTCCCGTATCTTTAGGAAATCTTGTGAATTTTGAATATTCAAAAGTATAGCAACATCCCATAGTTTCATGCGGTGCTTTTCCTTCTCTTTGCCTTATGCATTTATCTTCTTTGAAATCACATATATTATTTTCAGAAAATATTTTGTCCATATAATCACATAATGAAATATATATATATTCATATCTTTTTCTATCATCTGCTATTTTAAATGCCTCTTCAATTATTATCTGTTCAAATTCATTTGCAGGTCTATTCATATAAACATCTCCTGTTTTTTATCAATATTTTATAATCTATATATTATCATAATATAACATGAAAAACACTTACTTATAAGACAATATATGTCTATTAAGTAAGTGTTTTTCTAGTTATTCATTTTTAGGAATAGGGACCCCCATTATTTCCTCAAAAACAACATCATCAAGCTTGCCATGTTTTATGTTATATGACTTATAGTCAAGGACTCCTATTAGATAGTTTTTGTTATTGAGCCCTTTTTCTATAAACATTTGCCCGATTTTATTGTTTTTATCAATAAAATCTCTTCCCGTTTTTGTTGAGCCGTTACTTCCTCCATATAATGTAACATTCCAAGCTTTTTCTGCCAATTCTAGGAATGTATCAGATCCTCTATTCCAATAGGATCCATCAACTATGTGTAAGGTGTTATTTCTTGATGATACATCACAACTTGAAAGATGCAACGCAGTTTCTATTGCAGGTTGTCCACCAGCACTAAATCCAATAATATTAATATTGTAATACGGTGATAATTCTAAAAGAATTGGTATTAAACCGTTTACAGTTGCATCCCAGCCATTGTTATCTGACTGAGTTACGATTATTATTGAATCTTCACTCGTGTTATACCTGAATATTTCTAACGCCCATCGCATCTCTCCTGCTCCAGGAAAAATCACGTACACTTCTTGTCCAAATTTTCCATGTCTTGGCCAAGTTATTGCAAATTTTGCTTTTCCTGATTTTATTATGCTCCGTCCCACATAATGCTTTCCACATACACATATGTCGTTTTCATTGTAGTCATGAGGTTCTATATCAACCGGGAAATCTGTGTCATCACATAATTTGCAATGATAATGTACTTCATGGTTTTCTCCAATGTCTACGTATTCTTTTACCACGTATTGATGTTGTTCACAAGGTTGTTTTATAGGTAGTTCACTAGCCCTCGCACTGCTTGAAATTCCTGTCAGAAATACAACCAACAAGATCATATTAAAAATCAATATTTTATTGATTTTCACTTATATTTTCCTCCTAATTTTTTTATTCCATAAATATTTTATCACGATATTTATCTTATGTCAACCACACTATTTAATATACTTTGTTGCATCTGCTTTATATGCCATTATTCCTGGTATTGTACCCGCCATCAAGCTAAGTAGAATAAGTACTAGAATTCCAAATATCTCACCTTTTGCTAAGTATATACCACTAATATCAAGTCCAAAGTTTGTTGCTGTATATGTTCCAAGAAGTCCAACTCCTATATGAGCAAATATAAATCCAACCACTGCGCCTATTAATGAAATAACCATAGCTTCTAATAATATTATTTCAAATACTGTTTTTCTGTTTGCGCCAAGTGCTCTAAGTATTGATATATCTTTCATTTTTTCAAGTGAAGATGAAAGCATTGTCGTAAATAGCATTACTCCAGATAATATTACAGATATATATGCAACAATCGTTACAATTATCGTACCTGCATCTAATGTATTTAATAATTTTCTAAGAGTTTCTGTAGGGCTTATTGCTTGTATATCACTATCTTTCTTCAATTCATTTGATAATATATATTGTTCTGATAATCCTTTTGTTCTTACTAATATCGCTGTAATTAGTTTTGTAGTATTTTCGTTTTCTTCTTCACTTTCTCCATGTGACGTTATTATAGTTTCTTCATTTTCTTCATGTTCCTCATTTTCTTCATGCTCTTCATTATTATCATGCTCTCCCTCTTCATCATGATGCATTCCATGAACATGCCACAAGTTTTCTATATCAGTAAATATAACAGTATCATTTGGTGTCTTTGTTGGCTCTAATATTCCAACTACTTTATATATTAATTCTTCATGATGATGTTCTTCACTTTCTTCGCTTTCTTTTGTTAGTCCATGAGAACTTACAAAAGTTTCGCCTAATTTAAGTCCTGTTACCTTTGCAACGGTTGAACCAAGTACAACTTCGCCTTCTTTGCTAAAGTAATTTCCCTCTTTTAAGTTATATATTTTTTGATTTTTGTATAGTGCGTCAAAAAAGTTTGTTTTAGTACCAATAAGTCGATAACCATTATAGTTATCTCCCATTCCAACCGGAACAACGCTTTGTACTCTATTATCCTTTTCAAGATCTTCTAGATATGAAATGTCTATATTTGCAATTGGTGAATCATAATAAAATATTGTGCTTAATATTAACTGAGTTTGGCTACCCGGTGCACCAACTATAATATCATAATAACTTGCATTTTCCTTTATATTCATATTTAACTGTTCCGTAACATTTTGAATAGATACTATTAATATTATGCTTACAGCGATAGAAAAGATTGCTAAAAAGTTTCTAAGCTTTTTAGATAATATATTTGTTTTTACAAATCTAAATATCATTTTAGTTTCTCCTTACTTAATAACTTCATTTAATTTTTCTACATCAATTACTTCATCAAACAAATCAAGCTGAGAATTGTTATGAGTTATTACAATTAATGTTGCTTTCTTTTGTGTCGCAACCTTGATCAAAAGATTCATAATTTTCGAACCATTTTTATAATCTAAGTTTCCTGTAGGTTCATCTGCTAAAATTATATCTGGTTCATTAGCAATACTTCTTGCTATAGCAACTCTTTGTTTTTCCCCTCCAGATAATGTCTTAACTTTTTGATTTATCTTATCTTCTATTCCAACTTTTTTTAAAACATCTTTTGCTATTTTATCCATTTCTTTTTTATTGTAGCTTTTCGAAAAAGAAAGTGGTAAAACAATGTTTTCTAATACTGTGAATTCATTAAATAAGTTAAAATCTTGAAAAACATAGCCTATATGATTTGCTCTATATAAGTCTCTTTCAACTTCTTTAAGTGATGTCAATTCCATATTATTTACTTCTACGCTACCTGATGTAGGTAGGATCATTCCAGAAATTAAATTAAATAACGTTGTTTTTCCGTGAACCAGATGCTCCAACCAAAGCAATCTTTTTATTTTCTTCTAGTTCTAGCTTTTTAAGCTTAAGCGCTAAAATTTCTGTTCCATTATCATTGTACTTCATCTCAATATCTTTTAGTTTAATCATTTTCCTTACCTCTTTTCTTTTTGTAACAAAACTTGTATTTACCTGTTATGGTAGCACTATTGTAATTTTATTTCAAGTATGCAATCTTTTAAAAAATGAATATAAAAGAAACCTCTCCTTAAGCCTTGCTATAGGAGAGGTTTCTATATGTGATAGAAAAATTTTATTAACCGTTTTTTTCTCTTTCAATTCTGAAAGTGACTGCTTTTTTTAAATATTCAAGATATTCATTATCTGAGCTCATTGCTTTACCAGGTGTGTCTGAAATCTTAGCAACAGGTCGCCCATTTACATACTGCAATTTAATTACAATATTCAGAGCTTTTTCACATGTGTCATTAGAACAAAATGTTCCGATTCCAAAAGATACTTTGCTTCTATCTTTAAAGTAATTGTATATTTCTTGTGCCTTATCAAAATCTAAGCTATCACTAAAAAGTAACGTCTTGGTTTTTGGGTCTACTCCATATTTTTGATAGTGCTTTATTATTTTGTCGCCCCATTCATAAGGATCACCACTATCATGTCTCACACCGGTATAGTTATTAACCATAGCGCGATTAAAATCTAATAGAAAAAGATCAGTTGTTATAGTATCAGTAAGTGCTGTACCATTATCACCAGTATACTCATTATACCAATCTTCCATAGCATAATGATTTGTATATGCAAGAGGTATTGAATCAATTCCTTGATACATTTGAACAAATTCATGAGCATAAGTTCCTATTGGTACTAGATTATATTTCATTGCAAGATATACATTTGAAGTTCCAACACAATTTTTAGTTTCTTGTGCAAGTCGTCTTACAACAACGTCTTCCCATTCTCTTGAAAGCCTTCTACGACATCCAAATTCAGCAAATTTAAATGTGTATGTACCATTATTGAAAGCATCAATCTTTGCATTTAATCTTTTTTCTGCAGATTTTACTAAAACATCATAATCATATGACATTCTAAAATATACTTCGTTGATTATCTCAAGAAGATATATTTCAAACTGCATCGCTGAGAAAAGTGGTCCCTTGACTACAACTATTAATTCACCTTTTTCTGAAAGACTTGTCGTTACGTATTCTCTTATTGGATGCCAAAGTTTCAAGAACTCTACATAGTCATCTTTTATAAATCGAATACTACGAAGGTAATCTAGCTCTTCTTTTGTAAATTTCAATTCACAAAGGAGGTCTATTTGATTATTTATCTCGTCTAACATTTCTTCAGTAAAAACAACTCCATCGTTTCTACATTTAAAATGATATTCTCCCACTAAATTTGTATGATAATGAAATATTACTTGGTTCATATTAAATTTATACAAGTCTGTATCTAAAAGAGATTCCACAATGCGGGCTAATTTCACCTTTACTTTTGTCATTCTTTTAAATCCTCCTTTTTATTCAACGATATTGATTTGACAACTTTTCATTGTTTCAATTGCAGCTTCATGCTTTTTAGGAGTTACACCTGCACAGCAACTTGCATCGACCGTAATTTCCACTTCTGGAAAAAATGCTTTTAAAATTAATGCATTACTAACAACACAAATATCTGTACATAACCCAACAAGTTCTATTGAAAAGCCCTCATATCCATATTTTTTTGATATAAATTTAGGTAAATCCACACTTCCAAAAGTTCCTTTTCTGACGATTGTATGTTTTTTATTTTTTAGCGCTTCGTAAATATTTTCATCAAGTTCCCATCCAGGAGTTCCTTCAATACAGTGCTTTACACTTAATTTTTTTCCTTCAGACGTATCTAAGTAATCATCATAATGTGTGTCCATTGTTACAAATATCTCTCCATCAAAGTTTGATATTTTTCTAACAACATTTGGTACTATGCTTATTGCTTCTGTCGTTCCAAGAGATTCGTTCACAAAGTCTTTTTGCATATCCACGACAATCAACACTTTTTTCATTCTTTTCGTTCCTTTCTGATTATTTAATCATAAACAAATAAAGATTTAGTTCCGACTCATATTATATTATTTTTCCCAAATATGTCAACCTTTTAACAAAAATAGGTGGCTTATAAACTTAAAGTCACCTATTTACTGTCAATATTTAACTACGAAGTTTACTGTCCCACACAGTAAATTTTTCATACATCTTCATATTGTTTTTATTTAATTCAATTAAAGAATCGTATAATTCTTCTTTTCTTTGATTATTTGTTTCTGGCATTTGAGCCTCAATTATTATGTTTGCAAAATTTTCTAAAACAATAATTTGTTCATTATATAAATCGATCAATTGATTGTTTAAATCAACTAAATCTTCTCTTGTTGGTTCACATTGTTTTACTATGTCTGGACATTCCTTTATATAATTAACATAGTTTTGAATATCTTGATAATTTTCGGCAATATTATTCATAATTTCAACTTTGTTTTTTCCATAATCTTTCATATAGTCCGCATTAGTATCATATTCAATATTCATCTGTAATGATTGAATGTCAATAATCATTCCTGCTTTTGATAAATTAGCATAATATTCTTGTAGTTCTTTATCTACATTTTCGTCTGTCATAGGCAATATGCTATCTGCATATATTCTGCATCGTGTTGTGTATCCTTCACTATCAACGCTAGTTTTAACCTCTAGCTTTCCTATAACCGTTATTCCGTCTTCAGTATATTTTATTTTTTCTCCGTTTGCCATTATAACCTGCATTAATTCTAGTTTTGTAATATCACCTATAGCACAGAAAGGACAAGATACATATGGTTGTCCAACAAAATAAATAAAGCTTTCATCTAATGGGCTTTGTACTGCCATATATCCATTCATTGTTACTGTTTTGCCATCAAGAGATCTAAACAGTTGTGAAACCTTTTTTTCATCTCCTACTTTTTCATACATCTCATTAAAATTGATCTTTGTTTCTGTATTTTCTACTTGCTGCTTATTTTGGCTAAATGCAAAAACTGTTGCGCCAATAACTAATACAAATAATAATATAACTAATATTAATCCAAAGTTATTTTTTTTACTTATTTGTTTTTTTTGTTTTTTCTTCGACATATTCTTTATCCTCCTTTTATTATGGTATCACTTTGTACTTGCTACGTAAATAAAAAAAACACAAAACACTTTGAATGTTTTATGTTTTTCGTAAATTTTTATATTCTATTTAGTCTTTTTGACATTCTCTCTTTGCCCATAAGTTTTAATATTTCATAAAGATCTGGTGTATTTTTTCTTCCCGTTAAGGCAACTCTTATTACCGTACTTATATCTCCTACATGACCTTTGAAATTTTCAGGATTTTTCTTATAGTCTTTTACTTCTCTTGCATAACCAAATTTTTCAGCTAAATCTTTTATTTTATTAAACCATGTATCTTTGTCATCGTTTTCATTAAATAAATTTTTATATTCATCTGAAATATTTTTTATTTCTTCTATATCTGTTATATTTTGCCATTCATCTTCATGAGCTTTTTCAAAAAACACTTCATCATACAAATATTCTAAATTTTCTCTTAAATCTGCCCATTTAGAAATATCTTTTCTTATTTTTGTTCCTGTTCTTTCAATGTTTAGAATTTCTATAGTATATTCAGGATATTTTTCCATAAGATCCGCTAAATCTTTATCATATTCTTTTGCCCATTCTAATCCTTCTTTGTATATTCTTTCTGCTGAGAAGAATGAAATTGTGTTTTTGGCTACATCTGCTAATTTAACTAAATCAAATAATGCTCCACTTGAGCTTATCTTATTTGTATCAACTTTAAATTCAGAAAGTGGCGCCAACGGGTTTTCTTTTCTCCACATTTCAAAATTTGAATTAAGAATGTTCATTAAATAATCTATAACAGCTTCTTTAGGAATTCCATTTTCTTTATAATATGATGCTGCAGCCTCAGGATCTTTTCTCTTGCTTATCTTTCTCTTACTTCCATCTTCTTCTTTCATTATTGTAGGTGTATGGATAAAGTTTGGCATTTTGAATCCTATTGCTTCAAACAATTGAACATGTATTGGTACTGAAGGAATCCATTCTTCTCCTCTTATTACATGAGTGGTTCTCATTAAATGATCATCAACTACGTGAGCAAAATGATATGTTGGAAGTCCATCAGATTTGATTATTACTATATCTTGAATATTTTCAGGAAATTCAATTATTCCCCTTATCATATCTTTAAATCTAATTTTTTTACTTGCACTTCCTGGAGATTTTAATCTTATAATAAATCTTTCTCCATTTTTTATTCTCTCAATCATTTGACTTTCACTTAATTTTCTACATGTTGCAAACTCGCCATAGTATCCAGGCAATACTTTTAATTTTTCTTGTTTTTCTCTCATTGCTGTTTGGTCTTCTTCAGAGCAAAAGCATGGGTATGCTAAATCTTTCTCAATTAAGTATTTTGCATAACATTGATATATGTCTTTTCTTTGACTTTGTAAATATGGCCCATAATCTCCAATTTGTTCTGTTTCATTAATTGGTCCTTCGTCAAATTTTATATCGAATACTTTTAATCCTTCAATTATAAGTGAAATTCCGTTTTCTACTTCGCGCTTTCCATCTGTATCTTCAATTCTTAACATACAAACTCCATTAGTTGAATCCGCCAATCTTCTATCAAGGTTTGCACCAAACAACGAACCTATATGTATAAATCCTGTTGGACTTGGTGCAAATCTAGTTACAAATGTACCCTCTGGTAAATTTCTCTCTGGATATAATTTTTCATAATATTCTGGTGTCTTATCTATATTTGGAAATGCCACCTTAGCTAACTCTTTACTCATCTTCAAAGCCCTCCCATTTATTTTAATTCTTATATGCTTTTTTTATTATATTTCAGAAATTATTGGTATTATCATTGGATTTCTTCTTGTCTTTGAATATACAAAATCATGTACAGTATCTCTGATTTGATTTTTGATTGTACTCCAATCTTTAATTTTATCTGTTGTTATTTTGTCCATGTTTTTTACTATTTCTTTTCTCATTGCATCCATTAAATCTTCTGATTCTCTAACATAAACGAAACCTCTTGAAATTACATCTGGTCCTGCAACCATTCTTCCTGTCTTTCCATCCATTGTAATAACAACTATTATTAATCCATCTTGTGATAAATGTTGTCTATCACGAAGTACTATATTTCCAACATCTCCAACACCAATTCCATCAACTAATATTTGACCAGAAGGAACACTTCCAGTAATTTTGCAAAAGTTTTTATCCAATTCTAAAACTTTTCCGTTTTGTAACATAACTATATTTTCTTCTGGGACTCCTAATTTTTTCGCTGTTTCAGCATGTGCTTGTAAATGTCTAAACTCACCGTGACCTGGTATAAAATATTTTGGTTTAACAAGTGATAATATTAGTTTTTGTTCTTCCTGACATGCGTGTCCTGAAACGTGAATGTCTTTTAATGTATGATATATAACATCTGCTCCAATTTTAAACAAATCATCAATTACATTTGATACTAATTTTTCATTACCTGGTATTGGTGTTGCAGAAATTATTACTAAATCTTGATTTGTTATAACAACTTTTCTATGTGTACCACCTGCCATTCTTGAAAGCCCTGACATTTCTTCTCCTTGGCTTCCCGTAGTGATTAGTGCTAATTTTTCTGGTGGGTATTTGTCAATATCATCTATGTCAATTAGTACTCCTTCTGGGATTTCTAAATAGCCAAGTTCTATTGCAACTTTAGCAACATTTTCCATGCTTCTTCCACATATTACAACTTTTCTATTGTTCTTCATAGCTGAATTAACAATTTGTTGAACTCTGTGAACATTTGAAGCAAATGTTGCTACTATTATTCTTTTTTTACTGTCAGCAAATATTCCATCAAATACTTTTCCAACACTACTTTCAGACATGGTGTATCCAGGTCTTTCAGAGTTTGTACTATCTGATAAAAGTGCAAGAACTCCTTGTTTTCCAAGTTCTGCAAATCTTGGCAAATCAATTATTTTTCCATCTATAGGTGTATAATCCACCTTGAAATCTCCAGTATGTATTACTACTCCTGCTGGTGTTGTTATTGCAAGTGCAACAGCATCTGCAATGCTATGATTTACTCTTATAAACTCAATTTTAAATTGTCCTAATGTAATTACATCTCCTGCTTTAATGCATTTCATAACTGTACTTCTAACTAATTTATGCTCTTCTAATTTTGTTTGGATAAGTCCAAGTGTAAGTCTTGTTGCATATATAGGCATATTAATTTCTTTTAATACGAATGGAATTGATCCAATATGGTCTTCATGTCCATGAGTAATTATCATACCTTTTAATTTATCTTTGTTTTTTGTTAAATATGTAATATCTGGTATAACTAAGTCTACACCTAGCATCTCGTCTTCCGGAAACGCTACACCACAATCCACTAGAATCATGTCATTTCCATATTCAAATACAGTCATATTTTTTCCGACTTCTTCAAATCCTCCTAATGGAATTATTTTTAATCTGTCGCGTGCGATTTTTATATTCTTTTTATCAGTTTTGGGTTCAACTGCCTTGTTATTATTTTCTGTTGTTATAACATTTTCAACTTTATTTTCATTTACTATTTTTTTTCTTCTTCTATAAGAAGGTTTTTTCTTCTTTATAGCTCCTTCGTTTGTTTTTAATTCTTCTGTCAATTAAATTCTCCTCTCTTTCTTTTTTCTTTTTCTTTTTAAGATATTCTCTCATATTTTAATTTTGGGTTTTTTTCCATAATATTAAGCCAATAATATAAATCAAAGGTCACAGCCTTTTCTCCACCTCTAGCACGAACTCTAGGTAATGCTAATAAATTAGTTTTTTCATTATTTGAAGGATATACCGGCTCTGAGCCCACTAATAGTAGGACTTTATTTTCATAGGTTTTGCCTTCATATTCTCCACTTGCTATATATGATTTATATTCGCTTGACGATATTCCAAATGGTAATGCAAGAGAATTGACCTCATAACCATTAGTTAGGTTACTAATCATGTTGGAAACACTGCCAACCTCTTTCTTTATTGTTTCAATTGATGTTTTGTTAAAGTTAACATGTGTACTTGTATGATTACCAATTTCAAATCCTTTATTTATCAAATATAATAACTTTTCTGAATTTGTTCCTTCACCAGCAAAAAATCCAGATGAGTTAATATAAAATGTTCCATTAATACCAAAGTCTGGATATTCTTTATAAAACCTTTCCATTACACCAACTGCTGAATTAGGATTTGCAACTAGTTCGCCTTCTTCATTTCTAATTAGATTAAATTGTCCTTTTGTACCATCATCGAAAGTTAAAACAATCGGTGTACATCCCACAGGAACTTTAATATCATTATTTATATAATCGCTTAAAGAAATAGATATATAATTATGATCATATAAATATTTTAAATCATTATAGAAATTTTCATAAGAACGCGTCCATTCATCATTTTCTGAACTCGAAAACTTATGGTACATAACAATCATTATTTTACCGAGATGTGTTATATACAAAATTTTCTTTTATTTCGCCTATCAATTTTTCATCAGAAAAAACTAATTCCCCACTTATAGTTTCCTCGTCACCTAATGAATTATTATTGATAGTCTCATTGTTTATATCTTCACTACTTTCTGAGAAGTTACTATCTATAAACAACTTTCCGCTCTTGCAACCAACGCTAATTAGTATAACATAAACTATCAACAGTGTCAACATTATGTTTTTCTTCATATAACCGACTCCTTTTTCATATATTATCACTATTTCCAATAAAAAGATAGAAAAAAGCTCATGAAATATCATCTATTCCATGAGCTCCATTATTTAGCTATTTTACGAAAATCTTTTTGCCAAGATTGTAAGCAATTTTACCAAATTTTACAATTATGTTTTTCACAAATTCAATTGGCTTTTGAAGTTTAGACATTACTGTTTTACCCATATTACTTTTCCCAAACTTTTCTACGGCATCTCTTGCAGAATTTGCTAATATGCTTTCTTGTATTGTGTCTTTAATGTTTTCCACGGTATTATCAAAAGATGGTTTATTAGAAGATTTTGCTTTTCTAATTTCGCTTTCTATTTCCTCACCTTTTTCTAAATAATCTTTCATCTTATCTTGTATTTCTTCAATATTTTTTACGTCATCTTCTGTAAACAGATTTAAATCTTTAGTATTATCAAGTTTCTTGGTTAAATCGTTTAGTTCCATTTATGACTCCTTTCATACTCAGAACCTCCTGTGAAATAACCTTTAAATAAAAACTTTAAAACTAAAATGAAACTTTCCCGATGCGTTTTTCACATCGATTTTAAGAATACCTCCAAAATCCAAATTTGTCAATATTTTTACCTTTTTTTGCCTTTCCCACCCTTTTCTTTTTATCATTTTCATGCTATAATTTGCTTATCTTAGTATTCGGAGGAAAGAATGATTAACAATAAAAATGATGAAAGAAATATAATATCGAAAAATAGTAAAGCCTATCACGATTATTTTATAGATTCCAAAATAGAATGTGGTATTTCACTTGCTGGTACAGAAGTAAAATCTATTAGAGCTGGAAAAGTGAATATGAAGGATAGTTATGCCATTATAAAAAATGGAGAACTTTTTATTAATGCTTTACACATAAGTCCATATGAAAAAGGTAATATTTTTAATAAAGATCCTTTAAGGACAAGAAAACTACTTGTACATAAAAGCGAAGTATTACGACTAATTGGAGTTGTAAAACAACAAGGCGTTGCGCTTATTCCACTTTGTTTATATTGGGATAGGAACCATGTTAAAATAGAATTAGGTCTTGCTCGTGGTAAAAAACTTTATGATAAAAGACAAGATATTGCAAAAAAAGATGCCGAGCGAAAAATTGCTCAGCATATGTCAGATAAATAGGATGGAGGGAAACTTCCATCCTCTATTATTTTTATTAATTCATTTAGTTTTTTTAATGCGTCTTCTTTTTGTGAAATATCTATTAATTCATTCTTATATGCAATCTCTAATTCATCTTCATCTAAAATTTCATACGTTCTTCCATCCTGGTCTATCTTAACATCAACAAGTAAATCAATTAATATTAATTCATCATTTTCAAATATATAATCAATAATATCACAATACCAAAACAAAAAATCTCCCTTTTTATCAAAAAACTTACTAATTTTCCATCCCTTGTCAAATATAGTATATGAAATTCCACTTCCTATATCTTCTCTTGGTTTTATTGGTATCCATTTTGTTACCAATATTTTTTCATCTTGAAAAACCACCTTATCTTGAGATATGTCTATCGTTTCATTTGGTATAAATCTTTTCCTATATATTTTCATTTGTAACCCCTTCATATTTTTTCGTTCTATTATTTTCTTAAGTGTACTTCATAAATTCTAATAAATCAAGAAATACTGTTTCTTAACTTATTTTTTCACAAAAAAAAACCTTGTCTCACATAGTATATTCCACGTGGAAAAAAGGTCTTTTTGGTTTTAATATATTTATTTTGATATTATAGCTACTACTTCTGAGAATCCTTTTGGATCGCTTACTGCCATTTCTGCTAGCATTTTTCTATTTATATTAATATTTGCTTTTTTCATTCCATTAATTAATGTACTATAGTTAATTCCATTTGCTCTAGCTGCTGCATTAATTCTTGAAATCCACAAGCTTCTAAAATCTCTCTTTTTAAGTTTTCTTCCTGTAAAAGCGTAGTTTAAAGATTTCATAACAGCTTGCTTAGCCATTCTAAATCTAATACTTTTTGCTCCAAAATAACCTTTAGCCATTTTTAAAACTTTTTTATGTTTTTTTCTTGTTATAATTGCTGTTTTTACTCTTGCCATTTATATTCTCTCCTTTCAATCTAATATCCCTTTTTAACCGTATGGTAACATTTTCTTTACAGTTGCTTCCATTGTCTTATCAACTGTTGTTGGTCTTCTTAGTCTTGCTTTTCTCTTAGCTGATTTTGCATTCAATAAATGTCTTCTATTCATTCTGTTTCTTTTAATTTTTCCTGTACCTGTAAAGCTAACTCTTTTTTTAGTAGCTTTATGTGTCTTCATTTTAGGCATAGTTAAAACTCCCTTCTAATTAAATATTACTGTTTTTTGGATTAATCATAATCATAATACTTCTGCCCTCTAATTTAGGTGCTTTATCGACCGTTCCAACATCTTCAAGTGATTCAGCAAACTTATTTAATACGCCTGCTCCAAATGTAGTGTTGTTAAGTTCTCTTCCTTTAAATTTAATCGTAGCTTTTACTTTATCTCCATTTTCTAAGAATTTTCTTGCATTCTTAGATTTAAATTCAAAATCATGTGTGTCAATATTAGATGATAATCTAATTTCCTTAATATCTACTATTTTTTGTTTTTTCTTAGATTCTTTCTCTTTACGTGCTTGCTCATATTTATACTTTCCGTAATTCATAATTTTGCAAACTGATGGGTTTGAGCCTGGAGCGACCTCAACTAAGTCTAACCCCTTATCTACTGCCATAACAAGTGCATCAGCAATAGAAAACACTCCCAATTGCTCACCATTTTCATCGATTATTTTTACTTCTTTTGCTACGATTTCTTCATTAATAGAAAGTTCTTGTTTAATACAAATCAACCTCCCTTTGTTTTTATATGCGTCTAATTTTCAAACAAAAAAAAGACTTAAGAGCAATCTTAAGCCATTCCACAAATATAATATTAATTAATTTAATACTATGTTTAACCGACAATGCTACTGGCTTTGAAGGTGAGAAGTGGATGACTTCTTCTTGAACTGTAACCAATTATATAGTCCATTCTTTTTAAAGTCAAGCAAAATTTGTAAATTTGTTGACAAATATTACTTTTGGTATTAAAATATACAAGCATGGTGTGAAAAAGGGTGACCCGGAAACCTTGTTTTCAACACGAAAGCTTATTTTATAATATAATATTCGAAATGGAGGTTTAAGTATTACCATGAATAATACTACACATAGCGTAAAAGCTAGCGAAATTGAAAGAAAATGGTATATAATCGATGCAAATGGCAAAGTTTTAGGAAGACTTGCTGTTGAAATCGCTACATTATTAAAAGGAAAGCATAAACCTACATATACAACAAACTTAGATGTTGGTGATTTTGTTGTTGTTGTAAATGTTGATAAGATGGTATTAACAGGAAATAAAATGGAAGACAAAATATATAGAAGACATACAGGTCATATCGGTAACATGAAAGAAATTAAAGCAAAAGATATGATGTCTGCAGATTCTACAAAAGTCCTTATGCTTGCTGTAAAAGGAATGCTTCCAAAAAATAGTTTGGGAAGAAAAATGTTAACAAAATTAAGAGTGTACGCTGGTGCAGAGCATGAACAAATAGCTCAAAAACCAGAAGTATACAACTTTTAAGGAGGAGAAATAGATATGCCTAAAATAGTTAAAAAGGATGTAGACGTATACTTAGGAACAGGTAGAAGAAAAACTTCTATTGCTAGAGTTAGATTAGTAGCAGGTAAAGGAAATATTGTTGTTAATGGTATGCCCCTAGATGAGTATCTTCCAACTGAAGTATTAAGAGTAATAGCAAAACAATCACTTACAGTTAGTGGTACAGAAAATAAATTTGATGTAATCGTAAAAGTTGAAGGTGGCGGACTTTCAGGCCAAGCCGGAGCAATCAGACATGGTATAGCTAGAGCATTGGTTAAAGCTGATGAAGCTAATAAACCAGCTATAAAATCTGCAGGACTACTTACAAGAGACCCAAGAATGAAAGAAAGAAAGAAACCAGGTCTTAAGAAAGCAAGAAAAGCACCACAATTCAGTAAGAGATAATAAATCAAAAATACGTCCCCAATTACTAAGTAATTGGGGACTTTTTTATCTTTCTTGCTCATTTAATTTTGATATTTCTCCATTTTTTTCTGACACTACCGGTCTTCCTTTTGAATCTAATGTTATATCTAATTCTCCTTTTAGCAAGTCACTTACAAAAGAATATAAATTATTAGTTCGTCCTGCAATAAACTCACTTTCTTCAAAAACAGAAACCTTATCTGATGCCCTATCAAGTTCTTGAGAACTTTTAATAGCTGAATCTAAAATACTTCCCTTTATATGATCCATTCTTGCAATTGTAACTGCATTTTTTCCGTTATCATTTAATAATAAAATGTCATATGCACTAACTTCATCGTTATTTTTAAATTTTACATAGAATTCAATGTTTTCTGTTGTTATTCCCGAATATTTTCCACTTAAATTTAATGCCTCAGCAATTTCATATTTTATTAAATCCTCTGCAATTTGAGACATTTGGAAAGATAGTTGATGTGAATCAACCCCAAATTTTACTCTTCTAATTTTTTCATCCATGTCTTCAAATGCACTTGCAACAAATTCTTGATCTATATTTTTCTTTTCCACTTCTCCTATTGAATAAACTTCATAAACACTCGGTGGTACATGATTGTTTCCTTTACTTATTGCATTTGCAACAACACTTATTCTTTCAGAATCTAAATTTTTTAATGTTTTTCCCATTTCACCTAAGTTTGCATCTGGAGGTAACTCCACTCTTGCACTCCAAGTGCCATTAGATCCTTCCTCGATTACCCATGTTTGTCCATCTTTAAGTGGATTTGAATTTACATACTCTTCAATACTTTCCTTTGCACTTTTTTCACTTTGCATTGTTTCATTTTTAGAAATTTCTGGTTCTTCAACTTTATATTCTATTGGTATAGATTCTTTTGATGGTTTATTTAAAGTCGTAGCAATTGAAATCCCAGCTATAAGAAGAGAAGCAGATAGTGCTATAGTAGCTATTACTTGTCCTCTATTATTTTTATTTTCCCTTATATTATGCTCTTTCTTAATTTGTCTTGCTGTTTTTCCTTTAGGCTTCCATCTTCTGTTTTCATCTAGTTGAAAATTTTCAATACCCAAACTTTTATCTCTTAATTCTTCATCAAACTTTTTAATTCTCGCAATTCCATCATACATTTCATCTACTCTGCCTATTAATTCTCTATTTGAAATACCATAATATATGTCTTTATAGGTTTTCTGACATTGACTATTTGTTTGAAAATCTAATGAAGCAATTCGCTCTAAATAATTTTTTCCTTTTTGATCTAAAATCCTTTCAATAGGTCTATTACTTCTGGCATTTCTTAGCGTGTTATAGTGACTATATCTAATATCTAGTATTTCATTATTTCTATCTGCAATGTATAAAAGTTTTTGTACCAATTCATTATCTGTATCTGTAAATATCTCTCTACCACGCTTTGCATCTAATAAATTTAATGTACTCTCAATATTAAATTTAAATCTCAATCTTTCTTTTATATATCCATAAAATGCAGAATCAGGGTTTACACCTAGTTTCATCATTTCATTATCTAAGCTTTCATTTACAGTTCTTACAATTCTTTTTCCTCTTTCAATTGGAAGACCAATTTCTATATTAGGAAATAAAGATACTTCATGTGCTGGTGTTGATGCTTTATTTTTTAAGACATCTGCTGTTTCATGATTTTCTAGAAAATAATCCTTTTCTATTAATTCTATAGCTTTAAATTCAGATGTAACATCATCTATCTTTGCAAATGCAATAATAGGATTTTCATTAGTTGAAAACTCTTCTAATAATCCTATTTGATTGAATAAATAGTTATCTCTAATTTTTGCTTGTTCAAATATACTATTATCTTCAAAACTTGCTGTCTTTTCAAAAGAATATGATGTAAATTCATTTGCTCTTCTTAATATAGCATCTTCACTTAATTTAACTAATTTTTCTAAGTCTGAAATTATATTCATAAAATTATTTATTTCATGAAATTGACCTTTATCTCTAAATTCTTTTAATATTTTTTGTAATCTTCCTTCTGCATCAATCATTATTTGCACATAATTGTAAAATGGAGATGTTGGATCAATATATATAGGTTCTTTTCCGTCATCTGATTCAACTACTATATATTTGTTTGATCTATAATGTTGCATGTAAGACACCACCTTCTTAAATCAATTATATATTTTAAAGCATAATCTTACAAGTAAAAGAAAAAAAATACTATTTGGTAGCGCTACCAAATAGTAAAAAAAGAATAAAAAAAATTAATCAAAAAAAGGACAATTACTTGTCCTTTTTAAACGCTAAATTGTGGATTAATAGTTTCTAATATTGAATTATAATTTCCTTTGTTGTTTACACCAAGCTCTACTGTTTTTGTTAATACGTCTGTATATGTATACGTAACATTTCTTTGACTATCATCCATTTTTACTACAAAAATATTGGGATAAGTGTTTACTAAGGTGCCCTCTTTTTCAAAAGTCTTGTTTCTTCCAAGACTCCCACGAAGTAATACTTTTTGGCCAACACAATCTTCTATATTTTTTTTGACTTCACTTATATTGCTCTTTTCAATCACTTGTAACCACCCCTTATTTCTTTTCGTATACTATGGAGTATAGCACAAAATCGCGGTATTGTCAAAGTATAATTGCTCCTTTAAAATCCTTTTATACCATGGGTTTGCGTTATTTCATTATGTAAAGAGAACATAATGTTAAGCAGTGTTCACTAGTATTGTTTTTTTATTTTTTTAAATACTTTTTTAAAAACATTCCGGTGTATGATTTTTCATTCTTCATAACTTCTTCTGGAGTTCCTGATGCAATAATTTCTCCACCATTAGTACCACCTTCAGGTCCTAAATCTATTATATTGTCTGCTATCTTTATCATATCTAAATTGTGTTCAATAATTATCATACTGTTTCCTGCATCAACTAATCTATCTAATATTGTTATTAATTTATGAACATCAGCCATATGAAGTCCTGTTGTTGGTTCATCTAATATATACATCGTTTTACCTGTAGATTTTCTACATAATTCTTCTGCGAGTTTTATTCTTTGTGCTTCTCCACCAGATAAAGTTGTTGATGATTGTCCAAGTTTAATATATCCGAAGACCAACATCATATAGTGTTTGAAGTTTTGTTTTTATCTTAGGAATATTCGAGAAAAATTCTAAAGCCTCTTCAACAGACATTTCTAATACATCATAAATATTTTTTCCTTTGTATCTTACTTCCAATGTTTCTCTATTATATCTCTTTCCTCCACACACATCACAAGGTACATATACATCAGCCAAGAAGTGCATTTCAATTTTGGTTATTCCTCCTCCTTCGCAAGCCTCACATCTTCCTCCACTTACATTGAAACTAAACCTTCCTTTAGCATATCCTCTTAACTTCGCTTCATTTGTTTCTGCAAACAAATCTCTTATTAAATCAAACATTCCTATATATGTTGATGGGTTTGATCTTGGTGTTCTTCCTATTGGTGATTGATCTATGTTAATTACTTTATCTAAATTTTCTATTCCTTTTATTTCATCACATTTTCCAACTTTTAAAGATGCTCTATTTAATTCATTTGCAAGTTTTGTGTATAGCACCTCACCTATCAAAGAGGATTTACCGTGATCCCGAAACACCTGTAATAACGTTCATCATTCCTAGCGGTATTTTAACATTAATATTTTTTAGATTGTTTTCTTTTGCCCCAATAATTTCTAAAAATTTGTTATTACCTTTTCTTCTTTCTTTCGGTACTGGTATTTTTAATTTACCACTTAGATATTTTCCTGTAATAGAATCTTTATTTTTCATTATTTCTTCAGCAGTACCTTCGGCTATTATTCTACCACCATGTATTCCCGCTCCTGGTCCAATATCTATTATATGATCTGCAGCATACATTGTATCTTCATCATGCTCAACAACTATAAGTGAATTTCCCAAGTTTCTTAATTTTTTTAGTGTGGAAATTAATTTTTCATTATCTTTTTGATGAAGTCCAATACTAGGTTCATCCAAAACATATAAGACTCCAGTTAACTTAGAACCAATTTGAGTAGCCAATCTAATTCTTTGGCTTTCTCCTCCTGACAAAGTTCCGGCTGCTCTTGATAAGCTTAGATATCCCAGTCCGACATTTAGTAAAAAGTTTAATCGGTTTTTTATTTCAGATATTAATAAACCAGCTATTTCTTTTTCTTCTTGTGTTAAATTCAAATTAATAATAAATTCATTTAGATCTTTAATACTCATTAAAGTCATTTCATAAATATTTTTATTGTTAATTAAAACTGATAAAACCGATTTATCTAATCTTGCCCCATGACATGTTGGACATTCAGACTCAGTCATATATCCTTCTAGCCATTCTCTAATCCAAGTACTAGTAGTTTCTACATATCTTCTTTCAAAGTTAGTAATTACGCCTTCAAAATAATCGGTTTTTGATGTGAAATTACCAGTACGAGATTCATACTCAAATTTTAAAGGCTTATCAGACCCATAAAATATTAAATCTAGTTCCTTACGAG
>CAZNFG010000005.1:0-55374 GCA_964572605.1 uncultured Eubacteriales bacterium
CTCCTCTTGGAGCTGCAGGAATTCCTGTTAATTGGAATCTACCAAGTGTTTTATTGTACGCAGCCATTTCTCTTTCACCTTGTAGTACATGAACTTCAACACTTGTTTGTCCATCTGCTGCTGTTGAGAATATTTGTGATTTCTTTGTAGGTATCGTAGTATTTCTTTCTATTAATTTAGTAAATACTCCACCAAATGTTTCAATACCAAGTGAAAGTGGTGTTACATCTAGAAGAACTAAATCTTTAACATCTCCAGATAATACACCAGCTTGTATAGCTGCACCAACTGCAACACACTCATCTGGATTAATTCCTTTATGTGGTTCTTTACCTGTTATTCTCTTAACTGTTTCTTGTACTAGTGGAACTCTTGATGAACCACCAACTAATAATACTTTATCCACTTTATCTGGTGTTAAATTAGCATCTTTCAAAGCTTGGTTAATTGGTCCAACTGTTGAATCAACCAAATCTCTTATCAATTCTTCTAATTTAGCTCTTGTTAAAGTAATATTCATATGTTTAGGTCCTGTGCCATCTGCTGTAATATATGGTAGGTTAATATCTGTTTGTGTAACACTTGATAACTCTATTTTTGCTTTTTCAGCAGCCTCTTTTAATCTTTGCATTGCAGAACTATCATTTGAAAGGTCAACACCTTGATCCTTCTTAAAATTTTCAACTAAATGTTTAATTATTCTTTCATCGAAGTCGTCTCCACCTAGTCTATTGTTACCACTTGTTGAAAGAACTTCAAATACTCCATCTCCAAGTTCAAGTATTGATACGTCAAATGTACCTCCACCTAAATCATATACCATTATTTTTTGTTCTTCTGCTTTTTCTAGTCCATATGCAAGAGCCGCTGCTGTTGGTTCGTTTATTATTCTTAAAACTTCTAGCCCTGCTATTCTTCCAGCATCTTTAGTTGCTTGTCTTTGTGCATCACCAAAATAAGCTGGTACTGTTATAACTGCTTGAGTGATTTTTTGACCAATATAGTTTTCAGCATCTGTTTTTAATTTTTGAAGAATCATTGCTGAAATTTCTTGTGGTGTATAAGTTGTGTTATCAATTTGTATTTTTCTATCTGTTCCCATATCTCTCTTAATAGAAGAGATCGTTTTTTCATGATTTGTTACCGCTTGTCTTTTTGCAATTTGTCCTACTAGTCTTTCGTTATTTTTTGTAAAAGCTACAACAGAAGGTGTTGTTCTGTTTCCTTCTGCGTTTGGGATAACTACTGGTTCTCCACCTTCCATAACAGCTACACATGAATTTGTTGTTCCTAAATCAATTCCTATAATTTTTGACATACTTTTTTCTTCCTTTCTTTCTTTACGATTTCTTTTTAATCTTTAATTTTTTTATTCTTTTGTTATACAGATTAATTTAAAGTTAGTTTGCAACTTTGACCATTGCATGACGAAGCACTCTAGTCCCCATCTTATATCCAATTCTTAATTCTTCTACAATTTCTTTTTCTCCACGTTTTTCATCTTCAATATGCATTACTGCATCGTGATATTCAGGATTAAATGTTTCTCCAACCGTTGCTATATACTCAACTCCTAACCCTTTAATCAAATCAATCATTTGTTTGTGTATTAATTCAACGCCTTCTTTCATTTTAAGATCTGTTGTTTCTGCTGTAGTTGCTTTATCTAAACTATCTAATACAGAAATAAATTGAGTTATGATATCACCAACTGCTAAGCTATAGATTTTTTCTTTTTCTTTTGATACTCTCTTTTTATAGTTATCAAATTCTGCAGCTGTTCTTTGTAGATGTTCATAATATTTTTCATTTTCTGCCTTTAGTTTTTCTATTTCAATATTTAAATCTTTAACCGAGATTTCTTTTACTTGGTTTTCAAATTCTTGATTGCCTATTTCTTCATTTTTTACTTCTTGGTTCTCTGTCATCAAAATTTCCTCCTTGTTTTATTTTCTCCTGTAACATATCTCCAATATATTTAATTACAGGTATTACCTTTTTGTAATCCATTCGCTTAGGTCCTATAAGTCCAATAGTTCCCAACTCTGTATCATTTATTTTTTGTTTATATGTTATGATTGTAAAATCTTTAAAGTCATCAAAAACATTTTCTTGTCCAATATATACATTAACATTTCCATCATAACCATTTCTAATTAATTCTTTCAGCAAATCTTTTGTCTCTATAATATTTAAGAAATTTTTTAATGTTTCTTCTTTCTTAAGCTCAGGAAGCTCTAATAAATTTTTTGCTCCATCAACATATATTTCAACATCTTTATCTATTAACAAATTATTAAGTTCTATTACTACTGGAATTATATTATTGTTTATTTTGTACAATTCGTTTTCAATATATTCATTTATATTTTCATATATTTTATTAAAATTCATACCTCTTAATTTTAAATTAAGATAATTGTTAAAAATTTCTATGTTTTTTTCTAAGATTTCTCCTTCATATTTTATGATTCTTTCTCTTATAACACCATTATCTGCTAATATAACAATCATAATTCTGTCTTTTCCAATTTTGATTAATTTTATTTCTTCAACATTGCAATTATTTAGCTCAGGTCCCATGGCAATTGAAGTATAGTTTGTAAGTTGTGCAATTATATTAGAAGCTTCTTTTATTAAAGAATCTAGTTTCATTTCCTTTTCTTTTAATACAGCATCTATAGATTCTTTTTCTTTTACAGTCAAATGTTTTTCTTTCATTATTGAATCCACATAAAATCTATACCCAAGACTTGATGGTATCCTTCCTGCTGATATATGCGGTTGTTCAAGATAACCCATTTCCTCTAAATTAGCCATTTCATTTCTTATAGTTGCCGGACTAAAATCAAGATTATAATCACTAGCGATTTTCGAAGATCCAACAGGCTCTGCTGTTTTATTATATTCTTCTATAACTGCTTCTAAAATGCGCTTTTTGCGATCATCAAGTGTCATATTTATCACCTTCCTTTTTAGCACTTAAAACACATGAGTGCTAAGAACATTATAAAGATATCACTACCGTTAGCACTTGTCAATATTGATTGCTAAAAATTTTATTTTTTTCTAAATATAATAAAAAAATACCATTTTTGAAAGTATTCTACTCGATACTCAAATGGTATTTTTTTTAATAATCTATGTAAAAATATAAATCTGTGTCCGAATTTAAAAATTCGTTTATCTTTTCTTTACACTCACTATATTTCTTTGAAGTTCTAATATAACCTCCATCTTCTAGTCTTATTAATGGGTCTGCATATCTTAAATCTGCTTCTATTTTACTACAGTACTTATTTTCTTCTAGATTAAATTTTTTGTAAACTTTATTTAGTCTTTCTAAATATTTCCATCTATCACTTATCCTCTTATCACTACAGTTTAATCCCATGTCCATTATAACTTTATCTCCATATGTGTATAAATCTTTTCTTGATATAACCTCTCGTCTTATCATTGTTCCTAAAGTATCAGCAATAAACTTCATTGTTGCTTTTGCTTCATATGATCTATAATCTTCTCCACACTTTATAGATAATAAACAAAACTTTTGCGCAATCTTAGCATCTTTAAAACAAAATTCTGGCATGTTGTCTTCATTTGCTACAACAATTACATTATCATATATTTCTTTTATTTCTCCTTCCGTACACATGTTATTTAAATACATTGTATGTAAGAAATACTCTAATCTATGTGCGCATAAAAGTGGTACTACGTTATATGCTAGTGGATATTTTGTATAATCACATAGCCCATCAATTGAAATTTCTTTTTTTAAGAAATATTCAAAAAGCTTGTCAGAACCTACTATTGCATCATAAACTGTAAGTTTAACATCTTCTTTGCCAAAGTTTTCTTCATCTATATATGTAGAACTATATGAAAAAGCTGGAACAGCTAAATCATGAAGTAATGCTGCAAGTATTTGATCTTGTTTTGTAATAAAATTATTAAGTATTAGCGCAACACCAAGGCAGTGATCTAATGTTGAATAATTATAATTAAATATATTGAAACCACTTAAGTTTATACCAGCATTTTGGTCTATTCCATTTAATCTATAAACTTCTGGAATTTCTATTAGTTCTTTAAGTAATTCTGGAATTTCTTTTCCTTGTGTATATATTTCATGCAATTTCTTTACTTTAAAATCTCTACTTTCTAAATAACCCAACATTTTCACCTCCTATTTGCATAGTGAGTATATCATACTTTCTTATATATTTCTAGTCATATAAGCTTATCAATAGTAAGTTAATTAATTTAAGTTTCTGATTATGTTAATTAATATATGTCGTTTTATTGACAAGAACCTCTAAGTTAAACTATAACTTAAAGGTTCTTATTACTAATTTATTCTAATATTCTAGCCATTTTGTATATGCTTCAATTATTTTTTTACTAACTTCTTCCAATTCAAGTTCGGTAGTATCTAATACAAAATCATAATTTGACATATCTTCCTTATGCACTCCATATAGACCAAAATATCTCTCGTTTTCTAATTTATAACGTTTTATCATATCTTTTTTTTGTTCTTCAACTGTTGCAAAATTTTCTGTCTTCTTTCTATTTGGATCATTAAATGCTCTTTTAGCAGCCTCATCAATATCCACTTTTAAATATACTTTAAAAGAATCAGGAACCGCATACCAACCAAGTCTTGCATCTATTATTAGATTTTCTCTAACTGCTGCATAATCTTTTGCACTTTGCTCTATCATCCTATCTATTTCTGGATGTTCTTCGACGTACTCATTAAATTCTGTAACGCTCATTTTCTTTTCTGCAGCCAACTTTCTAAAATACTCCCCATTTCTATATATCTCATATCCTAGTGTTTCTTGCATAAGTCTTGTTACAGTGGTCTTACCACTACTTAAATCCCCCGCTATACTAATTATTTTTCGCTTGTTTGAGTTCATTCAAAATACATCCCTTTCTATTCTCTTTTAACCTCTTATTATTACATATGTTATATATGCTACATATATTGAAACCAGTGAAAGTCCCTCCCATTTTGTTAATTTATATTTTTCACTTGTTAGAACATGACTAATTAGTAGTACTGTTACTAAGAAAAACACTAAAGCGTCAACAATAAGCGAATCCATTTCTAAAGTAATAGGATGAATAACTGAGGTTATTCCAAGTATCATTAAAATATTTACCATGTTACTGCCTATTAAATTTCCAACAGCTATATCTGGTTTATTCTTTTTAATTGCAGACAATGATGTAAATACTTCTGGAAGTGATGTTCCTATTGCAACTACTAATATTGATATAAATGTCTCAGAAATTCCAAGTATTATTGCAATATTTTCGACAGCTTTTACGGCCCAGTTTGCACCTAAAAATATAATTGTTACTCCAAGTACAACTAATAAAATATTTTTTGTTAAAGAATCAATATCTTTAAGTTTAAGTTTTATTTCATCTTTTTTTTCTTCACGTTCTTTCCAGTATGTTATAAACGGATATGCTGTATAATAAACAAATATTCCAAACAGCATCAACAAAATCAAACCGTCAGTCCTTGATATAATATTTACTTTTTCTCCTCCAATAATCTTATCCGCCATTACGATAAATAATGTAAGAGCCGTTACAACTGACATATATAAGTCTTTTCTTACAGTTTCTTTTTTAAAGAAAACTGGTTTTATTAAAGCAATAACCGCAAGTATTATACATATATTAAACATGTTTGTGCCAAGAACATTTCCAAGTGCAATTCCAGTGCTTCCATCTTGTGCTCCCATTAATGCCACAGTAAGTTCTGGAAGGCTAGTACCAATTGATACAACAGTTATCCCTATTAATAATTCACTTATCTTTAGTGTTTTTCCAATTTCTGATCCTGCATCAACAAATAAATCTGAACCTTTAATTAAAAAAGCTATTCCTAATATTAATAATAATGCATATCCAATTAACATCTTTTGTTTATTCCCCCTTAATTATCTCTAACTCTTTTATTTCATCTCTCAATTTTGCAGCTTCCTCAAATTCCATTTTCTCAGCATGTTTAAGCATTTGAGTTGTTAATTCATCAATTACATCATCGATTGTTCTTGTTGAATCAATTTCATATTTTGCTGAAGTTTCTTCTATCATTGTTGCTTTAATATCATCTCTAATATCTTTTTTTATAGTTGTTGGAGTTATTCCATGTTCTTCATTATATTTCATCTGAATTTTTCTTCTTCTATTAGTTTCTTTAATTGCCTTCTCCATAGAATCCGTTAATTCATCTGCATACATAACTACTCTTCCATTAACATTTCTTGCAGCACGACCAATTGTTTGAATAAGTGAACGCTGGCTACGTAAAAACCCCTCTTTATCTGCATCTAATATTGCAACTAAAGATACCTCAGGTAAATCAAGTCCTTCTCTTAATAAATTAATACCAACTAATACATCATACTTGCCTTCACGTAATTCTTTTAAGATTTTGAGCCTGTCTAGTGTATCAACATCAGAATGCATATACGTAACTTTAATGTTTAAATTTTTTAAATATGCTGTTAAATCCTCTGCCATCTTTTTTGTCAATGTTGTGACTAATACTCTTTCACCATTTTCAGTTGTTTTATGTATTTCTTCTATCAAGTCATCTATTTGATTTCCAACGGGTTTAACTTCAATCTTAGGATCTAAAAGACCTGTTGGTCTAATAATTTGTTCTACCACTTGTGTTGCATGCGCAGCTTCATAATCAGATGGTGTTGCACTAACAAATATAGCTTTACTTATTTTTTGTTCCCATTCTTCAAATTTTAGTGGTCTGTTGTCATATGCCGACGGAAGTCTAAAACCATACTCAACTAAACTTTCTTTCCTTGCTCTATCACCATTATACATAGCACGTACTTGTGGTACTGTTACATGTGATTCATCAATCATCAAAAGAAAATCTTTTGGAAAATAATCTATTAATGTATATGGACTGCTTCCTGGCTCTCTGCCACTTATATGTCTTGAATAATTTTCAATACCTTGACAAAAACCAGTTTCTTGCATCATTTCAATATCAAAATTTGTTCTTTGTTCAATTCTTTGTGCTTCTACTAATTTGTTATTCTCATTAAAATATTTGAGTCTTTCTTCAAGTTCTATCTCAATTGTTTTAATTGCCCCATTCATTTTTTCTTTTGATGTAGCATAGTGTGAATTCGGGAAAATAAGCACATGATTTCTTGTACCTATTCTCATTCCAGTAAGTGGATTTATTTCAGAAATCTTTTCAATTTCATCTCCAAAGAATTCAATTCTAATTGCTTTTTCATTTTCATTAGAAGGGTATACTTCAACTGTATCTCCTCTAACTCTAAATCTACCTCTTCTAAAGTCAATCTCATTTCTATCATATTGACGTTCTATCAGAGTTCTAAGTAATACATCCCTTTCTATATTCATACCAGGTCTTAAAGAAATAGTAAGACCGCTATAATCATCCGGATCTCCAAGTCCATATATACAAGACACACTAGCAACTATTATTACATCTTTTCTTTCAAAAAGTGCAGCTGTTGCAGAATGTCTTAATTTATCTATTTCTTCATTTATTGATGAGTCTTTCTCTATATATGTATCGGTTTGTGGCATATATGCTTCTGGTTGATAATAATCATAATATGATACAAAATATTCAACGGCATTTTCTGGGAAAAACTCTTTAAATTCACTGTAAAGTTGCCCTGCTAATGTTTTATTATGTGCCAAGACTAACGTAGGTTTTTGAATCTTTTCTATTACATTTGCCATAGTAAAAGTTTTTCCGAGAACCTGTAACACCAAGTAAAGTCTGGAACTTATCACCTTTTTCTATACCTTCTATTAACTTTTTTATAGCCTCTGGTTGGTCTCCAGTTGGCTCAAATTTCGAATGCAGCTTAAACATTTTTTCACTTCCTCATACTCTCTTTCATTATGATTATTTTAAATCTTATATTTGGTCACTAACTAACATCAATTCGTTTTATATTGATTTTTTCATTTTTTATTTCCTCCATAATGTGAATACAGAATATTACTTAATAAAGTTTACTATATTAGTTATATTAATACCATAAATATCTACATAATTTACTTTTAATCCTACACTCATCAAATGAGCCTTATCAACAATTGGTGCAAAAGTTTTCTTAATACAATACACAGGTACTAATGAAGATACTATTATATATATTCCAATAACAGTTAGCATGCTTTTTTTAATTTCCACCTTATTTAATGACATACATATTAAAACGATTATATTTACACATTCTATAATCGAAAAAGCTATATAATTAATTTTATTTTCTTCAAAAAATTTAATTATTTAAAAATTTAACATTATCTTTTGTTAATATCTTCATTTGTGATATTGCTATTTCATTCAACTTTATTAGTCTTTCACTTTGAGATATTCCCTCGTTGATGAAAATAGAATTAATATTTTCCAAATTAGATAAACATACTAATTCATTTATATCTGCATAATCTCGTATATTTCCATCTTTGTCCTTATTTTTATCACGCCACTCTTTTGCCGTCATACCAAATAGTGCCATATTAAGTACATCAGCTTCATTTGCATATATAATATTAACTTGATAAGAACTTAATTTTTCCGGTATCAAATTTTTCTTTATAGCATCCGTATGTATTTTATAATTAACTTTTGCTAAATTCCTCTTTATGTCCCACCCTAATTGTCGCTGTTCTTCTGACTTTAATCTATCAAATTCTCTGATTAAATATAACTTAAATTCCGGCGAAACCCAAGCCGCAAATTCAAAAGCAATATCTTTGTGTGCGTATGTGCCGCCATATCTTCCCGCTTTTGCAATAATACCTATAGAATTGGTTTTTTCTATCCATTGCTTTACAGACAATAAAAATCTATTCGTTCCTGCTTGGTTTTTAATTCCCTCGAATTCGGTGGAATTAAAATTAGAATTATACATGATTTCCCACACACCCAAAAATTCTATTGTATTCTTGTTTCTTAGCCATTTTTCAATAAGAGATAACCCATTTTCTATATTCCTAACCATGTCTGTTAAGCATATATAATCTCTTTCATCATTTTGATAATAACTTATTTCATTATTATTAACATTAATCTTTTTCATTATAAAGGATCCCTCCTTTTATTTAAATTTATTATTACAAATCAGAACAAATATCCAATTATAAAGTATATTTTTTAGGATGAATTTAGACGAATGAAAGTCACAAATTCAAAAAATATTTAAGTAATTTAAATTAACATCCATTAACTGACATATCCATAATATGATACAAAATATTCAACGGCATTTTCTGGGAAAAACTCTTTAAATTCACTGTAAAGTTGCCCTGCTAATGTTTTATTATGTGCCAAGACTAACGTAGGTTTTTGAATCTTTTCTATTACATTTGCCATAGTAAAAGTTTTTCCGAGAACCTGTAACACCAAGTAAAGTCTGGAACTTATCACCTTTTTCTATACCTTCTATTAACTTTTTTATAGCCTCTGGTTGGTCTCCAGTTGGCTCAAATTTCGAATGCAGCTTAAACATTTTTGTTCCTTCCTTTTTTCTAATTCCTGTTCAGTCATGCCTCTTATGAAGTAATTCTTTATCTTATAATTCTTTTTCATTTTCGATGCGTTGAGAAATTACTGGACCTTCATTATATGAAAATTTAACACCAAAACCTCTTAACTTTTCCACAGATTGTCTAATTCTTGATTTACTTATTCCAATATCTTCTATATCATATTCATGACATCCGAAACTTATATGGTGTGTTCTTATATCTTCACTCTCACTTAATTTATCATTTCCAATTAATAAATACTCATCTGAAAAACTTTTTGCCTTCAAGGTTTCTCCTATTTTATCTGGATTTCTCGTTATTCCCCATGTATTATCAACAACATACTGCTTGCCATCAATAACTTGTACGCAATATGTATGATCACCCACACTCGAATATACCAAATGACACTGACAATTAACTCTTGGATTATTCAATAGTGCCGCTGACAATCTTGCGAAAGTTGAGCAAACACCATAGTTATGCTTTATTGCTGTACGCATATCAGCTAATACATACTCCTTTTCAGGGATAAAACCATCACTTACATATTTTTTTCCCTGCACATAGCTTTGTTTTCCATTAACATATTGCATTTTTCTTTGCAACCAGTTACTTACCAAGACACTCTTGTCCACATCATCTAATTTTTCCATAGGTAACACATCAAAGATTTCATCAATTATGTCATTAATTTCAGTAGGCAAACCCTGATAATTGTGCTGCGCATCCATCATATTTACACAAATACAATTTCCTTTCTTAACCTCATTGTCAGTATAACAACTAATATTTGAATTTGGCATGTGCATCAAATAATCGAAAGGAACTGATACAAAATTATAACTTGTATTTGAGAAATCAATATTTTCTCTAGAATTCCTTCCATAATCATTTAATAAGTGGAACTCTTTCTTGACTTGAAATGTCTTTAGTCCAGTTTCAAAATATTGTGCAACTCTAAAATCTTTTGAATGTATACTAATTTGTTTTAAACCCGGTATACGCTGTATCTTACTAATCTTGCTTAAATCTCCTTCTATATCTTTCATAAATTCATCAACATATATTACACATTCTCCAGAAAAATTTTCTGGAACGGTTCTTTCTTCAAATTCATCCCATCTTATATATATTGGAGAAGTTTCACTTATTATTTTTATCATACATTATTTTCCCCTTTATTCAAACATTTCGGATTATATTCTTAAATATAGCTTAAACATTTATAAACTCCCCATTTTTAAATTTAGATGCATTATATCACATAATTTATTCGATTGAAAACAAAAAACCGTTGATTTATTATTATCAATCGTTTAAAATTGGACGTTTGAAAGACATTTTTGTGTACATACTAACACTTTATTACTTCAAATTTATTGTCTATATATGTATACTTTGATATAATTTTAGAAAATAGAGGTGATTATATATTATGAGTTGTCAAAATAGAGATGAAATAGCAATTGGTGCAAAAGTTAAAATAGTTTTGAAAAAAGATCAACCTACAGGACTACTAACTGAAGGAATCGTAGGAAGAATTCTTACTAATAGTAAAGTTCATCCACGTGGAATAAAAGTAATGCTTACAGATGGTCAAGTTGGAAGAGTTCAAGAGATTTTAAAATAGTCAAGTAAGTGAATGAACAATGATAAAATAACAAACGGGTTGTTCCCGTTTGTTATTTTATCTCTATTTTTATATCTTTTCCATATACAGAGGCTATTACAGTATGTCTATTACTAATTCCATCATCATAAGACCATCTTGCTTCAAAGCTTTTCTTTCCATCATCTGAAATTATTGCACCTTCTAAATTTAAATATTTAGATAAGGTTTCATCATTATAATTTCCGCCTGCAGAAACTCCTTCTGAACTTAAAAAAATTTCTTCTAGTAATATTTTGCCTTTTTCATATGTTTTATTAGACTTAAATATTAATTCAAACTCATTATTTTCACCTATTTTTGTGCTTTTAATTTTTATATCATCAGATAAATTCATTGTAAATCCATGTACATTTTTTAATTTTTCATTCCAACTCTCATCAATTTCAAATACTTCTTCGTTATTTTTTTTATAACTTATAAGAAACATTCCCATACCAACTAAAATAACAAGAACTATTAGTATAATAAGAAATTTTTTCATTTGTCTTCCCCCTCTTTAGTTTTATAAAAATTATTTGCTATTATAAAATCATAAATATTTTCATCTAAATATTTCATCATTTCTTCTTTTGAACTATTATATAGTTTTTCTCTAATACATGTTGATGACATAACATTCACATTGTAATTTTCTACTATAATAAAGTTTTTATTTTCACTGAACTCACACATATCGATATGTCTATCATTTCTTTTCATTACAAGTATTTTATATTGTAATATTTCATCTAAGTGTTCCCACTTATTTAACTCATATATTAAATCATCGCCCATTATTAAAAATATTTCATCATCTTTATATTCTTTTCTAATTGAATCTAATACTTGATATGTATATTTGTATTCATTATTTTTTGTATCTATCAAAATCTTTTCTGATTCGTACATTCTTAGCATTTTAATTCTACCGAGATATATCTACTTTTAACTTTTTATGCCAATAATTATTTGTCGCTACAACAATAATTCTATCCAAATAGTTGCCATCTAATAATGTATTCATAACACCCGTATGTCCTTTGTGTAAAGGATCAAAACTTCCTACATATACTCCCGTCCTCATTTTTACCTCCTATATACAGGAACATTAGCTTTATGTAAATTATTCTTATGAAGCATTTTTATTTTTTCTTTTATATTTTCATCGAGTTCTTCATTATTTAAATATTTTTCAATGTCTTTATATTTTATACCCATTTTTTCCTCATCACTTTTTTCACTTAATCCATCGCTTGGTGTTTTGTATAAGACTTTTTCTGGCACTTCTAGATATTCTCCTATTTTTATTACTTCATCAACTGTATATTCATTTAAGACTCCAATATCGTATGTTGAATCTCCTCCTTTTGTATAATATCCAACATATAACTCACTTTTATTACCCGTTCCCGCAACAACATACGTCCCATTTTTTAATTTGGAATATAAAGCCGCAATATAATAAAGTGTTGTCATTCTCAATCTTGGTTTTATATTAATATTACTATTTGCTAGTTCATCGTCGCTAAAATTACCTAATTTTTTTATCTCTTCATTAAATGAGGTGTAAGTGGAATCTAAATTAACATCTATTAATTCAAATCCATATTTTTTTGAAACAAGCATTGCATCTTCTCTATCTTCCAATTTTGACTTGCAAGGCATAGTAATACCAATTATATTTTCTGGACCTATTGCTTTTGAAAATAGTGCTGCAACTACACCAGAGTCTTTTCCTCCACTTATACCGATTACCACACCTTTAAGATTACATTCTTCGTAGTATTTTCTAATAAAATTAACAATAGATTCTGTTTCAAATTTTGGATTAAATTCCATTTTTCATCTCTCCCAACTAAATAATAAAAAACAGATAGTCATTATTTTTATAGATCGACTATCTGTCATTTTAGTTTTATTCAATAGCAGTATTGTTTGTTTTTTCTAACATTCCATATTCGTCTTTAACAGATGTAAAGGTAGTATTTAAATATTCTTCTTCTCCAAATGAGACAACTACTTTATTACCAACTTTTTCTACTTTTTCGATGTTATCATCTGCTTGTTTTGTATCATTAAGATATTGAACTGCTTGTTCAGCATCCGCTTCTGTTTCATAAGTAAGCCAATGCTCCAAACCTGTTATTGTATCTCCTTTATGATAATAAACCATATCGTATGTTCCATAAAAATCATATACTGCCTTTTCTATATCTACGTCTAACTCTTTTTCTTCTATTGGTGATACATTATTCTTTTTTCCACATCCTATTAAAAGCACTATTCCTATTACTAAAACTATTAATATTGCAATATTTTTGTAACTTTTTTTCATAATTATCCTCCTATAGAACATCTTTTTCTTTTTTAATATTATCACATGCAATTATTTTTTTCAATTTTTATTAATTAATATCTAAATTATTTTTCCGCCACCAATCACAACATCTTTTATGTAAAAGACAGCAGATTGACCTGGTGTTATTGCTTTTTGTTGCTCATCTGTTATAACTTTAATAAATTCATTTTCCCTGATGATTTTTCCTTTTGATTCATTTGTAAGATACCTTATTTTTACATTAACATCAAGTTCTTTATTTAACTCAAAAGGTACTAACATATTAACATCAGACACTAAAAATTCGTTTCTATAAAGTCCTTTTTCTTCGTCTACAATAAGTTCATTTCTCTCTTTATTAAATCCAACAACAAATAACGGTACTTTGTTTGATATTCCCAATCCTTTTCTTTGGCCTATTGTATATCTATATAATCCTAAATGCTTTCCAAGTATGTTTCCATTTCTATCTACTATATTTCCCTCAACACTTTTTATATCTGAATTTTTTTCCAAGAAATCTTTATAGTCTCCATTCGGAACAAAGCAGATATCTTCACTATCTGGTTTGTTTGCAGTTGGTATATTATACTCATTTGCTATTTTTCTAATTTCATCTTTATTTTTAAATCCACCCAGCGGAAATATAATCTTATCTATTATCGTCCTATCTATGTTATATAAAACATAGCTTTGATCTTTTTTTCCCGCATTAGATTTTTTTATTACATATGTTTTATATTCATCACTATATTCTGTTTTTGCATAGTGACCTGTGGCAATGTATTGACAACCTAGCTCTTTAGCTTTTTCATACATTAATCCAAACTTTAAATATTTATTGCATTCAATACAAGGGTTTGGTGTTCTGCAGTTTTTATATTGTGTTATAAAATCATCTATCACTTGTTTTTTAAAAGCATCTTCGAAATTTATTTCATAATGTGGTATTTTTAAAAAGTCACAAACTGATTTTGCTTCAATTGCGGCTTTGTTTTCTTTATTCTTTTCACAAAAAAGAGTTAGTGTTATTCCTATAACATCATATCCTTTATTTTTAAGGATTATTGCTGCCACACTACTATCAACTCCACCACTCATTCCTAACAATACTTTCTCACTCATTTTTCATTTCCTCCATATATTATACCCATTCTATCAAAAAATTAACCTTTTGCATAGATAAAACGATAACAAAAGACCTTAAAGGTATTAACCTTCAAGGTCTTATTTTCATAACATTTCTTTTCTATTTTCGCCGATAGTTTCAGCGTATTTTCTCATTGCGGTCACAGCAAGCTCCAATTCATCATACGTTGGGGTTCTTATAGTTAAAACTTGTAAAAAATTACAAAAACCAAATGCCCAAAGTAGTAATGTTGATATAACTGAAATCACGATACTAATAACTTTTGCCTCAATTGATTCAAAAAATGTATAGCAAAGATACGATTCTGAAAAAATTATAAGTACTGCAGCAATTAAGTTTGAACCGCACCTTACAGAAATATTTTTCATAAGAAATAAGTCTGAAATCTCATACGGTAACTTTCCCACTGAATCTACATAGTTTAGTACTCTATGTTCCGTCGCATGATACCTAAACAAAGGAATATTCGACCTAAGCATAAAACTAACAAAATAGTATCCAATAACAATGAACCATAAAAAACACACTAAGGTAAATGATGCTAATACTCTATTCATACTTCTAGAAACAACCGTAAATCCAGTAAAAAATAATGCCGAAATTATTGCAAACAAAAATCTTATAGTCTTATTTTGATTATCCATAGAATGTGGTTCTTTAAATTTGATAGACATGCTTCCATCACTTTTTCTGGTGGCACTTATTATTGTTTTCTTCCCCTGATAAGCAATTCGAAAATCTATTCCATCAACATAAGACCGCGCTTCTGAAACTTCAATACTCACTGATGTTACCTCTTTCTAATTTTATTTTCCGCTTAATATTAACATAATTTAAATATTTAGTCAATTATTTAATATTTCACTAACTTCTTTTTCTGTCAAATATCTCCATTTGCCTCTTTCAACACCTTCACATGTTAAGTTACCAACACCTTCTCTTTTAAGAGCTATTACAGAAAGGCCTATAGATTCACACATTTTTCTAACTTGTCTATTTCTTCCTTCATGTATTCTTACCCATATTCTTGCTATATTATTTATATTATCTTCTAACAAGATCTTTATTTCCGCTGGAGAAGTTATATAATTATCAATTCTTACTCCATTTCTAAGTTTTTGAATATCACTTTCTTTTGGGATACCTTTAGTTTTTACTATATATGTTTTTGTCGTTTCATGTTTTGGGTGTGTTACTTTATTTATAAACTCTCCATCATTTGAAAAAAGTAATAATCCAGAAGTAAACATATCTAATCTTCCAACAGGAACTATCTTTTCCTTAATATCTTTTAATAACTCCATAACTGTTGGTCTATCTCTTTCATCAGATAATGTTGTAACATAGCCAACCGGCTTATTTAATAAAACATAAACCTTTTTTTCCATATCTACAACTTTTCCATTAAGTTCAACCTTATCTTTGTTTGGTGTTATTTTAGTTCCGAGTTCTGTAACAACCACACCATTAACTTTAACTTTTCCTGCCTCGATTAGTTCTTCACATTTTCTTCGTGAAGCAACACCACATTCAGCTAAGTATTTTTGCAATCTTTCTTCCATTTTTTTACCTCGTTTTTTGTTCTTTATTCATATATTTTTGCATATTCTTTTGCAGAACTTGCCCATGAAAAATCTTGTTCCATACATTTTTTCTTTAGCGCTTTCCACTCATCTTTATTATTATATACTTCAATTACTTTTCCTATAACATCTATCAAGTCTTCTACTTGATTACCCCAGAACGTAAAACCATTTCCCTCTTCTTTATTGCCTAAATAACCAACTACTGTATCTCTTAATCCACCTGTACTTCTTACTATTGGAATTGTTCCATATCTAAAACTTATCATCTGAGAAAGTCCACAAGGTTCAAATACTGATGGCATCAAAAACACATCACTTCCTGCATATATTCTCTTTGCTAAATCAACATCAAAAAAATCATTTACTGATACTTTTTTTGAATATTTCTCTTTTAAATATTTAAGTCTTTGTATATAGTGTTCTTCTCCAACTCCAAGTGCAACAAATTGAACATCAGTTTTTAATAATTCTTTCATACTTTCAACTAAAATATCAAATCCTTTATGGTGTACAACCCTTGATATGATTGCAAAAATTGGAACATTTTTTACTGGCAGACCCAATTCTTTTTGTAATGCTTTTTTATTTTCATCTTTTTTCTTTAAAGAATCACTATCAAAATTTGCTGCAATTTCTTTATCTGTTTTAGGATTATATTCTTCATAATCAATACCATTTACTATTCCAATAAGCTTTCCTTGTACTGCCTTTTCTACAAGTAAACCTTCATAACCGAATCCATATTGTGGTGTTTGTATTTCTGCCGCGTATGTTTTACTTACTGTCGTAATAAGATCTGAATATATAATTCCTGCTTTCATAAAACTTATATCGCCATAAAATTCTATCTTTTCTGGTACAAAATATGAATCATCAAAATCAAAATGATATAAATTATCTCTATTAAATCTTCCATTATATTCTAAGTTATGAATTGTAAATATTATTTTCATTCTATTATCTCTATACTTTTCTTTTAGAAGCATTGCAATTGGACCTGTTTGCCAATCGTTTAAATGGATGATGTCGAACTCTCTTCTTCTAGTAAATTCAACGACAGCTTTATCAAAGAATGCAAATCTTTCTGCTTCATCCGGGTGACAGTACATTCCATTTCTATCAAAATACGTAATATTATCTACAAAAAAAGTTGTAAGAACTTTTCCTTCTATATCTTGATTGCAGCATCTTATAATACAATTTTCTTTTCTACCTTGCATATATATTGGGTAATCTGTAACATAATCCATTTTTTCTTTTATTTGTCTATATCTTGGCATTATTACAGAAACATCAAATCCTAATTTAATTAATTCTTTTGGTAATGACCCCATTACATCACCTAATCCACCAGACTTCGCATATGGTGCCACTTCTGATGCAACGAAAAGTATTTTTTTCATTTGTTTATCCCCCTCTTAGTTTCTTAAGTACTTCTTCAAATTCTTTTGGTAGTGCTGCTTCAAATTCAATCCATTCTTCTGTAGTAGGATGTATAAATCCCAATTTTATTGAATGTAACATTTGACTTGTCACACCAAATGGATTTTTCCCATTTGAATATACATCATCTCCAACTATAGGATATCCTATGTCTGACATGTGTACTCTTATTTGATGTGTTCTTCCGAGTTTTTAATTCTACTTCTACATACGTATATCCATCAAATCTTTCTAAAACTTTTACTTTCGTATATGATGGTCTCCCATCTTTTATAACTGCCATCTTCTTTCTATTTGTTGGATGTCTTCCAATCGGTAATTCAATTATCGCTTCATTTTCTTTTACTATACCTTTTACTATGGCAACGTAAATCTTTTTAATTTTTCTTTCACCAATTTGTTTAGATATCTTAGCATGTGCATTATTGTTTTTTGCAATTACCATTACGCCTGTTGTATTTTTATCTAATCTATGAACTATACCAGGTCTATATTCTCCATTAGTGTCAGACAAATTTGTTTTTCCAAGCATTGCATTTACTAGTGTTCCGTGAAAATTTCCAATAGCAGGATGTACAACCATATTCTTTGGTTTGTTTACAACTATAATGTCATTATCTTCATATATGACTTCAACAGGAATATCTTCTGCAACAATTTTTTCATCAACACTTTTTTCCAGTTCGACTGGAAGTGTGATTTCTTGATTTTTTTTCACTTTATATGATGACTTTTCTGACTTTCCATTTACTAAAATTTTTTCTTGCTTTATAAGCTCTTGCGCATATGTTCTAGATATATTATTATCTAAAAGCGATACTGCAATATCAAGTCGCATATTTTCTTCTTTCTCATTTATCAATACTTTTCTTGTTTTCACTAAAAATCTCCTTCAATTCCAAATAAATAATTATTATTATACTTATTACAATACAAGCATCTGATATATTAAAAACTCCGAAACAATTTAAGTGCAATAAAATCCACAACATATCCTCTTGCTACTCTGTCAATTATATTACTGATTCCACCTGCTAATATTAGTTGCCATAAAATCTTTTTTGTTTTACTTTTTGATTCATTTCTATATCCAAATAGAAGTACTAGTAATAATACTATAGAGGCAATAATTATAAAGAAAAAATTATTGTTTTGAAACATTCCATACATACCACCGTGTATTTTGTGTAAATGTAATACCAAACACATTCTTAATTATTTCTATTTCAGGTTTATTAAGTACAATTATGTATTTAATTATCTGATCTATTATCACAATAATTAATGTTAGCATCTATTTTTCTATTTCTCCCTCTTCTTTTACTTTATCTTTATCTGCATTTTTAGATTTTCCTTGTTTTCTTTCCAATTGTTTTGGCTTTACTTCCTGAGCTCTGTTTGTATCTGCTTCGTTTTCCTCTGTTTCAGTGCGTTCATCCATTTCTCCCAACTCACTTACTGGTAGTCCTTTTTTCTTTAAAAATTCATTGCATCTATCTCTAGCTATTCTATATATTTGACTATTATTCATTTTTGTTGAAACAGTTAAAGCTCTTTCTTCTTCTGGTATATTTATTCCAATCAAGCCATAGTTTTGAGAAATATTTTTTAATATTTCACTCATAGGCATTAAATTCAAATTTGTTACTCCAGGTACGTCACCTGTAAGATTTGCAAATTCAAATGTGTATTTCTTGCTAAGATATTCTTTGGTTTCTTCATCTCCTTTTGCCAATCCTCTGATTATATCAAATATTCCCACTTTTTTTTGTTTAGCTTCATAAGCCTCAAGCGACAAAATTGTAGCAGTAATGTTTTGTACTAATCGCGGCATAAATGTATCATTAGCAATAGAGCTGTATCTTGTTTGTAAAAGTTGAATCTGCCTTAATGCATTTTCTTCTTGTTCTTGACTTAGATTCTCACGCTCTTCTTCATACCTTTTCATATATTTTTCTATTATTCTTTTTATTTCACTCATTGATTTATCTTTATCGTTAAACCAAGTGTATTCTTTAATATATCCTTCAAGTTCTCTTTTTACGGCTTCTTTTTCTTTTTCATCTTTAATTTCCCTTAATCCGGTAACTCTTTCTCTATCCATCTTATATTCCTTTCAAAAAGAAATTCTTATACGAGGTCATTATATCAATTTAATGCTTTTATTGCAAATAAAAAGTGAATATGTAAAAGCCTCATCATATAATTACGATGAGGCTTAAAATTAACATAAAAGTCTTCTTTATTGATATTTTTTACTTATCTTTGTTAAATATTCTTGCTAATTGAACTCCCGAACAAGATGCCATCATAAGTCCTGTAGTAAGACCACCACCATCTCCAATTGAGTATAGATTCTTTATACTCGTTTGAAATTTTTCATCCAAAACTAAACCATTACTATAAAACTTTATTTCTGGACCATATAATAAATTGGCGGGGTCTCCAAATCCTTCTATAAACTTATCCATTGCTTTAATAAACTCAATAATATCTGTCATTGTCCTATATCCAAGAGCATACGTAATATCTCCTGCCACAGCTGTTTTTAGCGTTGGAATGACTTTGTTACGTTGTAGTTCTTCTTCCCAGGTTCTTTTTCCTCTATAAATATCGCCAAGTCTTTGTACAACTATATTTCCGTTTCCCAACTCGTTTAAATTTTTAGCTACGTTCATACCATAGTCAATAGGTTTTTTAAATGGATAGTTGAAGTTATGTGATACTAATATCGCTAAATTGGTATTGGTACTCTTCTTTTCTTTATATGAATGTCCATTTACAAGTGTCAGATTATTATCGTAAACCTCAGTTGCAACAAAACCACTAGGATTTTGACAAAAAGTTCTTACTTTATCTTTAAAAGGTCCTGGTCTTGCAATTACTTTGCCTTCATACATGTATTTATTAATATCTTTCATTATTTCATCAGGTAGTTCATATCTTATACCTATATCTACGGGGCCTGTTTTTTGTTCTATTTCATATTTTTCACATATTTTTGTAAGCCATGCAGCACCTTTTCTTCCAACGCCTAGTACTATTTTATCTGCATAAATTGTTTCTGTTTGAGCTTCTTCATCATCAGTATATTTAGAATCTTTTATTTTTATACCTTTTATTTCTTTATCTTCAATTATTAAATCATCTACTGTAGTTTCAAATTTTATATCAATTGAATTCTCTAATAAGAAATTCTCTAATTTCGAATATAATTCATGAGCTTTTTCGGTTCCCAAATGTCTAATCGGTATATCTATTAGGTTTAGATTTTCTTTTTTTGCTCTCTCTTGAAGTTTCACAATTTCATCTCTATCTTCTATTCCTTGTAATTTTGGGTCTGCACCAAAATCTAAATATACTTTATCCGTATACTCTAATAATTTTTTTATTTCAGATGTTTCCATATATTGTTTTATGTAACTTCCATTATTTCCACCAAGATACAAATCGTCATCATTTTTATTGTACAAAGAAAGGTGATAAGACAATATTTTTCCGTCAGAAAATGCTCCTGCACCTGAAAATCCACTAGTAATGTTACAAAATGGTTTACATTTTAAACATTTATTTGTTTTTTCAATTGGGCATGATCTGTCTTCAACTCTTTTTCCTTGTTCAATCATAAGTATTTTTTTCTTTGAATTAAGTTTAATTAATTCATATGCAAGGAATACTCCGCTAGGCCCTGCGCCTATTACTACTACATCATACTTTTCTGACATAATTATACCTCCTTTATTGATATGAAAATTTAGTTACATCTCATATACTGTTAAAATAAAAAAAGAGTAAACTATCTTAACACAATAGTTACTCTATCATTGTTTTAATGTTTTTTCAATATATTTTTATACTAAGCTATCATTTATACTAAGATATCATTTCATTTTCATTCTTAATTCCTCAGCATGTTCAAAAGCAGATTTTGTTATATTTTTGCCAACTAGTATTCGTGCTACCTCCTTAATTGTTTCTTCTTCATTTAGCTTATTTACAACTGTATATGTTTTATTATTTTTTGTATTTTTCTCAATAAAATAATTTGCATCACCAGCCGCTGCAATTACAGGCAAATGAGTAACTACAAGTATTTGATGTGTTTTACCTATGGCCTTCATTTTTTCTGCAACCGCAATTCCTGCTTCGCCACTTATTCCAGAGTCAATTTCATCAAATATCATCGTTGGAATTTCGTCATATTCAGAAAGTACTGTTTTCATTGCAAGCATTACTCTAGATATTTCTCCACCAGAAGCAATATTACAAAGTGGTTTGAGTCCTTCGCCAAGGTTAGTGCATATTAATATTTTAACTATATCCATACCATTATCTAGAAATTTTTCTGTTTCTGAAAAATCAAATTCGATATATGCATTTTTCATCTCTAAATCTTTTAGTTGATCATTAATGTTTTTCACAATTATTTTTGCTTTTTCTTTTCTAATTTTTCTTATTTTTTGTGCCAGATTTTTTAATAAAGAATCTTTATTTGACAATTCTTCTTTTAATTTTTTAACTATCTCATCAGAATTTTCCAAAAATTCTAATTCTTCAGACGTTTTTTGACAATACTTTAGAATGTCTTCTATCGTATTACCATATTTTCTTTTTAAAGAGAATATTAAATCTAATCTCTCCTCTATTTTGTTTTGCTCTTCTTCATCAATACTTACTTCATCTGAATAATTTGCTAAATCTAACATCATTTCTTTAAGCGAATAATATGCATCATTTGCAACTGTCAACGCATTATTATATTTTTTATCAATTTCTGATATACATGAAATTTCATGTATTACGCCGCTTAATCCATCAATAGTGTTTTCATTTAATATATCATGAGCTTTAGTGATTGACCTAAGTATCTTTTCAGAATTCATTAATAAGTTTCTTTTTGATTCTAAATTTTCTTCTTCTCTTTCTTTTAAATCAGCATTTTCAATTTCTTCTTTTTGATATTTAAGCAAATCTATTCTTCTTGCTCTTGAGGCAGGATCTCCATAGCTATCTTTTATTTTATTTTCAATTATTTTAAATTCTTCTAAATTTTGAATATATTCATTTTTATAATTTTCTAAATCCTTTTCTGCAAATTTATCTAATAGTTCTATATGATTTTTTTCGTTTAATAATGATTGATTATCATGTTGTCCATGCACATCGATTAAACATTCTCCAACAGCTTTAGTTTCTGCAAGTGTTGTCATTCTACCATCTATCTTACATATACTTCTTCCATTTTGATATATTTCTCTTGTCACAATCTTTGTTTCATCACCATCAAAAAAGCATGCTTCAACAAGCGCCATATCTTCGCCAGTTTTTATTATGTTTTTTGAAATTTTTGAACCAGTTATTGCATTTATTGAGTCGATAATTAGACTTTTTCCAGCCCCAGTTTCTCCAGTTAAGACATTTAATCCATCTTCAAAGTTAATAGTTATCTCGTCAATAATTCCAATATTTTTTATATGTAGCTGTCCAAGCAAAGTTAAACACCTCTCTTAGCTTAGAAATTGATCTTTATATTACCATCTTCTAAGATTTCTATTTCATACTCAATTCCAACAAGTATCTTTTCTAATTCTTCTTTTTTTGATTTAACAATAATATATCCTTCTTCTTTTTCAACGATAGTTATATTATTTGTTTCTAATATATTTTGAAGATTTTGAAGATTTTCATTTTCATTAAATGAATCTTTCATTGCCATTTGAACTTTGGTTTCAGAAGATGCTTCTTCCATAGGTTGTGCAAGTAACATATCACTACTTTCAAGTGAATAATTATTTGATAATATTCCCATGCTGCGTGCATCATCTTGTTGGGTTGCAACATCTACAAAATTATTTTTTGTAAGCATCACAACCACAATAATTACAGCAGCTGCAGACGTCAATGCTGTTGCATATCTATAAAAATATATTATATTAGACTTCTCTTTCACATTTTCTTTATTTTCTTTGCGTATTTTATCCATAACCTTTTTTCTAAAATTTTTCGATACTGTATATTCAGTATTAAGGTTTTTTAACTCATCTATTAATTTTTTCATATGTTACCACCACCTTTCTTAATCCTTTGACTCAACATAATCTACAATTGTTCCCTTTTTTTCTAATAGTTCCTTTAACTTAAGCCTTGCTCTATTGATTTGCGATTTTACCGTACCAATGTTTGTTTTAGTAAATGAAGATATTTCTTCATATGAAAAACCCTTAATATCTCTTAATATAATCATCATTCTTTGTTTTTCAGGCAATTCTTCGATACATTTGTTAATAATATCTTTTAGTTCTTTTTTTTCATATATTTCGTCTGTTTTTTGATCACTTTCAAATTGTCTTTCAATTTCTCCGTCTCCTGTTTCAAGTTTTTCATCAATATATACAACACTTTTTCTCTTTTTTATAGTATCGATGCACATATTTACAGTAATTCTATATATCCATGTGTATAAAGAAGATTTTTCTTCAAATTTATTAATATTTTTAAAAACTTTAATAAAAACTTCTTGTGCAATATCTTCTACTTCATTTTGATTCCTTACTATTTGGTAAATTATGCCACATACTTTTGTTTCATAAAGCGCAACTATATCTTCAAAAGCTTCAATATCACCATTTTTTATTCTTTTTATTGCATCTGCTTCATTCATTTTAGTCCACCTCTCTACTATTTTTAAGATCGATTTACATTATACCATATAAAATTTAATTGAACAATCAGCATATTGCGTGTTATAATAACTTTGTAATCTTTAGTACTAAAAAAGAAGGTGATTTTTATGAACGAACAAAATAATTTAGAAATGGGAGAAACTTTAGCAGAAAACAAGTTGATATTGCTATATTTAATGAAAAATGTTAATTGCACTTTATCTAATCTTCAAATTCTTAAACTTCTATATGACTTCGAAGGTTTCAACTATTATTATTTTCAACATTTACTTTCAGATTTAGTAGAGAAAAATTATCTAGTAAGCTATAAGCAAAATGAGGAGTGGCTATATGAAATTACTCCTATTGGAAGTGAAGTTCTTGAATTAACTGGGAATATGCTTCCTGGTATATTAAAACATAAAATAGATATGATAACACGTAATATGTTAAATGATGTAAAAAATGAATTAGTTGTTTCTGCAGAATATGTTCCAGAAAACAATGACACATACACAACAAAATGTAAATTGGCTGAACCTCAAAATACACTATTTGAATTAAATATACTTTGTGGAACGCAATCAGAAGCAAAACGAATTGCTGAAAACTGGCAAAAAAACGCAAATAAATATTATGATGAAATAATAAAAATGCTTTCAAAATAACAAAACAGCTCCCCAAACGGTGAGCTGTTATTTTTATCTCTTTATTCTTTTTATTTTTTGTTTATTCTATTTAATGTTTTTTATTTATTATTAATTATTCTTTATTTTTTCTTAAAATTTCATAAGCTATGATACTAGCTGCAACACTTGCGTTGAGACTTTCTGTTTTTCCGAATCATTGGAATTTTTATTTTTTCATCTGCAAGTTCTTGTATTTCTTTACTCACTCCATTTGATTCATTGCCAATAACAATAATAATTTTTTTTGGAAAATTATATTCAAACAAATTTTCTTTTGCATCTATGGCTGTCACTATTACTTTATACCCCTTCTTTTTCAGGTTACTAATTTCTTCAATTAATTTAATATTTTCAAAAATATCTAGCCTATATATGGCACCCATTGTGCTCCTAACAACTTTTAAATTATATGGATCTACACATTCTTCAGAAAGCAATAATGTTTTTATACCAGCTGAATCTAGTGTTCTAATAATCGTACCTAAATTGCCTGGATCTTGCAGTGTATCTAACGCAAAAATTACATCACTATACTCTTTATTATCATTTTCTTTCTTTTTTATAATCGCAAGTATTCCTTGAGGTGTTTTTGTGTCCGATATATATTCAAAAACATTTTTTGAAACATATTCTATGTCGTAATTACCTTTTGGTAACTCCTCACTAAATATTTCTTCACATACTATTACTTTTTTAATATTTAGCTTTTCATCTACTGCTTCTTTAAACATTTTAACGCCTTCAATTATATATTCGCTATACTCATCTCTGAATTTTTTTTCATGTAAATTGCGCAGATATTTAATTAGTTCGTTTGATTTACTTGTTATCATATTTTCTCCTCTTCTTGTTAATAAAGAAGTTCATTTTGCCTTTAAAATTGTAAAACCATTATATTTTATTGTTGCAAATAGAAAGCTTTCATTAATCCAGCTTGTTGTGTTTCAACTTTTATCTCTGATTCAACTAATGTTTCTCGTAATTCGTTTAATATGATTTGTTTTAGCTCAACTTCAGCTTCACCAACAAAACCATCTTTTACTGATTCTAATTTTGCAAAATAAATATATGAATTTTCTTCATCTTCAATTAGTTCTGTTGTATCACCAGAACTTACAGCTAATAATGCATCATACAAATCTTTGCTTGGTACTTTATATTCTAAAACCGGTGATGTTGCATATTGCAAATCTCCATTTGGAAAGAAATATCCCGGATTAATAAACACGTATTGAGATTGCCCATATGTTTTAATTAGTTCAGTGGCATCTTCACCGTTTTTTACTTTTTCTATTGCTTCTTGTGCCATTACAAGAACTGTTTCTTTACTTCTATCTTCAGTATCTCCTGATAAATCTTCTATCAATGCTTCTTCTGTTACGTCACCAGAATTTACTTCATCCGTTGCTTCTTCTTTTTCATAATTAAAAGCAATAATTCTAAACTCGTATGTTTTCTTATCACCCGAGTTTCCTTCTAGATATTGGTTATATATTTCATCAGATAATTCATAATAATTAGAAAAATTATTATATAATTCATTTCTCTTATATTCATCAATACTATATTCTACATAATCTTCCTCAGTAATTTCATACTTTAAAAGTACATTTGATTTTCCAGCATATGATGTTTTAAAACTTTCAATTTGTTCTTCCGAAACTGTAATGTTTTTTTCATCAGCTGTTTTAGAAAATGCTTTTGATTCAAAAAAACTATGGAACATTTGATCCATTTCTGTCGAATCAAGAGCTTTAGTAATATCTCCAGATTCTTCTTGCTTTATACGTATAAATTTTACAAGATCATCAACAAAATACTTATTACCATCCATTGTCATAAGCAAATCTTTGTCAACTTTCATTTCATCACCTGTCATAGCAAATAACCAAATAACAAGCGCTAGCATAATTACTGCAATAATTGTAATAATAACAACTTTGTTTTTCATATTAAAAAATCATCCTTTCAAAATATTTAATACTTTTGTGACTTCTCCTAATATATCACTATCAATTTTACTTTGCAACTTCAAAGTTATATATGGAGTAACGCCTGATGAAAAATATATTCTATTTTTATATATATCTATTAGTAATTGAACTTTATTTTCCAAGACTTTATCTGGGTTATTAAATTTTAATACTAATTTATCTTCTTTTTGTAATACTTCCATTATTTGTAATTGCCTAGCCATAATTTTAATTTTAGCAACTTCTAATAGATTATATATTTCTTTAGGAATCTCTCCGTATCTATCAATAAGCTCATCTATTATATCTGATATTTGCTCTTCATTATATGCATTTGCAATATCTTGATATATTTCAATTTTTTGATTTACATTTTCTATATAAGAACCTGGAATATACGCTGTAATTTTCAAATCAATTTGTGTATCAATTTCTTCAACGATTTTCTCGCCTTTCATTTCTCTTACTGCTTCATCTAGAAGTTTGCAATACATTTCATATCCGCACAGCCTCCATATGTCCGATGTTGCTCAGGTCCTAATATATTACCAGCTCCCCTTATTTCCAAATCTCTTAATGCAATTTTAAATCCAGAACCAAATTCAGTAAATTCTTTTATTGCTTTTAATCTTTTTTCAGAAGCTTCAGCCAAAACCTTATTCTTTCTATATGTTATATATGCATATGCTACTTTATTACTTCTTCCAACACGACCTCTTATTTGATACATTTGAGCAAGCCCGTAATTTATCTGCATCTTCAATTATTATAGTGTTTGCATTTGGAATATCTATTCCTGTTTCTAAAATAGTTGTACAAATTAAAACATCAATTTGTTTATCCACAAAATCTTTCATTATACTTTCTAGTTGATTACCCGACATTTTTCCATGTGCAGTTGCAACTCTTGCTTCTGGTATAAGTTTAGAAATCTCTTCTGCTTTCTTTTCTATTCCTTCTACCCTATTGTATAAATAAAATACTTGACCTTCACGTTCCAATTCTTTTATGATGGCTTCTTTTATAACTTCTTCATCATATTCTAACACATATGTTTGTACTGGTTTTCTATTTAGTGGTGGTTCATATATTACACTCATATCTCTAATTCCAACAATAGACATATGCATCGTTCTTGGAATTGGTGTTGCTGTCATAGTTAATACATCTACATTTGATTTTAATTTTTTAATTTTCTCTTTATCTGCCACACCAAATCTATGTTCTTCATCTATTATTAATAATCCTAAGTTTTTAAATTCAATGTCTTTTTGTATAATTCTATGTGTTCCGATAATAATATCTATTTCACCATTTTTTAATGCCTTTACTATATTATTCTTTTCTTTTATTGTTCTAAAACGATTAAGCACATCTATTTTTACTGGGTAATCTTTAAATCTTTCTTTAAAAGAATCAAACTGTTGTTCAGCAAGTACTGTTGTAGGAACTAGATATGCCACTTGTTTTCCATCCATTACAGCTTTAAAAGCCGCTCTTATTGCAACTTCTGTTTTTCCATAACCTACGTCACCACAAAGCAATCTATCCATTGGCCTTTCATTTTCCATATCAGTTTTTATTTCATCAACACATCTTAATTGATCATCAGTTTCTTGGTATGGAAAAGCATCTTCAAATTCTTTTTGCCATACCGTATCAGGACTAAATTTATATCCAGAATCTTTACTTCTTTTTGCATATAATTCAATAAGCCCTTTTGCAATATCTTTAAGAGATGCTTTAACTCTTGCTTTTGTGTTTGCAAACTCTTTGCTTCCCAGTCTATTGAGTTTTGGGGCATTATCTCCAGCTGACATATATTTTCTAATATTATCTAGTTGTGTTGTAGGAATATATAAAGTATCTTCATCTTTATATTTTAATTTTATATAATCTTTTTTTGCTCCATCTACTATTAATGTATGGATTCCTACATATTGACCTATACCATGAGTTGAATGCACAATGTAATCGCCAACATTTAAATCCGCAAAGACAACTTTTTTTGCTTCTTTAAACGCAGAAGGTTTATACGTTCTTTTATTTTCTTTAACAATCCCAAGTTCTCCTGTTGTAATTATTAGATTTAATTCAATATACTCAAATCCATCAGATAAACTTCCTGGAATAATTAATATTTGTTTTTCATTTAAAAAGTTCTCATCTAACTTTTCTAAAAAAATTGCTGGCACTTTATGCTCTAGCAACATTGTTGCAAGACCACGTGCTTTGGATACTGTACCACCTAATACTAAGACTCTTTTTCCTTGTTCCTTTGCTTCTTGTATTTCCTGTACAAATATATCCATCGAACCACGAAAAAAGTTCACCTCCCTACAGCTAAAGCTGTATCCGTTTCTTTTTGCATGCATATTCATATCAACTCTTTCTAAGTTGATTATGTTGGTTTTTTCCAAGAGAGCATCAATGTCAATGTATGAGTGCATTGATTTTGTATAACTTGGTATAATTTTATTTTTTTCTAAATAAGATTCAATAAACTCTTTGTTATCATAGTCTATGGCTTGACACTTTGAAATTATTCTAGTTGGTTCATCTACAAAAACAATTGTATCTTTGCTTAAGTAATCAAGCAAAGTTGATGTTTTTTTATAAAAGAACTCAAAGTACTTATCTATTTTTGTTAAATAATTCCCATGTTTAATTGTTTCAACATCACTAATAGCGTTTGGGTATTTTTCTAAAATTGCGTTTCCTATTTTCTCAATTTCTTTTGGATTTACTAAAAATTCTTCAACAGGAAAAATATTAATTTCTTTAACAGAATCAATTGTTCTTTGAGTTTCTGCATCAAAGATTCTTATTGAATCAATTTCATCTCCCCAAAACTCTATACGAATAGGATTTTCTGTTGTCAATGGATATACATCAACGATTCCACCTCTTACAGTAAATTCTCCTCTGCCTTCAACCATATCTGTTCTTTCATATCCTAAATTACTTAATTTTGTAATTAATTCTTCAAGAATTATAGTAGATCCATATTCAAGACTAATAACATTTAAAAATAAATCTTCTTTATTAATTGTTTTTTGCATAAGAGCTTCCACCGTGGTAAGTATTACACAAGGTTCACTGTTATATAGTCTCGTATATATATCTAACCTATCCATCGTAGTATCTTTATTAGTAGTATCTATATCGTAATAAATAACTTCTCTTTTAGGATATATAAAGATTTCTTCTTCGCTAAAAAACTTCATATTTTCTTTAATTTTCTTTAATTCAATTTCATTGTATGTAACTATTAAAATTGGTTTTCCAGTATAAAATCTTGTTGCATACACAAAATGAGATTTTGCGCTATCAGATAATCCAGATAACGTAATTGGAAAATTAGCTTTTTGTACATCGTTTATATATGCATTAAACTTTTTTATCTTAGGTAATTCTTTTGCTAAAATATCACTCATCACTAACTCCTTTTTCTAAACATACATTGTATATTTTACCATACTTTGCCAGTCAAATCAATAAAAAAGGGCGTGATTGTAATCAAACAATCACGTCCTTTTTTTTAGTTTAATTGTTACAATAGTAACATTCTTTTTGTTCGATAAACTCTAACATAACATAGCCAATTTTTCCATTTCTAGCCTCAATTTTAGCCCATTTTCCTGCGATTTCAATAACATTTAATTCGTCTCCCGGAATCACTCTTGAAAGACAATTGCTTTTTTTTGACATTTTTTTCCTAACATTTAACCAATTATATGCATTTTGACCGACAACTGCATTGCCTTCTTTTACAACAAACGCAGATTTTTCCACAACTGGTGGGTCGATATTTACCAAGTACTCACTCCATACATATCCATATGATGCTTTGTTATTGTAAAAAATCTTTGCCCAATCATTTCTTAGTTCTAATACTTCTACGATAGTTCCATATTTAAGTTTTCCGACAATTTCCCCTCCAGGTTCGATACGTACACGGAGATAATCTGCAGTGACTATATATCTGCTAGCGGCAAAGGTTGTTGTTGAAAAAAGTATGATTCCAAAGACAGTAACAAACAAAATAGCGATCAAAAATTTTTTCACAATATATTCCTCCTTTTATCTAAAAGTAGGTACAAAAAGACTCATCTATTAACAATTTGGATTATAGCACTAAGATATTTTTTATGTCAATGTCTTAAGGAAAAGTATTGCGAACTAAAAGTTTTACAAGTATAATAATAGTGTAATATTTTTCATATAGAAGGAGGTCTTACTATGAAAAAATTTTTACCCTATATAGTAACTTTAGCTATATTATATTATGCTTTCCCTTATATATTTTTATTTATACCATTCTTAATAGGAATTCGTGTAATGGTTACTTTTATAGCAACATTATTTATACTTATGATTATCTCTATCATGTTTGGAAAACATCATAGATTTTCATTGTTGTTCTTAATATTTTCCGTTGTACTATTCCTTCCTTATGGCTTAATAGTAGGATATGGAATACTTCGCACATTAGTTTATGCCGTATGCTACTTAATTGTTGCACTAATAGGAAGTTCATTAGGCCTAATGTTTTCGAAAAAAGAAAAATAATTTAAAGTTATATGTAAATAAAAAAACATACTAAACCTTAAAAAAGTATTTAGTATGTTTTTATTTTGTCTTATTTTAATATTAATCTTTTTCTGCAAATATCATAGTTATTTATTTTTCCAAGTTTTTTTTCTATTGTTGTAATTAAAAGTACTGGATTTAAATTATTTTTGCTCCCTGCTGTTGTATGAGTTGTAAGTGTTTTTTCTTTATTATTAAACTTAATATCTATAATAAAATCTTTTAAATTTAATTCTTCTTTTTGTTTTTTAGATTTTGATTCTTTTTGAGCTAGAATTTTATCTTCTCTAAACAACTCTTCTATTTTTGAGAATTCAAAACTACAGTCTAACCTTATTTCATACACAGCTTCTTTAACTAAAGACATTAAACTTATTTTATCATTGTCCAAAAATTCTATGTTATATGTTCTAAACCCTGATGGCAAAGTTGAGTTTAATTCTCCTAAAAACATATCTTCATTCATTCTTTCAAGGATTTTTAAATCGAAAAATTCTTCTTCACTAGTTACTCCAACTCCAAGAGGTAAAGCAAATGAAATTTGGATACGAGGATTAAATCCTTTCGAATACTCTACTGGAATTACCGTTCTCTTTATGCATCTCATAAATGTTCTCATAGTATCTAGATGCCCCACATATTTTACAGATTCTCCTTTTGAATATCTAACTCTTGCTATCATCTACTTTTCACCTCTTTCAAAGCAAACACCACACTTGGCAACCGCTGCTCCACAATTAGCGCATTTCGTTCTACAATTTGATGTAATTTCACCTTTATTTGCTTTCTCAAATTCCTTTTTTAGAAAATCTTTTGTAACTAAAATATTAATATGATCCCAAGGCAAAGTTTCTTCTAAATTAATTTTTCTTTCTGAATAAAATTTGTAATCGATTTTTGTGTTTTCAAAAGCTTTTATCCATCTATTATAATCAAAAAATTCTCCCCAACTATCAAATTTAGATCCCAGCTTCCATGCTTCATAAATCGTATTTGAAAGTCTTCTATCTCCTTTTGTAAGTACAGCTTCTATAACACTAATCTCTGGTTCATGCCAATTAAATTTAACAGACTTGTTAATAAGATTTTTCTTTAAATAATCTTGCTTTTCTTTTATTTCTTCTATACTATTTTGTCCACACCATTGAAATGCAGTAAATGGTTTAGGTACAAAAGTAGATGCACTGACAGTTACATTTAATCCTTTTGTTCTTTCTTGTTTTGGAATATTGTAATAGACATCCACAATTTTATTTGCAATATCTATAATTCCATCTATATCTTCATAGGTTTCAGTCGGAAGTCCTATCATGAAATATAGTTTAACACTACTCCAACCTTTTCTAAATGCCATATCACAAGCAGTTAAAATATCCTCTTGTGTAATTCCTTTATTAATTACATCGCGAAGTCTTTGCGTTCCGGCTTCAGGTGCAAACGTAAGACCACTTTTCCTAACTTCTTTTAATTTATCTAATAAGTCTAAAGTTATTGAATCAATTCTAAGTGAAGGTAATGACAAATTAACATTTTTAGGTTTAAAATTTTCTAATAATGAATTTGCAAGTGGGTGAAAATTCGTATAATCACTTGTACTAAGTGATGTTAAAGATATTTCATCGTAACCTGTATTTTTTATTAAACTTTCAGCTAGTTCTTCTAATCTTTCTTTACTCTTTTGTCTTACTGGTCTATAAACATATCCTGCTTGACAAAATCTACATCCTCTAATACAACCTCTAAACATTTCTAGCATTACTCTATCATGAACAATATTTAAAAATGGAACAATCCATTTTTCAGGATATATTAAGCTATCCATATTTTTGATTATTCTTTTTGTAATTTTAGATTTTGCATGTGAATTTGTAATTTCATATTTTTCTAAAGTTCCATCATTATTATATTTTGGAATATAAAACTTAGGAATATACACTCCTTCAATTTCTGCAGCCATTTCTAAAAACTCATCTCGTGTCTTTTTGCTTTCTTTCCATTTTATATATATATCAACTAATTCTAAATTAACTTCTTCGCCTTCACCCATAATAACAATATCTACAAAATCTGCAACAGGCTCAACATTATATGCACAAGGTCCTCCAACTAAAATAAATGGATCATTTTCTTTCCTATCTTTTGACCATATTGGAATGTTTCCTAACTCTAGCATATTTAGAATATTTGTATAACTCATTTCATATTGAAGCGTAAAAGCAACAAAATCAAACTCATCAATAGACGTTTTCGTTTCAAGTGAAAAAAGTTTAATATTTTCCTCACGCATTTTTTCTTCCATATCAACCCAAGGTGCAAAAACTCTCTCACAATAAGTATCACTTCTCCTATTGTACATGTCATACAATATTCTAAGTCCTAAATGTGACATGCCTATTTCATACACATCAGGAAAACAAAATGCTATCCTGCATTTAATATTATTTAAGTTCTTTTTATATTCATTAATTTCTCCACCTGTATATCTAATAGGTTTTTCAACCTGCTTTAATATTTTATCCATAACTTCCCTCCAATCACTTTGTATTGTATCATTTTAGCCATTCAAATGCAACTTTGGGTTACTCTTTAAGATTACCTAAAACTTTGCATAGCTAAATATCCATGTGTTGACATTTATATATAATGATTGTATAATCATACTATATTTTTGGTGATGATAGAGATTATTAACAAAATATGATCTATTTTAGAGAGCTAGTGATTGGTGTAAACTAGTATAGATTGTTTTGTGAATCTACTCTTGAACTTTTGGTGAAAATCAAACCTGTCGCATAGGTTACAATGCTTTAGAGAAATAATTAAGGTGGTACCACGAATCTCCCTCGTCCTTTTGGATTAGGGAGATATTTTATTTTGGGAGGTAACAAAAATGTTAGACATTAAATTTTTAAGAGAAAATCCAGATATTGTAAGAAAAAATATCAAGAAGAAGTTTCAAGATCAAAAACTTCCACTAGTAGATGAAGTTTTAGAACTAGATAGCAAATTAAGAGATGCTAGGTTAAGAGGAGATACTTTAAGATCCGAAAGAAATCAAAAAAGTTCTGACGTTGGAATTCTTATGAAAAATAAAGAGATTGAAAAAGCAAATGAAGTTAAAGCTCGTGTCACAGAAATAAATACAGAATTAATAGAAATTGAAAATGCAGAAAATGCACTAGCTGAAAAAATTAAAGAAAAAATGATGATTATTCCAAATATAATAGATGACTCAGTTCCTATAGGAAAAGACGATAGTGAAAATGTTGAAGTTCAAAGATTTGGTGAACCTGTTGTTCCTAACTTTGAAGTTCCTTATCATGCAGATATAATAGATAGATTAAATGGTTTAGATAAAGAAAGTGCTGGCAGAACTAGTGGTAATGGATTTTATTATCTTATGGGAGATGCCGCTAGACTTCACTCTGCAATGATTTCTTATGCAAGAGATTTCATGATTAATAAAGGATTTACATATTGCATTCCTCCTTTTATGATAAGAAGTGATGTTGTAAATGGTGTTATGAGTTTTGCAGAGATGGAAGCAATGATGTACAAAATAGAAGGTGAAGATTTGTTTTTAATTGGTACATCAGAACATTCAATGATTGGAAAGTTTAAAGGCCAATTAGTTAAAGAGGATGAACTTCCTTTAACACTTACTTCTTATTCTCCATGCTTCAGAAAAGAAGTTGGTAGCCATGGTATTGAAGAAAGAGGAATTTATAGAGTTCATCAATTTGAAAAACAAGAAATGGTTGTTCTTTGTAAACCTGAAGACTCTATGGAATGGTATAACAAAATGTGGAGTTTTACTGTTGAATTTTTTAGAACTTTAGACATACCTGTTAGAACTCTTGAATGTTGCAGTGGAGATTTGGCAGATTTAAAAGTTAAATCTTGTGATGTTGAAGCTTGGAGCCCTAGACAAAAGAAATATTTCGAAGTTGGAAGTTGCTCTACTCTTGGTGATGCTCAAGCAAGACGTCTTGGAATAAGAGCAAAAGGCAAAGACGGAAATTACTTAGTTCATACTTTGAATAATACTGTTCTTGCAACTCCTCGTGGACTTATTGCTTTTCTTGAAAATAATGTTAATGAAGACGGAAGCATTAATGTTCCAGTAGCTTTAAGACCTTATATGGGTGGAATAGAAAATATAAAACCAAAAAAATAAAGATAAAAACTTATAGAAAAGAAAAATGGATAAAAACAATAAATAATAATAATAAAAGAGTAAGCGATGGTCTAAATTAGACCATCGCTTATATTAATTTTATTATGCATTCATTATTGCTTCAAATTCTTCGCCTTCTATTTTTTCTTTTTCTAAAAGTACATTTGCTACTGCATGAAGCTTTTCTAAATGACTCTCTAATATTTTCTTTGCTTTACTATATGCTCCATCGATTATCTTTTTAACTTCTATATCAATAATAGCAGCAATCTCATCACTATAATTTTTTACATTATTAATATCTCTTCCAAGGAATACTTCCTCTTGATCGTTTCCAAATGTAATTGTACCTAGTTTTTCACTCATTCCGTATCTCATTACCATACTTCTTGCAATCTTACTTGCTCTTTCTATATCGTTTTGAGCACCTGTACTTATATCATTTAGTATAAGTTGTTCTGATACTCTTCCACCCAAAAGTGAAACAATTTTTTCTTCCATTTCTGATTTTGACATGAATGATTTATCCTCTGTACTTTTATACATTGTATAACCACCAGCCATACCTCTTGGTACTATAGATATTTGGTGTACTGGTTCAGCATGCTCTAAAAATCTGCTAACTACAGCATGACCGCCTTCATGATATGCAACTAATTTTTTATCTTTTTCAGATATTACTTTACTTCTCTTTTCTGGTCCCATTAGTACTTTTGTCATGGCATTTTCTAAATCTACCATAGATATTAATGTTTTGTCTGCTCTTGCTGCTAAAAGTGCAGCTTCATTCATCATATTTTCTAAATCAGCACCTGTAAATCCAGCTGTATTTTTTGCAAGCACACTTAAATCTACATCATCTGCCAATTTTTTCTTCTTTGCATATAATTTTAAGATTTCTTCTCTTGCTCTAACATCTGGAACAGGTACAACTATTTGTCTATCAAATCTACCAGGTCTTAAAAGTGCTGAATCTAATATATCAGGTCTATTCGTTGCTGCTAAAACTATGATACCACTATTTGTTCCAAATCCATCCATCTCAACTAGCAACTGATTTAACGTCTGTTCTCTTTCATCATGTCCTCCACCTAATCCAGCACCTCTTTGACGGCCAACCGCATCTATTTCATCTATAAATATTATACTAGGTCCACCTTTTGCTTTTGCTTCTCCAAATAGTTCTCTAACTCTTGAAGCACCAACACCAACAAACATCTCAACAAAATCTGAACCACTTATTGAATAAAATGGAACTCCTGCCTCACCAGCAACTGCTTTTGCTAGCAATGTTTTACCTGTACCTGGTTGACCTACTAATATAACACCTTTCGGTATTCTTGCTCCCATATCTATAAACTTTTTAGGATACTTTAAAAATTCAACTATTTCTTGAAGTTCCTCCCTTTCTTCAGGAAGTCCTGCTACTTCTTTAAATGTTATTTTATTTTTATCTTCAGCATTAAATAATTTTGCTCTACTTTTTGTAAAAGACATTGCTCCTTTACCACCGCTTACAGTTTGTATCATAAATACCCAAAATAGTATTAACATTATTAGTAAACCAATAGGTGCTAAATATTTATCTAAAAACTCCAGTGCAATTGAAGGTGTTTCTTCTTTTAATTTTAAATCTGATCCATTTGCTCTTGAGTCTTGATAATATGTTAGTAATGCTTGTTTATCTGGGATATTAACTGTTCTTTCAAAATTTTCTTCCTTTAATTTTATTATAGCAGACTGTGCTTCACTTGATAGTTCAATTGTTTCAACTTGGTTTTGATCTATCGATGTTAGTAATTCATCATATGATAGCGCTTTACGCTCTCCTTGCTCTGCAATCATTGCAGATATAAAAAATATTATTATCATTATTATGATTAATGGTGCTATTCCCCCAAAAGACTTTTTCATTTGCTCCTCCTTATAATTTAAAAATCTGAAATAAATACTATCATAATATACAAGAAGTGTAAATACACTTTCCTTTGTCTACTGTGACTTTTATATTCTTATTTGGTGTTAAGTATTTACCACCAACATTATTTTCACAAAGTTTAAGAATGTCTTCTATATGAACCCTCTCTATATCTTTTGTATTTCCTATGGCTTTTGCAATAAATTTTATAATTAATCTTCTTTTGATAACATTATCTAATTTATTAAACTTCTTTAAGTTGCATACCAGCTTACCGGAAGTTTCTTCAACAATGCATTCTTTATATTCCTTGTCAACATTTCTTGATATATATTCTTCTTCACTTGAAATAAGTTCAGACATTCTATTAATATTATTAATAATATTCGAATTAATGTTTTTTTCTATATATGGAATAAGTTCTAGTCTTATCTTATTTCTTGTATATAGCGTTTCATCATTTGTCTCATCATGACACGGATTTAAATTTTCGCTTTCACAATATTCTTCTATTTCTTTTCTTGTGATATTAATTATTGGTCTAACTATTACTTCTCTTCTTGTATCTATTCCTTTAAGTCCAGTCATACCAGTACCTCTAATAATATTCATAATTACTGTTTCAGCATTATCATTAGCATTATGAGCTGTTGCAATTCGAGTACATTTTTCTTGTTTCATTATTTCAAAGAAAAACTCATATCTTATTTTTCTTCCCAGTTCTTCTAATGTCATATCTGTATCAATTTCTTTTAGTTTAACTTTTTTAATAAAACACGGGATGTTTTTCTCTTTACAAAAATTTAAAACAAACTTTTCATCATTGTCTGCACTTTCTCTTATGCCATGATTTATATGTGCTACACACAAATTAAACCCAAGTTCATATAAAATATTTAAAAGTGAGATTGAATCAGGTCCACCTGAAACTCCAACTAATATCTTATCTGTTTTACAAAAAAGATTGTTTTTTTCAATTGTTTTTAAAACTTTATCTTTAATATTTTTCACCCTCTTTTAGTGGAACTTATCAATATTAACAAACTTTGTATACTGATTAAGAAATAATAATTCTGTTGTACCTGTTGAACCACCTCTGTTTTTTGCAACTATTACTTCAGCAATATTTTTCTTTTCTGTTTCTGGATTGTAGTAATCATCTCTATATAAAAACATTACTATATCTGCATCTTGCTCTATAGAACCAGATTCTCTTAAGTCACTAAGCATAGGTCTATGATCTGTTCTTTGTTCTGGAGCACGGCTTAGTTGAGAAAGTGCCATTATTGGCACTCCGATTTCTCTAGCTAATATTTTAAGTGATCTACTAATTTCTGATATATCTGCTTGTCTATTAGAATTATTTTTACTTGCGTCCATTAACTGTAAATAATCTATTACTATGAAACTTATATCATATTCCATTTTTAATTTTCTACATTTTGCGCGAAGTTCAATTGGAGAAAATCCAGAAGTATCATCTAATATTATTTTTGCTTCTGATAATGTTCCAGATGCATTTGTTAAGCTAATCCAGTCTTCATCTTGAAGTTTTCCGCTTCTTATTTTTGTATTATCTACCATTGCCTCACTTGCTAAAATTCTACCAACTAATTCTTCCTTACTCATTTCTAAGCTAAAATATACTCCTGATTTACCAGTTTTTAATACTGAATTTGTTAATACATTAAGTGCAAAAGCAGATTTTCCCATTGCAGGTCTTGCAGCAAGAATTACAAGTTGTCCAGGTGCAAATCCTAAAGTTTTATTGTCTAATTCCATAAATCCACTTGGAATACCAACTAGTCCTCCTTCTCTGCCTGCAAGTTCTTCTAAATTATCAAATGTATTAACCAATACATCTTTTATCAAAGCATATGAGTTATTTCTTCTTTGTATTATATTAAATATTTCTTTTTCTGCTTTTTCAGTTAGATATGTTGCGTCTTCAACAGCATCATAACAATCTTTACTAATTGAATTCGATGCTTTAATTAGCTTTCTAAGTACAGACTTTTCCCAAACTATATTAGCATAATTTTCGACATTAGATATTGAATACATAGGATTTGTAAGTGATGCTAAATATTCAAATCCATTAACAACATCATACTTACCTCTAACTCTTAATTGTTCTTTAAGTGTTAATATATCGATAGGTTTTGAAGCTTCATATAAATCTAGTATTGCAGCATATATCTCAGCGTGTTCATTTCTATAAAAATCTTCTGGCTTCAATATTTCTATAACTGTAAGTACGGCATCTTTATCTACTAGCATTGAACCTAAGACAGCTTGTTCTGCCTCAGAATCGTTTGGTGGAATTCTTCCCATTAGTTCTTCTTTCATATCAAAACTACCTTTCAAAAAACTTTTTAGTTTGCTTTATTCTGCTATAACATTAATTTTTAATATTCCAACTATTCCTTCAAACAATTTAATTTCAATCTTAAATGCTCCTATTGTTTTTATTGCATCATCTAGCCCTATTTTTTTCTTGTCAATTTCCACATAATATTTTTCATTCAATTTTGTTGCTATATCTTTTGCTGTGACACTTCCAAATGTTTTTCCGTTTTCACCAGCTTTGATTTTAAATGTAAGTTCAAAATTTTTCATTTTTTCTGAAAGCTCTTTAGCACTTGCCATTGTCATATCTCTTCTATATTTATTAGCGTCTTCTTTTGTTTTCAATTCATTCATATTAGATGCGTCTGCAATAATAGCTAATTTCTTTGGCAATAAATAATTTCTAGCATAACCATCTGCCGCATCGATTACTTGTCCTTTTTTTCCAACTGATTTAATGTCTTGAACTAAAATAACTTTCATAAAACCACCCTTACTTTACTTTTTATTTTTTTCTATTATTCTCAATTTCTTCTATAAGCATCTTCTTTGCTTCATCAATTGTTACTTCCTCTAATTGTGCTCCAGCCATCATCATATGTCCGCCACCTCCAAATTTTTCTAGTATGACTTGTACGTTTAAAGCGCCATTAGATCTACCACTTATATATATTTTATTGTCAATGTTAGATAATACAAATGATGTTTCAATTCCATTTAAGTTTAGAAGCTCATCTGCAGCTTGTGCTGTAATTTGTATTTGATTTTCTATTCCAGTTGGACAAATAGCTATTGCAATTGTATCAAATAATATTTCACAATTACGTATAACATCTGCTATTGCTACATAAGTATCAACATCATTTTGGAAAGATTTATTTATTGCTGCAACATCTATTCCCATTTTCTTTAAATATGCAGCTGCTTCAAACGTTCTTACACCAGTTTTTTGAGTGAAATTTTTTGTATCAGTTAATATACCTGCATATAGACATTCAGCTTCTATTTTTGTTAATGCAATGTTTTTCTCAGTATATTGTAAAAGCTCCGTTACAAGTTCACTTGTAGATGACGCATAAACTTCATGAAAAGTTAAAACAGGATTTTCTATATATTCTGTACTTCTTCTATGGTGGTCTATTATAACAATCTTATTTGCTTTTGCTAATACTTCTGGTGATTCAACATAGTCATACATATGTGTGTCAACTACGATTACTAAAGTGTCATCCTTCATATAGTCCACTACATCAGCAGTCTTAATAAATATATTTTCATATTGTTCTTCTTTAGCAATCTTTTTATATAAGCCTTCTATTGTAACGCCAAAATCATTAAATAAAATTTTTGTACGCTTATCGAAACTTGTAGCTATTCTATATGCACCCATTGCAGCACCAAGGCAATCAGCATCCATATTTTTATGTCCCATTATTAAGACATTTTCAGATCCATCAATTAATTCTTTCAATGCTTGTGCAATAACTCTTGGTTTAACTTTTGTTGTCTTTTCAACTTCTTTAGTATTTCCACCAAAGAATTCATGTTTTCCATCTCTTCTTATTATTGCTTGATCTCCACCTCTACCAAGTGCCATATCCATTGTAGCAAGTGCCATTTGGAACTTTTCATTTTTATTTCCTTCATCATAAACAATTCCTATACTTAATGTAACAGGTATTTTATTACTTAAAGTAACTTCTTTAATCTCATTTAATATTTCAAATTTTGTTTCAGAAAATGCTTTAATAAATTTCTTTTCAAAAATAATCAAGTACTTGTTTCTATCTAAACTTGTCATTATTCCACCAGTAAATGCAAACCATTCTCTTAGTTTTCTTTCAATAGTTGCAAATAGTTGCGGCTTGTCTGTATCAATCATACCTTGTACAAGTTCATCATAATTATCTACAGTGATTACACCAATACAATCTTTTGAATCTTCATACAACTTAAATAATCTGTAATACTCTGTTCTGTCTATAAAATATAACATCAAAACAGAATCTTTATCGTGACCTCTCTTCTTAAGATTTACAAGATTACCAAGTAATCTATAATGTTTGTCATGTATGCTGATTTCTTTATCTATTCCAATAAATTTTTTATCATATTCTTCGTTTAATTCTTTAATAAGATTTTCAATGTATCCTTGTTTGTTAATACCTTTTAAAAGAATATTAATTTCGTTATTACTCCAAAGAATGTTTCCAATTTTATCTACTATCATAGCAGGTATAGGAAAGTTTAAAATTGTGTCGTCTGTTTTAAGTTTAAAAATCAAACTATCCATATGTCTTATAACTTTTTCTTTCATGATGTAATTCTTTTTATATGTTAAATAAAGTACGCAAAAATAAATTAAGCATGCATATGGAATACATCTTAAATCTATAATACATGTAAATACCAATATCAAAAAAATGATTACTAAATATATCGCATAACGTGGTACAAAAACATCTTTAAGACTTATTTTTTTCATAATTTTTCCCCCTATACTATGCTCCTTATTTTATACTTTTTGCTACTCAATGTCAATTGTTGAAACAAGGACGCCTCTTTTGTTAAAACCTTAAGATTTCACAAAAATAGACGTCCCAATTTAAATTTACATTTTTCTTTTTATCGATTTAATTGCTTTTTCACGTTCCAACATGATTATATGACCGCATTCCAGACATTTTAGTTTAAAATCTACACCCACCCTCGTGATTTCCCATTTCTTTCCACCACAAGGATGAGGTTTTTTTGTCTCAATTATGTCACCCACTTCATATTCGCCCATGACATTCTCCTTTAATGATAATATTATCCAACCTTTTTATCTTTTTTTGCTTTAATTATGCTCTTTGTATTTGCTGTTTTTTGAAGATTCATTTTAGCCATCTCATCACATACTATAATTGGATCTTTTACCTTTTCGACAGTTTCTTTTGTAATAGTACATTTTGCAATTTCCTTATTTGTTGGTATTTCGAACATTATATCTCTCATAGTTTCTTCAAGTATTGCTCTTAATCCTCTAGCACCTGTCTTTCTTTCTATTGCTTTATCTACTATTGCATTTAATGCTTCATCTTCAAATTCAAGCTCTACACCATCTAATTCAAATAATTTTTTATACTGTTTCGTAAGAGCATTTTTTGGCTTTGTAAGGATTTCTATATATGCATCTCTTGAAAGTGGTTGTACCGTTGTAATAACTGGTAGTCTACCAACAAATTCTGGTATCAATCCGAATTTTACCAAATCTTGAGGCAATAGTTTTTCAAGCAAATCTTTCATGGTTTTTTCTTCTTTTTTTTCAATATCAGCACCAAATCCTATGTTTTTCATTCCAACCCTTGAATTAATTATTTTGTCTAAACTTTCAAATGCACCGGCACAAATAAACAAAATATTTGTAGTATCAATTTGAATAAATTCTTGATGTGGATGTTTTCTTCCACCTTGAGGTGGAACAGAAGCAACAGTTCCTTCTATGATTTTAAGAAGTGCTTGTTGAACTCCTTCACCACTTACGTCTCTTGTAATTGAAACGTTTTCTGATTTTCTAGCGATTTTATCTATTTCATCAATATATATAATTCCTTTTTGTGCTTTTTCAATATCATAATTTGCTGCCTGTATAAGTTTCAAAAGTATATTTTCAACATCTTCGCCAACGTATCCAGCCTCTGTAAGTGCAGTTGCATCAGATATAGCAAATGGCACATTTAATATTTTTGCAAGTGTTTGTGCAAGATATGTTTTTCCACAACCTGTTGGTCCGAAGCATTAATATATTACTTTTTTGAATTTCAATTCCATCTTCGTTACTTTTATCTTGATTATTAATTCTTTTATAATGATTATATACCGCGACTGCAAGTGACCTTTTAGCAGTATCTTGTCCAACTACATATTCATCTAATTTTTCTTTTATTTCCTTAGGTGTTAGATTTGTTTGTACTACTTCTTCTTTTGTTTCGTCATCATAACCATCTTCAATTTCTTCTTCAATTATGTTTGAACATAACCCTATACATTCATTGCAAATGTATACCCCAGGCCCTGCAATTATTCTTTTTACAGTTTCTTGAGCCTTGCCGCAGAAAGAACATTTAACGCCTTTACTATCTTCAAATATTGCCAATATACTCATCCTCCTTTTTTCTTTTTCTTTTGTATATTTTGATGACAGCCTAAAATGTTGTATACATTTCAGGCTGTTAACAGTTCTTAAGCTTTTCTAATCATAATTCCATCTATTAGTCCATACTCTTTTGCTTCTTCAGACGTCATAAAATTATCTCTGTCTGTATCTTTTTCTATTATATCTAATGGTTTACCAGTATTCTCACTTAAAATCTTATTTAATTTATCTCTTGTCTTAAGCAAAAACTCAGCATGTATCTTTACATCTGAAGCCTGGCCTCTTGCTCCACCAAGTGGTTGATGTATCATAATCTCTGCATTAGGAAGTGCAAATCTTTTACCTTTTGCTCCTGCAGAAAGCAAGAATGCTCCCATACTAGCGGCCATACCAACGCAAATTGTTGATACATCTGCTTTTATATGTTGCATTGTATCATATATTGCCATTCCTGCTGTAACAGATCCGCCTGGACTATTGATATATAGATGTATATCTTTATCTGGTTCTTCTGATTCTAAGAACAATAATTGTGCTACAACAACACTAGCAGTTGCATCGGTTATTTCGTCACCAATAAATATTATTCTGTCTTTTAGAAGTCTCGAGAAAATATCGTATGATCTTTCTCCATGACTTGTTTGTTCTATAACATAAGGTACTAATTCATTTTTAATCATTTAACTCATCCTTTCTTTTGTAACATATATTATTACTTTCTTTTTTAAAAATTAATTATTTTTTGGCATTTTCAATAATGAATTTTACTGCCATATCATATTTTAATTCTTCTTTTACGTAATCTTTTAATTGTTCTGTTGGTTCCTTTACAAATTCCTCTGTCTTTTCATCTGATGTTCCATAGCTCTTTGAAATTTCTCTTAATTTATTTTCTATCTCTTTATCTGTTATTTCAATTTTTTCTTTATTAAATATAGCTTCTAAAACTAATTTTGTTTTTACATTTTCTTTAGCTTTTTCTTTGTATGTAGCTCTGAAATCTGTCAAGTTTTTGCCCATCATTTGTAAGTACATATCTAATTTCATACCTTGATATGAAAGTCTTGATTCCATTTCTTTTATATAATCGTTGGTTTCATTTTCTATCATTACTTCTGGAATATCAACCTTTGATGTTTCACATACAGCCTTAATTGCAGCTTCTTCAATTTCGTATTTTTCTTTCTTTTTGTTTTCTTCTTCTAGTTTTTTCTTAACATCTGCTTTTAAGTCTTTTAATGTATCAAATTCACTAACGTCTTTTGCAAGTTCATCATCTATTGTAGGTAATTCTTTTACTTTTATTTCATTAACTTTTACTTTAAATGTTGCAGGCTTTCCTGCTAAGTCTTTTGAAAAATAATTTTCAGGAAAATCTACATTTACTTCTGTCTCTTCTCCCGCTTTAAGTCCTATTAACTGTTCTTCAAAACCTGGAATGAAAGAACCGCTGCCAATTTCTAATGGATAGTTTTCGCCCTTTCCACCATCAAATTGAATACCATCAACAAAGCCTTCGAAATCAATAACAGCAGTGTATCCATTTTCTATTACTGTATTTTCATTGCCTGCGACTATTCTTGCATTTTTTTCTGCCATTTCTTTTATTTTATCATCGACATCTTTTGCTGCTACTTTATATTCTTTCTTTTCAAGCTTTATTTCTTTATATTTTCCCAATTCAACTTGTGGTTTAACAGTAACGGTTGCTGTAAATATTAGTTCTTTACCTTTTTCCATTTGTGTTATATCTATTGCTGGTGAATCAACTACATCTATATTATTCTCTTTTATTGCTACATCATAAACTTCAGGAGCAACTATATTGAATGCATCTTCATAAAGAATTGATTCGCCATAATGTCTTTCGACTACATTTCTTGGTGCCTTTCCTTTTCTAAATCCTGGTACTGAAAAATATTTAGCATTTCTAAAAAATGCTTTTTGAAGACCTTCTTCAAATTTTTCTGCTTCTATGTTTATCTCTAGTTTAACTAAATTATTCTCCAATTTTTCTATTTTTACGCTCATTTTAATTAATCCTTTCTTCTTTTTGATGGCTTCTTTCAAGGCTTCTATATTGTTATTTTGCACTCAAAATTACGCAGTCGTTATTATATCATAGCTTTCAATATTTTCCAAGTTTTTTTATTAATAAATTTTCTTTAATTTAAAATCTAAGTAATCACAAGTTGTAAGATATGTATCAACACCATCAACATTTACAATATTTTCCTCATAATTTGAATGTATATGACCATATATCCATATTTTTATATTATACTTTTTGGCAAGTTCTGCAATTTTTTCATCAGGTGGATAATGTGTCATAAATATTATTTTCTTTTCTGTATCAATTTCTTTTGCTAAATTAAGTGAAATTTCTGCCCTGATTAACTCTCTATTAAAAATTTTTTCATTATCTAACATTTCGTCATCATAATCCCAATATCTTGTTCCTGCAAGTATAAAGTCGCCGACATCATATGCATTACTATGTAAGAAAAAAATATTTTTAAATCCATTTAAATTTATGAACTCATTCATTTTTTTAACTGTTGTCCACCAATAATCATGATTTCCTTTTAATATATATTTTTTCCCTGGTAATTCGTTAATAAACCTAAAGTCTTCTACTGCTTCTTCTAAATATGTCGCCCATGAAAAATCACCAGATATTATAACAGTATCATTTGGTGTTACTTTATTTAGCCAATCTTCCTTTATTTTTTCTTCATAATTATCCCATTTATCACCAAATATATTCATTGGTTTATCTTTTACACCCAATGACAAATGTAAATCTGATATTGCATAGATCATTTCTCACTCTCCAATTTTCAAGTTTGGAACTGCGTTTAAATCTAAATTGGATACTTTTCCAGCCCTATAATTATAATACGCTGCAGATGCTATCATTGCAGCATTATCAGTACATAAAATCATATCCGGATAATATACTTTTAAATTATGCATTGCTCCTATTTTTTGCATACGTTCTCTTAAATAACTATTTGCCGATACACCACCAGCTAACGCTATTTTACTTACATTTATTTTTTCTACTGCTTTTAACATATTTTGCATAAGAACATCTGTAACAGCCTCTTCAAAACTAGCACATAAATCACTTACATTAATGTTTTCTTTTTCTTTATTTACTAAATTAATTACCGCTGTCTTTATTCCACTAAAACTAAAATCTAAATTATCAAAATATGTTCTTGGCAAATTGTATGAAGGCTTTCCACCTTTAGCCATTTTATCAATTATAGGTCCACCGGGGTATCCAAGATTGATTGTTCTTGCAACTTTATCGAACGCTTCTCCTACGGCATCATCTCTAGTTTTTCCTAACACTTCAAATGATGTATAATCTTTTACATACACTAAATGAGAATGTCCACCAGACACAACCAAACATAAATATGGTGGCACCAATTCTTTGTGTGATATATAATTTGCAGCTATGTGACCTTCTATATGATGAACACCAATTAGAGGTTTCTTAAGTGCATAAGCCATTGCTTTAGCAGTAGATAAACCTACTAAAAGTGCACCTACAAGACCTGGCCCATATGTACATCCTATTATATCGATATCTTGTAATTTAACATTTGCTTTTTCAAGAGCTTCATCTATTACATATGTAATATTTTGAGTATGGTTACGAGACGCAATCTCAGGTACCACGCCTCCAAATTTTTTATGTATTTCTATTTGAGTTGCTATAACATTAGATAAAACATCTCTGCCGTTTTTTACAATGGCAACAGATGTTTCATCACAACTACTCTCAATTCCTAAACATAATATGTCTTTAGACATTTCTTATTCTTCTTTCCTAAAATTTATATAAATGGTCCAATAATAATACTAACAATATTTTGCATTCCATTTGCAATCCAATTTGTTGCAGGCCATATTATAATTCTTGGTAGTTCTGTAAAGAAAAGTATTGCAATTATAATGAATGAATATTTTTCTAATGCCCAAATAAAACTTTTACCTTTGCTTGGTAAAAAATATGGTAATATCTTCGAACCATCTAAAGGTGGGACTGGTAACAAATTAAATAGTCCCAATGTTAAATTAATATATGCACCACTTTGTATCATTATTATTAATATTTTTCCCCATATTTGATCTAATGGTAAAAAATAATATAGTATTCCATATAAAAAAAACAGAATGAATGCTAATATCATATTACTTAAAGGACCTGCTAAAGCAACCAACATGTTATCTCGCGCTGGATTTCTAAAATATGTTGGATTGACTTGAACTGGCTTACCCCAACCAAAACCTGCTACAAATAAGCATATAGTTCCAGCAATATCCATATGTTCTAATGGATTAAATGTTAATCTTCCTTGGGCACCTGGCGTCGGATCGCCTAACTTGTCTGCCATTTTTGCATGTGAAAATTCATGAATAGTTAGTGCCAAAATAAGTCCTGGCAAAATTAATAGTTTATCTAATATTTGTTCACTTCCTGCAGATGTTATTAAAATATACGCCAAAAATGCAATTGCAATCCACACAAAAGCTTTCTTAGGATCAATTCTTTCAAACATTTAATTTCCTCCTATTAAATTTTATAAGGTTGGTTTCATTGTTGGAAATAATAATACATCTCTTATAGAATAACTATCTGTTAATAACATTATTAATCTATCAATTCCCATTCCAAGTCCACCTGTTGGAGGAAGTCCATATTCCAAAGCTTGAACATAATCCTCATCCATCATACCAGCTTCTTCGTTTCCAGATTCTCTAGAAGCAACTTCAGCTAAAAATCTTTCTTTTTGATCTATTGGGTCATTTAATTCTGAAAAAGCATTTGCATATTCTCTTCCACCAATGAATAATTCAAATCTTTCTACAAGTCTTGGATCAGAAGGTTTCTTCTTAGCAAGCGGTGATATCTCTATAGGATAATCTATTACAAATGTAGGTTGAACTAATGTATTTTCAACTCTTTCATCAAATACAAGAGCTATTGCATTTCCTCTTTTCATTGTTTTTTCAACTTCTATTCCAAGTTTTCTTACTAATTTTGTTGCCTCTTCATCTGTTTTTGCTTCATTAAAATCTACACCTGTAACTTCTTTTATAGAATCAATCATACTAATACGTTTCCACCCAGGTGTTAAATCTATTTCTTGACCTTGATAATTTATAACAGTTGAACCACATACATCTTGTGCTAAATTAGATATAAGTCCTTCTGTAATATCCATCATATCTTTATAGTCATCATATGCTGAATACAACTCTACAGTTGTAAATTCAGGATTATGTTTTATATCCATTCCTTCATTCCTGAATAATCTTCCCATTTCATATACTTTATTAAATCCACCGACTATTAGTCTTTTCAAGTATAATTCTGGTGCAATTCTAAGAAACATATCCATATCAAGAGTATTATGATGTGTGATAAAAGGTCTAGCTGTTGCTCCACCTTGAATTGTATTTAGTATTGGAGTATCAACTTCTATAAATCCTCTATCATCTAAATATTTTCTAATACCTTTAATAATTCTACTTCTTTTAATAAATGTGTCTTTCACTTCTGAATTCACTATCAAATCTACATATCTTTGTCTATATCTTAAGTCCATATCTTTAAGTCCATGGAATTTTTCTGGAAGTGGTCTTAAAGATTTTGCTAATAAAATTAATGTCTTAACTTTTACTGAGATTTCTCCCATATGTGTTTTAAATACGCTGCCTTCTATTCCTATTACGTCACCAATATCATATTTTTTAAATTCCTCATATGCTTCTTCGCCAACTTCATCTAGTTTTACATATATTTGGATTCTTTCATACATATCTTGTAAATCGCAGAAAGTAGCTTTTCCATGTCCTCTTTTGCTCATAAGTCTTCCAGCTAATTTAACCATCATTGGTGGCTTATCTTCTCCTTCTACAGGATCTACGAAATTTTGTTTTATCTCTTTACTATTATCCTTGCATTCGAATTTTACAATTTGAAAAGGATCTTTTCCTTTTTCTTGTAGCTCCCTAAGTTTTTCTCTTCTTACTTTCATTAATTCGTTTAAATCTTGTTCTTGTAGCTCATTTGTCTCATTTTGTTGTTCACTCATAAAAAATTCTCCTTTCATTTTCTTGAAAATAGTAAAGTATCACTGCCACTAAAAGTTCATTACTTTCAATTAGCTGCTTAATTATATCATAAAAAAATAAGAGGTACAAGACCTCTTATTTTGTTAATTACTGCCTATTTAGTTATTTTCAAAATCTTAAAAGATAGTGTTCCTGCTGGAGCTTCAACTTCAAAAATATCGTTCTTTTTCTTTCCCAACATAGCTATTCCTATTGGCGACTCATTAGAAATCTTGTTTTCTGCAAGGTCTACTTCAGTAGAGCCAACAATCTTATATTCAACTTTTTCGTTATATTCCATATCTAAAACTTGAACAATATTTCCTATTTGAACAGTTTTGGTTTCTATTTCATCTTCATCAATTAATTTTACATTTCTTAATTTGTTTTCCAAGTCAATAATTCTCATTTCAACTTGAGCTTGTTCGTTCTTTGCTTCGTCATACTCAGAATTTTCAGACAAATCACCAAAACCTAAAGCAACCTTAATTCTTTCAGCAACATCCCTTCTTTTCTCAGTCTTTAAGTATTCTAGTTCTTCTTCTAGCTTCTTTAAACCTTCATAAGTTAATAGTGTTTCTTTTTGTGGCATTATAACCATCCCCTTCTTTTGTCATGAATTACAATGTAAGGCATAACCCCTACCTACAATGAATATATATTAAACATTCGCTTGTCGTTTGTCAAGAGAAAAATTTTTCCCTATTTTTTCGAAATCTTCAACAGTTATTTTGCCATTTTTCCCCATGTATCCATTTAATATATATTTCTCACTATTAAATATTCTTTCGTTATCTTTAAGCTTTCTAAGTGGCTTATATATTTGTGCTTCACAAAGTGCTAAACTTCTGTATTTGATGGTACTATCATTCAGACCCGAAATGTCTATATCATTAACAATTATCCCATTAAAACCCTTTGATAGTTTTCTTATTTCTTCATTTAAAGAAATTATTATACTGTTTTTATTAATATTGAATTTTTGAAAGATTTCTTCCTTAAAATCTAAGTTAATAACCATGTTTACTTTTTTAAATTCTGTACGACATTCTTCATCATATAGTTTTACTATAAATCCATATTTTTCAAATAATGTATTTGATGTTTTTTCATATTTTGAGTAATTTCTAGAAATCAAGTTTAATTCTTTAACTTCTGAGGCTATCCATTCGATTAAATCAATATTTTCCATACTATATTCATTCATAAAAAGTAATAGACTCATGTTTTCCTTCTGATATCTGGTATACTTAGCCATTTCTTCTACTACTTTCATTAATAACACCTTGCCCATTCTTCTTCCTGTTACAACATATCCTTTGTTATCTTGAATTAGTTTATAAAATTCTATATTTTTTTGTAATTCTCTACTAAATATAATATTTTTTACTCCATACTGATCTATTATTTTCAGAACTTTTTTTATAGCATTTTTTTTCTTTTCGATTTTTTGGGGAACGCATACTTTAACTTCACCTAATATTTCTTCAAATGAAATCTTATTACTTTTGTTATTTGAATAATCCATAAGTGCATAAAGCATACTCTCACCCCCAAACTTCAAATTTCAAGTAAGCTAAACGTTATATATCACAGACAATTTCTATTACACCTGGTGTTTCATAACCTCTTCTCCAAATTGCTACTCCTGATAAATTAAACTCTTCTATTAGTTTTATTTTTTCTTTTAGTGAATCTTCATTTTCTATCCAAATTTTAACATCGTATCCATTAGTACTATATTCTGCCAAGTATTGTTTTGCCTCTTCATCCCAGCTATTGTTTTTAGTTTTATAGGTATTAGCCGCATCCATCGATATAGCATCAGTTCTAATTACAACATCATTTTTTGTTCTCCAAACTCTTGAATAGAACGGCACACCTAAAATAAGTTTTGTATTATCGATTTTATCTCTTACTATAAGTTTATTTAAATTTAATTTAACCCAATCATATGATGCAACCGGACCTGCTTTTTTGCTACTTGATCCATACTGATCATAAGCCATTAAAACTATATAATCTACTGCATCAGATATTGCTTTGCTATCATAACATAAAGACCATGTATCACTACCATCTGGCACATTGACATCAACACTAGATACTATTTTTTTATTTCTAAGGGCACATGAAAGCTCCCTTACAAGCTCAGAAAAAGCGTCTTTATCTTCTTTATACATATTTTCAAAGTCTAGATTTATTCCTTCAAAATTATATTTTTCACAATATGCAACGATTTGGTTTATCATATTTTCTCTGTTTTTCATATCATTTAGTATTAGAGATGTTTCATCTATTCCACCTCTATTTATTACTGTTGGCCACAATTTATAACCTTGACTTCTTGCCCATTTTATATATGATTCGTCTACCTTAGATGATATATCTCCGTTTTGTCCTTTTATAGTAAAAAACCATGTTGGTGAAATAACATCAAGTCCTTTTATTTTACTTTCTCCTTCTCTATTAGGTGTATAATTTTCTGCGTATTCCCAGATCATTGTAATTTTTTCTTTTTCTTCTTTTTCTTTTACACCATAATATATAACATCATCTAGATTGTTAATTGTAGATTTCTTTACATATCCAAAATTACCTTTTTCTGTTCTTATCCACAAATATTCATTCTCTTTCTTTTCATTATATTCGTCATATATTTCTATCATTTCTCCTTTTTTGACTACATCTGTTGTTAAAGATAACTTTCTTTTAAATTTTTTGGTATGTAATTTATTATTTACAACTAAAGAATAATGTTCCATATTTTTTGTAGTGATAATAACTTTTTTTGTATATTTTATATCTATATCATAGATATCTTTTAATTCTTCTATTGGTACATATATGTCATCGCCACTATTAAAGACTGCAACTTCGATTGTTTTTTCTTCATCATTTATTAAAATTTTTCTATTACCAATTGGCAATTTAGCAACATATTTATCATATGCCACTATTACAGTAGTATATTTTTTGTCATAATATATATACTTATCTATATATGCTTTTATTGAATCGATTGATAACATTACTTTTCCATCTACTAAAACACATCTGTCTGGAAGTGATTTTGTTATCTCATTATCATCTAAAACAACTCTAATTTCATCTTTCTCATAACGTGTTGTTTGAATGTAATATGGTGCTGTTTTAAAAGCAAAATATGCAATAAATAAAAATATAAATATAATAATCATCCTAAAAATGCTAAAATTTTTCATAAGTTTTTCCTTTCTTATCTGCTATTTTCTAATAACTATCATACTTCAACAATCAACTTAAATCAAGAAAATATAACATTCATTTTAGTATTTAATATAATGATATGCAATATGAAAAAACATCTTTCATTTTAGCTTAAATTATTGTATAATCGAACATATAGAAACTATTCAAAAACAAGGAGGTTACACGATGGAAATCTGGACAATATGGCTTATAGTAGCAGGATTTTTTTTGATTTTAGAAATTATGACAACTGGATTTTTAGTTTTTTGGTTAGGAATTGGTGCTTTAGCTTCAATGGTTTACAGCCTATTTTTCCCAACACAAATCCTTTATCAAGTAATTATTTTTACAATATTATCAATTATACTAATAATGCTTACAAGAAAACTAACTGATAAAATAAAACCAGAGTCAACAGCAATGAATGTTTATTCAATATTAGGAAAGAAAGCAATTGTTTTTCAGGAAATTGACGACAAAAAAAATCAAGGACAAGTAAAAGTTGATGGTGATGTATGGTCTGCAAGATCAGACGATTTTGAAGACATTATTCCTGTTAATTCTCAAGTTGAAATATTAAGAATTGATGGTGTAAAGGTAATAGTAAAAAGGATATCTTAGTTTATTTACAAGTGATATTATATATTTATTATTTTAGGAGGAAAAGTTTTATGGATATTTTTGGATGGATTGTAGTATTAGTTATTGTTGTTCTTATCTTTAGAAAAGTAATTCGAGTTGTTCCACAAGCCGAAATACTTATCGTTGAAAGATTAGGTAGATATGATAGAACCGTTAATGCTGGTTTGACTTTCATTTGGCCATTCTTCGACCATATTAGGGCACGTGTAGACTTAAGGGAACAAACAATGGATGTTCAACCACAAAGCGTTATTACAAAAGACAATGTAACAATTAGAATCGATACAGTTGTGTTTTATCAAATAACAGATGCAGCAAAAGCTGTTTATGAAATTAAAGATTTAAGAGACAGTTTAAGATATCTTACAACAACAACAATTCGTGATGTTGTGGGAAAAATGGATTTAGATAGTACATTTAGTTCAAGAGAACAAATCAATACTCAACTTCGTTTAATTCTTGATGAAGCTACAGATAGATGGGGATGCAAAGTTAATAGAGTTGAAATTAAAGATATTGACCCTCCTAAAGATATTAGAGATGCCATGGAAAAGCAAATGAACGCAGAAAGAACAAAAAGAGCTGTCATTCTTGAAGCTGAAGGTCAAAAACAATCTGCTATTACTATTGCAGAAGGTCAAAGAGAATCTAAAATTCTTGAGGCTGAAGCAGAAAAAGAATCAAATATTAGAAGAGCTGAAGGAGACAAACAATCTCAAGTTTTAAGAGCTTCTGGTGAAGCTGAAGCAATTAAAGAAGTTGCAGAGGCAAAAGCAAAAGAGGTCGAACTTATATATTCTGCAATTAAAAATGCAAACCCAGACGATAAATTAATTCAACTTAAATCACTTGAAGCATTAGAAAAAATTGCTCAAGGAAATGCTAATAAAGTATTTATTCCATTTGATGCAACTAATGCTCTTGCTGGACTTGGAACATTAAAAGAGATAACTAAATAAATAATGTATTAAAATAAATATTAATATTATTTAATTAATAAATATATGTAAATGCTTATTTTTTAAAAGGTGGTAATTTAAAAAAATTACCACCTTTTCATATTATATATATTAATACATTCCTTCCATTCCGCCAGACATTCCACCATGGTTTT
>CAZNFG010000006.1:0-52681 GCA_964572605.1 uncultured Eubacteriales bacterium
TGTAGAACGAGCATGTATTTTCTCGTCAACAAGGTGGTGAAGTTTTAGCATGTACATATATCCAACTGTTACATCACCATTAAAATACTCTCCAGATCTTCCATCTCTAAGCTTAATTTTACCACTTCTAGGATAACCTGCAAGCTCTAACGTTTCAAAAATATCCTGCTCAGAAGCGCCATCAAATACTGGAGTTGCTACGTGCCAACCAAGCTTTTTAGCAGCAAGACCAAGATGAACCTCTAATACTTGACCGATATTCATACGAGAAGGAACTCCCAAAGGATTAAGAACAACTTGAAGTGGAGTGCCATCAGGAAGATATGGCATATCTTCTTCTGCCATGATTCGAGAAATAACACCTTTGTTTCCATGTCGTCCACACATCTTGTCTCCAAGATTTATTTTTCTCTTAGTAGCAATATAGACTTAATTCATCACCATTTTCTCTTGTAAACACTTTAACATCTACTATGATACCAGTTTCGCCATGAGGAACCTTTAGGGATGTATCCCTAACTTCTCTTGCCTTTTCTCCAAATATAGCACGAAGCAATCTTTCTTCAGCAGTCAGCTCAGTCTCACCCTTTGGAGTTACTTTACCAACCAATATGTCTCCAGATACAACTTCTGCACCTATTCTAATTATTCCTCTTTCATCAAGGTCTTTTAGTGCATCGTCACCAACATTTGGTATATCTCTTGTAACCTCTTCAGGTCCAAGTTTTGTATCTCTAGCTTCTGCTTCATATTCTTCTATATGAACTGATGTCAATACATCTTCCATTACTAATTTTTCATTTAATAATATAGCATCCTCATAGTTATAACCTTCCCAAGTCATAAACCCAATAAGAATATTTTTTCCTAATGCCAACTCACCTTTATCTGTTGATGGTCCATCGGCAATAATTTGTCCTGCTTCAACCTTTTCACCTTTTTTAACTATAGGTCTTTGATTTGAACATGTACCTTGATTTGAACGTTTGTATTTAATTAGATTGTATTCGTCTAATCCTTTTCTACTCTTTATTGTTATCTTGTCTGCAGTAACTTTTACAACTGTTCCCGCATTAGTAGATACTACACATACTCCAGAATCTTTTGCAGTTCTGTATTCCATACCTGTTCCAACGATTGGAGAATCAGTCTTTATAAGTGGAACTGCTTGACGTTGCATGTTTGCTCCCATTAGGGCACGTTTTGCATCATCATTTTCCAAAAATGGAATAAGTGCCGCACCAACTGATACTAATTGCTTTGGTGATATATCCATAAGGTCAACATCGTTTGCACTAACCTCCATAAGTTCATCTTTATATCTTACTTTAATTTTTGTATTTAGGAATTTTCCTTTTTTGTCTAATAGCTCATTTGCTTGTGCAACGATAAAGCTATCTTCTTCATCTGCTGAAAAGTAACGAATTTCTTCAGTAACTCTTCCTTTTTTCTTATCTACTACTCTATACGGTGTTTCAATAAATCCATATTTATTAATAATAGCATAGGTTGATAATGAACCAATAAGTCCAACGTTTGGTCCTTCTGGGCTCTCAATAGGACATAGTCTTCCATAATGTGAATGGTGAATATCTCTAACTTCTACACCAGCTCTGTCTCTCGAAAGACCTCCAGGTCCTAATGTAGATATTCTTCTTTTATGAGTAAGCTCTGTAAGTGGGTTGTTTTGATCCATGAATTGAGATAATTGGCTACTACCAAAGAATTCTCTAATTGATGAAACAACTGGTTTAATGTTAATTAAAGATTGTGGTGTTACGATATCTAAATCTTGTACAGCCATTCTCTCTCTAACTACTCTTTCAAGTCTTGTAATACCAATTCTAAATTGGTTTTGTAGAAGTTCACCAACGCATCTTACACGTCTATTTCCAAGGTGGTCGATATCATCAACATTTCCCACATCATAAGCTAAGTTATTTAAATAGTTGATGGCTGCTACCATATCTTCTTTTGTAATATGGTTTGGTAACAATCTATCATAATTATTTTCTAACGCTTTGTATAATTCTTTTTCCTTAGTGGTTGCCAAGATTTCTTTTAGTACTGCATAATTGACCTTTTCTTCTATTCCTAGTTCAGATAAATCTCCATCAACGAAACTCTTTAGCCAAACTGTTCCATTCCCTATTACATTTATAATCTTATCTTCAACTTTAACTTTAACTGCATTTATACCAGATTCTTGAATTGCTTCTGCAATTTCCTCAGTTATCATCTTGTCTTTTGATACAAGAAGTTCTCCTGTTTCTGGACTTACTATCTTTTCTGCAGATATTTGACCAACAATTCTACTTGCAAGTGAAAGTTTTTTATTATATTTATAACGTCCAACTTTTGTTAGGTCATATCTTCTAGGGTCGAAGAATAATGCTGAAAGTAAACTTCTCGCAGCATCAACTGATGGCATTTCACCAGGTCTTAACTTTTTATAAACTTCAATTAAAGCCTCTTCTTCTGTCTTAATAGGATCTTTAGCTATTGTCGCTACTATCCTATCATCTTCACCAAATAACTCTAATATTTGACTGTCCGTAGCAATACCCATTGCTCTTAAGAATAGAGTAACTGGTAGTTTTCTTGCCTTATCAATTCTAATGTTAAAAATATCATTAGAATCTGTTTCTAATTCTAGCCATGCTCCACGATTAGGCATAACTGTTGCAGTGAAAAGCTTTTTGCCAAGCTTATCATAAGATTTGTCATAATAACATCCTGGTGAACGAACAAGTTGTGATACTATAACTCTTTCTGCTCCATTTATTACAAATGTGCCATAGTCAGTCATTACAGGGAAATCGCCCATAAAAATTTCTTGTTCTTTAACTTCTCCCGTTTCTCTGTTAATAAGTCTAACTTTTACTTGTAATCTTCTTGAATAAGTTGTATTTCTTGATTTTGCTTCCTCAATAGTGTACTTTGTTTCTTCATTAAAATGGTAGTCAATAAATTCAAGTATAAGTTTTCCTGAATAATCAGTAATTGGTGAACATTCAACTAAAACTTCTTTTAGTCCCTTCTTAATAAACCAATTATACGAATCCTTTTGTACCTGAATAAGATTAGGCATTTCAACGACATCTTCTATTTTGCCAAAGTACATTCTGCTAGTTTTCTCGCTTTTTACTTCTCGCATAAGTATTAATCACCCCAAATTAAAAATTTTGTTACTTAAAATACTTCTTTTTACTAGCCACCACGTCAATCATTAAGCAAACTACATTCAAGGTGCACGCGAATGTTAATATTCATTTGTTCCGTAATAAGTAAGCGCTTTTTATTATTAAAAAATAATAACACAGGGTTGACATAAATATAAAAATAAACGACAAAAAGGCAACCGACTGGTTTTACCATCGATCACCTTTTGTTACTTAATAAATTTATATCTGCATGATAATTTTTTAATATTAATCAACCCTTACTTAATACATTATCGGATTGTATTATACCAAAGTAGTTAGGGCATTGTCAACCATATTTTCAATGAAAATAAAAAAAATAGTAGGAGCACGGCAATAACCCGCGCTCCTACCTGGAGGTATGCGACCTTCCTTCGTCCGAGGAGATTTCTCTACCTCAGAACTCTTCTTTCTCTCTGCTGTTCTCAATTTTTCTATTTAAGCTCTCTTTGATTAGTTCCACAGCCGTATTTAAGATTCCAATGCTAAGTACTATTGCTCCCACGGTTAGAACTTCTTTAAGCTGTGTTACCTCTTGAAGTGCCCATAAGGCATCCTTTGAAAACACCCTCATCGCTGTTATAATCATCAACCACAAAAAATGTAGAACTAATACGCCACTCCAAGATCCTAAAAAAGCTGTAAGTAAAACCCCTTTTCTAAACTTCTTGTTTCTTTGCCGCATATATATTCCCCCTATTAAATTTTCCAAATGCACTATAATTATAGCACAATTATGTAATCTCCGCAATATTTTCTTTTTATTTATATCTGAATTATATCTGAAGAAAATGGTTGTATTTTAAATATTATGCTATAATAATTCCATAAAAGGAGTGAAAAACAGGATGCCATTTATAAAACACAACACAGAACTGATTGAATATCAAATTATTAGAAGAATCCAAAAAAACATTAATATTACAATTAAACCAGATGGCAGTGTATATATATCAGCACCACAAAGGACAACTACAAGAGAAGTAGAAAGAATATTATACTCTAAGATTGATTGGATATTGAAAGTAAGAAAAGAGTTGGAATTAAAAAATAGAATTAATAATGATTATACATTTGATTCAACTTCTGTAATTTGCATATATGGTCAAAGTAAAAGATTAAAAGTTATACCTAGTGATACAAACTATTTATTGATAGTAGATGATGAAGTTTTACTTCATATAAAGGAAAAATATATAGATAATAATGATTATAAAAACAGATGTATACAAAAACTTTTAAAACGTGAACTATTTAATACTACAATGATATATGTTAATAAGTATTTAAAACTTATGTCTCTTAAACTTTCTGAAGTCGATATTAGAGTTATGAGAAGTCGCTGGGGAACTTGTATTCCATCAAAATCAAAAATAGTTATAAATTATAACTTAATACATTGTCCAAAAAGATCTATTGAATATATAGTATTACATGAGATATCACATTTGAAGCATGCAAATCACAGTAAAAAATTCTATGCTACAATAGAAACATATATGAGCGACTGGAAAGATAGAAAGAAAATTTTAAGAAATTATGCAATGTAAAAAATATAGAGGAGTAATTTTATATGAGGTTAGATAAATTTTTAAAGGTCAGTAGAGCCATTAAAAGGCGCACTGTTGCTAATGATGCATGCGATGCCGGCCGTATAACCGTTAATGGTAAAACAGCAAAGGCAAGTTATGAAGTTAAAGTAAATGATATTATTGAAATACGTTATGGCGAAAAGCTTATTAAATTTAGAATTAACAATATTGCAAATACTGTTAAAAAAGAAGATGAAAGTTTAATAACATTTTTAGAATAACAAAATAGCGAAGCACTAAGCTTCGCTATTTTTATAATTATTGCTATGCATAACAAATAATAATTATCAACTAATTATTTCTTGTTAACTAAATCTTTAAGTGGTTTACCAGCTCTGAATACTGGAGCTTTTGATGCTGGTATTTTGATTTCTTCTTTAGTTTGAGGGTTTCTGCCTTTTCTAGCAGCTCTCTTTCTTACTTCGAAAGAACCAAATCCAACTAATTGAACTTTTTCACCTTTCTTTAAAGCTACTTCTACAGCTTTAATGAATGCGTTTAATGCAGCTTCTGCTGATTTTTTTGAAAGCTCTGCATCTTCTGCGATTTTTGCAACTAAGTCAAGTTTGTTCATCTTAAATTACCTCCTAATTAGATTTTCTATTTGATTAAGTATTTCTACTATAATCACTACTTTTATATTTCGACATTTTAAAAAATAATCCTGCTATTTTTTTAAATTTTTTTAAAAAAATGCTGATTTTTCAGTAGTTATACGTTTTATGTCTACTATATGTGCTTATTTTTCAGGCTTCACAAGTTTCAATTTTTGCAAAAAGCCATAAATCTTATCTCCATAAGGTAACATGTGATAGTCTTCTCTGCCGAAAATCTTAAATTTTAGTACTAAAAATAAATAAACAAAAATTGCAAAAACAATAGCAATCAGTGTAGACAAGCTTCCAGGTAGAAAATACATGCTTATATATTTTTGTGTCAAGAAAGCAATAACACCCATAATTATAGCAGCAAAAACTGGCTTATAAATTGTTTGCCATTTACTATCTTCAAATTTCAAATTTTTATTTAAAATAACAAGTTCAATTATCATGGTTGAAAGCGATGCTATTACTGAGCTTACTGCAGCACCAAAAATTCCAATCTCGGGATTTTTAACTAAAATTAGGTTTAAAATAAGTTTTAACGCTGCGCCACAAGCTAAACTAAGCGCTGGCACTAAAACCTTTCCTAATCCTTGTAACGCTCCTCCTATAGTTTGATTCATAAGAGTAAACACTACAGTAAATGAACTAATCATTAGTAATAGCTCGGCTTCTTCTGCAATAACATTTGGGAATAGTAATGTAAGAATAGGTCCTGCAAGTGAGAAAATTCCTATAGCACAAGGAAGTGCAATTATAAGTGTTGTTCTAAGTGAAAACATAATTCTTCTTTTTGCAGTTTTTATATCTTTGTTTGCTATAGTTTCTGAAACAGCAGGAACTAATGCTGTGGCAAAAGCAATATTTAAGGCAGATGGTAAAGATATTAATGTGTCTACTCTACCAGATAAAATCCCATATAATCTTGTAGCTTCTGATGCAATTAATTCCAAAGAATCAAAAGAATTTTGAAGTGCAATTTTTAGTCCATTAATTACTGTAAAAGTATCTATATTTCTATTTATGGCTGCAACTATCGATGCAAGCGAAATAGGTATAGAGACAGCAAGAATTCTTTTCATAATAAGAGATCTTTTTTCTTTTTTATATTCACCAGTTGAACTATTAATACTCTTCCAAATTTCCTTTTTAGTTTTTTGATAATATAAAAGCAAATAACCCATGCAAATAGCTGTAGCTATTGTTGATGCTGCATTTGCTGCAATTGCCATATTCATTGTGACGGTATCAACAGATAGATTAAACATTTGTGAAATAGTATTTGGATTTACAACAGCTAAAACATATACTAATATAACAAGACCAATAGTTAAAACACTCTTAAAAAGTTGTTCTAACATTTGTGAATTAGATGCCACTTTCATATTGTACATGCCATTAAAATATCCTCTTATAACAGCGGATATGGCAACAAAGAATACAGCTGGTGAAAGCGCAACCATTATTCCTTCAACTTCAGGATTACCAATTAATGAGTTAGCTATATATCTTGCACCTAAAAATAAAATCAAACTTCCAAAAAAACCAATTACACCAAAAATTATAAGCGCTGTTTTAAAAATATCATGCGCTTCTCTATTTTTCCCTATTGCAATTCTTTCTGAAACAAGTTTTGCAATTGCGCTTGGTACACCAATTGATGCAATTGCTAAAAGTAATGTATAAATCTGATACCCCGCTGAGTATAGTCCGTTACCAGCATCACCAAAATACGGAATATTAGTAATTACAAGTCTATATATTAAACCTAAAACTTTTATGACAATTTGTGCAATAAGCAAAGTAAGCACACCGCCCATAAAAGATTGTTTTTTATTTTTTATACTTTCGTCCATTTTTCCTCCTAAAAAAACATCAGTGAGTAATTATATATATGATTATATTGGTTTTATTGCTTCTTTTCAACAAATTTTTACTTAATTTACCCTTTCTTATAAGACCTTAATTAGTTCATCAACTGTATTTACAATTTCATATAATTTCTTGTTTTTTGGAGATGCGAATCCTTCTGTATATGCTTTTTCAAGCATTTCTATTAGTTTATCAAAAAAACCATCTGGATTTACTATTATTATTGGATGATCATGTTCCTTATTTCTTTTTGATTCAATTGCCATAAACAGCTCATCAATTGTACCAATTCCACCTGGTATAATTACTATAATATCTGAAAGTTCTATAATTGCATCCTTTCTTTCATTAGTTGTGTTAAAGACCTTGGCAGTATCATATCTCATTTTCTGTAATTCTTCTTCATATGTTTTAACAATCGCAATTACAATTTTACTTTTTTCACTTTTTGAAACCACAGAATATATCTTTCCCATAAGGCCATTAGTACATCCACCAAACACAAAGTTATGTCTTGCACTTACTATATAATTACCAATATCAGTTGCAACTTTATTATATTTTTCGTTTTCTACATCTCGTGAACCACAACCCACAAAAACATTCATATATTCTTCCTCCGTTTATAATTAATATTTCTTCGTCTTTGAATTTTAGTTGTCATTATACTATCATTTATATTTTACTACAATGTTTCTAGAATTTCATACAAAAGCTTGCTTTTTTGCTTTATATCAATAAAAAAATCAATACCGAAGTATTGATTTTTTTACTATATTTTTATGCAGTCTTAATTTCTAAACGAAGCTTATCTGCTATTGTTGCAATAAACTCTGAATTTGTAGGCTTTATTTTTTTTGCTGATAATGTGTTTCCAAACATTTCACTATTTATATCTGATTTTCCTCTATCCCATGCAATTTCAATTGCATGCCTTATTGCACGTTCCACTCTTGATGACGTAGTTTTAAACTTACGTGCAAGTGCTGGATATAACTGTTTCGTAATTGAATTTACAACTTCAACATCATTAACTGCAAGTATAATTGCTTCTCTAATGTATTGATATCCTTTTATATGAGCTGGAACTCCTACTTCATGTATTATACTTGTAATTGAACTTCTAAGTGTTACTGGTTTTTCAGAAACATTTTTATTTTTTGCATCTTTTTTATTTAAAAAATTATGTACTTCAAATAATCCTTCTTTTATATCTCTAATTCTTCTTGTTAATACATCTAGGTCAAATGGTTTTACCATATAGTACTCTGCCCCTAGACTTATTGACTTTTGTTCAATAGCTTCTTGTCCTATTGATGATAGCATCATATAATTAGTTTTTGGTTTCTTTGATAGTGTATTTATTTTTTCAAGCACTCCTATTCCATCTAATTTAGGCATTGTTATATCCATTAATGCTATATCTGGTTCTTTTGTACTTATAACCTCAAAAGCTTCTTCTCCGTCGTTTGCCGTTGCTATTACTTCAATATCTTCTTTTTTGTTCAAGAAATTTCTCATAATTTCTGCAAACTCGATATTGTCATCAGCAATCATAACTCTGATTTTGTCTTGCATTACCTTTATTTCCTCCTAACATTACTTGATTTTATGCATGATAATATGTTTCTTTTATTGATACAGTTGCCGTTCTATCCGTTTTTTCAATTATATTGTCTATTATTTTTTGTGACCTACTATTTTCGACAATAATACAAAAATGAACTTTATCTTTAAAATCTGTATCTTTAATTTTGATTAACTCTCCTTTAAAGAAATGTAACAAAATATCATGATAATTATAGTCAACAAAAATGTCATATTCATCGCACAATTTCATTTCAACTTTTTTGCTATCACATATTGCATTTTTCGCAGCTGTACTATATGCCCTTACTAATCCACCCGTACCAAGTAAGGTTCCTCCAAAATAACGCGTTACTACTAACAAAACATTTTGAAGTTTCTCTCCACGCAATATGTCTAAAATAGGTACCCCTGCCGTTCCGCTAGGCTCCCCATCATCGCTAAATTTTTCTATTCCGTTGACTATTCTAAACGCAAAAACATTATGATTCGCGTTTCTTTCCTTTTTTTTAATATTAGCAAGTTTGTTTAAAGCATCTTCTTCAGAATCAACTTTTAGTAGATTCGCAATAAACTTGGACTTTTTTTCGATAATTTCTACATTATTTACATTCTCTTTTATCGTAAAAAAGCTTTCTACCATTATATATACCCCTTCTCCTATAACTATGAATTTTACAACATAGTTGTCGATTTTCAAGTTTTTTCGTTCTACAATTTTCGACAATTATTTTGCAGCTAAAAATGCTGTGCTGTATGCTATTTGTAAATTAAAACCTCCTGTATATCCATCAACATCGATTATTTCGCCTGCAAAAAATAAACCGGATACTATTTTAGATTCCATTGTTGATGAATTAATTTCTTTTGTGTCAATTCCTCCTGCTGTAACAATTGCTTCTTCTAATGGTCTAAAATCTTTTATTCTAAAATTAATACTTTTAAGCAAACTAGCTAGTGTCAATCTTTCTTCTTTTGTTATCTGATCTGTTTGCTTTTCCGGTTGTATATTAGATTTTTCAATCACGTAGTCTATAAGTTTGCTTGGTAGCAAATCATTTAAACTATTCTTATATTGTTTTTTTGTATATTTTTCCAAATCACGTCTTATTCTATCTTGTAATTTTTCTATACTAAGCGCCGGTTTTAAATCAATACTTAATACGATTTTTCTTTCTTTCATTTTTTCAAATACGTCTTTTGTCCTTAATAAATGTGTACTACCACTTAGTATCATAGGTCCCGATACTCCATAATGCGTAAATAACATTTCTCCTTGTTCTTCATATATAACTTTTTTATCGTCTAGTATTTTTATTCCTACATTTTTTAAGGATAATCCTTGTAGTTTTACAACATCTTTTTCGTATACTTCTAATGGCACAAGTGAACCTCTTGCCTTAATTATATTATGACCAAGTTCTTTTGCAATTTTGTACCCATCACCAGTTGAACCTGTAGTTGGATAACTCATTCCGCCCGTTGCTAGAATTACCTTGTCACACTTATACTCTTTATCTGTTGTTTTTACTCCTACAACTCTATTGTTTTCTATAATAATCTTTTGAACTTGTGAATTAACAACTACTTTAACATTTCGTTTATCTAATTCTTTCTTTAGTTTATCTATTACTTCTAAAGCACTATCTGAAACTGGAAATACTCTATCGCCTCTTTCAATTTTTGTTTTTACTCCAATTCCGGTTGAAAAATTCTATAGTATCTTGATTTGTAAATCCATTAAATGCACTATATAAAAATTTACCATTGCCAGGAATATTTTTTATGAAGTTATCCATATCCGTTGCATTTGTGATATTGCATCTACCTTTTCCTGTAATTGATAATTTTCTTCCAAGACTTCTCATCTTTTCTAATATTGTAACATTATGTCCATTTCTACTGGCCATAATTGCAGCAAACATTCCTGCTGCTCCTCCACCAATTACAATTACATTCATACTCTTCCTCCATCCATCATAGTTTTCACCGCGTTAATTACTGCAATCTTTCCATATGTATATGTTAGCCCACCTTGTAAATATGCAGCATATGGTTTCCTAAGTGGGCCATCGCAACTTAATTCTATTGATGATCCTGATGTAAATGAACCAGAAGCCATGATTATTTTGCTATCGTATCCAGGCATATCCCAAGGTTCTGGAATTACATTTGAATCTATTGGTGAATTAGCTTGTATACTTTGACAAAACTTTACAAGTTTTTCTGGACTATTTAAGATTATCATTTCAACAATATCTGATCTTTTTTCATTATATTTTGGTGATACTTCGTATCCTAATTTCTCCATTAACCTTGCTGAAAATATACCTATTTTTTTACTTTCATTAACTGTATGTGGTGCCATAAAAATTCCTTGTAATACTTTTCTGTTAAAATCAAAAGTAGCTCCACCTTCTTTTCCAAGTCCTGGTGCACTATATCTATCACTTATTAATTCTATTAATTCTTTTTTTCCAACTATATACCCACCAGTAGGTGTTATTCCAGCTCCTAAGTTTTTAATTAATGAACCAACAACAATATCTGCTCCAACTTCAATAGGTTCTTTTTCTTCAGTAAATTCCCCATAACAATTATCTATCATTATATATGTAGATTTTAATGATTCTTTAACTATATCAATTGCTTCTTTTATCTCATCAATAGTAAAAGAATTTCTAATAGCATATCCTCTTGAACGTTGTATTATAACTAGTTTTACATCGCCCTTAGATAATCTTTTTCTTATTGATTCAATATCAAATTTATTATTTAATAATTCTATTTGCTCATATTTTACACCAAATGATTTTAGTGAACTTTTATTTTCTCTTATTCCTAGCGTTTCATCTAATGAATCATATGGCTTTCCATTTATGCTAAGTACAGTATCGCCTGGTCTTAATATTCCAAAAAGGGCTGTGGCTATAGTGTGTGTACCAGAAATAAATTGCATTCTAACTAGAGCATCCTCCGCTTTAAATACATCAGCATATATTTTTTCTATTGCCTCTCTACCTAAATCGTTATACCCATACCCAGTAGTTCCGTTTAAATGTGCTTCATTAATTCTATATTTTTTAAACGCCTCGATTACTTTATTTGAATTAAAAAACTCTATTTTGTCATTATATAAAAATTCTTCTTTTATTTCTTCTTCAGTTTCATTTATTATCTTATCCATCTATATCTCCCATTCATTTTGGCATGCTATTTACATAACGCATTATATTACAAGAATTTACATTTTACAAGCATATACCATAAAATATAATCAAAAAGCGGGGTGAATCATAAAATCCACCCCGCTTTTTTCTCATAAGAACCCAATTTATTAACAAACTAGTCAGCAAAATCGAACTCGTCTTTAGTCTTTTCTTTGAATGCGTCAAATACTTTTTGTGCTTCCGCTTCGTCTTCTAGGCTTATATAGTTTTCTTCGTCGCCTTCGCCCTCGATTCTAAATATAACAACCTCGCCTTTATCAGCCTCTTCAACAGGTAGCAAAACAACATATTCTTTGCCATCAACTTCTACGACATCTAAAAACTCAAATTCAATTTCATTTCCATCTTCATCATTTAAAATTATTTTATTGTCTAGTTCGTCAAACTCTTCTACATCTTCTAGATTCTTGTTTTCATTTTCCTCGTCCATTTTTTCTCCTTTCCCTTATAAAAAGTGATTAATCTTTTCTATCTAGATACATCTGCAATATATATTCTGCAGATATAGTATCTACAATTTTTTTCTTTTTGTCTTTACCCAAAGCAAGTTCACTCATTGTTCTATGTGCCGCAACGGTAGTCAATCTTTCGTCTATTTTTATAACTTCCAATTTAAATCTGTTTATTAGTTTTTCAATAAATTTATCTGTCTTTTCGGCTCTTGGCCCTTTAGTATTATTCATATTTATTGGATAACCAATAACTATTTTTTTTATATCATATTCTTTAATTATATCATCTATTCTTGATAATAACTTTTTTTCGCTTTCTTTATGCTCTATTGATTCTAGCCCTTGCGCAGTTATTCCAAGAAGATCAGATACCGCTATGCCTGTTCTAACGTCGCCATAGTCAATTCCAATTATTCTCATTTTTCCTCGTTTACTCCAATATATTCTTTCACTAACTCTTCAAGTAATTCATCTCTTTCTAATTGTCTTATGAGACTTCTTGAATCCTTATAACTAGTAATATACGTTGGATCCCCAGACAATATATAGCCAACAATTTGGTTAATTGGATTATATCCTTTCTCAACCAAAGCTTCGTAAACTTGTCTTAATATTTGCTTTGCATTACTCTTTTTTTCTTTTTCAACTTTAAAAAATATCGTATTTTCTGATTCCATTTTAAGTCCCCCCTTTTAACCAAATAATTTCCTTGATGGTTTTGTATTTGCACCTCTAGGATAAATCATTGTTGCTAATTCTTCAATTGCTTGCATAAAATCAGCAGAAAAGCCTTTATAACTTACCTTACCACGATATAGGCAATCAATATATTTTGAATAGTTATTTAAGTTATATGGTATTATCGCATAACTTATCTTGCTTGGCAATAGTTGGTCTACAAATGACATTTCTGGATCGTTATAATTTGACAGACCGCCTACTACTTGTTTTGGAGTGAATGCCGTTTTTACATACTGATTAATTATTACTCTGATTTTATTCATGTCTATTCCTCTATTTTTAAGTTCTCGTAAAAATAACGTTACGTCTTGTATTTTTAAAACATCTAAATCTTGGACTATGTATATTTCATTTGCTCTCTCAAAGTAATCTATAGGAGTTGTAAAATCCGCATCAACTATTGTTAAATTACAATTTGCTTTTACCGTGTCAATAATTGCTTTATGCTTATAACTTCTTCTTATATCCGTTATTGCACCTGGAGTTGCAGTGTATACTTTTAAATATTCACTATCAGTATAAAGATAGCTATCTTCTCCATCGGCAACCCTTTGCATACATTCTGATGCAATCTTTCTCATACCTTTGTCATTCCTATTATATAAATAAAACATTCCTTTATCTCTTGTCATATCAATTATTGATGTTAAAATTTTAAATGAAGATGTTGTATGCGCTATAGCATTTGCAACAAATGTTGTTCCGGCTTTATTTGCACCAACAAGAACAATCATCTTTTTATAATCAACCGGAGCTATTTGTGTATTAATATTATTTGTATATTGAACTGATGTGTTTGAATAATCTGTTGAATAAGTCTTTAGCTGGTTGCGTGCAGACATTATTCTTTCTTGCTCCTCCCTTAGTTCTTTTTTCTGCTCTTCTAATTTTTCTTGTGCTTCCCTAATTTTCTTTTGCTCCATTGCAAGCTTTTCTTGTTCTGATTTTATTCTTAATTCTTCTTCTAATCTACCCTCTCCTACACTTGGAGCATTATTTGTAGGTTTAATTGGTTCTTCATCTAATGAAAAAGTTCTTTCTATAACAGGTTGCACAGGTCTCAAAGGTTCAACAGGTCTGACTGGCTCTACTATTACATCAGTTTTTCTTTGTGGTGCATTTAAATTAGGTTTAACTTCAGTCAAATCTTCTGGATTCTTCGATTTATTTTGCAATTCAGCCTTATGCTTTTCTTCAATTTCAGCTATTACATTATTTTGTGATTCTTGCTTTATATTCTCAAAATCCTTTTCGGTTCTTGGCATATTGTTTAATTTAGCTTGTTCTCTATCTAGAGCTTCTGATTTTGCCTTTGCCATAAGTTCTTCTTGTTTTCTTGCCTCAACTTCTGCTCTTGCTTTTGCTGCAAGTTCTTCCTGTCTTCTTGTTTCAGCTTCTATTTGTGCAGCTTTTTCTCTTTTCTCTCTTTCTAAAGCCTCAGCTTTTGCCCTAGCTAATAGTTCATCTTGTTTTCTTGCTTCTTCTGACATTCTTCTTTGTTCTTCTTCAAATTTTTGTCTTTTTGTTTCTTCATCTTCGATAGTTATACCAGCAGCTTCTGCTCCAGAATTATCTATTTTTATAACTCCAACATTTTGTTGTTTCATCTGTCCATCAGCTTTTTGTTTTTTGAATACACTAAAAAGTCCACCATTATTCTTTTTAGGTTTATATTCTGAGCGCGCTTTAGTAGCATACTCAGAGGCATCTTGCATCTGTTGTTGTGCTCTAAACTCTTCATCTGGAAATAAAAACTTATATCTGTCTGCTTGTTTAATAACATCTAAAACATCTGATGGCAATTTATATGCTATTATCTTAAGTTGTTTTCTGCTATATTGTTCTGCTATTCTATCAAAAGTTTCTAAGTATTTTTCTGATTTGTTTTTTATACCCTCATAGAAATTCAAGATACTAATCATCTGAAGTTCATTAACCTCATCATCACTTGATATTGCACTATCAGAAAAAGATAAAGTATCTATATTTAAATATTGTTTAGCTTCTTTTTTAGTTTTTGGCTTTTTTATGATCTCACATAATGGATTAATATTTCTATCTCCACCAACTAATAAATTATAAATACCAATATTAAATAGTCTTGTTATGAACTTATCACCTTTTGTCCTTCTGTCTGAGCAGATGAATATAATGTCTGCATCTTCTGCCTCGTCCGTTACTTTATCGATAGTATTAAATATATAATTATCGACTTGTTCTATGTCATTTGCACGAAATTGCTCCATATCCTCATTAATTATTATTCTGTCATAGGTTTTGTTATTTTTCACTTTTTCAATCAAAGCTTTAAAATAGAATACGTCTTCGTATTCTATTATTTCACCATATTTTTCATAATACCTGTCAGCTACACTCTTTGATTTTTGTTCACTTCCCATTGCAAAAAGTACTTTCATTTCATCACCTTCCTATTATAGCACTTACTCTCAATTTTATTACCTTGCCGCAACAAATAATGCAAATAATAAAGGAATTACATTGAACACAACTAATCCAATTGTAAAGCCAACGATCCATCCAAATCCTTGCTCTTTTTTATCAAGTTTTTTATTACCTATGATTAAAAAGTTAAATGCTCCTATTGCTATACCTATAAAACAAATTGGTAAACTATACTTTTGTGCTACTTCAAGATAATACGCAACAGATCCAAAAACTTTATCATTATATTTATCTGTAAGCTCAGTCATTCTTTTATCTTTCTTAGTCACGTTACTTAATACTTTTTCACTAGCTGGGCTAATTTCTTTTTTATCAGCAGCACTATTTTCTTGTTTTACTTCTTGTTCTATTTCTTGTTTTACTTCTTCTTTAATAACTTCTTCAGTTTTTGATTTATCTAACTCAACTACATCACTTGCTTGTTGTCCTTCATTAACAGCAGGTAAACTCGAATGCCCAATTCCAAGAGTAAAACCACCGATAGTTACAATTACTAGTATAACAACTGTTATTATTAATATTCTCTTCATTTTTTCGGTCTTCATAAAGTCCCCCTCATTGTTTCTTTTTAAGGATACTTCCTCATAAGTATGATACTACATTTGTAAGCACATTTCAACATTAAATTATTTATATATTTATATTTTTAGCATTAAGATTTTTTTAATGGTTTTCAGCATTTTATACAAATATTTTTTCTGCAATAAATGCCTGTGCCTTTTTCCATAAATTGTAATTTAAAACTTGGGTTTTTCTTATTTTTCCCTTGTATCCGGTGTTTTTAATACATTTTTTAACTTTTCAATCACCTTTTAGTAATTAATCGAAAAAAAACACCCCATTAAATATTTATAATTAAATAACAGGGTGTGTTTTTTATTCACTTTTCAATTTAAGAATTTCTTCGAATTTATCCCAATATGACTTTTTATCATAAAAAATAACTATCGAACTTATCCATCGATAAACTTCTAAGTTATCTTTTAAGAATTCCTTATCTACAAAATTCATGGCATTTTTAAATTCAGTATATTTTTGCAAAACATCTTCACTATTGAATAAATTTAAATATTTATTCAAGCACATTTTTTCTAAAGCACTTGTATATGATTTTATATACTCTGTATAGATAAAGTTTTTTATTGTATCATACTTCTGTATCAAAAATTTATATTGAGAATAATATGCTTCCATACTATCTTTTATTTTCTTTTCTGAGAAAGTTGAAGTTGTAGAACCTTCTCTTCCAACTAAATAGTAATAAAGTTTTTCATTTTTATAAACTATTTTTTTTGCTTTATCTATAACTTTATATAATGTTGCAACATCTTCATATGCTTTTCCTTCAGGAAAATAGATATTATCAAAAAGTTCTTTTTTAAACATTTTTATAGGAAAATAATTTCCAACATTTCTGTCTAGTAAGATTTTACTTAATGCTTCGCTTGTATTTAATTCAACAATTGTACTTTCACTATCTGATTTAATAATTTCTTCTCCCTCATAAAATCTTTTTAGTTCACAAAAAGAAGCATCTGCATTATGAGTTTTTATTAGATTATATAATACCTCATACTCTCTTTCATCCACAATGTCATCGCTATCTGCAAATGTTATAAAGTCTCCTGTTGTATTTTTTAGCCCAATATTTCTTGCTATACTCACTCCAGCATTTTCTTTATGTATCACTTTTATTCTATTATCTTTATTAGCATATTCATCAATAATTTTCCCAGAATCATCTGTTGATCCATCATCCACATATATTATTTCTAAATTTTTATATTTTTGATTTATAAGGCTTTCAACGTTTGCTCTTATATATTTTTGAACATTATACATGGGAACAATTACACTTATTTTATCCATAATTTCCACCACTTTATATTAATTATTTATTCATCATTTTATAATACATTTCTGCTTGAGGTTTTGACATTTTTTCCTTTATTTCACTTGGCATATACGCCCTAACATCAGCAATAACTTTGCATATTTCTATTGCATCTCTATAATCACCACTAATTATTTTTCCAAGAATTATGCTTAATGATTCTTGACATGCTGGCACATTTAATTCTTCAGAAAGTCTATAAAACCATCTCATGTTTGACAATATCTCAATTTTTTCTTCATCTGTTAATGTCTTTGAATCAATGAATTTATATAGCATATATGTCATACTTTTTGCATAAAAAAATCTATAAAAACCTATCTCATTATTTTCTTTAAAGTTTTCATATATTTTTTTATATGATTTATTTATATTGTTAAAATATTTACTTGAACAACTAACTGATGCTGAAGTATTTACAGTTCTTTGTCTATATGCATAAATAATATCCGGTATGTAATATACTTTATTTGATTTTATAAAACAATATGTTGTAAATATTGCATCTTCTGCAATATTATATCCTTCTTCAAATTTAGCACTTATGTTTCTTAAAAATTTATTACTAAAAATCTTATTCCATGCAGCAGAATTCATCAAAAAAAATGAATCTTCATAATCTTTGATATCTAATTTGAAACTTTTATATTTTTCTAAATTAAATACTGGCTTTTCCCACAATGTACTGTCTTCATGACAGTTAATATAATTACCAATAACAAAATCGGCATCTTCTTCTTTTATTTTTTTTAATAAAACTTCACAAGAATTTTCAAACAAGAAATCATCCGCATCTGGAAACATTATATAATCACCTGTGGCATTTATAAGCCCTTCATTTCTTCCAGAAGATACCCCTCCATTTTCTTTGTGTATAACTTTTATTCTATTATCTTTTGCAGCGTACTCTTCTGCAATTTTACCAGAGTTATCAGGTGAACCATCATCAACTAAAATTATTTCAAGGTTTTTATATGATTGATTCTGTACACTCTCAATACATTCTGGTAAATATTGTTCTACGTTATACATAGGAATTATTAAACTGATTTTTGGATCTTCAAGCATAAATTTTCTACCAACTTTCTTTTTTTATTTAATAGTAACATATAATTCAAAATTTCGCATTAAAAAAAGTCATAGGAACACCACGACTTATAGTTTTCCCCTATTATCTACTGCTTACCAAGTTAGCTGACGGGTTAGGAATAAAAGGTTTCCTTCTTTTTAGATTCACCCCAAAGATACGGTTCCTCGGTTTCTAATAATATAGAATTCAGCGTTATTATATTTCCTCTTTTTCTAGAGTCAATTATATTATACTCTGTTTTTACCATTTTTTCAATATGTTTTCAGCTTTTACTAATCTTCGTATTTTCCAAAAAATTTATAAAAAGAATATAAAAAATCTCCCTTGAATAACACTATTAGTGTCTATTCAAAGGAGGTTATAATTATTATTTACAAATCTAAATCTTGAATATTTTCTGTAAATGCTATATCTTGAGCATTTGGTAAACTAATATTAACTTTAGAATTTATATTTTTCATTTTAGTTGTTCCTTCTACTTTTAATTCAACGGTTTCTGTACCAACTTTTTCTAATCCTGAAAATTTTACTTGAGATTCAGTAACTTTACCGTTTTCTACTTTTGTAGATAAATTTAATTCAGCATCATACATTTCTAATATTGAATTTGTAAGCTCCTCTGGCATGTTTTCACTTAAGATATTAAGTATATCTTTTAGCGTTATATTGTACTCATATATCTTTGTTGTTCTTCCTCTAACTGTAAATAATTTGTCACTAGTTAAGCTACAAACTATTTTTGTTACAAAATTAAGTACTTCATATGTTTGAGATGTTACACCCGTTTGATTTAATATATTATTAGTTATTTCTGTTAGAGTTGTTGCATTAGAATTTACCATTAACATTTCTTTTGTCATTTCATCATTTGTATAAACAAGTTCAACCCATTTACTTTCAGCAATTTCTTCTATAAGTGAAGACTTGACATATGCTCTTTCATTATTAATATCTAGAATTGCTCTTAAGTCTATATTATTTAGTTCATTTTTTTTCATCAATTCATATAATATACCTTTGCCAGTCGCATTTGCACTAGCTTCAATTTCTAACTTATCTTCTGATTTTTTTTGTTCTCCATCAATAATAACTTTCACATTTGTGTTGTTTGATATATTTTTCGTATCCGTATATTTAAGTGATGCTTCAATATCTGCATCCATTACGAAAGTATTAATTATAAAAAGATTTGTTGTAAAAAATTCATAAAATGTTGGAGAATATTCTTTAATCATTTCTTCTACAAAACTTGCATCAATTATAACAACTGTTTTTGTATCTGCTTCCCATCCAACATTTAAGTCTAATAATTCTGCAATTAATCTGACTGGTACTAAAGTTCTTCCTTCTACTATTACCGGTACAGAATCAAATAAAACCTCTTCTTTTTCTCCACTTTCTTCTACTCTAGCCACTGCATCACCAATTGTTAGTGTTATTGTTTTTTTATCATTGCTAGCAGTTACTGTCTGTGTTGGTGCATCCCAAGAAACATTTGCCTGTAATATCTCAAATATTTTTCTCATTGGAACCATCGTTCTATTATTAATTATTTGCGGTGAAACCTTGTTTCCAGCCTCATCAGTAAAATTGATTTCTTCGTCATTTAATAGAACTTTAATTTCATCGCTTGCATATACCATGGTAAATGCAGAAAAAATTGTAATTACTATCAAAAATAACATTAATACTTTTTTCATATACGCTCATCCTCCTAATTTTTATTAATATTTATACTATATATATACTTCTCGTCATAGTTATTTGTTGCTTCAATTCTTATTAATACACTAGAAACACCATCAATCATTTCAGATTTTATATCTATCTCTATATTAGAAGTATCATAAAGTAACTCGTCTAATTTCACATCATAGTTAAATATTAACTTATTGATAACATTATATAACTGTACAAACTCATTTTCCATAATAATATTATCAAACTTAGTGAAATCTATATATGTATTATTTGAATTAGTAAAGTTTAAATTTTTACACTTAATATTTACACCATTTGTAGTTGTAGAAAATGAAAACAATTTAATAAATCTTTCATATTCATCTCTAATATTTTTAAAAGAATTAATATTTAACTTTTCGGAATTTAAGTTTAAAATTTCTTCCATACAGTTTCCAAGTGAAGCATTATATCTACCAACTAATTCTAATTCATCATATGTATATCTTCCATCTTTAATAATATTTGAAATCATGGTATTAGGAATTGTTTTACATGTGACTCCTTCTTCATCATATATAAATGTCATTTGTGATGTATTCCAGCCTTCGCTCTCTATCTCTTTAAATAGCAATGAATCACCCTCTGTGGTCATAAATACATTTTGTGTGTTTTGATTTTGTATATAATTAACATTAATCGTTGATGTTGTGTTGTTGCTAGTATTTAAATTATCAAAATATTCTCTTGTAATTTTTATGTTTCCACCATTTTGTGGCATTGATGTCATAATATTATAAAGTACATTTGATTTTTCTTTTATATTGTTTGCAAAGTAATCATAATCTATAATAATAGCTGTTCTATTTTCTGTATCCCAGCCAACTTGTTTTCCAAGACTTTCAGATATAAATCTTAAAGGTACCAAGGTTCTGTTTTCTACAATAATCGGTTTAGAATCTAAAGTTACATTTTTTGTTACATTGTTTTTAATTATTTGTGCAATATCATTATCTATTTGTAAAACAATTGTTGTATCATCTTTAGTTGCAGTTATATTTTTTGTTACTCCGTTCCAATCAACGGTCGCTCCTAATAGTTCAAATAATTTTCTCATGGGTACCATAGTTCTGTTACTAATTATTTGTGCATTTACTTTATTTCCTTCACTGTCTGTAAAATCAACTGTTCTACCATTTAGTTGAACTTCAACATTTGCAGCGTAAACTGTACTTGTTATTAACATTGATATGAAGAATGTAACTAGAAATTTTTTCATTTGATTGCCTCCTATTTTTTTATTTGCAATCTTTAATTGCAGATAAACTTCTATTTGCCAAGTATTCATACTTTTCTATTTTATTTTTAATTTTTCTATCACAATTTAAAATTCCGAAATTTGCATTCATTGGTTGGAAATTTTTATTTGGTGTAGATATATATTTTGCAAGAGCACCTATCATAGTTATTTCTGGATAAATAATTTTTTCTTCACCTTTTAGTTTTTGAATTGCATTTATTGCTGCCACATATCCAGATGATATAGATTCAACATATCCCTCAACTCCAGATATTTGACCCGCGAAATATATATTCGTACTTTTTAAGTTATATGTTTCATCAAGTAGCTCACTTGAATTTATATAAGTGTTTCTATGCATAACACCATACTTAATAAACTCTGCATTTTCAAGTGCCGGTATAAGACTAAATACTCTCTTTTGTTCGCCAAATTTTAAGTTTGTTTGAAATCCAACCATATTATACATAGTGTCTTCTTTATTATCTTGTCTTAATTGCACAACAGCATAATATTTTTTATCAAAACCCACCGGCTTAAGCGGACCAAATGTAAGTGTCTGAGATCCTCTTCTTGCCATCTCTTCTATCGGCATACATCCTTCAAAGAGATTTCCTTTTTCAAATTCATGTTTGTTTGTAATTTCTGCATTTATAAGTTCATTATAAAAAACATCATATTCTTCTTTTGTCATTGGACAATTAATATAATCACTTTCACCTTTTCCATATCTATCTGCAATAAATGACTTTTCCTTATTAATTGAATCTTTAAATACTATTGGTGCAGCAGCATCGTAAAAAAACAATCTTTCTTTTCCTGTTAATCTAGAAATAGCATCAGATAATTTTTCTGATGTTAAAGGACCAGTAGCAATTATTGTAATTCCTTCAGGTATCTCTTCTACTTCCTCTTTTATAATTTCTATATTTTTTTCTTCTCTTAATTTTTCAGTAACACGCTTTGAAAAGTTTTCTCTGTCAACAGCTAATGCTTGACCCGCAGGCACTTTTGTTTCATCAGCAATATTAATTAATAAAGAATCGAGTCTTCTTAATTCTTCTTTTAATAATCCACATGCATTCGTAGTTAAATTCGACTTAAAAGAATTACTACATACTATTTCTGCCAAGTTCTCATTAGAATGTGCCGGACTATACTTTTTAGGTTTCATTTCGTATAATTTAACTTTTATGCCTCTTTTTGCTATTTGATATGCAGCCTCTGTTCCAGCAAGTCCCCCACCAATAATATTAATTTCTTTCATTTTTACCCTCTATAATTTACTCTCTTTTTTTCCCTTTTCTTATCGCATCCGCCCAAAAAAGTTGTATATAACTTAGAAGTGAAAAAAATGCAAAAGAAAGAGCTATAATATACAACAAGACATCAAATGTTACATTTCCTTTTCCTAACGTTATTTCAAATCCAATCTCTGGGAATACCTCTATCAAAAAAGAACATATAACTGCAATATATATAAAAACAGTAGTTACCTTACCAAACCATTTGCTATGTACTACTATATCTTTTCTTTTATAAAGATACAGTCCTCCACTCATCATAATTAACTCTTTTAAAACAATGAATGCAACTATCCACCAAGATATTATCTCTTCTATAGCAAGAGTTGTTGTTATTGCAACCTGTGTTAATTTATCAGCCACAGGGTCCATTAATTTTCCAAATGTACTTATGAAATCAAATTTTCTTGCAATTATACCATCTAAAATATCCGTAATTGATGAAATCGTAAATATCATAATTGCCAATATAAAATTATTATTAATAATTGCATATACAATGAACGGTATGAATATTATTCTTAGCACCGTTAATATATTTGGTATATGTTTCAATGTTTTTTCCCCCATTTACTAATTCTTATAAAAATGATATCACATTATCATTTTTATGTACATAAGTTATTTAACGACTCTTTAATGAAACTTATAACGTCATCTGTTCTGTCTTCACTTGCAAACTTTTTTTTATCTTCTTCTGTAAATTCAGAAAAGTATTTATTGTAGGCAAACGTAAAACTTATTGAATTTAAAGGATATCCCGGATTCTTAACTTCTGATGGAATATCAACAAGATAAAAAGAATCTTTGCTCCAAGTAAAATCTTTTTCTCCCTTATCACTTATTATAGCCATTCCATATACCCATTTAGCTTTTAATTTTTCGCCATATTTTTTTACCAATTTTAAGTAATGTTCTATCATTTCGTCATCAGACAATTCTTTGCCATTAACTCTTCTCACATGAGTTCCGAGGTTGTTCCGCATCATCTATTCCATCAATAAAAAGATTATCGTCCATAGCTATTGTAGGGATTTTTGTCGTATCATAATATGCTTTTGCCTTTATATATGCATTTTCTACAGCATTTCTCCCATTTTCTTCTACTTGTATATTTACATTTATATCCTTAATTGTAAGTAAATTTATCCCATTTTCCATTAGTTTTTCTTTATATTTTTTTATTTTTGCAGGATTAGTAGTTGCAAACAAAACATCCATATAATTTCTCCTTATTTCATAAAATTATTTAACAATTACAAATTATCATATTCTATTGTCTTTTTCAACATTTTTATGTTATAATGGCGCCTAGCTGATGTTTACAAAGAATCGACTTATAATAAGGAGGTATCGACAACATGCTATCGTCAGGTTGGATTTTACCAAACGGAACTGAAATTGATACAACTCAACATGAAGCAACTGTCCGGTCCTTTATAAGGGGACTTTCAAAGAATCCTCTTGCAGAAATGGAATTAGGAATGCTACTTAAAAGATTTTTCAATGAGTCTGTTTATCCCGATTCAATGCTATGTGATTTTGCTACAGGGGTTTTAGGATGGGTGAAGGTAGGCTCATCCCACGAGAAGAACATAACCTACGCAGGCTTTTATTTTCAAGAAAGCATTGTAGAACCATATCTTGCGTGTGGTTTCGATAATGATTTCCGTTGCTTCGACAAAGGTTCCTGTTATTTTCTTCATAGCTCTTCCAGAGAGTTTCTAATGGATTGTGAATGGATGAAAATAATTAACGATGGCACAAATGGATAACAATTGTTCCAAAAATACGACTTTGGGGTGGAAGTTATATACTTCCACCCCATTTTTTCATTTAAACTATTTTTATAATTTTACCAGAAGGTAATTTAAATATAAAGTTTTTATTATCTCGAAAGATTTTATCTCTTTTTTTCTCAAGTTCTTTGATTTTTGTGTCTACCTCTGCCATTTCTATAAGAAGATCATGATACTCTTTCTTCCCATAAAAAGGTGTAGAACGCAACTTTTCAATATAACTTGAGAAAAACTGTTCTAAAATTTCGAAATCACATTCAAAATAATATTCATTTTCTTTAGTTTCATCTTTTTTAACTATTTTTCGAATTAATTTAAGAAAAGACAAGTATTCCAAATCAGAATCTCTGCTCTGTTCCAATCTTTCTATTTCTGCCAATATATCTGCATATCTGACTTTTGTTTTTCCAATGTAGTAGTCTCGGTCATTTTCTAGTTTTTTTAGTCTTTTATAAATTTCTGACTTCTTAGCTAAAAGTTTATCTATTTGATAATTAACTTCGCTTAACCCTTTTTGAGTTATTGAAAGTGAACATTCAAAAAATGTTACTACATTATCAATTTTTTGGATTAAGCTCATCGGAACTTCCGTAGCATTTTCGGTTTCTATAAGTTCAAAGAATAGTGCTCGATAAATACCTTTAACAATTTTTTCTCTATAGAATCTTAATTCAAGGTCACTACTAACACCAACATACTTACATAGTTTTTTTGCCCGTTCAAAGTCAAACTGCAACATTTCCAAATCCCCTTTCGTAAATCATCGAGTTGGTCTAAAAAGAAAGAACTTCCTTTCTTCTTATTTCTTATAAACTTGATACTGCCAAATTATATCATGTATAGCTTTATCATGCAACTGTTGCTATTTAACTAAAAATATTATAATCTAATATTTGAAAAGGATTTTGGTAATTAATGTAACAAGAAATGAGGTATAAGTATGATTACACAAAAAGCTGGAACAATTTTATTAAATATTAAAACAAAGAAGGTTGGACTAATTTTTAGGAAAACTTTAAATGATTATACATTCCCAAAAGGTCATTTAGAAAAAGGTGAAAACCTTCAAGAATGTGCCATTCGTGAAACTGAAGAAGAAACATTAAGGGCAAATCATTTACTTATAAATGAAGAAATATATACTGAGAAATATATTACTCCATCCGGAGAAAAAGTTGAAAATCATCTATATATTGCAATCGATGATGGTCCAACATCGAAAAATATTGCTATTGAAGACCGTGAAGAATTGATCTGGGTAGATCCTACTGAAGTATTAGAACTTTTGACCTATGAGGATTTAAAGAAAATTTGGGAAGAAATTTATCCTAAAATATTCGAAATATTGGGGCTATAACATTATTGACTTATTTACATAATTATTATATACTCTTTTCGGTATAAAATTTTTATTAAGGAGGGACTAACATGGACTTTCTTGCTCTAATCACTAATGGTTGGTTTATCCTCACGATGGTACTCTTCATTCTCTTCGTGGTGTTCATCTGTATAAGCTACGTTAAGGCTCCGCCTGACACGGCTTACATCATCACAGGAATGAAACGACGGAAGATCCTTGTAGGCAAAGCAGGTCTTCGGGTTCCTTTCTTCGAGCGCATTGACAAACTGAAACTTGCCATCATTTCTGTTGACGTTAAAACTGCTGTACCGGTTCCAACAAAGGAATTCATCAACGTTATGATTGACGGTGTCGTTACGATGCAAGTTGCTCAAGGTATATCACAAATTGATGGCGAAGAAGTTGCTCTGATTGATTTGGCAGCGAAGAACTTCTTAAACAGAGATCCAAATTACTATATTCAGATGGTAACTCCCGTTCTAGAAGGTAATGCTCGCGAAATCATTGGCCAAATGGGCATCAAAGAAATGGTTAACGACCGTAAGGCTTTCGCTGAAAAAGTACGAGAGAATGCTATTCCTGACTTGAGGCGCATGGGCATTGAATTGCTTACATTCAATGTTCAGAATTTCCGGGACAGCCAGGGTGTCATCGATGCCCTTGGTACTGAAAATGAAGTCCAAGTCAAGCAAGCTGCTGCTATTGCGCGTGCTGAATCCGAACGCGAAGTAAAGAAGGCCGAAGCAGCTGCAAGAGAAGAATCCCGTACGGCTGAAATCGCCTCTGAAACCAAGGTTGCAATGCGTGAGAATGAACTTGCTATTCGCAAGGCAGATCTAAAACGTGAATCCGATATCAAACAAGCTGAAGCCGACGCCGCTTACGAAATCCAAAGTCAGGAACAGCGGCGTACAATCGAAGTTTCGACTGTAAATGCAGATATCGGAAGAAGAGAAAAAGAATCTGACCTTGCCGAACGCGAAATTATTCTTACTGAACGTAGGCTTGATGCTGAAGTCAAAAAGACTGCCGATGCTGAGCGCTATCGTGTCCAAGCCAACGCTGAAGCTGAAAAATTCAGAGTTACTCAAGAGGCCGAAGCTTCTTTGATTCAAAGCCAACGTGAAGCCGATGCCCAGAAATACCAAGAAGAAAAGCGAGCCGAAGCACTTATGATTCAGGCCGAAGCTGAGCTCGTTCGTCAGCAAAAAGAAGCCGAAGGTATTCGTGCCAAAGGTCTTGCTGAAGCTGAATCAATTCGTGCAAAAGGTCTTGCCGAAGCAGAAGCTATCGATAAGAAGGCAGTCGCTATGCAGAAATACGGCGAAGCCGCTGTTCTTGAAATGGCATTCTCCGTCCTGCCTGAAATTGCGAAGGCTGTTGCAAGCCCTCTTACTCAAGTCGACCGCATTACTATGTATGGTGATGGTAACTCTACAAAGCTTATTAGTGAAATTGTGACAAACATGACTCAGGCTATTGCAGGAGTTAAAGATTCTACTGGACTCGACCTTGCAAATATTCTTGCAGGATACTTGACCGGAAAGAATGCTGGGAAGCTTCAAGGGCTTAGTGCTTCCTTACAGCAGACGCCTGAAGTTCCCTTAAGCGAATAACAAATCAATTAATACTACTTGTATATTTAAAAAGTTCATGTAACAATTAAATACAAAAAAAGAGGACCTGTTTTTTAGGTCCTCTTCTTTTTTACATATTTAAGATTTTTATATGTTTTCCATTTGGCAAAAATATTACATAGTTGTCATATTTTTGACTAATATTTTTGAGTCTTGCAAGAAGCTCGTTAATTTTATCTTGAATTGCATTTATTTTTGAAATTGCATCATGAAATTCATCGTTCTTCTTAAAAGTATTTTTCTTAAGTCTTTCAATGTAATCAGGAAATAAATATTCTATTTCCTCGAATTTGCCTTTGACGCAATACATCTCTTCGTCTTTTTTAGACATTTCCAACATGCTTCCGAATAGCTTTAGAAAGTGTATATATCTTTTATCAGTTCCTGATTTACACGCTGCATCTAGCTCATCAAATATAGCAGAATACCTAATTCCAGTTCCTTCTACATAATCATTCATTTCATGTGTAAGTACTGTGCGTCTGTTTAAATAACCATTTCTTTCAATAAAAAGTTCTCTAAGCTTACTATTGAGTTCGTCTTCTCCATCATGTTTGAAAACCAATAAACTCTTAAAAAGAACGGCTTCATCATTAATTTTCGAAATTAAACTCATTGGAACTTCGGTTACTTCTTCGTCTTCAAACATATCATAGAATTGGCTCCGATATACGATTGCTACGATATAATTTTTGTCAACCCCTTTTGTTTGGTTAGTGTTCAAGCCAAGTTTTTTGCACATGTCTCTAGCTGCCTTGAAGTCATATTCCAACATAACCTTTCTCCTTCCATAGCGCCATCTTTTTGGTCAAAAAAAACTTTCTTCCACACACTAATTATATTAAACTTGTTATGAATTATATCACCTCATAGAGCCTTTTACAAGAGCTTCAAGGCAAAAACAACTGTTAAATATTTCTCAATACCTTTCGCTTTTAAAAGTCTTAATGTTTATATTTGCTAGTTTTGCTTGCTTGCACAAATCCTTAGTTTGTATATTATACAATTTATTTTCTTTGATAAAATGTGTACCACATTGTCTAAACTCAAAATCAATTTTTTTGTTTATACATTGTTTTCTAATATCTAATACCCAATCGTAATTTAGCGTCCTTGCATTATAATCTGACTCTCCACCTACAACGACAAGTTCAATATCATCTAGATATTTTTCTATTTCTATTTTTTCTAGTAATGGTTGTGCTGTTATACATTTATGTTTTACTGGTAAATCTTTGAATATTTCAAGTCTATAATCAGCACTCTTTTGATTTTCAATCGTGCAACAAACTATAACATTATCATAACCATCGTTCCAATCATCAGGAATGCATTTTAAAAATCTATCTATTCTTTTAGTTAAGAATAAAAATGAACAATCAGCCCTTTCTTTTATCATTTTAAAACATTCTTTTCTCCATTCATCTGCTTCTTCTATTAAAAAGTCAGTAGAAAAACATGTATAAACTAATCCAGATTTCATTTTGTAATTTCCTTTTTTTGATTTTTGAATTGGCTTATCAAAATCTTTTGTTATTATAATGTCATTGGTATCTATATTTCTCCTTACATCTCCTTTATGTATATAGCAATATTTACATCCATCACTACATTTTTTGCATCCTCTCCATGGGCTCCACATAGGCATTTTTATCACCTTTTTCTAAAAAAAATTCTCGTAAATTAATTATTTTTCTAATTCTGTTATTATTTCTTTTTTTTCTTTATTTCTTCTCCAACTATATATGTGCACATTATTTTTTGTGGACGCCATTCTTCTCCTGGTTCTCCAACTTTTAAACCATTTCCAATTATATATTCTCCATTTCCAAATTCTTTTTTTGCAATAAGCAATAAATCTTTTATTAATTGTTCTGTAATTAATTCTTTTTTTACAGGATTGAAAGATGATGATATATAAAACATAAGCTTACCTTGTTTTATATATCCTCTTGTTAGAATTTCAAATTCTTCATCGCTTATATTATAGTCTTCTTTTAAGTAAATACGATGTTCTCTCGCATCTTTTATATTCATTGCTATATCATAGCTACCACCATGTTTTGAAATAACAGCAAAAGCTATTCTACTTTTATGAAATTCTGTAACACCATTTTTTTGACTTTCAGATAATTTTACTTTTCTACCATCAATTATAGTCTCGTCATTTATCATATACTGTCTCTCCTTTTTTATAATGAAACAACCTTCCGTGATATTTTATATTATCATAGAAAGTTGCTGTTTAATATTTTATCTATTACATATCATATGCTTTTAATAATTTTTCAATTTTTTCTTCATTTGTCATGTTAGCCCAATCTGTATACAAAATAAATTCGAAATTTGTTTCCACTTCTTCTAATTGGCTAAAATATGCTTCTCTTGAGTCAAATGTAGGATCTTCTACAGTTTCAGTTCCATCTTCTTCATACATGTATTTCTTTTGGAATAAGTATTCTGGATTATATACGCCATCATTAAAAATTACTTTTTCCCACGACTCTACATATGTAACAGGATCTGCTTTGTTTGTATATTTATTTATATAAAAATATTTGTCTTCACTATTTTTATATTTTGTTAAATCTAGAATACTTAAATTTAAATTTCCCTCTTCTTCATTTTGTTTACAAACTTCTTGCACCGTTCCATCAACTATTTTATAAAATAAGCTTTTGCAGTTAGCCATTGTTCCTCCTCCAATTTGAACAGCCAACTCCTTTTCTCCGTCTAAATCTACATCAAAGAAAGAATACCCTTGTCCATATACTCCTCCACCAAATTCAAGAAAATCTGTATTTCCCCACGTACTAATTTGACTCATATATTCATTAACAATATCAAGCGAAGAAACAGTATTATTTGGTGTTTCTTCAATATCACCAGATATTGATTCTTCTGGTTCCTTTTTGTTTTCTAGAAAATAAAATCCTCCATACACAATACCTGCCATAATTAAAATAACAACAAAAAACTTAATAAACTTTTTCATTTTTTTCCCCTTTCAAATCTTTTATTACATTAAACTTTTTTATTTTTTATATATCAAAAAATATATAATCACTTAAATGTTTCAATTGATTCTTCTATTATATTGTCTTTATCATGATGTTTTATTATTGCAATAAGTACTCCCACAATTATGAAGATTATACCATATACAACGAAAGCCATTTTCCAATTTCCAACTGCAAATTTTTCTCCTGCAATTGTCGAAGAAATTACAGAAGGAAATCTAGCAAAAGTAGATATTAAAATAAAAGCTAAAGGTTTTATTGGTAATAATCCCGCAATATAACAAAGCAAGTCTTTTGGAGTACCTGGGATAATAAATAATATTATCATTATTAGCTCTATTTTTTTCGGATTTTTATATAACTTACTATTAGTTATCTTTTCAATTTTTTTCTTATCATAAAACTCATTAACAAGTCTTACTCCAAATATCCTTACTAAAAAAAATATTGTAGTTGAAACAATAAACGAAGAAAACATTATAAATACCGTTCCCACTACTGGTCCATAACACATGCCTGCTAATATTTCTATTGGTTCACCTGGCACTACTACTAAAAATATTTGTGCCACCTGTAATCCAAAAAGTGCAAACATTCCCCAAATTCCCATGCTATTCACTTTGGTTTTAAATTCTATTTGTCCTTCACTTGTTGAGAGATTTTTCATTACTGGAAATAAAACAATTATTGCTCCAACAATTATAACAAAAGCAAGCACCGCCATACATATTTTAAAAAGCCTTATATTTTTGTTTTTCATATATATTCTCCTTGTCATATTACTTAAGGCAGCTATTTTTTGAAAACTTTTTTAGATTATACACTAGAAATTTTAAAAATGGGCAGCCGGTTTAAATGGTTGCTCATTTTAATATCTCGTAATTTTTTGTTTATTGACTATTTCCATTAATATGTTTATTTTTTTGTTCGCCAAAACTTGCAATACCCCTAAGTGCTTCTAATCCTTCAATTGGAATAGCAAATACTACTGTATTAGATTGATCACTACTTAAATCATTTAATGTTGCAAGTGTTCTTAGATGCAATGCTCCTGGCGCAGAACTCATAGTGCTTGCAGCTATTGCTAGATTTTTTGAAGCTTCAACTTCACCTAAAGATTTTCTAATTACAGCTTGGCTCTCTCTTTCAGCTTCTGCCACTTTTGCAATAACTCTCTTCATTTCTTCCGGTAAAGAAATATCTTTTAGCTCTACATTTTCAACTTTTATTCCCCACGGGTCTGTCGCTTCATCTAATATTCTACACATTTCTATGCTTATCTTTTCTCTATCTGTTAATAGCTCATCTAAAGATACTGTACCAACTATATTTCTCATTGTTGTTTGTGCTAATTGACTTACAGCATAATTATAGTTTTCTACGGCAAGTAGAGCTTTTGATGCATCGAAAATATTATAATACAAAACCGCATTGATAATTATTGATACATTATCTTTTGTTATTGCATCTTGCTCTGGAACATCAACGGCTTTTGTTCTTATATCTATTTTTCTGTATGAATTGAAAATTGGCCAAACCATTCTCCATCCTGGTTGCATTATTCTTTTGAATTTTCCTTTTCCAAATAAAACGCCTCTTTCATATTCGTTTATTTGCTTTACTGATTTTATTATAATTATTATAAGTATAATTATAATTGATATTCCACTTTTCATATTATATAATACCTCCATTTACAAATTTATAGCTTAACTATCACCCAAAGTGTATCATAAAAGTTCTTTTTGAAACAGTTTTTTATGAGTTTTTTATGAAAATGTTTAACTTTTTACTGTTTTTTCTATTAGTACTTTTTTACATTTATGCTATTGCAAAAGTAACCTTGTTATTATAATATACGAACTGGTAACCTAATTTCCTTTTCTTACTTCAACAAAACGACTGATATTGAAGGAGGTTTTGCTATGTATAGCAAACGAATTGCCTATTTTTCAATGGGCTCAGGAATCTACAACGATCTTTTAACTTATGGTGGTGGTCTAGAAATCTTAGCTGGTGACATGATTAAAGAAGTAATCGAATGTGCTCCCCTCTATCCTATGACGTTCTTTCATATTCTTTGGAAAAAAGGCTACAATCTTCAATATCTCAATTCGAATGGAGAGGTGTTTGACACTGAGCCTACAGGCAACAACTGGGAAACTTACCTTGAAGATACTGGAAAATTTGTTTTTGTAACTATTTTTGGACGCAAAGTTAAAATTAAAATCTGGAAACTTAAAGAAGGACCTGTGTATTATTTTGATACAGACATTGATGAAAACGGAGATTTTAAAAATATCACTCACCGCCTTTATGGTGGTTCTTGGGAAGAGTCTGAGAAAGAAAGAATTGCACAGGAAATTGTGCTTGGTATCGGTGGTGTGCGCGCAATCAAAGAGCTTGGATTGCAGATTGAAGGATATCATTATAATGATGGTCATCCTGCTTTTGCTGGTATCGAACTTATCTGTGAACGTATGCGCTATTACAGTGAGACGTATCCTGAAATGGATGAAACCGCCCGATTTTTTAGGGCTCTTCGCCATGTAAAGGAGCGTACAGCTTTTACAACTCATACCAACGTTCCTGCAGGAAATGAATCTCATTCTATTAATCTTCTTATTGAAGTTGGAGCAAACTTAGGTCTTAGCTATGAGCAGATGGAACATATCGGAGGCAACCCTTTTGGAATGACTGTTGCTTCACTTAGACTTTCATCAATGGCTAATGGTGTTTCTAGACTTCAAGTACTTGCTGCAAAAGATATGTGGCATTGGGTAACCGAAGCTCCTAATCTTATTGCTATAACCAACGGTGTACATCAAAAGACTTGGCAAGATAAACGGATTCGGGATGCTTTTGAAGTAAAAGATATTGATAGCGTTTACAATGCTCACGAGACTTGTAAACAAGAGTTAATAGATCTTATAAAGGCTCGCACAGGTGTGGAGTTTAAAAAAGATCATTTACTCATTACTTTTGCTCGTCGTGCTACTGAGTATAAACGCTGGAATCTTATTTTCAGAGAAAAGGCTAAATTTGAAAAACTTATACAAAAATATGATATTCAGATTGTATTTGCTGGAAAATCTCATCGAGATGACAGAAGTGGTAAAAACTTTATTTCTGAAATTTTTCACATTTCAAAGAAATATCCAAACAACGTTGTATTTCTTGAAGGATATGACATAGCTCTTGCTCAAAAACTTGTAAGTGGTTCTGATATTTGGCTTAACAATCCGAGAGTTCCGCTTGAAGCTTGTGGCACTTCTGGTATGAAAGCTGCAATGAACGGTACTCTTAATCTTAGCACTTTAGATGGTTGGTGGCGTGAAGGTTCAATGCATGGTATCAACGGATGGAACATTGGAAATGGTGAAACTTATCAAGATGAACACGATGCAAAAATGCTTATTCACGTACTTGAAAACGAAGTAATTCCCACCTATACAAATATTCCTGTTTGGAAAAACATGATGTTTGCTTCTATTGTTTCTTCGCATCAATACACCACTAAACGTATGGTTGAAGAATATTACGTGAATCTATATAATTATCTTAAGATGAGTGTGACATAACTATTATAAATTAAAAAAAGGGACTTAAAATATAATAAGCAACTGCTTAAATTTTAAGTCCCTTTGACTTTTTATTTACGCATTACATTTTTCGCATTAAAAATAGTTGATGCTGTAATAGCGCTTTTTATTGTTGCACTAGATATTGATTCTATAAACAAATAATTGCCGTATTTTATTGGTCCGTCCGCAAATCTTTTTGTATAGTATTGATCAAATAGTCTCGCTGTTTCTTTTCCCATTCCAAGAACTTGCATCATTATTAAATAATCTTCTAGAAGGTCAGTATTCATTGCTTCTACTCCTTCTGCAGTTGAAAAGTTGTTGAAATATTTTATTAATCCACAAATCTGTTTTCCATTATTAAGCATCTTAGGGCTTGCAATATAACTATTACCCATTCTTGCTTGCTTTAATATTAATTGATTTTCTTCAATAAGTTCTTCTTGTACATCGTTTGCAATTGAATTAAACCAAGATGTTAAGTAGTCATATTTCTTACGGCACATTGATATAAATTTATTTTTTGTAAGTATTCCTTTTTCACTACCTCTATAAATAAATTGATAAAGTGCTAATTCACGAGGATTTTTCCATTCAAAGTCTTCATAATAAGAAACAAGTTTTATAGAATAATCATTTTCATTATCATTACTTCTATCACTCAAACTAATTCTACCTTCTTTTAACCATTTTAAAAACACTGCTGCTAATAAATCTGTTTCGTTTTTTATTAAATCGTATTGATAAGCTATGTAGTAGACTTTGAATATATCGCCATTACAAGGAATTTCTCTATAATAATTGCAATTATTTTCTAATATGTTTTCTTTTATTATTCTTCTTGGCATAATCATAGAAAAGTTTGCCGCTACAAAAAGTAATGATACTACTAAAAGTAAATTGAAACTTCCTGAAAACGCAAATACAATTATCATAATAAGAATAATTCCATAAAATTCAGAAGGTTTCTTTGCAAGTAAATTTAATATTCCTTCCCAAACTTTTGGTAATATCCAAGCATATGAAATATATAATGCTGCCATTAAAAAATATTTCAATAAGTTTGAATCACCTTCAAAGTTTGCTTTTGGAATTTTCATATTAAACATATTAAACGGCATATCTTTAATTGCTAATTGATAATAATATTCAAAATTATGGCTTTGAATATTATTATTATTAAAATAATCTAAAGGAAATTTAGCAAGTATCATCATACATTCATTTGGATCAAGAGAACCTCCTGAATACATCTCAATATGTTTTTTTGAAAACTCAGTCTTACTATTAGTTTCACCCAAACTCCATATAAGCACGTTCTTATCAAACTCTCTATCGCGCACATATATGCTTGCCATAGCACGCTCGATTATATAATCTCTCTCTTTTGGTAATAGTGTAAAATATACCATTTGAAACATATCTAATTTTTTCACAAAGTTTTCTATTGTATAATTAACAATAAATTCCTTTTCTCCCGATCCATCAATTCCCCAATATATGCCAACATCATTACCAACTTTCTTAATTGCACATGTTTTTATCTTTTGATCTCGAGATAATGTTGATTCCCAATTTGATAATACTTTATACTCTTCTCCACTCTCACTGACAGATACTTTTGTAATTCTTTCATTAGTAAAATCATAAAAATGATGACTTAATTCTGTGCCTTCAATTCCCTCACACTCCCATATTTCTGTTATATCAACGCTGCCATCATTATTTATGTACAGGTACATATCAATTGCTTTAATATCATCGTATGCTAGTACTGTACTAATATTTAAAAAAATCATGCAAAGCAAACAAAGAATTAAGATTTTGAAAAATGTTTTTTTCATACAACCTCCGCCAGTGGAACTTTAAATTGTTTCTTATCGTTTCCACAAAATAATTTTAATTTTTCTATATTAAATTCATCTTATTTTTCTTTATCTTATCACATGGTAATATTATTTTCCATGCAATATTAAAATTTTACCCCACAAAGATCAATATTCTTATAAATCTCTGTGGGGTAATGCTTTTAAATATTAATTTTATATTTTTCTTTTTTTATTATTTTGCTCTTCTAGAGTAATGTAAATCTTCGTTATTAGATGCCATTTCAATATTAAAACTTCTTCCTTTTATTTGTTTACCTTGCATTCCACTTAAAACGTCATTTGCTGCATAACCTGGCACTTCAACAAAAGAATAGCTATCTAATATGTTTATTTTTCCTATTTCAGAACCTGTAATAGCAGCATTAGCAGACATGCTTCCAACTATATCTTTTGCCATAATTTTGTCTTTTTTGCCAACGTTTATAAACAATTTAACAACTCCATTCATACCTTTTGGAATCTCTCTTACAAACTCTTTCTCATCTTTATTGTTTTGTTTTTCCATATTCTTTGCATTAACCATTTCAAGTAATGCACGTGCAACAGTTTCAATGTCATTTTGTTTTAACAACGAATCTAATATTTCATCGTTACACTTTTTATTTTCAAACTTGCAGTCATCTATCATATTTTGAATGTTTTTAGCAACTTGTTTGCTCTTTATTTCATTAATCTGATCTATTGTTGGCATTTTGCCAATAGTGATTTTAGTGTTTGCATATTTTTCAATACTTGCTAATTTATCCTTTTCTTTTCCAACGACAAAAGTATAAGCCTTACCAAAATTTCCATTTCTTCCTGTTCTTCCAATTCTATGTACATAGTATTCTTCTTCTTGAGGAATATCATAATTAATAACTAATTCAAGTTCATCTACGTCAATACCTCTTGCCACTACATCTGTTGCAACTAATACTTTAAATTCACCTTTTTTTAATCTATTCATTATTCTTTGTCTTTGTTCTTGTTTTACATCTCCATGCAAACTTTCTGCTTTGTATCCATTTAATTTTAATTGTTCAATTAAACTATCTACTTTTCTCTTTGTATTGCAAAATACAACAGCCTTCTTAGGATTGTTCACATCTATTAATCTCATAACAGTATTATCTTTCATTGGGCTTTTAAGCTCTATAGAATACTGCTCTATCTTGTCTACTGTAAGCTCTTTACTCTTAATTATAATATTTTCTGGTTCTTTTAAATATTTTTTTGTTATTGCTAAAATCTTTTTATTCATTGTTGCTGAAAATAAAAGTGTTTGTCTTTCTTCAGGAATTTCAGAAAGAATTGTTTTCATATCTTCTTCAAATCCCATATTTAGCATTTCGTCTGCTTCATCTAAAACTACCATTTTTACATTATCTAATTTCAAGGTTTTTCTTCTCATATGATCCATAACTCTACCTGGAGTACCAATAACTATTTGGATCCCTCTTCTTAAAGCAATAATTTGTTTTGTAATTTGTTCTCCACCATATACAGCTAAACATTTGATATTATCTTCGTACTTAGTAAATCTTCTAAATTCCTCTGTAATTTGTACTGCAAGTTCCCTTGTTGGGCATAAGATTATTGCTTGAACTTTTGTTTCATCTTTATTAATCTTCTCAATAATGGGTAAACAATATGCAGCTGTTTTTCCTGTACCTGTCTGTGACTGACCTATAATATCTTTTCCACTCATAATTATCGGTATAGTCTTTTCTTGTATTGGTGTTGCGCTCACATACCCCATGTCTGCCAATGCTTTTTTAACATTTTCAGACAATTCTAACTCTTCAAATTTTAATTTTTTTTCTTCCATTTCTTTTCTCCTTAATATATTTTTGCGCAAAAAAATAGCCTAAAAGCAAATATAAAAATCTGTTTTTAGACATATGACATTTTTAAGGCCAATATATTTAAAGGACGAAATGGATCTAAAATCCATTTATAAAACAAATTATTATAGAAAAACTTTTCACTGTTTTCATTGCTATGCCATTATACCACTTTACATAAGAATACACAAGCTTTTCTTTAAAATTTGTATAAAATAAGAGAAATTGTATATGGGATATCGATTATTTGCGCTTAAACTTGCACATATAGTCGATATCCACATTGTAGAATTCTTCTTTTTGCGGGGTTTTGTCCACCTTATGCATTCACTTTTTACTAGTCTGCATCTACAGCATCAATTAACCCTTTAATTTCTTTTAATTTACTCTCAACTTCAGTAACACAGTGTATTATTATTCCATTTCTACCAGTTTGATTGTGTCCATTCATTCCCTCATCTGATACTCCACTACTTGCATTTGTATATAGTCTTATTTTACCTAAACCAAAAATTCTCTCTAGAATATTTTGTGTCATAGTAACTTCTCTAATGTGTTTGTATTTTACTTCTTTTTCTTCCTTATTTAGGAACCCATCAACATATGCCACTTTTGTTTTATAGAATCTGTATGAAATATTTTTATATTGAAATTTGTTTAATATTAGTTTAATAAAATATATTATGAATGTTATGACACCAATAAAAATAAATAGAGCTGGCGCATATGTCATTCCATTTTCAGAATCCACCACTATGAAGAAAAATATTACAATGGTTGTAATGATTGTATTCCAAATAGAAAGCAAAATTTGATATCCCAAATTATATACTGGTTTTATCTCTAACCTCTCTACTCCGTCTTCTTTTAATGTATTCTCTTGTGTTGATTTCGTAACAGCTCCAACCTGTGTTCCACAATTAGAGCAAAAAGTTGAATCATCTTTTAATTCATTACCGCATGCTTTGCAAAACATAATTTTTTCACTCCTTTTTATATATCTAATAATTCTTTAATTTTCTTATATTGTTCTTCTGAATTTACTATACATGGGATAAATATGCCATTTCCGAATGATGTTTCTGCATTTGTAAACAATATAATTGTTCCAAATCCAAAAATTCTATCAAATATTCTTCTCGATAATAAAGTTTCACGAATGTATTTGTATTTTACTTCTTTCTGTGTCTTATTTAAAAATGAATCTGTATATTCTACTTTAGTCCTGTAGAATTTATATTCCATATTTTTAATTTGTACCGCTTTAAATACCACATATATTAGACCCAAAATTAAAATAATTCCAGAGACTATCCATCCACCAATAATCATTTCCTCAATTTCTGCATATCCAGCCATTATTACAAATACGACAAATATCAATATAACACTTAAAAGAATTCCGCATAAATAATAAAAAAGTTTAAATGTTGGTTTTATTGTAAAAATCACTTCATTATCGGGCATTTTCGCATTATTAACTTCTTGTGCACCAGCAACTTGACTTGCTCCACATTTATCACAAAATCTTGCGCTGTTTTCTAATTCATTTCCACATTTCTGACAAAACATAAAAATAACCCCCTTCTATTTATCGATATCATTCTAGCATTGAAAAAATCCTTTGTAAAGTGTATAACCCTTGAATATTTTGCACTTCTTTACTTCCCTAGTAAAAAAATTTTTATGTTTTTCTACAGATTTTACAATAATTTTGTAACAATTATTCTTTATATTTTTCTCACCCGTAAGACTAGGCCCCAAAACGTTATAAATTTCTATGAAGTAACTTGAAAAAAATATGTAAATATGTTATTATTGCCTAAGTTCTAAGATTTTAAGGTTTAATCATTCAATATTTGAAGGAGGACATTCTAATGTCAGATATCAGCCGGAGTACTATTTACAGAAGCTGGTCAAAGCAAAATCATAATTCAACATGTACAAGAAAAGACTATATTGAAAGCATTCTAGAATGTCATATTACTACAGGCGCTCTTAATGTTAAACTGACAAACATACATGTTTATAAGCAAGTGGGCGATTATTTAAGAATTGTTGGATTTAATGAAAATGGTCTATTAGAAGATTTTTTTGTTCCTGAAAAATATGTTACAATTGTACCAAAACATTGATTTAAAAAGAGTGATGTAAATACATCACTCTTTTTGTTATTCTACTATTTTTGTAATTTCATTTTAATCTCTTTCAAAGCCAAGTATCTAACACTTACTTCATTTTTTTCTTTTTCTGTTAGTTCTGCTAATGTTTTTCCTTCTGGTAATTCGAATATGCTGTCAAAGCCAAAGCCATTTTCCCCTTTTTCTTCTAATGTTATTGTTCCTTCTAAACTTGCTTCAGCCTTGAAAATATTTACTCCATCATAATATACTATTGCACAAACAACCTTTGCACTTCTTTTTTTAACATTTTTTAGTTTTTCCAATAATGCAATATTTCTTTCTTTATCTGTTGCATATTCACCTAAAAATCTGTGTGTATTAATTCCTGGAAACCCATTTAAAGCATCAATACACAAACCACTATCATCAGCAATTACAGGCTTTTTAATTACTTCATATATTTCTTTTGCTTTTTTAAAAGCATTTTCATAAAATGAATTTTGATCTTCTATTACTTCGATATGCACATTCATTTCACTTAATGAAAGAATATTATATTCACTTAAAATTTCTTTAATTTCTTTTATTTTCCCTTTATTATTACTTGCTAACACTATATCCATTTTTCAAATCCTTTTTATTTTATAAGAAATGTATTTTTAAACAACTTGAGCGTTTCTGCATCGATTCTTAAATATCTGTTATTCTCCTCTTTCTCTGTAAGTTCATTAAAATATTTTTTTAAATCCGTGTCATAACTTATGCAATCTAACACGCCACCAGCACATGTATAAAGTGAATTTGATTTAGCTTTAAGAAGAAATGGTTTCTCTGAAATAGAAATAGAATGTACGATTCCTGTTTCATCAATAATAGCAACTCCAGTGATATATTTTGCAAAACTTTCTCCACCGATATCACAAAGTTTTGAAGTGTAATATTTAAGCACGTCCTCATCAGAAAGATTTTCTATACCTTTTATTCTTTTGACATTTAATCCCGGTTGATCTTCTAAAGAAAACTTTTCAATCCACAACCCAGAGTCTTCAGCAATCGTAGCCATTCCAGTTGTATCATAATACGCTTTAGCTTTAATTATTGCATTTTCTTCTGCGGTTGTACCATTTTCATTTATGTTTATATTAATACCTATTTCTTTTGGACTAACCACTTCAACATCCTTAAGTGAAGAAAGTCTTCTTTTCATCAGTTCGAGTTTTTTACTATTTCCAGTAGCAAACAATAACTTCATAATAACATCCTTTCTCTAAACTATAGATTAACACTATGTGAATACTATCATAGAGTACAGTAATCTTCAATAGTTTTTTACCTTATCAAATTTACTGTTTATGTATAAAAAAACTCTCCTTTATAAAAAGGAGAGTCATTGTTAAGTACTTAGTTATTAAAAAGTTTAATATTTTGACTGTAGAATTCTTCAATCATCATTATTTCATGTTTTATGCTTGAAATCGTGTTTTTTAAGCTTTTGTCTATCATAAAAAAATCATTTACAGAGATATTTCTTTTTCTCATTGCAATGAAAAACTTTTTATCCATGTACCGGAAAACTGAATATTTTGCATATTCTTTATTATATTCTTCTAATAGTCTATAGCTTTCGGTCTTGCTGTAGTTAACACATTCTTTTGCAAATTTTCTAAAAAGCGAATTAATATCAGAAAGATTGATTTGCATAAACATATTGTTATAGAAATCGTCTAGTCTAAACAGCAACTCCTGAAGTGTTTCCCTAACCCTTTTTAGCACTTCAACATTAGTAAAATCGTTCATCTTTTTTTCCTCCTCCAATAGTAGGCTGAATTTTCATAACTCTTGAGAGTCCTAATGATTTTACAACTATTTTCCTATTTTGTCAATACTAATTATGTTACCTTTGGAAGTATTTTCCATAACTTAATCATTCTTTTGATTAAATTCTATTGAATCATCAACATATTATTTACCATTTTTTCACTATTATTTAATACGTCTATATTACAGGTTTCCTTATAATATATTTTAGTTTTACAATTAAACCTAGTTTTTATATATTATCCTAAATTATTTAGAGATTATAATCTGGTTTTACTTTCGCTTCTTCTTGTACTTCAAACAATTCTCTTTCTTCTGCACCTAGCATTCCCTTAAATAGCAATGTAGGGAATGTTTTAATTTTAATGTTATATGTTTCTACTGCTTCATTATAATCTCTTCTCGCTACTGCTATTCTGTTTTCTGTGCCTGCCATTTCGTCCATTACTCTTATGTATTGTTCATTAGATTTTAATTCTGGATAATTTTCAACTACTACAAGTAATCTAGAAATTGCTGATTCTAATTCTTTACTTGCTTCAATTTTATCGTCTGAAGTCGTAGCACCTGCCATTGAAGCTCTTGCAGTTACAACTGAATTAATTATTTCTTTTTCATTTTCTGCATATTTGTTAGCTACATTTACTAAATCTGGTACTAAATCATATCTTCTTTGAAGCTGATTTTCTACTTCTGCCCATGCTGTATCCACTTTGGTTTCTAATGATACAGCTTTGTTATATATTCCAACTCCCCACATAACTATTGCTGATACTATTATTAATATTATTATAATTACCGTTAATATTACTGATCCTTTTTTCATTTTATATCCTCCTTTATTTTTTTAAAAACCTCTACTACTTCCGACCTCCGCCCGATGACCCACCACCACCGCTACTGTGATGTGATGAACCACTTCCACTACTATGACTTGAAGAACCTCCTCTACGATATGAAGAACCGCCATTGTTATTATAATTCGAAAGTCCTCCGAAACCTTGAGATTTCGTAGCAACTTTAAAAAATAGAAATAATATTATCATGTATACTATAATCCCCATAAGTATGTCTGAAATATCTTCATCCTCTTTTGCTTTTATGTCATCAATAGACATCTCTCCAGAAATAATATCGCATACCGCCATAGCTCCTTCTGCAAGACCTTTTGAAAAGTTATTTTCTTTGAAATATGGTATCATATATGTATCTTGAATTCCACCAGTTTTTCCATCTGGAAGCGTTCCTTCTAGTCCATAACCAACTTCAATTCTACTTTTTCTATCATTAACTGCTAGAAGTATTAAAATACCATCATTTTTATCTTTATTACCTATTCCCCATTCTCTAAATAAATTATTTGCATATTCTTCAATCCCGTATCCTTCAAGTGAATTTATAGTTGCAACGACTACTTGAGTGCTATTTCCAGTAGCGGCATATAACCCTTCTGTTTTTTTTAATATTTTTTCTTCATCTTCCGCAGAAATAACATTTGCAAAATCATTAACAAAGAATTCAGGTGTTGGACTTGGTAGCTTCATTGCTGCAAATGTACTTTTGAAACATAGCAAAAAAATAATTATAAAAAGAAGTTTTTTCATATTTCACCCCTTTTGTTTTTATATATATTCTTTTCTCACGGCATATATTATCACATACAGTTGTAAATTTATATAATATTTTCAATTATATTTTATCGTTTACTCTCGGAATTCAATATGATATACTAAAAATAATATTTAATGAAGGAAGGTACGCCTTATGATATCTAATACCACGCGAAGAGCGTATAGTGAAATAGATTCATTTTTAGAGTTATTAGGCACAAAATATAAAAATGAAATCCCCCAAAATATTAGAGAAATCTTCAAAACTCAAAAAGATAGTTCACATGTTAAGTATATGAGAAACGATATTCCAATCGAAGAACAAAATTTTATGAAAGAGACTCTAGCAATCATTGCCTTTTTAAATTTACAATATTGGTGCAAAGACGAAAAAGAAAAACAAAGATTTATGAAAATATATGAAGAAAACAATGCTAAATATAGTAAAACAGTGATTAAAAAGTTGTCTGCTAATAATGATTCTTCTATAGTTGATACTAATACTACAATTACAGCTATTGCAGAATGTAAAAAAGAATCTTTCTTTAGAAGAATCATAAATAAGATAATTGAATTCTTTAATTTTGATTAAGGATTTTTTTACTCTAGTAACTTTTGCTACATCATCATAAAGGAGATAAAATATATGATAGATAGAAGAAGTATTTTTAGTGAAGCAACTGATGAAGAAGCATATGAAAAAGCAAAAACCGAATTAAAAGAAAGACTAATAGCAAAATACAAAACAGGTAAAAATTCGAACTGGCGTGATTTAGATGTATATAAAAACGCAAGAGATTTTTGCTTCTACTCAATCGGCATTATAGATTATAACAATGCTTTTGATGGACAAAAAGATTCTCCATCAGATTTTTCGGAAAATCTTAAAGAAAGAGCACTACTTTCTAGAGAACTAGCTATGATTGAAGATTTATTAGCAAGTGAATTTGACAAACAAATATCTGATATAAAAAATGAGTTACTTGAAACTCCAAATCATAACGATAAAGAAAAATTAGAATACTATCTTGATAAATATATTAAAGAAAAAGAAGAAATTATTCCTGCTGAAAGCAGTTTAACACATTCTTGTTCTCTACTAATACGTGAGTTAGAAGATAATAGCGTTTTGCCATGTTTAGATAGATATATTGAAGAACATGATGAACCTATGCCTACTACCAACGCAAGAGTTGGTGATAGTAACGTAATTATCCCATCAATAATTTATCATGGAACATCTAAAAGGCAAGATGAACCTTACTTAAGTGTTGATGAAGTAGGAGGACCTATTCAAAATCTAGATGCTGATGGACATCCGCACCAAGATTTTAAAACAAAGGATGGTATGGGATATTTTACTTTTAGACAAGACATTGCAAATAAATATGCAAATGGTTTTTCAGAGCCTTCAAATGAAAAAAATCTTCAATTTGAACCATACGTACTTCAAAGAGATTTATCCAGCACAGATTTGAATAACAAAATTGTTTGTATTCGTGAAAATGGTGGCGGCGTTCCTTTTATTTATGAAGATGATTTATATTCTTTAAGCAAAGAAGGAAATGTACAATATTTAGTGTGCCCAATTTCTAAAATTTTTGACATTATAGATATTAGTCATTACGCTGAGTTTGTTGATGAGCGTAATAATAGATTGGAAGATAAACTTAAAAAGTATAATTTAAGATTACCAGAAAACAATGAAGATTATGATTCCTATATGTCATATATAAATGAAAGAATAGAATCTTTAGATCCTGCAGCTCGGTATTTTAAGAAGCGCAATAGAAGCTACTGAGAAAGTTACGACTACAAGTGAAATCGCACAACAAAAACATGAGATTATCGTTGCAAGTAAAGAAACTCCTGAAAAATCTGCAAATAATAATTTAGATAGAGAGTAAATTTTAACTACTCTTTTAATATTTAAGTAAAAAAGCACATCTCAAAATTTGAGATGTGCTTTTTTGTTACGCTATTTCTTTTTAATGCTGAGTAATAAGTTCAAGAGTATTCCGAAGATTGCCGCTCCAGCCACACAAGGAATGTTGACTCCAAACATCGGAATGTTTCCACCGAAAGCGTACTGTCCTCCGACGCCAATCACCATGATGCTCGCGATAACCGCTATATTTTTCGAATCGAACATGTCTACCTTCTTTTCGATCATTATCGCAATTCCTTGAGCTGCAATTGCACCGAACAAGTATACTTCCAGGCCTCCGATTACTGCAAGAGGGATTGAGTAGATTGCTTGGATAAGAGGAGTAAAGAATGATATGACAATTGCAATTATCGATGCAACAATTAGCACAGCCACCGAGAACACTTTAGTAATTGCCATTGTGCTAATGTTTTCACCATAGTTCGTACCTGCAGGCCCACCAACGAAACCAGAAACCATATCGCAAACGCCATCACCAATTAAGTTGCTAGAAAGCAAATTGCTAAGTCCGTAGGCTTTCTTACCCTTCTTACTTGCTAAATCATTTACATATATATCAAGCTGGTAGATGTGAGCAGTAGATTCAGGTATAGTTGCGATTGCAATTGGCATGATAGCAAGTACAGCTTCCAATGATACTTTTGGCATAGTTATTGCAGGTGCAGATATTATTCCAAAACTCCAAACGCTCGAGTTCAGATACTCATTAGAGATTGTTCGGAACAAATTCATATCTGCTCCACCAAAAAGATATAACAAACCTGCAAATGCACATCCAGTTAATGCTCCAAGAAGCAATGGTAGTTGTCCCAAAAATCCCTTTAGATATCTTGAATATAGTATTGTGCTAATCAAAGTAATTAGTGATACTATCCATACCCAACCAGAAGCGTATACTCCTGTCTGTGACATGCTCGGTGCAGCGTCAGAAAGTGCATTGGCCGCCAACGTAAGGCCAATTATCATAGCAATAGAACCAGTAATAGTTGGAGGTAAAACCTTCTCAACAATACTCTTTCCAAAGTATTTTACCAAGAAACCTGCAATGATAGATACAAAGCCTGACATTATAATACCGAACTGCGCGTAAGAGATTGCTTCTGCAGGCATCACTAGTGCAGCACCATTTCGCCATGCTTCGACTTGTGAAACTGCTTCGGGACTAAGTCTTGAAAGAATTGCTTCACTAGCCATGAGACTAGATACAGCAGTTAGATAAGCAAAACTTGAACCATAGTAAAGCGGAATTTTCCGCTTGGTAATTAGTATGAAACATATGGTAGCAAGACCGCTCGCAAAGATAGTTGTAGAAACTTGGAATCCTGTGATGAGCGCAACTGCGACAGTTGCAGGAAACATCACAATCACCTGTTGAATAGCATAAAGTAGTAGTCTAAGTGTAGTCGGTCTTTCATCAGGTAAGTAGCCTAAGTTCTCAAGCCCCCGTTCCATTTTCATACACGACAACCCCTTTCATTTTTATCTTGCCAAGGTTATCATTAATAAGATGAAATGTCAATATGTTTTTCATTATTTTTTCTAGTATATGTTTCACTTATAAACATATTTAAAAAGACTCTATTAAAATATAAAAAGTGAATCATAAAAATGATTCACTTTCTTTTTTAGAATGTATAAGGTGCTTCTATTGTAATTTGTCCAGCAGCCCCTGGACCTAATATATATTTTTCAAACGAAAATTTTATTCCCTTTTCTGTTAAAGCCCAATTTCCATTTGCAAATAATTGATTTCTTAGTATTTCTTCCCAGTGACCAGCTCCATCATCATTCCACAAAACACCTTCTAATTCCAAATCTGATTTAATATAATTTAAACAAAAGTTATACATCTCTTCTTTAAATGCAACCACATCTGTAGTTATATGTACAGGATCTAACAATTCTCCGGGTCTTTTTATCAAAACTAAATTGTTTCAATGCGTACCAACTTACTCCGCCCATTGTTCCATCTCTTTCTATATAGAATGTAATATATTTATTGTTTTCAAATGCTTTCGTCGTTTTTAATGTTACTCCGAAATCATCAACAGGTTCTGTTAAGTCTATTTCATTCAAATTTACAGATTCTACTAGATAATCTGTTTCATCTGTTGCCTCTTTCCATTCGTTATCATTTGCTCTTGATAAATAATTAGTAATTTCTGTTGCAGCTTTTGAATTTTTCTTAGATATAATTTCAACTTTGTTACGTTTGTTATTTATAACTAATAGTTTATTTTCACTTTGCCTAATATATTCTTCTTCAACACTTTTTAATTCAAACTCTGTTTCGTTTTTACCACATGCAGCAAGTGATATTATCATTACTATTGCTAATAAGAAAAATACTATTTTTTTCATATTACTTCCTCCCATTTGTAAAATATGTTTACTATAAAAAATATAGCACAATAAATTTAAATGTTCAATAATTATCCTCGATTATAATGGGAGATAATTATAATATAATAAAAAAATGCATGAATTTCATTCACGCATTTTTCTTTAAGTTTATGGTTCATACATTTCATTGAGGATAGCTGTATAGTGAATTACTTCTTCATGCCATTCATCCTTATTTTCCAAATACTTTGTCTTCATCTGGTTAAACCAATTTCTATAAGCGATTTCTTCACGATCTTTTCTAAATGAAAGTATTCCATCACCTTTTTTTCTTGGTATGTTCAAAAAATCTTTTTCTTCTTTTATGTATAAAATAATTGTTCTAAGTCTTTCGGACCATTCTGTTTCTTTTTCAGCTAAAATTCTTTCGCGTCTGTCTTGCCCAAGCGGTGGATAAACCTTGTGTACCAGTCTTAAGTTTTGTTTAGAGACTACAACCGCCGTGAGGAGTATAAACATCTCCTTGTCAGTCTTTGGTAGGCTTCCTTTATACCAGTCTTTCAATATTAATTTCCGCTTATTCATAACTACTCCTCCTTTAATCAAAGTTTGGAATATATCAAAATGAACTTTTACTTATGTCACAATAACATCTTTTAGGCTCTATGTCAACTTTTAGAACTCTTTTTTGCAATATATTTTTTCAGATATCCTATATGATATAAATAATAATATAATAAATATTATTGGTGCTCCTATCGCAATATATTTTTCTATTAATTGCATTACTGTGTCTATATTTTTAATATCTCCGATGATTTTAAATATTGCCCCTACTAAAGCTGTTACCAATCCCAATATGACAAAAATCATTATTCTCCCATTTTCTATGCCAAATTTAAAAACAAGTGGATATGTTAGCATTACTATTAATAATGCTGCCATAATACTTCCAACCGCCCCTGATATACTCTCCTCCAAATTAAATGGCCTTTCAGCAATTTTAAAACCATTTGTAAGAACGCTTAATCCATATGAAAGCATAACTGAAAATATAGCTACGCAAAGTACTATTATAATTGTTGCAATGTATTTACTTTTTACTATATTTTTTCTTCCGTCCGGTAATGTGCACGCATATGCATCCCATTTATTATATGCATCATAACTAAAAGTAGATAAGAATAACATTAAACTCATTACCGGTAATATTGTGGTAAAACTATTGTTACCTTGAAGTTCCATCGTTAGGAATGAAATTATAAAAACTAAGAATATTTTTGAATTTCCTTTTATAACAAACAAATCTTTTTTAATTATTCCCCACATTTTACTTTTCTCCTTTTATTATAAGTACCATTAAATCCTCTAGATTAACATTGCTAATGCTTTGATCTTTATATTTTTCAGATATTTTCTTTTTATCTTCAACTAATATTTGATAATCATTTTTATTTTCTTTAAAAGCAGTTATATCTTCTTTTGCAATATTACCTATATAATCTTTACTACAAGTCAATATTCCATAATTTTGAATTATTTCTTTTGTAGGTTTGTTCATTATAATCTTGCCTTTATTTATAAAAATTATATCATCTGCAATATGTTCTAAATCACTAGTAATATGGGTAGATAGAAGTATAGTGTGTTCGTTATCAGATATGAATTTTTGAAATATATCAAGAACTTCATTTCTAACAATCGGATCTAGTCCACTTGTTGGTTCATCTAATATTAATAGTTTTGGTTTATGCGCAAGTGCTGTCGCAATTTCTAATTTTTTTCTCATTCCCTTCGAAAATGTTTTTATTTTCTCATTCATTGATAGATTAAATTCTTTTATATAATTTTCGAATAAACTTTTATCCCAATTTTTATATATGTCTTTCATTACAATGCTTATTTCAGCTGGAGTAAGCACTTCAGGAAAAAACATATCATCTAAAACTACTCCAACATCTTCTTTGATTTCTTTTTCATATTTTATATAATCTTTATCAAACATATTAATATTTCCAGAGTTTGCCTTAATTATATTTAATATTGATTTAATAAGTGTTGTTTTTCCAGCTCCATTTTCTCCAATAATTCCTACAATTTTTCCATTTTTTATATTAATATTAATTGGTCCAAGTATAAATTTATCATCATATTGTTTAACTAAATCTTTTATTTCAACACAATTTTCTTTCATTTCTTTTCCCCCCATTTTTTATATTATATCACTGTCAAAAGCAATTTCCAATTTTAAGATATAAAAAAGATGTAGATTAACACTCTACATCTTTCTATGTCTATAAACTATATTATGTTTTTAGTAAGATACGCTTACTACAGCTATCTCTTTTAATTCATTTACTTCTAATTTATAAGTCACTGTCTCAATAGCTGACGATTCATCTTCCCATGAATGCATGTATCTAAATGTAAGCTCTGTATTTCCTGGTTTTAAACCAGATATTCTAAATGTATGTACCCCGCCAACACCAATTAGATTTTCTGCATTTTCATTTTGTATGTATTCATCTCCTTCAACTATAGCTACAGTTTCATCTAAAAACTTATATAACCATGTATATCCAGTTGTTGGATTTTCTTTTAAAGAAATTACTTGAGTTACTCCAAAAGTCCCTAAGTTTTCATCTGGGAAATAATCAGGTTCTTCTGTGTATTCTTCTCTTATTTCAGATGTATTATTTGAAAGTTCTTCATTCTCATTTTGTTCTGGTTCAACTATCTTTTTACCACAACCCACCAATGCAAAGGTCAAAACCAATGCGAAAATCATTAATAAAACTTTTTTCATAGCTCTACTCCTCTTTTATATTTATCCTTATGATGCGATTATATATTATTATTGTATTTTTTTCAATTGCTTTTTTATCAAAAAATATATGTTTTTTATTGATTTAGTATTGATATAGTTTTTATCTTTAATATTTTAATATAATATGGTATAATCTTTTTGAGGTGATTTAATTGGAAAAAATAATAGTTTCCTTTTTTATAATTTTTATATTATCAATATTTATTTTTACTGGTTTTTCTTACTTGCAAAAGCAAGGAACAGTAATTGTATCAAGTGGTGATGATGTTGTTTCGCCTTTAGTCTTCGATGAACCAAAAAAAGATACAATTTCTTTAGAAGGAATGGATGAAGAAATTACTTCTCAATATGTTCATAGTGATTTAGGATATAAATTAAAATTTGACGCTTCTTTGTTTAAGGTAACTCGTGAAGGTGATAAAGATGTTTATTCTTTAATTGATTCATCAGATACTATTAAATTTACAATAGAAAAAAATAATAATATTTCCTATCCTGATGCATATGCGACTTTACCAATAGTTGGTGATAATCTTGATATAGTTGCAAATATTTTTTTAAACAAAGATTTATCTCAAGATATGATTTATGCGATGCAAGAAGGTTATATAGCAAGAGTTTATATAATGTTAGATACTATAGAATTAGAGGAATAATTAAATTATTCCTCTTTTATTTTTTACAGAAAATCCAAACTTACCAATATTTTTTCCAAGTTCATAATATTGTCCATGAGAATAAGCTAGTAGATTTGCTTTTTCCAAGCAAAATTTTCCTGCATCATCCAAATATTTTTCATCTACATCTACCGATAAGACTTCTGCAATAAACATATGGTGTGAACCTAATTCTTTTATTTCTGTTACTTTACATTCAATATTTACTGGAGATTCTTTTATAAGCGGTGCCTTTACATTTGTTGCTTTTTCCTTTGTTAATTTTAATTCTTCAAATTTATTTACATCCTTACCGCTTTTTACACCAGCCCAATCTGTTGCATATGCTAGATCTTTGGTTGTTAGATTTATAACAAATTCTTTCGTATTTTTTATTATTTCATAAGAATATCTTTCTGGTCTTATTGAAATATATGTCATTGCAGGATCTGAACATATTGTACCAGTCCATGCTACTGTTAAAATATTTGCATCATTCATATTACCACAGCTGACCAATACAGCTGGGAGTGGATATATCATTGTACCAGGTTTCCAAATTTGTTTACTCATTTTTTTAGTTTCCTTTCTTATGTTATATACTATTTAGTATTGCCTCAATATCTCTATTTATTAATGATTGCATACTCTCTTTATATTTTGATACATCTAGTGATTTTAATTTTTTCTCAACATTTTCTGATAATTCTGGTTTATACATCAATAATATATTCAATCTATTTAAACATTGCCTTACAGAAGTACTTATATCATCATCTAATTCATCCAATATTGTATCAATATTTTCATTTGTTTTATTTTTCTTATCCCATTTGGCTAGACTACATATTAATCTAAACCCTCTTACTCTTACAGAAGATTTTTCGTGTTTTAGCATTTCAATTAGTTCATCAAAGTAACTATATAGCTCATCAGAATCTGCCGCTGATGCTTCTAGTTCAAGTAGTATTCTATATGTTGTCGTATTATCTTTACCATATAATAACTTTAATTTTTCTTTCACAAATCTTCTCCTTTTTATATTTTTTCTTTTTTATTCAAAATATCACAATACATTATACTTTTTTAGCATTATTTATGTAACTTTCTATTTTATTCTCAGTATTTTCGCTTTCTCACAGTCATTATATAACAAACCATCTACCATGTTAATATGAATTTCTAAATAACATTAATATTTATTTTTTACAAATTATGTGGTAAAATATTACTA
>CAZNFG010000007.1:0-41598 GCA_964572605.1 uncultured Eubacteriales bacterium
ATTAACATTAATTATTTTATTTTCAAAATCAACATCACCCCAGGATAACCAAAGAAGTTCACCAAGTCTTAATCCAGTCACCATAGCTGTACGAATTTTCATACATTCCAAAACAACTGCAAAAAATTCTAATTTTTTTGCTAAGTTTAGCCGTCGTGCCACATTCCTCACGAAATTCTTTAGACCTTCTAACTTTGTAGATTATATTGGTCATAAATATTACTAATTTTGATTAGTTATCTGTTTACTTCTTCCTGTTTCTAATTGACATAAATCACCATTTGTGGTATTATTTTTACTAGACAAATAATAATAAGGAGTGTGAACCCTATGTCGGTAGTGGATGCTTTAGTAATGAAAAGCCAGTATTATCCAAGTAGGAGCGAAATTCGCGCACACAACAGCGAAAATCCGAACTACCATCCTGTGAATCCGGAGCGTTTTCGGTATGCAAAAGAGAGTATAAACCTTTTTGATGTTCCGGAAAGGGCTCTTAATTTCGTTCGCAACAAAACGGAAGATGCTCAAATTGAGTATTCAATAGTACTTGGTGGAAAAATCCTGGAAAATGGAGATCTTAGTCTAACAGACTATTGTTTTTCACGTGGATTAAGAAATAGTGCAAACTACTCAACAAAACAAAGATCTTTTGCATCAAAGTTCATTTCTAAATCACATGGAATTGTAGTATATGGACATACTCATACTTCATTGATTAAGGAGTATAACTACTTTTCCGTAAGCGATCTAAAATTCATAATCAAGATGGCTCTTGAAACGTGTAGCAATGCTTATGGAATACTAATAACTAAGGATAGGACATTTGCAATTAAGTATGACTATAACGAGCTAGAATTTTTCCGGGTTAAGATGTACAATGAATATCATCGGGAGCTGTAAACATGACCTAAAGCGGTTTTTCTGCTTTAGGTCTTTTTTATTTTGTGTATAATTGACATAAATAACTTTTTATGGTACTATTTTTGTGGACAAATCTTAATATGCAAGGAGTGTGATCACAATGACAGATGCAGAAGAACTTATGTTACGTAGCAAATATCATCCTGGTAAACGAGAAATTCGCACACCCAAACCACCAAGCCCGACCCGGAACTCTATAAACCCTGAAAGCTTTCCGTACGCAGAAAATGAGTATATATGCTTAATTCACACAACTGAAACTGCTATTCAGGTTATACAAAAAGATGCTGCTATAAGAAAAGAAAAATTTCCTGTTGTATTTTTTGGAATTAAGGACTTTAATGAAATTAAATTAGTAAATTATGCTCTTACCAAACCTGGCAATTTGCATACAAACTACTCAGATAGGCAAATGAAATTAGCAGCAGGTTGCAATGCTAAAGCTAATGGAATTGTAGTATATGCACATTCGCATCCTTCAGATGTGAAGTCATATAACTACTTTTCAATTAATGACCTTACATACCTTATTGAGGAAGCTTTGAGAACGTATGACCATTCATATGGAATGCTTATAACACCGGAGAGGGTTTTCGCTGTAAAGTATGACTATGTTAAGCTAGACTTCTTCCGGCTTAAAATACGCACAAAGGAACATGGTGAACTTTGAAACATGACCTAAAGCAGTTTTTCTGCTTTAGGTCTTCTAATGAGATTTAATAAATATTATATATATATAAAATTGTGAGGATAAAAATGAAATTAACAGATTTTAATTATGATTTACCAGAAGAACTAATTGCACAAACACCAATAGCTAATAGAGATGAATCTAGACTTTTAGTATTAGATAAAAATACTGAAAGTATAGAGCATAGAGTTTTTAAAAATATATTAGAATATATAACTCCAAAAGATTGTTTAGTAATTAATGAAACTAAAGTTATTCCTGCTAGAATCTTTGGATCAAGAGAAGGAAAAGATGAAAAAATAGAGCTATTATTAATTAAAGATTTTGGTAATAACGAATGGGAAGTATTAGTTAAGCCAGGTAAGAAGTGTAAGATAGGAACAACTAAGATATTTTTTGGTAAAGATAAACCATTAATTAGTGCAGAAGTTATAGAAATATTTGAAGATGGTAATAGAAAAGTAAAATTAGAATATACAGGAATTCTAAATGAGATATTAGATGAGATAGGAGTAATGCCTCTTCCACCATATATTCATGAAGAACTAAAAGAAAAAGACAGATACCAAACTGTATATGCTAAATATGATGGCTCAAGTGCAGCTCCAACTGCAGGTCTTCATTTTACTAAAGAGCTTATAGCAGAGATTGAAAAGCTTGGTATTAAAATTGCTAAGGTAACACTTCATGTGGGTCTTGGTACTTTTAGACCAGTAAAAGAAGAAACTATTGAAGAACATAAAATGCATTCTGAGTATTATGAGATTGGAAAAGATGCATGTGATATAATTAATGAGACAAAGAAAAATGGTGGAAAAGTTTTTTGTGTTGGAACAACTTCATGTAGAACTATTGAAAGTGTTGCAGATGAAAACGGATATATGAAACCAAAGAGTGGTAATACAGAGATTTTTATATATCCAGGGTATACTTTTAAAGTAATGGACAATTTAATAACAAATTTCCACTTACCTGAAAGTACATTAGTAATGCTTGTTTCTGCTCTTGCAGGAAGAGAAAATATTTTGAATGCATATAACGAAGCTATAAAAGAAAAGTATAGATTCTTTAGTTTTGGAGATGCGATGCTTATAAAATAAAGGAGAAATATAATGGATCAACCAATTAAGTTTGAACTAATTAAAAAAGATAAAAAAACTGGTGCAAGAAGAGGCAGAATTCATACTCCACATGGAGTAATTGAAACTCCTGTATTTATGCCTGTTGGTACACAAGCAACTGTAAAAGCAATGACACCAGATGAATTAAAAGAAATGGTGAAAGCTCAAATTATTCTTTCAAATACATACCATTTATATTTAAGACCTGGTGATGAATTAGTAAAAGAAGCAGGTGGTCTTCATAAGTTTATGAATTGGGATAGATCAATCTTAACTGACTGTGGTGGATTTCAAGTTTTCAGTTTAGCAGATTTAAGAAAGATAACTGAAGAGGGAGTTAAATTTAAATCTCATTTAGATGGTTCGGAGCATTTCTTATCTCCAGAGAAATCTATTTCTATACAAAATAATCTTGGTGCAGATATTATAATGGCATTTGATGAATGTGTACCATACCCAGCAGAATATGATTATACAAAAGCTTCTATGGAAAGAACTACTAGATGGGCTAAAAGATCTAAAGAAGCTCATCAAAGAAAAGATTCTCAAGGCTTATTTGGTATTGTACAAGGTGGAATGTATAAAGACTTAAGAAAGCAAAGTGCAGAAGAGTTAGTTGAATTAGATTTTCCGGGATATGCTGTAGGTGGTTTAAGTGTTGGAGAACCTGCAGAACTTATGTATGATATATTGGAGTATACAACTCCATTTTTACCAGAAGATAAGCCAAGATATTTAATGGGAGTTGGAACGCCAGATTATTTAATAGAAGCAGTATTAAGAGGAATAGATATGTGTGACTGTGTACTTCCAACTAGAATTGCAAGAAATGGAACTGCACTTACATCACATGGAAAACTTGTTGTAAGAAATGCAACATATGAAAGAGACTTTACTCCAATAGATAGCGAATGTGACTGCTATGCTTGCAAAAACTTTACAAGAGCATATGTAAGACATTTAGTAAAAGCTGGAGAAATATTAGGAGCAAGACTTCTTTCAATACATAACTTAAGATTTCTAGTAAGTCTTATGGAAAAAGTTAGAGAAGCAATTGAACAAGATAGATTAACTGAGTTTAGAGAAGAGTTCTATGCTAAATACTATGGGAAGAATAAATAAAAGAAAAAAAGATGAAGATTTGAGCTATACTTTTTAAGAGTGTATTTCAAGTCTTCATCTTTTTTTAATTTCTTGTTGGTCTATATTCTGTACTTTCAAGAGTTGATGTTTTGTTCCAATTTATAACTATTATACTTACACCTGCATTTGATTTACCCAAGTCTGAATCTCTACTATATGATTTATCTAAATCTAATACTTTTCTTGTTGTTTCATTAAAAACAGACCAGTCTTCACCAGCAATATAATCTGCTATTATCTTTGCAGATTTTAATTTAGATAAATAACTTCTTATTCCGATTCTAAGAGCTCCACCTTTTCCGAGTAGAACCATAACCATGTATTATTTTAAATACATTTACTTTTTTACTTCTATACATTTCTATATTATTTTTTACTATTGTTTCCGCCTGATATACAGTTGGCATAAACTTTTCTATATTTGCTGTTTCCAAAAAGATCACCCCTCTTCACTCAAGAGTTTACCAAAAATAATGGTTATTGACAATACAAGAACGAGTGTTCTATAATGGTTTTGGAGAGTGGTTCACTATGGATCGTCAAATTATGCATGTGGATGTTAATAATGCCTTTTTAAGTTGGACTGCAATAGAGATGCTAAAAGCTGGGGAAAAATTAGATATACGTACTATACCTGCAGCAATTTGTGGTGACGAAACTAAACGTTGTGGAATAATATTAGCAAAAAGTAAGTTAGCAAAAGAAATGGGAGTAGTCACAGGAGAAACTATATATAATGCTATTAAAAAATGTCCTAAGTTAAAAACTTATAGGACTAATTTTGGAGCTTACAAAGAACATTCAGATAAGTTATATAAACTTCTTTTAGAATATACAAATGAAGTAGAAAGATATAGTATTGATGAATGCTTTCTAGACTTAACAAATTTTCTAATGGGAGATACTTTAATTAATAAAGCTATAGAGATAAATAAAAGAGCAAGAGAAGAATTACGGATTTACAGTTAATGTTGGAATTTCAAATAACAAACTACTTGCAAAAATGGCCTCAGATTTTACTAAACCAGATAAAGTTCATACTTTATTTCCAAATGAAATACAAAGTAAAATGTGGAAGCTAGATGTTTCTGAACTTTTCATGATAGGTAGAAAAAGTGTTCCAAGATTAAATAATATGGGAATAAAAACTATAGGTGACTTAGCAAGGTATGATGAAAAAGTATTATTAAGAAAATTCGGAAAATTTGGGAAGATAATGCACGAATATGCAAATGGAATAGATGATTCAGAAGTTATCTATAAAAAAGGTAAATCTAAAAGTGTTGGCAATTCAATAACACTTCCTGTAGACGTTTCAAACAAAGAAAAACTTGAAATGGTTTTACTATCTTTAGTAGAACAAGTAGCTTTTAGATTAAGAAAAGAAGCTTTATTAGCAAATGTTGTTTCTGTACAACTTAGAACAAAAGAGTTTTTTGATTTTTCACATCAAGGAAAACTTGAATTTGCAACTTCAGATACAAAAGAAATATATGCAAAAGCAAAAAAGATTTTTGATGAAATGTATAAACCAGAAACACCAATTAGATTAATTGGTTGTAGAGTAGATAATTTGATTGAAGCTGATTACCAAATATCTATGTTTAATGACAATAAACAAAAAGGAAAATTAGATAAAACAATTGACTCTTTAAAAGAGAAGTATGGATATTCTTCAGTTACTAGAGCACGGAGAGATTGAAATACATAAACTTTTAAAATAAATTTTTTATTGCTTATATATGTAGTAAAGGCATATAATCATAGTATATAAAAACTATGAAGGAGTAAGAAAAATATGCTAGAAAAATTATTTAAATTGAAAGAGAAAAATACAACAGTTTTAACAGAGTTTATAGCAGGACTTACTACATTTATGGCAATGTCTTATATTATATTTATAAACCCAGCAACACTTTCTAAAACAGGTATGGACTATAACGCAGTATATGTAGCAACAATAATTGCATCTGTAGTTGGTACACTTGTGGTGGGATTATTTGCTAACGTACCATATGTACAAAGTGCAGCCCTTGGTCTTAATGCTTTATTTACATATACAATTTGTGGTGTACTTGGGTTTACTTGGCAACAAGCTTTAGCCATGGTATTTATATGTGGAGTTATAAACATGCTTATAACTTTAACAAGTATAAGAAAGAAAATTATAAAAGCAATACCTGCATTTATGCAAGAAGCAATAACTGTTGGTATTGGATTATTTCTTACATATGTAGGTTTAAGAAATTCTGGAATACTTGAGTTTTCTGTATCAGGAGTGACGAATCGGTATAGCATCTAAAGATCAAATTATACCGCAACTTGCATTATTTAATACTCCAGAAGTATTACTTTCTTTAATTGGTGTATTAATAATTGCTATACTTCTTTCTAAAAAAGTTAGAGGTTCTTATTTAATAGGAATTATAGCAACAACTCTTATTGGAATTCCAATGGGTGTTACTAATTTACCTGATTTTTCATCTTCAGCAGTAATACCATCAATAGCACCAACATTTTTAAAGTTTGATTTTGCAGGGTTATTTACAGCAAAAGCGGGAATTATTGTCGTAATAATGACTATATTTACTTTAGTAATCTCTGATTTATTCGATACAATTGGAACTTTTATAGGTACAGGAAGAAAAGCAAAAATATTTGAAGTATCTGAAGAGGGAGAATTATCTCCTAATTTTGAGAGAGCTTTGTTTGCAGACTCTATTGGAACAATTGTGGCAAGTATGTTGGGATGCAGCAATGTTTCTACATATATGGAAAGTAGTGCGGGAATTGAGGCGGGTGGTAGAACAGGACTTACTTCTTTGTTTGCAGCAGTATTTTTCTTATTATCGTTATTTATTGCACCTATTGTAGCAATTGTTCCAGCAGCTGCTACAGCACCAGTATTAATACTAATGGGTGTAAGTATGATAGAAAATATTGGAAACATAAACTGGTCAGATATATTGATTGCAATTCCAGCATTCTTTATTATAACAATGATGCCATTTGCCTTTTCAATAACAATTGGAATAGAAATAGGCTTTATGTTTTATGCATTAATATATGCATTTAATGGTAAAGGTAAGAAAGTTTCACCAATTATATATGTACTATCACTCATGTTTATTATAGACTTTGTGTATAAAGCAATTGGGTAAATACTTGAAAAATAGCTAAAAATATGCTAAAATTACCCGTATATCGAGTAAAAAGGGAGGAAATAATATGGAGAAAAAACTGTTGCCAGTCGGTCCATATAAAGGAACAAGAGACTTTTATCCAGAAGATATGGATCTTCGTAATTGGTTTTTTGGTGTAATTAAAGATACATTAAAAAAATTTAATTATAAAGAATATGGCGGACCAATGCTTGAGTCTTTTGAATTATATGCAGCTAAAAGCGGTGAGGAAATTGTAAATGAACAAACTTACCACTTCCAAGATAATGGCGGAAGAATGGTTGCAATACGTCCAGAGATGACACCAACTGTATCTAGAATGGTTGCTGCTAAAATAGGATCTTTAAACATGCCACTTAGATGGTTTAGCATACCTAATCTATATAGATATGAGAAACCACAAAGAGGAAGACTTAGAGAGCACTGGCAAGTTAATGTAGATATGTTTGGTTCTGATGCAATAGAAACAGATTTTGAAATCATACTTATTGCCTCTGAATTATTAAAAGCATTTGGTGCAGATGAATCTATGTATAGTATAAGAATAAACAATAGAAGATTTTTTAATGATCTATTTGAAAATTGTTTAGGATTAAATAAAGAAGAAGCTAAGAAAGTATCTAAAGCTATAGACAAGAAAAATAAAATGTCTCAAGAAGATTTTGAAGCATATCTTGAAGAATTAGGATTAGATGAAAAGAAAATAAAGATGTTAAATGGATTCTTTACACTTTCATTAAAAGAGATGATTAATCTATGTCCAGAGTCTTATGGTGCTGAAGAATTAAAAAGATTATTTGCCTTAATTAAAGATTTCGGAATGGAAAAAATCTGTAAATTTGATTTTTCAATTATACGTGGACTTGATTATTATACAGGTACAGTATTTGAAGTATATGATGAAGATAAAGAAAACAACAGAGCTATGTTTGGTGGTGGAAGATACGATAACTTAATTAATCTATTTTTAGATAATGTTAATGTATCTGGGATCGGTTTTGGTTTTGGAGATGTTACATTAGAAAACTTTTTATTATCTCACAAACTAATACCAGATTTAAAACCTAAAAACCCAAGTGTATTAATAACACGTTTTCCAGGTATTTCTTTTATAGAGTATTTAAGTATAGCAAAAGAACTAAGAGAAAACGGGGTAGTTACTGCAGTATATCCGGAAGATAAAAAGCTTGCAAAACAATTAAAATATGCAGCAGATGAAAATTACAATTATGCAGTAATCGTTGGAGAAGATGAATTAAACACAGGTAAGGTTGTATTAAAAGATTTATCTAAAGGAGAAAACATAACCATAGCGAGAAATGAGCTTATTAAGGAAATATTAAAATAGTATTTTTGGAGGTATTTTTCATGTATTTTACAAGAAAAGTGCCTTCTTTTATCGGGGTGTGGCTCAGTTGGTAGAGTGCGTGGTTCGGGACCACGAGGTCGCACGTTCGAATCGTGTCACTCCGACCATTTTTCTAAAAAAACATATATTTTTATTGCTTTTTTAAAATCTTTGTGTTATATTAAGTACATAGGTTTCAAATATCGATAATTTATCCTTCTTTTTAAGGGGAATTATTCAAAGTTAAACCCATTTTTAAAAAGGAGGTCTATATAACATGGAATACACAGACAAGACATTAAATTGTAAAGATTGTGGCGCTGAATTCGTATTTACAGCTGGTGAGCAAGAGTTCTATGCACAAAAAGGTTTTGATAACGAACCTACAAGATGCAAAGAATGTAGAATGGCAAAGAAAAACAACAACAGAAGAAACAATTACTAAAAAAGAATTTCCGAAACAAATTATTGTTTCGGAATTTTTTTTGCTTTTAAGCTGTAAATTTATAACAATTAAACTTATAAATATTGCTGAAAAAAATAAATTAGTGTACTATATATATGTGAGATACAATATCTTATACCGAAAGGAAAAACAAATGGCGAATATAAATAAAAGTTATAGAAAAATAAGAAGATTAAGAAGATTAATACGAATATTGTTGTCACCAATAATTATTATAACTATTATGGGTGCATATTACTTTTTAGTTTTAGATAGGGAAACAAAACCTGTAATTGCAGAAGGTATGGATTATGAAATTGACACCCAGCAATATGCAAATAGAAACGTGTTTGTTGTATCTCCAAAAAGTGAAACAAAAACAGATACTATAATAATATATTTTCATGGTGGCGGATATGTAGAAGAAATGTCACCAGAATATTGGGAGTTCATAGAAAAAATAGTTGATGAAACGGGAATTACTATGGTAGTTCCGGATTATCCTTTAGCACCTAAATATAACTATATAGACGTATTTAATATGATTGAGCCTATGTATATGGAAATGATACAAAAAATAGATCCTAATGATATTATATTTATGGGCGATTCTGCAGGCGGTGGAATGGCTCTTGCTTTGGTTCAAAAACTAACAGAGCAAAATATTTCTCTTCCAATTAAGACAATACTTATATCACCATGGCTTGATGTGACAATGCAAAATATTGAAATAGAGAAACTAGAAAAAATAGATAATGTGCTAAAAAAAGAAGTACTAAGACTAGCAGGTATAACTTATGCAGGCGGCGAAGAAAATACAAATAACTATCTAATAAGCCCTATATATGGAGATTTATCTAATATTGGTGATGTAATAATATTTACTGGTACTTATGATATATTAAACCCAGATGTACACGAAATAGTAGATAAAGCAGCTCAACAAGGTACACAAATTAAACTATATGAATATGAAGGTGCAAAACATATATGGCTTATTAAAAATAATACAGATGAAAGTATTACATTAGAAGCATATAAAGAATTAATAAATCAAGTAAAAAGTGTTTATTAAATAAGGAGAACGTATGAAGAAAAAAGATAAAGATTTAAAATGGAGAAAATTAGATAACTCAGCTAAAGTTTTTCCTCTAATAGAAGGAAAAAAATATAGTACAGTTTTTAGAATATCTGCTGTTTTAAATGAAGACATAGATAAAGACGTACTACAAAGAGCAGTAGAAAAAGCCTTAAACAGATATAGGTCTTATAAGGTGAGAATGAAGAGAGGCTTTTTTTGGTATTACTTAGAGGAAAATGAAGCAAAGATAAAAGTAGAGAAGGAAAGAGATTATCCGTGCAAACATATAGATCCAAAGACAAATAATAATTACATATTTAAAGTAACGTATTTTAAAAATAAAATTAATGTAGATATATTTCATTCTCTTACTGATGGAAATGGGGGTAAAGATTTCTTTAGAGAAATAATCTACACATATATTGAACTTAAGCATCCAGATGTATTCAATAAAGAATATAGAATACCTAGAATAATTGAAAATAATACTGAAGATGGTTATATAAAAAATTACGATAAAGTAAAGAGAACTAGAAAAGCTCAAAAGCAAGCATATATGATAAAAGGACCACAATTACCATTAGGTGCTACAGGAGTAATTCATGGAATAATTGATATAGAAGAATTAAAGAAAGTATGTAAAGAAAAAAATGTAACTGTAACAGAATTTTTGACAGCTAATTTAATTTATTCTATATACACAGAAAACATGAAAAATGATTGTAAAAAACCAATAAGAACTTGTGTACCAGTTGATTTAAGAAGGTATTTTTCATCAAAGACAATGACTAATTTCTTTTCGTATATGATATTAGAAGCTAATATGGGAAAAGATAGATTACATAATTTTGAAGATATCTTAGCATTTGTAAAAAGTGATTTTGAAAAACAATTAGACAAAGAAGAAATGCTTAAAACAATTACAGAAAGTGTTAGACTTTGGACAAATATTATAGCAAGACTAGTTCCTTTAAGGATAAAAGAATTTTTTGTAAAACTAGGTTATAGGGTTATAAGAAGATATATGACTGTAACATTTTCAAATATAGGTAGAATAGGTTTCATAGGAAAATATATGGATTACATAAAATACTGTATGATATTAATTGCTCCAGGGCATTATGAAAGAATAAAATGTTCATCATGTACGTATGAAAATAATTTTGTATTTACATTTACAACTATATTAAATGATATAAAAATAGAAAAAAGATTCTTTGAACTTTTGAAAGAGCAAGGAATAAAAGTTGAGATAGAAAGTAATGGTGTTTTAGATGCTATATCCTGAAAAAATAAATGCAAAAAAAGGTAAATTAATAATAAGATGGCTTATACTACTAAGTGTTGTAATCGCAGAAACACTAATTATTATAAATAAATATTTAACACCTGATGTCGCATGGGCAGGGTTTACTAATGCTGGAATAATATATGCATGGATAACGGTTATATATTCTATAAATAGAAATACAAATATAGCAAAACATGTGCTAATACAAACAATACTTGCTTCATGTTTAACATACTATATAGATTATAGATTACGGCTTTTTAGGTTGGTCGCTTAGTATTGCAATTCCAATAATAATTATTACAGCAAATACAACAATGTTAATATTAACAATAATAAGTCATAAAAGATATATTAGATATGCTATATATCACTTGATTATTACGCTTATTAGTCTATTACCAGCTATTTATATATTTACAACATCAATACAAGAAAGCATGTTAACTATAATAGCATGTAGCATATCGCTAATAACTTTTATAGTAAGTTTTATAATGAGCATAAGGGGATTTAAAGAAAGTATTGTTAGAAAGTTTCATGTTTGATTATTAAGTGAAACTTAAGTTTACATAAACGTTTATGTTGTTTTTTATGGAGGTTATTATGAAAAAGAAAATATCATTATTTATTATAATGTTAACGATCTTCTTTTCTAGTAGTATTCAAGCTAGTATATATGCTAGTGTTAATAATAATGTTCTCGTATTAGAGGAAGAGCCAGAACAATTAGAACAAAGAGCTCTTTTTGATTCTTATATTGAAGAAGCAGAACAATTAGAACAAACACCTATTTTTGATTCTTATATTGAAGATGAAGTAAGTTTGCCAGATGAAGTAAACTTGCCTGATGAAATTAAAGAACTTATTCTTCCATCTGGAGATAAAGAGTCGGGCAAAAAACTTGGAGATATCTTCAATATTAAAAAGATGGGACTTTTTTATATATTATTAATTATATTATCGACAACTTATAGTGTAATTAAAACACTTTTAAAAAATAAAAGAAAATGGAAATAAAGAGACTAAATAAAAATATCAATTCGATCTAGAAATACAAGTACTAGCCGAAATAAAAAGTATAAAACGCTTCTTACGTCATACAACTGATGTAAGGAGTGTTTTTTAATAAAAAATAAAAATATTTTAAAGAAAATAGTGATGAAAATATGTAAAAATTAGAAATATAATTTTGCAGGCAAAACTTTTATTTACGTTGTGCTACAACATATTACACTTTTATTACAATTATGTTACATTTACATTAAAAAGCTTTCATTTTGTTGAAGTAGAAAAAGCATTGTGATAGTATTTTAATATAAATGAGAAATAGGATATAGAGGAGTGGAGAGTATTATGATGTTAGGACCAATGAAGAAGAAAGTGATTCAAGCAAGTATAGTTGCCTTCTTAATTCCAACACTAATTTTAGGAGCAGTATTATTTTTATTTTCAAAAGCAAAAAATAATGAAATAAAGGAATTAGAAGTAAAAGTCGCAGAAGGTTATGCATATGCTGTTTCAGGTGATTTTCCAATAGGATATGTTTTGACCACGGATGACATTAAGGTCGTTGACGTAAAAGGGGTAAGTGTGCCAGCAGATTCATATTATCTTGAAAAAACAGAAGATGATATACTTCAAACAGCTACTTTACTATCATTAAAAAACCAAATAGTTGGAAGAAAACTAAGACTTTCTGTTGCAGATACCACTATGATTACAGATTCACTTTTCTTTGAAGATGAAGACAAGCTAGATATTGATATAAGAGCAAAAGAATTTAATATGATTACACTACCTAGTGACTTAGTTAAAGGTGACTTTTTGGATATAAGAATTCTTTTTCCTACAGGCGAAGATTATTTAGTAACTGCAGGAAAGGAAGTAATGAGTACTGGTTCTGGAGTTGATTCTAACTCAATTGTACTTAATTTAGGTGAAGAAGAAATAGTAAGAATAAGTAGTGCAATAATTGAATCATACATGAATAGTGGTGTTAAACTATATGCTGTAAAGTATGTTAACCCATATCAACAACTTTATTCAGAAACAAGTGATAACTATGTTAAGAAATACCAAGAGGCTTTATATACAATTATTAATGAACGAACAACAGAAGAAACTGTAATAGAAAAAGTTACAGAACAAGTTAAAATAAGTAATAGCCAAAAAACAAGCGGAGATGTAAGTGGAGATGCAAGCGGAGATGCAAGTGGAGATGTACAAACAATAACAAAAGATGTAGCTAGATTAGTTAAGAAAGTTCCTACCGAAGATGAAATTTCAGTTGAAGATGTTGTTGCACTTGCAAATATTCCACTTGAAGATGCTAAAATAATAAGAAAAGCATTGAAAGATAATGATGATATACTTCTTGCAAAATACAGAACTAAGACAATTAGAATTCCTACTGAATTAGTTGAAAATTATCCAGTTAAAGCTGAAGTTGCAATATTAGTAAGAAGCAATCCAAACATAATTGATGAACTAAAAGCTAGATATAATGTAGAAGAATTAATGAAACAAAGAGAAAATATTGTTACATTACCGCTTTATGAATATGATATAAATACCGGTACTGTTGCTGAAACTGATACGCTAACTCAAATAGCTGAAAAGATAGAAAGTGAAATAGAAACACAAAGAGCAGAAAGAAAACGTTATTTACAATCATTAATCGGAGCTATGCCTACTTTATAAAAAATCAACAAGCATAAGCTTTAGAGAGGAGATTATATTTTTATGAAATGTATAGGATTTGTTGGAAAGGTTGATAAAACTGAACTAATAGGATATGTAGCAAAAATGATTGCGCACACTGGTAAAAAGGTTATGATGATAGACGCTACTTCAATCCAAAAAACAAGATATACAATACCGACAATCGATGACCCTGTGGGAGAGTCACAATATATTGTTCAACATGATAGTGTTGAGATTGCAGTTGGATTTAATAATATGCTAGAACTTAAAAAGTTCTTATTATCAAAAGGTGAGGACTTTAATGAATATGACTATATAATAGTAGATACTGATCAACAAGAAATGGCCGAAGAGTATGATTTGCAAAGTGCAAATGTTTTATTCTTTGTTTCTTCATATGATAAACTTTATATACATAAAGGAGTAGACTTACTTAAGTTTCTATGTGCACTAAAAAGAAGGGGAGACCCAGAAGCAATGCTTCCAGTAGTAAAAATTCTTTATTATAGTGAAATTAATACCACAGATAGTAGATATATAGATAGAGTTTCAGAAAATTTGCCAGTTACTTGGCAAGGAAAATCAATTGACTTTCCTTTTGATCAAGGAGATTTATCTGTAAACATTCAAAATCAATATGCTAACAAGTTTGATATTCGTTTACTTACTAAAGGTTACAAAGAAGCTTTAGCACAAACAGTAGAAGCTATAACTGGTGAAGATAAAGCTTCAATAAAGAAAATTATGAAGAATGTTGAGAAATCTGCAAAATTTTCACTATAGAAAAAAAGGAGAGATTAAAATGCCAATAGTTTCATTTTGGAGTACAGAAGCAAATGGACAGTCTTCTGCAACAGCCTCAGCAGTTGCGGTTTCGCTTATGATACCTATTAAAACTAAGTATAAAACGATTATTACTCAGACACATTATAACGATATGTCTCTAGAGTCTTCGTTTTTTAATAGCGATAAAAAAGGTAGACTTGATACTTCTGATACAGGTGTAGATGCACTAGATAGATTATTAAGGAGCAATAAACTAACTCCTGAGAATATAGCAAATTATGCAGTACCCGTCATTAAAGGAAGGTTAGAATTACTGTATGGAACATTTAAAAATGATAAGGATTCTTATTCAAGAATACTTGAAACAATGCCAGTAATAATTGATTATGCTAATCAATTTTATGATATTGTTCTTGTTGATTTAAATAAGGGCTATGAAAGCGCAGAAGTAAATGAGATTCTTAAGAGATCAGATTTAATAGTATTTACAATGAATCAAAGCTTATCAGTATTAAAGAATGTGTTTAAAAATATTGATACATTAAAAATATTACAAGAAAAGCCAATAATACCAGTAATTGGACGATATGATAGATTTTCTGTATATAACGAGAGAAATATTGCAAGGAAATTTAATTACAAAAAGAAAATTTATACAATGCCATACAATACACAATTTTTTGATTCATGTAATGATGGTAGTGCAGCAAATTTCTTTATACAGAATGCAAACGCAAACATTGGAACAGATAGAAACGGATTTTTTATTTCCGAGATTTCAACACTAACAGATGCTATTATTGAAGCTGTTAAGCCAAAGATCATAAATAGATAGGTTTTATGTGTTAAATTTGTAGAGAGGTGGGAGACAAAGTATGTTTTTTAACTATATTCTTATAGCTGTACTTGTGCTTACGCTTTTTGTCTTTATTGGGTATTTGTTTTCAAAATCTAATTCTACTGTTATTCAAGATATGCGAAAAGAAGGTCGTGCATATACCATCGAGCAGATGACAGAATTTATTAAAGCAAGACTAGATGAAATAACGAGAACAAATCTTTATGATATTGGACTTACCGAAGATGAGCTCAAAAGAAGAAAGAATAAGAAGTATGAATTAAAGAAAGCTTTGAAAAACTGTACATATGGAGATATTAACGATAAGAAATATGTAAAAGAATTAATCTTTGATTTACTACACAGGGAATATGGAGTTAACCAAGTTAACATTACAAATGCTATAGACTTTGATAATATAGACAAACTAAACGAAAATGACAAATTTGACATATTGCTTTATAAATATAAACAAGATTATGGATATGATGCATTAGGAGAACTTATTAAAAAATATCGTTTGGATGAGTTAAAAACAGTTTATGGATCTACAACAGCTTCATATATTATAACACCAGAAGAAATTAATGATATATTTGAAAAAGAATATGACTATTTATCTTTTGAAGATAGGCTAAACATATTGGCACAAAGAATATATCAAAATTATAAAGGATTCAGTGTTGTTGATGAAATTAGAGATATGAACATTGATGGTGTGTCTGGTGGTGTATCTGGTCTTCCAGAGTCTTTTATGTATCAAGTTGCACAACTTGGAGATTATATAAGACAAACAAATGAGAAAACAATTCCAAGAGCTTATGACAGCGTTTGGATATTCTATAGAGGTAAATCAATTTATATGGCATGTCTGTCTTTTGGTTCTTATGCAGAACTTCGTCGTGTTTGCCAGAACATATATAAATACAATAATCCGGGACAATTATCTGATACGAGTGGTTATAAGATTAATGAAATGAAAGATGGATCACGTGTTGTTGTTGTTAGACCAAGTATGTCTGAATCATGGGCGTTTTTTGTAAGAAAATTTGATACACCAAATGCTGTGCTTGAAAATCTTATAAAACATAAAGGAAGAGAACCAGTTATAGAATTATTAAAATTCTTAGTAAAAGGAGCAAGAGTCACTGCCCTTACAGGAGAGCAAGGTTGTGGTAAAACAACAATGCTTATGGCAATGATAAAATATATTTATTCAACTCTTAATATAAGAGTTCAAGAAACTGCATTTGAGCTTCATCTTAGAAAAGCTTATCCAGATAGAAATATATTAACCTTTAGAGAGACCGATACAGTTTCTGGACAAGAAGGTCTGGATTTGCAGAAAAAGACTGATGGTTCTGTTAATATTTTAGGTGAGGTTGCTACTGATGCGGTTGCTGCATGGATGATACAAATGGCGCAAGTTGCAAGTAAATTTACCTTATTTACACACCATGCAAAAACATTTGACAATCTTATATTATCGCTTCGTAACTCATTACTAAAAATAGGTATGTTTAATAATGAAAAAGTTGCAGAGATACAAGTTGTTGGAGTAATGAATTTTGAAGTTCATTTAAAGAAATCTTATGATGGACAAAGATATATAGAAAGAATTACAGAATGTATTCCTGTTAAACCTAAAAATAATTATACATATGACCATAGGAATGAGACTAGTTTAGAAGGCAAAATTGATAAATTTTTTGATAATGCAACAGAATATTTTACAAAAATAACAGAAACGGAAACATATAAGGCAGTAAATATAGTTGAATACGTTGATGGAGAATATGTTATAAAAAATCCTATTTCTGAAGAAAATATTACTTTAATGAGAGAAAACATGGAAGAAAGTGATCAAATTATTTTTGATGAATTTTGTCAAAACTATTTTGGAAACTTTAATTCTGCTAAATCGACATCTCATAAAAGAATTGTTGAGTAGTTTTTTTACTTTGAAAAAGAGAGGAGGGGATTAAAATAGATCCAAAAACGTTACTTCTACTTTTTATAGTATTGCCTATGGGCTTGTTTGCACTTATTCTCATTATTTTTCTTATACATAGAAAAAGGCAACAAAAAACCAGTAGCGCAGTGTTAAAAAAGATGATTACTGATAGAAACGAAGGATCAAAATCCCGTGATGCTTTTTATCAAAGAGTATATGTAAAATTAGAAAGTTTACCTTTTATTAATAGATACTTGAGAAAAATTCAAAGAAGAATGGAATTAATTAATCAAAATGACAAGTATACAATTAGAAAAGATTCGGCTAAAATAACTTTGCGAGCAATAACTATTGCATTAGTGGTTTTAATTTTAATGGCATGGATAAATAGAAACGATTTATTTATTATGATTGTTTCTTTTATAGGAGTTATAATAGTTGTTGAAAACATGACAGAGCAAATGATTAATAAGGTTGAAAATAAATTGCTCGAACAAGAGTTAGAGTTCTTCTCTGAGGTAAGACATGCTTTTCATGAAACTAATATGGTTGAGGAAGCAATATATGATGCATCTTTGATGGATGAACAAGAAATAGTATCACAAGCAAATAGAATATATGAAATTATGATTTCTGCAGATCCAGAAATAGAACTTGAGAGATACTATGACGTTGCACCTAATAGATTTTTAAAAATATTTGCTGGCGTATCGTATTTAACAAAAGAATATGGTGACAGAAAAGTTAACGATATATCGCTATATTTAAAAAACATGAATAATATTACACAAGAATTACAATTGGAAATATTAAAGAGAGATAAACTTGATTATTTATTTAAAAGTTTAACGTATATCGCAGTTGCACCTGTACTATTAATACATCCTCTTCGTGATTGGGCATTAAATTCTTTCTCTTCAACAGGTGCGTTTTATGAAGGAAAACTTGGATTCTTTTTTGAAATATTATTACTTATGGTTATATTTATTTCATATTCATTGTTGACAAGAATAAAAGATAATGAAGAAAGACAAGGAAAATACACAAGCGACGATGCATGGCAAGAAAGAATTTACAGACTCCCTATAATAGAAAAAATTATAGACGCGCTTATTCCTAATAATGATAAGCCATCATACTTAAGAATAACTAAATTACTTAAAGATACAGCATCTACTTTAAAACTAGAATGGCTTTATGTAACAAAGGCAATATGTGCAGTAGCAGGTTTTGCAGTTGCTTTACTAATAGCTACAAAAATGCATGATATTGCAGTTGAATCTATACTTTACGATGCTTCAAATACAGGTGCAGGTGGAATAATGGGGCAAATGTCTGCTGCAGACAAGAAGAAAGCGGAGTCAATATCTGCTTCAGATAGATATTTTGTAAGTAAAATGCTAGATACACAAGATATAATTAACACAGTAACTAATAATACAAAAGAGGAAGCAATTAAAAAAATAGAAATGCAAATATATATTTTGAGTATAACGCCACTTACAGATAATATAGCAGATAAATATGCAGAAAAGATTTTCAAAAATATGAAAAATCGTAAAGCCAGATCTATTACAGGTGATGCTGAAATTCAAGATGCTATTTTAAAAGCTGGAATTGAAATGCCTCGTGATAACTTTGTTGGTGAGTTATCTCAAAAAATAATAAATATTGCAAAGGAAAATGATCGTTCAGAGATACTAAAAGATGATGTTAAACAAGCAATGACATATATATATACAATAGAGTTATCGGCCGAGCAACTTTATACAATTTCTGAAAGAATATATGAAAAATTAAAATCACTTACAAGTGAATACTTTAAATGGACAGAAATGTTAATTGCTATAATGATTGGAGTTTTGGCATATCAGATTCCAAATATGTTAATGAGATTTCAAAAGAAAATGAGACAAATGGAAATGGATGATGAGGTAATGCAGTTTCAAACTATTATACTAATGTTAATGTATATTGAAAGAGTTTCGGTCGAATCTATACTTGAATGGTTAGCAAGATTTGCAAAAATATTTAAAGAGCCACTTCATCGTTGCTTAAATAACTATGAAAGTGGAGCTTATGAGGCGCTAGAAGCGCTTAAAGAAGAAGTTTCATTTAAGCAATTCGTAAGAATAGTTGAGAGTTTGCAATCTGCAGTTGAAAATGTTAAAATAACTGACGCTTTCGATGAACTTGAAACAGAAAGAGCCTTTTTCCAAGAAAAAAGAAAAGAAGCAAATGAAAGACTGATAAATAGAAAAGCAAAAATAGGTAAATTTATAGGATTCACACCGATGGTATTATTATTTGTTGGATATTTAATAGCACCGTTAATATGGACAAGTATCACAGACATGAGCAAGTATTTTGAACAAATGGGCTCAATGATATAATTTAGATCTCTACATTTTTTAATTATATAATAAAAAAAGAAAGGAAGATTATTATGGACAATGCATCAAAAGCATTAATTATGGCAGGCGCAATATTAATATCTATTGCGATAGTAGGAGTAGGAGTTTATATATTTTCAACAACTTCTTCAGTTTCAGATTCAGTAGGAGCATCTATGGATGCGTACGCTGCGAATCAATTAAATTCTCAATTAAGAGCATATGAGGGTAAAAAGATTAAAGGTTCAACAGTTAAAGACTTTTTAGCATTAGTTGAATCATTCAATTCAAATAATGCTTTCCCAGATGATATTACAGCTGGTGGCGGTAGCGTTTCAACAATAGCTAATAACGAGTTTTATACTATATCACTTGGAGTTAGTGCCAATGGATATATTAATAACTACGTTATAACACATGAGTAAAAAATAATAAGTTAAATTAAAAATATAATGTTTTGGAGGTGAGTATATATGGATAATGCATCAAAAGCATTAATCATGGCAGGCGCAATATTAATATCTATTGCGATAGTAGGAGTAGGAGTTTATATATTTTCAACAACTTCTTCAGTTTCAGATTCAGTAGGAGCATCTATGGATGCGTACGCTGCGAATCAATTAAATTCTCAATTAAGAGCATATGAAGGCAAAAAGATTAAAGGTTCAACAGTTAAAGACTTTTTAGCATTAGTTGAATCATTTAATTCCAATAATGCTTTTCCAGAGGAGATTGAAGCTGGTGGCGGTAGCGTTTCAACAATAGCTAATAACGAGTTTTATACTATTTCACTTGGAGTTAGTGACAATGGATATATCAATCAATACACTATAAGTAATGATTAAAAATAATAAATTAAATTAAAACTATAATATCTTGGAGGTGAGTATGTATGGATAATGCAGCAAAAGCATTAATAATTGGTGGAAGTGTACTTATTGCAATTGGAGTTATAAGTGTTGCATTATACATATATTCGAGTGCAAAAAATTATGCGAGCGCAACGGAACAAGCTATGACTGTCAACCAAATTAATGGGTTTAATAGATTTTACAATGCATTTGGACAAAACCAAAAAGTAAGAGGTGTTGATGCAGTAAATATATTAAATAGAGCAATAGAAGATGATGTAAAAACTACAGAAACTTCTGCATCAATTACGAAACTAGGAACAGAAGAATATTATAGTTTACAAGACCCTGTATTATATTTAAATGAAAACTTCAATTTTTCATATAGAACGGGTGTTAATGGTCAAGTTGAAGAAGTTATTATAACTGGAAATTAAAAGTGAGGTGAATATGAAATGGAAGATGATATTGCAAAAGGTATTGAAATGTCTGGAATGATTTTATTATTTCTTGTTGCCGTTTCATATGCATTTATTTCATATAATGGACTTACTAATAGACTTAATATGTTTATTGAAACCAATCCTATTACAAAGAGAAGTGAAGTTGCACAATCAAGACTAGATCCAGATGAGGTTAAGCGTGTTGTTGAACCTGAAGAAATAATATTGGCAGTTCTAAATCTGGGAGACTTAAATAATAATAATGAAGATGAGCATTACTCTGTTAGCTTTGATACAAAAAGAGGAGAGATTGTAACATATTCATATCGTTATGATATAGCAACTGATACAAACATAATTGTTTGTTCTTTAGGCTGGGAATATACACTTGATCCTAACAAAGCTGGAAGTGGATTAGATGGAGAAGAAGATCTAGTTAGTTATATGAAAAACTTTTTATTATTTGACAGCTATAACATTAGATATACAAATAATAGTTTAATTTATTCAAAGTTATAATGCTACATTTTGGGATGAAAGGGGTGTCTTAAAAAATATGGGAGATTCATTAAGTATTATTTTTATGGTACTAATTGCTGCCGTTATAATGTTTTTCTTTCCAATGTTAGATAGTTGGGAAAGACAAGACGACCTTTCATATATGGCTGTATATACAGCTACTGTTGATCTAGTTGATGCAGTAAGAAATACAGGAGTATTAACCTCTGAAATGTATGATGCTTTTTTAACGAAAATTAACAGCACAGGAAATGCATATGATGTAACATTAGAACACAGAGAATATAAAGTTGTGCCAGCTGGAATTGATAACTATGAAGTTGTGTATCTTTATCACTATTCTTCAAAAATCGAAAAAGAAATTATAGATAATGACATGTATACTTTTAATAAAGGTGACTATTTTTATATTTCTGTAAAGAATACAAATAAAACACAAGCAACTGTAATGAAACAAGCTTTATATTCAACTACGATAGAAAGTTTTAAAATAGGAGTTCCATATGGAGGTCAAATAAAGAGTAATTATAGATAGGCTTCAAATTAATAACATATATAGATTGGAGGGAATTATTATATGAAACTGTCGCATTTGGCAATTATATTCATTATAATAATACTTCCTTTTTCTATTGTTTGTAGAAATAATTTGAATGAATATTTTTTGACGCTAAAAGAACAAGTAAGATTAAATAATATTGTCGATGTAGCAACACAAGATGCACTTGGAACACTTGTAGAATTAAATGATGAGTTTCAAATGATATATTTAAATGAGCGTTTTGATGTTACCCAAACATTAGCAAGAGAAGCAATAAAAAACTTTTTCCAAACGTTAGCAATAAATTTTAATATGCCATATATTGAAGAAGATACAGAAAATTATTTTAGTATGTATGTTCCAGCAATTCTTGTGATTGGATATGATGGCTTCTTTATTTACTCAGTTGATGATACAGGAACGTCAACATATTCATATAGACTATCTCCAAAGATTCCTTATGCTTATGAGGAAAATGGTGTAATAGTTAATCTTACACTTGGTAACTATATAAAGATATTTGCAAATGGAAGAAGTTATGAGGGTGAATTAAAGGATGGTTTTATAGAAGAAAGCAAAATTAAGTATGATGAATATTTTCATGCTTTTGATGATGATGCAACTCTTACATTAAAGTATTTACCAGATATGACAAACGATATGTCGGTTATGCTATATGCATTAAATCAAAGTGGAGTAGTCCTACCTAGTTTTATAATCCCACCATCTCAAACAACTGTAGATGCAGTACCACTAATTAAGGACTATGAACAAGAAGAACAAACTATCAGCAGATTTCATGAAAAAAGAAGAGAAGAAATTATAAATATAATTGTTCAGACGTTACAAGAAGAAATTAATTCTCATAATACCTATGCAGCAATTATGGGATCAACATACGATTTTGCACTTCCTGAAATAGATGGCCAGACATGGAGAAATTCAATAAACGATATTTCTGTAATGTCATTTATACAAGGTATGCCAATAGGTGTCAATTCATTTTATAATAACTATGCATTTGGTGCATCAAGAATTGTAAAAACAGAATATTATTATGGAACAGGTGACACTGCAAATGATAGACGATATCATTTATCATCATGTGTTTTGCTAGAAACCAATCTTACAAATAATATATTTATTAATAGAGAATCTGCGGCAATAGCAGGGTATTACCCGTGTACAGTATGTAGCCCATAACAACAGTATACATAATTAGAATATAAATATAATATAATTAAGTAAAAAACACTTGTCTAATTATGTAATCTGTCTTATAATAATGTTGTAATAGTGGCAAGAACATTAAGGAGGACTATAAATGAAGAAATTCATTACAAATTATTGGAAAAGAATATTATTAGTAATTGGTGGGGCAGTAGCCTTATTTTTGCTTGTATATAAAATTGCAGCACCGAAAACAATTATTGATGACTATGTAAAATATGGGAAGGTTATTGAGAGTACTGATGGTGGTAAGAATATAACTGATATTATTGTACGTGATGAAGACAAATTATTTAATTTTGATAATATTGATCCAGAATTAATAAGACTTGCAATAATTTTAATTATTGGTATATTGTTTGTAGTAATATTAAATGCTTTAGCTAGTAAAGCAGGAGAGAAAAAAGATGCAGCAAAGAAAAAATAAAATAATAATATATTTTTTAAAGGTGGAGAAGAAAATCGAAGGGTTAAGATCCACCATATTTTTATATACAATTCATTGCACAAAATAAAAGTTTTGCGAAAAACATCACAAGAAAAATGATAGAAATATCAATAATATGTCAAAATCCCCAAATGATTGATTTTACTGCTTTTGAATCGATTTTTCCAAGGTAAAATATCATTACCCCCATATAAAAAATCGATTATAGGCAATCCTCGTGCGTCGTTTTTTAATGCTTTTTTGAATTATTTTATTTTAATAATTTTGTGTTTTTATGCTGTATTTACATTTGTTTTTTGTAATGATAATATTAATTTTGAGGTGATAAAATGTTTGATAACGAAATTCCTAGACTACTAAAAGAATATTTAAACTATAGTTCCAATTTGAATAAATCTAATAATACTATTAAGGAATATAAATATGATTTAATAAACTTCCTTAAATTTATTAAATTAAAAAAAATTAACAATAAAAAATTAACTGTAGATAATATTGAATCTATTAAAGATTTAAATTCTACTGATCTTAATCTAATAGATATAAATGATTTGTATGAATATATGACATATTTAAAAGATGTTTGTAATGATTCAGCAACAACACGTGCCCGTAAAACTGCAAGTATCAAAAGTTTTTTTAAATATTTACACTTAAAAGCTAGAATTATAGATGATAATCCAGCTAAAGAATTAGAAAGTCCTAAAATAGGTAAAAGATTACCTAAGTTCCTTACTTTGGAACAGAGCACTTCCCTACTTGACCGGTATTAAAGATATGAAAATAACTGGAAAGATGCATGATAACAGGATTAGAGACTATGCTATAGTAACATTATTCTTAAATTGTGGTATGCGTCTTTCTGAGCTTGTAAGTATAAATATTACGTCTATTAAATTTGATGAGGCCCTTATGACTGTAATAGGAAAAGGTAATAAAGAAAGAACTGTATATTTAAATAGTGCTGCTTTAGCTTCTATTAAAGAATATCTAAAAGTAAGACCTACAGATGGCGTAACAGACGAAGATGCACTATTCTTAAGTGAAAGAAAAACAAGAATTAGCAGAAGAACAGTTCAAAATTTGATCAAGTTTTATTTAAAAGTAATATGTGGATTAGATAAAAACTACTCTACACACAAATTAAGACATACAGCAGCAACACTTATGTATCAATATGGTAATGTAGATATAAGAGCTTTACAAGAAATATTAGGCCATGAAAGTATTGCTACTACTGAAATATATACACATGTAGACAATTCTCAAATTCGTGATGCTGTTGAAAGCAACCCCCTTGCAAATCACAAAAATTAATTTTTTATTGAAAAATTATGTAAACGATGATATAGTGTGTCTAGCAAGTTATCTTGTGAATATCCTCGATTGGCAACAAAAACTTGACTAAATCTGCAAAATACAGGAGGAAAAATCAATGGCTATGGTCGAAGATTTCAGTTTCTTTCCCAACTTCAGTTTATACAAGGGAAATATCAATCCCAACTGGAAATCTACTCGAGAACTCCTTGGCTTCAAGCTTCGCTACATGGTGTATGATTCCAATTGCGAGTGCAAGGAAGCCTACGTGGTTGACCTGTTCAAGGGTGGCAAGTCACTCCTTGGTTACCGCCTGGCGGTCCTTATGCATGAAATGGATCCTGACACCAAGTATATCAACCACGGTAAGAAGATTCTGATTCGTGATGTCATAAATCTCGGACAGATTCCCTCTGCCAGCGAAGGGTTCAAAACCTACGAAGATGACCGCTATACCGTTGGCATCAAGGACGATGGCCAGGTAATCCACCTTTACATCTATCAGAAGTAAAGTAGAATTACTAAAAAAACTGTTTGTTTTCTGCATCACGTAAAGTGGTGCAGTTTTTTTTCATGATTTAATAGTTCTATCTTTGAGCTATTTCTTTAGATACGTTTCTTTATCAAATACTCCTCTGCAATTAAGAATTTAAAATTGACCATAGGAATAAAAGGTGATATACTACATATTTGTAAGATTGTATGTAAAAGAAAACTTCTGGTGACTACTATGAAGGAGGAAGAAATATGAGTTGGTTGTACGAATCTTGGACTACAGGTGTTGGTTACCTCATATCTGATGACCTTATCTCTTACTTCATATTCACGACAACTGCAATTGCAGAGGCACTATTCTTCTGGGCTTTCGGTTACGAGACGGCACTTGCTTTCACACTTATACTCTATGGATGTGTTATGAATGTTTATGTAAATAGCTTCTGGGGTGGGTATGTTGCAGGGTGCAATGAAAAGCTTCGGATAGTAACGTATTGGCTTGTATACTTAATCTTGTTTGTATTAGGATGCTTTGTGAACTTTGCTATTACTGTTGCTGTTTTTGCAATTTTATTTGGAGTAACGGGCCTTTGGATCAATCTACATCAATTCCAAATTTGTGCATTTGGTGCCGGTTTCCCAAAATTCATCTATAAAATTGCAAATCTATTTGAAAATCAAATTTTCTATATTCTATCGGTTGTATTTATAATAGGACTCCCTATTGCAGTAGTAATTGTATTCTTGGCGCTAACAGATCTAAGTGTTGGACTTAAAATAATGTTGTCTGTCTTGTATATAGCTGTTTGCCCACTGATTGCGTATTATGAAGACACTGCTGCAACAATGAGTATATTTGAACTAGGATACGAAGATTGGTAAAAATTAAAAAAGGAACTTAAAAATAAGTTCCTTTTTTGTTTGGGTTAAATTGTGTTTACTACACCACTTATAATTATATAGTACTTGGGATTAAAAGTTCTTGACCAATATATATAATTGAGTTATCTAATCCATTTACTTTTTTTATCTCATATATGTTTTTATTTATATTTCCCTCTAAAGACATCGCTATAGACCATAAAGTATCTCCTTCAGAAACTACTATCTCATCATATGTGATTGGTGTTGCAGAAAATACTTTATTAGTTAACATGCTAGTAAAAAAAGATAATATTAAAACTATTACCGTTAAAGATATTATAAATCTTGGTAAATTTACTATTCTCATAAAAAAACCTCCTTAGAACATATGTTCTTATTACATATATAATAATATACGAACATTTGTACCCTGTCAATAGTTTTTTTATAAAAAAAAGAGATGATTTATAAAAAACCATCCCTCTTCTAATTATTATTTTACTAGTCTTAGAGCTTCTTTAGCAATTATAATCTCTTCGTTTGTCTCAATTATTAAAAGTTTAATCTTTGAATCTGGTGTATTAGTAAATCCTGAGTATGTTTCTTCATCTATATGTGAATCATCAAATTTTATTCCAAATTCTTCTAATCCAGAGATAGTATCTTTTACTACATCTAAATTATGCTCGCCTATTCCACCTTCAAAAGTAATACAATCTACATGTCCTAAAACTGCCATATATGCACCAATATATTTTCTTATTCTATAAGTTAAGATATCTAGTGTAAGCTTAGCACGTTCATTTCCATTTTTACGAAGTTCTTTCAAGTCTCTTACATCACTAGTAGAACCAGATAAAGCAAGAAGACCAGATTCTTTATTAAGAATTCTAATCATTTCATGCATATCATATCCTTCTTTATTCATTATATACTCAATAGCAGCAGGATCTATGTCTCCACAGCGTGTTCCCATTACAAGACCTTCAAGAGGAGTAAATCCCATTGATGTGTCTACGCATTTACCATTTTTTACAGCTGTGATACTAGATCCATTTCCTAAATGACAAGAAATCATATTGATTTTTTCTACAGGTATATTAAGAATTTTAGCAGCTTCATAAGTAACAAACTCATGAGACATTCCATGTGCTCCATACTTTCTAACGCCATCTTTATACCACTCTTCTTTTATTCCATATCTATAAGCTTTCTCAGGCATAGTCTGATGGAATGTTGTGTCAAATACTAAAACTTGAGGAATTCCTTTCATTGTCTCTAAGCAAGCTTCAATTCCTTGAAGTGCTGGAGGATTATGTAAAGGTGCATAAGGCATTGATACTGTTTTAAATCTATTTAATACTTCGGATGTTACAAGAGTTGATTCTTTGAATGTTGGGCCACCGTTTACAACTCTATGCCCTATAGCAGAAATCTCATCTAATGATTTTAATACTCCTTCTTCAGAATCTGTCATATATTTTACAACAGCTTTAAAAGAAGCAATATGATCCGGAAGAGGCATAACTTCTTTAATCTTTTTTCCACTCCTACCTTTATATTCGATAAATGGCTTTGTGATTGCATCCATTTTACCACCAATAACATCACATTTACCTTTGCAAAGAACACGTTCATCTTCCATATTTATTAGTTGAAATTTTAGTGATGAGCTTCCGCAGTTTACAACAAGTACCTTCATTTTTTATCCCCTTTCATTTTCCGTGTTTTTATACCAACGCGAAGTATATCACATTACGTGATAAAATTCAATCTTACTACTACAATGTTGCTTGTACTGCAGTTATAGCTATTGTACCAACTATATCATTACTACTGCATCCTCTACTTAAGTCATTTACAGGTTTTAAAATACCTTGAGTTGCAGGTCCATAAGCATCAGCATTTGCAAGTCTTTGTACCAATTTATATCCAATATTTCCAGCACTTATATCCGGGAATATTAATACGTTTGCTCTTCCATTAAGAACACTGTTTGGAGCTTTTTTACTAGCAACTTCTGGAACTATAGCAGCATCTAATTGAATATCACCATCAATTATTAATGAAGGTTCAAGTTCTTTAGCTATCCTTGCAGCGTTTATAACCTTTAAATTCATATCAATTACTGGAGCACTACAATGAGTTGAATACGTAAGCATAGCAACTTTTGGGTCTATTCCTGTAAGTGACTTAAAAGACTTTGCTGAAGAAATGGCAATATGTGCAAGTTCTTCTTCAGTAGGATTTACGTTTAATGCACAATCAGAAAACAAGAATAAACCGTTTTCACCAAAATCAGGATTATGTAGATCCATCATAAAGAAAGATGAAACAAGTTTAACGCCAGGTGCTGTTTTTAATATTTGTAGTGCTGGTCTTATAGTGTCTGCTGTAGAGCAAATGCTTCCAGCCACTAGTCCATCAGCATCATCAAGCTTAACCATCATTGTTCCAAAGTATATATTGTTCTTAAGTGTCTCGCGAGCTAACTCTTGAGTCATACCTTTTTCTTTTCTTAGTTCGTAAAATGCATTTACATAGACTTCAAACTTGTCTGATACTTCTGGATTAATAACTTCAATATCTGATATATCTATAGTACCGGCAACATTTGCAAGTTGTTCTCTATTTCCTATTAGGACAACTTTTGCAAAACCGAAGATCTGTAACCTTTCTTGCAGCTTCTATTACGCGAATATCTGAACTTTCTGGAAGTACGATTTTCTTAATAGATTCCTTAGCTTTTTCTTGTATTCTTTCAATAAAACTCATAATAATAAATCCTCCTTAAAATAATAAAACTACTAGTAAGAGTATATATCTAAGAAGATATATTTTCAAGAAAAAAAGTGTGAAGTGAGCATTTTAAATACTCACTTCACACAAGAAATTTCTAATTATCGTAATATTTTTGAACAATAGCCATTGCGGCATCATTCATGCGATATATCGTTCCTCTCCAGGGAATAACAACTTCTAATGCTAAATTGCCCATTTCTTCAGGTTCTTCAGTATAGTTTACGTAGTCAAACGCAACCCACTTATCAATTTCTTCACAGTAAAGGAAGTATAAACCATCGAAGTTATACCGTATGTCTAAGCAAGCCGGTTGAGGATCTTTGTCACTTAGCATGGCAATAGCTTTATGGCGAGAACATTTAACGTGAGCATGATTAGGAAAAAGCTCATTAAATGTTGTAAGATGGGGCATGTGTTTACTAAAGTCAGTAATTGGAAGAACCGGAAGCATGTAATAAGAAGACTTGGTTACTTCGAAGGAGCAGTCCGTTCTACTTGGATCAGAGATGTCACCACGGTTCAGTCTTTCAAGTCGGATCTTCATGAGTGAACTCCTTTCTCGTTTAGAAAATTAATCGCATATTTTAAACAGAGATTATCTCTGTTTAATAACCTTAAATGATTAGAGTTAAAACGAATTATATCATTTGAATTCTTATGAGTCAACGATTTGACAGAAATATTGTTAAATATTATAATCATTTTAAATAAGTTAGAGGGGTGATATGTATTAAAATAGAATATAAAGCATTATCTTGTGATGATGGTAAAAACATTGGAAATATTTTAAGAGATAGATTAAAGATTTCATCAAGGCTTTTAAATAAATTAAAAATGAATGAAAAAATACTTGTTAATACTTTGCCTGTCTATTCTAGTTATATAGTGCATGAAAATGATGAAATTATAGTTAAAATCGATTTTGAAGAAGAAGATGATATTGTACCGGAAGAAATAAAATTATCGATTATATTTGAAGATGAGTATTTTTTAGCGATAAATAAAATGCCAGGAATATGTGTCCATCCCTCTTCACTTCATCCAGATAATACTTTAGCAAATGGAGTTAAATATTATTTAAATAATAAAAAGAAAATACGTCCTATAAACAGATTAGATAAAGATACATCTGGAATTGTATTATTTGCAAAAAATGAATATATACAAGAGGCAATGATAAAAAATAAAATTGAAAAAGAATATTTAGCAATAGCACTTGGTATTTTTGATTTTAAAAATGGGATGATAAATAAACCGATTGCAAGAAAAAAAGGCAGTATAATTGAACGTGAAGTAAGTGAAGATGGACAAAAATCTATTACACATTATGAAGTTATAAAAGAAAGCATAAAGAAAGATTTATCATTAGTAAAGTTAAGATTAGAAACGCGGTAGAACACATCAAATAAGAGTTCATTTAGCATCTATTAATCATCATATATTAGGAGATACTTTATATGGAAGAAAGTCAGAAGAAATAAGTAGACAAGCATTACATTCATATATGATGACATTTAATCATCCAATATCTAAAGAAAAAATAGTAATTACTGCTCCACTACTAGAAGATTTTAAAAAAGTTATAGATACATCATTTTAAGATAAAGAAAAAGACTTGCTATTTAACAAGTCTTTTTCATGTAATAAAATTAGAGCAAATCTATAAGCCGGGTTCTGTATTAGATAATCATTTATCTAGGATATATATCGCTATATACCTCAAGCCACGTGAATAAAAAAGAAAAGACGAGCAGTCTATATTTTCTTTTTTCTGTGTTGCTCCGAGTGGGGTTTACATAGCAGGCACGTCTCCGTGTCTCTGGTAGGCTCTTACCCTGCCTTTCCATCCTTGCCATAAAAAATGGCGGTCTATTTCTGTTGCACTATCCTTAGAGTTACCTCCACCAGTCGTTAACTGGCACTCTTGCTCTATGGAGCCCGGACTTTCCTCTCGTATACTAAATATACCAGCGATTATCTGACTTACTCTTCTTCTATATTACTATCTTTTTAGTATTATGTCAATAAGAAAAAACTTAGAAATTTTATGACCCTGTTGATTTATAATTTGCTATTCCAAAACTCCAAAGCTTAAAAGATAATGACATAAATATAATTGTTACAAGTGGCAATAATCCATACCACCATGAAGTATTTTCTTTCCCTAATAGATATAATAAAGGATAGTAATTAATACATCCAAAAGGTATAACATACGTGAATATATTTGCAAACCATTTCTTATATATACTAATTGGATATGAAGATACATCTCTTCCACCATCAGATATTATATTCATAACTTCCATTCCTTCAATTGTCCAAAATGAAAAAGAAGCTTTTATTAGTAGTATTGAGAAAAATAATATTTGTGCACCAACTATCATAAGAAATAATACAAAAATATTATATAAATTCCATTTTACATTTACAGAAATTATTCCGTATATAAGCACGACAATTGATTCTAATAACTTCCCTATCTTCTCTATATTAAAGTTTGAACATAGAACTTGAAGTGTTATACTTTGAGGTCTTACTAATATTCTATCTAATAATCCTTGTTGTACTTGAGTATGAAACATATCTAAACCTCTTGCAATCATTTCTGTAGATACATGACCAAATAATGCAATACTAAATGTAAGACATATTTCATTTATACTCCACCCGTCAATTGTTCCAAATCTATTCATTAAAACAAACATAGCTATAAAGCTAAATAATGAACCAATTGCAGAAGATAAGGCTTGTAATATAAATGATGTCTTATATTCTAAAGAACATTTTATAAACATCCAAATAGATTTCAAGTATACTTCCATTTCTCCTACCCTCCCTGTACAACTAATTTTTTAGTTACTTTTTCAAAACTTAGCGAACCTATTCCGACTATAACTAATATCCATACTATTTGAATTAGAACACTATATAATCCTTCTGTAATTGAAATATTTCCTACGTATAGTCTATATGGTAGATCAAGTATTAACCTAAAAGGAAGTATATATGATATAGTCTGCAAAATTTTTGGCATAAATGGAAGAGGTATTTCTGAACCTGCAAAAAACTCTGCAAATACTGCAAATATTCCAAATAATCCTTTTGAAGAGGTTGTACGAAACATTATAATATATATCGTCATAGCAATTGCAATAGATAGAAATAATCCTAAAACAAGTGTAAGTATAAATAATACAAATGCACCAAAAGATGCTGGAGCTCCGAAGAGCATATTTTGATGGTAATAGTGAGGCAACTACAATTAATGGTATAAATCTTAAAAATGTAGTTGCTAGTTTTTTTGCTAATAATTTAAAGTACCAAAACCAATATGTATTTAATGGTCTTATTAGTTCATAAGAAACTTGTCCGTGTTATTATTGACTCTGATATCGATGAATCAGAAAAACGAAAAGACGTAAGCATTAGAAATGATTGATTTAGCCATATGTATGAAACAAGTTCATTCCATGGCATTGGTGACTCAATACCAGATTGTAAATATGCTTCATAAATCATAAGGTACATAAAACCCCAAAAAAACTGTGTAGCAATCCCTGCTATTGCAGCAAATCTATATTGAAGTGATGTACTAAATTGTAATTTGAAATAAGAAAGATATGGTCTCATATTTTTTACCTCCATCATATTTCCATCTCGTTATACATTTTTGCAATTACTTCTTCTATAGGTGAGCTTTCAATTTGTATATCTAAGACATTTACTTGTTTTACTAATAGAGAGATTACTTCTTGTACTTTTATAATATTAGAATTAAATTTTAACACTGCTCTTTGTTCGTTTCTTTCTGCCACTTCTACATTAGAAATATTTATATTATTATTTGTATATTCATATTGAACACTTAAAACATATCTTGAAGAATATTTCTTTCGTATCTCATTTAACGTACCATCATAAAGTTTTTTACCTTTACCAATTAATATAACTCTATTTGTAAGAGCTTCTATGTCTTGCATATCATGAGTTGTAAGAATTACTGTAGTTCCTTTTTTCTCGTTTAGTTCGTTTATAAACTTCCTAACTGCAATTTTTGAAACTGCATCTAATCCAATAGTAGGTTCATCTAAGAATAATATTTTTGGATCATGCAAAAGCGAGGCTGCAATTTCACATCGCATCCTTTGACCTAAACTTAATTGTCTTGTTGGGGTGTTTATAATTTGACTTAAATCTAACGAATTAATTAACATTTCTCTATTTTCTTCAAACTTGTCTTTTGGAATATTATAGATATCTTTTAAGAGATAGAAAGAATCATCTGGTGGAACATCCCACCATAATTGAGAGCGTTGACCAAATGTAACGCCAATATTTTTAACATAAGATTTTCGTTCCTTATATGGAACCTTGCCATCAATAATGCATTTACCGACTTGTAGGAGTTAATATGCCACACATTATTTTAATTGTAGTGGATTTGCCTGCACCATTTGGTCCTATGTAACCGAACTATTTCGCCTTCACCAATATCAAACGACACATCACTTAGTGCATTAATTTCTTTGTATTCTCGTTTGAAAAAGGATTTAATGACATCGGAAGATTTAGAACCTCGCTTGGCTACTTTGAATGTTTTAGAAATATTTTCTAGGTGTATCATAAAACTTTTAAGCACCCCTTTTTAAAAAAATATCTTAAAGCAGTTTTCGAATGCAATGCAATTATTTTATTACAAAAAATTTAACTTGTAAAGAAAATTTTACAAAAAATAGACGTCTATTATATATAACAGACGTCTAAGAATTTATTAATATTGTATTCCCCATATTACCATTGTTTTTGCCGGTTTACCACAGCATACACATGTATCAGAGATATGTTCTTGTTCCTCATCAAAAGGAATACATCTTGATTTAGTTCCACGTATTTCTTTTATTTTAACTTCGCATTCTTCATCACCACACCACATTGCTTTTACAAAGCCTGGATGGTTTATCATTATATCTTTCATTTCATCCATATTTTTTGCGGTGAATATAAGCTCGTTTCTTCTCTTTGTTGCTGTTTCTAATAGATTATTTTGAATAGATGTCATCAAATCTTCCACATAATTTACTATATTTTCATCAAGTGATACTTTAAATTTTTCTCTCGTATCACGTCTAGCAACTATTAAAGTGTTTTCTTCTAGGTCTTTAGGACCAAGTTCTATTCTTATTGGTATGCCATTTGTTTCATGCTCTGCAAATTTAAATCCTGGAGACTTTTCACTTCTATCTACGAATGCAGTAATTCCAGCATCTTGCAATAAGTCAAAGATTTCATCAGCCTTACGCATAACGTTCTCGTCTGTTCCTATTGGAACAATTGCTACTTGTCTTGGCGCAATCTTGGGTGGTAAAACTAATCCATTATCATCACTATGTACCATTATAAGTCCACCAATCATTCTTGTAGAAACGCCCCATGAAGTTTGATATACATTTTCTAACTCATTATTTCTATTATTAAATAATATATTAAATGGTTTGCTAAATTTTTGACCAAAGTAATGTGATGTTCCACTTTGAAGTGATACACCATTATACATTAATGCTTCAATTGTGTATGTATATTCGGCACCTGCAAATTTTTCTTTTTCTGTTTTTTTACCAACAAGTGCAGGTATTGCTAAATAATCTGTGAAAAACTTTTTATAAACCATTAACATTCTTAATGTTTCTTCTTCAGCTTCTTTAGCTGTTTCATGAATTGTATGACCTTCTTGCCATAAGAATTCTCTTGAACGTAAAAATGGTCTTGTTTCTTTTTCCCATCTAACCACATTAACCCATTGATTATATAGCTTTGGTAAATCTCTATATGACTTAACTACATTAGAATAGTACTCACTAAATAATGTTTCTGATGTAGGTCTAAAGCATAATCTTTCTTCAAGTGGATTATTTCCACCTTGAGTTATCCATGCAACTTCTGGAGCAAATCCTTCAACATGTTCAGATTCTTTCATTAAAAGTGATTCTGGAATAAAAACTGGCATATTAACATTTTGATGACCTGTATCTTTAAACATTTTATCTAATGTTTTTTGCATGTTTTCCCATATAGCATATCCATTGGGTTCAATAATAATACAACCTTTTACTCCAGAATATGTAGCTAATTTTGCTGCTTTTACTACGTCATCATACCACTTTGCAAAATCTTCGCTGCGTGACGTAATTGCTTTGTTTTTCATATTAGATCCCCCTTATTTTAAAATTCAGTCTTTTTACCTCTTGTCATTAAATTTAATGTTGCTTCTTGTGGAGTTTTTTTGTTATGAATTATATCATACATTTCATTTATAATTGGTGTGCTAACACTATATTTCTGTGCAAGAATATATGCACCTTCAACAGCATTTACACCTTCAACAACCATCCCAACTTCTTTTATGGCCTCTTCAACTGTTTTACCTTGACCAATCAATATACCCGCACTTCTATTTCTACTATGTTTACTTGAACAAGTTACAAATAGATCTCCTACTCCAGTAAGTCCATAAAACGTTTGCTTTTTTGCACCAGCTTCTACACCAAGTCTAGAAATCTCAAATATTCCACGAGTGATTAATGCGGCGATTGTGTTGTCTCCATATCCAAGCCCAATTGCAATACCACAGGCAAGAGCAATTATATTTTTTAAAGAACCACCCATTTCTACACCAAGTAAATCATCATTTGTATATACTCTGAATTTATCATTCATAAAAATATTTTGTAAAATTTCTGAAGTTTCGTCATTTTCACTAGCAATTACCACTGCTGTTGGAATATTTTCAGAAACTTCTTCTGCATGGCTAGGACCAGAAAGAGCAGCAACTTCGTTATTTGGAAAGATTTCTTTAATAACCTCGGTGTATACTTTTTGAGTATCCTTCTCCATTCCTTTTGAACATAAAACAAAAATCTGATTATCTGTAACAAAATCTTTTATTTTGTTCGCTGTATCTCTGATTGCATTTGATGGTGTAACAATAAGAATTATATCTGCGTTTTTTAATGTGCTCTCAAAATCTGTATAACATTTAATAGAATCAGAAACAGTTATATTAGGCAAGAACTTGCATTTTCTTTCTTCGTTTATAATTCTTGCTTCTTCTGAATTGTAAGACCAAAGACTTACATCATGATTATTTCTATCTAGTAGTATGGCAAGTGCAACTCCCCAACTACCAGCTCCGTATTATAGCTATTTTTTTACTCATAGTAAAATATACCTTTCTTTTGTGTTTACTTTTCTGAGGTAGAATTTTCTTTATTAAAACCTTCCTTTGCAAGTTCAAGTTTTTCTTTTTTTGTCTTCCATATTTTATTTTCATTTCCATCTAATAATCTTTTAATATTACTTCTATGCTTATATATTGCAATTGAAGTAAGTAAACATGCAAATATTATATATGGCATTGCATACGTAAATCTTGTTCCAATGATAACAATAAGTACTGGATATAGAAGTGCTGCCAGTATTGAACCAAGAGAAACCATTCTAGATAAAAGTATTATTAATAGCGCAAACACAAAACAAATTAGTCCGAATTCTCCATTCAATTATTGTAATTGCACCAAGTGATGTTGCAATACCTTTTCCACCTTTAAACTCATAATATATTGGATAATCATGTCCAAGAATAGTAGCAAGTGCAGCAGAAAGTATTGAAAGTTCTTGAGCAAGCTCTAAGCTTTCTGTAGGAATATTTCCTAATAGTATTAAGTATTTTGCTATTAAAATAGGTATAAAAGATTTTAATACATCAAATATAAAAACTAATATTGCTGGCCCAAGACCAAGTACACGAAGTGCATTAGTCATTCCTGCGTTGCCACTACCATATGACCTAATATCTCCCTTACCCATTGCCTTACAAAGTATTATAGATAAGTTAATGCTACCAATTAAATAACCAATCATTGCTATAACAATTATTTGCCAAACCATAATAACCCCTCCTATTATATATATTAATTATCTTTCTTTTTCTTTTTCTCTTACGAGAATTCTAACAGGAGTTCCAATTAGACCGCCAAAGTTTTTTCTAATTTGATTTTCTAAATATCTTTGGTAAGAAAAATGGAATAACTTAGTGCTATTGCAAAATACAACAAATGTAGGTGGTTTTGTAGTAACTTGAGTTGCATAATATATTTTTAATCTTCTTCCTTTATCACTTGGAGGTTGAACCAGTGTAATAGCTTCTTCAATAATGTTATTTAACATTCCAGTAGTGATTCTTAAAGAATTTTGCTCATTAACAGAATTTATCATAGGGAAAAGTTTATCTATTCTTTGACCAGTTAAAGCAGATACAAATATAGTTGGTGCATATTTTAAATATGCAAGTTCTGTATATACATCTTTTTTAAATTCTTCTAATGTACCAGTTTCTTTATCAATAAGATCCCACTTATTAACAAGAATAATTATACCTTTTCCTGATTCGTGTGCTTCTCCAGCAATCTTTGTATCTTGATCAGTTACACCTTCAGTTGCATCTATTACTAATATGCATACATCAGCATTATCTATCGCAGCTTTTGCACGAATGATGCTGTACTTTTCAATATCTTCTTCAATCTTACTTTTTCTTCTAATACCAGCAGTATCTACAAAAATATATTTTCCATATTCGTTTTCAAATTTAGAATCAATTGCATCACGTGTTGTTCCTGCAATATCTGAAACTATTAATCTATTTTCTCCTAATATTTTATTTATTAAAGAAGATTTACCAGCGTTTGGTTTTCCAATAACGGCAACCTTAATATATTCACTATCTTCATCTTGATTTAGTTCTTCTGGGAATTTCTCATATATTGCATCCAACACTTCTCCTGTACCTAATTGATTTAAAGAAGATACTGGAAGAGGGTCACCAAGACCTAAGTTATAGAACTCATATAGCTCGTCGGGAACATCTCCAATTTTATCTGCTTTATTACAAACAAGTACTATAGGCTTTTTAGTTTTTCTAAGCATCGTTGCAACTTCGTAATCTGCTGCAGTTACACCTTCTTTAATATTAGTTAAGAAAATAATCAAATCCGCTGTTTCCATTGCAATTTGGGCTTGTTTTCTCATTTGAACAAGAATTTCATCGTTAGAATTAGGCTCTATTCCTCCAGTATCAATTAAAGTAAATTTTCTACCACGCCATTCACTATCTGCATATACTCTGTCTCTGGTAACACCAGGAGTATCTTCAACGATTGATTTTCTTTCACCTATTATATAATTGAAAAATGTTGATTTACCAACATTAGGACGTCCTATTATTGCTACAATTGGTTTTGACATTTCTTTCACCTCACACGTTACATTGTACAGAAAATACAGTAAAAAGTCAAATGATTTAATGCTTAAAAAACGCCAGTACTTAAAGTACTAGCGTTTTTTCGCAAGATGTCTGATGAGCAATATAAGTAAGGCAATTAGAATCAAAATCCAGATATTTGCATTCCAAATTGCACTTACGAGCCGGGACAAAGACCCAAGTATGAACCTTTGAAGATCCGGCACAAGCCCACCAAGTAGGACCATGACTAAAAACAGAAAGATCATCCGTTTCATCGAGGTTTTCCTCCTTTAACATATGTTGATAATATAATTATATCACTTATGTAAATAAGGGTCAATTATGAATCTCTTAATATAGCATGGCATTCACTGGTAACTTTATCTATTATCTTATTAAAAATACTTAATACTTCATCATCACTTAATGTTTTTTCATTATTATTAAATGTAAGTGAATAAGCAATAGACTTCTTTCCTGCTGCAATATTTTCTCCAGTATATACATCAAAAACTTCAAGATTTACTAAGTTTCTACCTCCAACTGTTTTTATTATGTTTTCAATGTCTTCTGAAAGAACATTTTTATCTACTATAAATGCAACGTCTTTTAATACATTAGGAAATTTTGATATCTCTTTATATTTCATACCTTCGTGTTTACTTTCAGATAACATTTCTAAGTTTACTTCCATAACATAGATATTGTCTTTATGAGATATATTTGGATGTATCTTTCCTATAAACCCAATATTTTTATTATCTATTATAATAGTTGCTGCTTGACCTGGATGAAGTTCTTTTGGTAAGTCGGTTATTTCTAATTTATATCTATTATTAAATCCAAGATAATCTAATAATTCTTCTAATACTCCTTTTATGACATAAAAATCTACTGTCTTTTTTTCTATACCTACAGTATATGTTCCAGTCATAAGAGCGGCAAGTGATAAATTTTCTCCATATTTTCCGTCTTTTCTATAGAAACTTTTACCTATTTCAAATATAGAAATATCTTTTTCACTTCTTGCTTTGTTATAATCAAAAATCATTTTTAGTGATGGGATTAAACTATATCTAAGAGCATTTCTCTCTTCTGTCATAGGATCTAATATTTTAACTGTATCAAAATCTTCTGTAGAATATTTTGGAACTTCAAGCTCAGGAATAAGAGCATAGCTTAGTGTTTCATTTAATCCAAGTGAAATCATTTTATTTCTAGCAGCTCTTTTAAATTTGTCATAATGACCTGGTTGCACTGGAAGAATCATTTGTTTACCAATCATACTATTCATTCCATAATATCTTCCGATATCATGAATCAAATCTTCTTTTATTTGTAAATCAAGTCTTCTTGATGGAACGTTTACTATAAGTTTTTCGCCATCAACATTTGTATCTAATTTTAATCTTTTTAATATATTAAGAATGTCATCATTTGGTATATCTACTCCTAATACATTTTTAATGTTTTGGAATGTTACTTCAATTACTCTATCTTTATTTTCAATTTCATTATGTATCGCAATTTTTCCAACTATCTTTGCATCAGCATATTTTTCTAATAAGTTACAGCTTCTTTCAATTGCCATTAAAGTTCTCTTTGGATCTAAACCTTTTTCAAATCTATTAGACGCTTCACTTCTTAAAATCTTTTTAGAAGTAAGTCTTACCTTTACAGGATTAAATATTGCAGATTCGATTACAATATTTTTTGTATCTTGTTCAATTTCAGTAGAAAAACCACCCATAACACCGGCAAGTCCTATTGCTTTTTCTTTATTTGCAATTACAATATCATTTTCTAAAAGTACTCTTTCAATTCCATCAAGAGTTGTTAGCTTTTCATTTTCTTTCGCCATTCTTACAACTAGCGTATCACCTAATCTATCTGCATCATAGAAGTGAAGAGGTTGACCAACTTCAAGCATAACGTAGTTGCTTATATCTACCACATTATTAATTGGTCTTATACCAGATGCAATAAGTCTATTTTTAAGCCATGTAGGACTTTCTTTTATAACAATATTTTCTACTTTTTTTGCATAGAATAAAGGACAGTTTTCTGTCTCAACTTTTAATTTGAAATTTTCATTAAAATCATCTTTACTTTCAGAATATGAAAGATCTATATCTTTCATAGGTAAATTATATAGTGCAGATATTTCATATGCCATACCTAATACTGAGAGTAAATCTCCTCTATTTGCTGTGAGTTCAAAATCTATAACTTCATCATCTAACCCTAAGTATTTAATAGGATCTTCTCCAATTACAGCATCATCACCTAATTCAGCGATTCCTTCTTTATCTTCAGGTTTTAAAAACTTATGTTCTAGTCCTAATTCTTCGATTGAACAAAGCATACCAAAAGATTCTACACCTCTTAGCTTACCTTTCTTTATTTCGCCATCAGGAAGTTTTGCACCAACTGTTGCAACTATTACTTTTAGCCCAACTCTTGCGTTTGGCGCTCCACATACTATTTGTAAAGTCTCTTTTCCTATATCTACTAAACATACATGTAGGTGATCAGAATCTGGATGCATTTCGCAAGATAAAATTTTACCTATAGTTAGGCCACTAACTGTTATAAGTTTACCAGCACTATTGTATTCGTTTCCTATATTTGTCATATCTTCACCTAATGTATTGACATCAACAGGAACATCTATATAATCTTTTAGAAAATTAATACTTAACTTCATATTCTTCATCCTTTCTGTCAAACTGTTTTAAGAACCTAATGTCGTTTGTATACATTAGTCGTATATCTGGTATTGAATACTTAAACATTGCAAGTCTATCTAATCCCGTTCCAAATGCAAACCCTGTATATACTTCAGGGTCATAACCACTCATTTGTAATACATTTGGATGAACCATAC
>CAZNFG010000007.1:41608-48984 GCA_964572605.1 uncultured Eubacteriales bacterium
TGTATAGAAGTGACGAATATCATTCACACCATATTTCAGCATTGCAATACGTTCTGGTCCCATACCAAATGCGAAACCAGTCACTTTTTTCGGGTCATAGCCAGCCATTTCAAGTACGTTCGGGTGAACCATACCTGCACCTAAAAGTTCGATCCAACCTGTTTTCTTACATAGAGAACATCCTTTACCACCACATTTAAAACACGATACATCTACTTCACAAGATGGAGATGTAAAAGGGAAATAACTTGGTCTGAAACGTACTTTTGTATCAGGCCCTAATATTTTTTTAGCAAATATTTCAAGTGTTCCTTTAAGATCTGCAAGTGAAATATTTTTATCTATTACTAATCCTTCTACTTGACCAAATTGATGTGAATGAGTTGCATCATCGTCTCTTCTATAGGTTTTTCCAGGACATATTATTCTTATTGGTGATTTTTCTTTGTTTGCTTGCATGACTCTTGATTGAGATGCAGATGTTTGTGTTCTAAGTAAATACTCTTCGTCAATATAAAAGGTGTCTTGCGCATCGCGAGCAGGATGACCAACAGTATAATTTAGTAGTCTAAAGCAATGTTCGTCATCTTCTAACTCTGGTCCATCAACTACATCATATCCCATTGACACAAATAAATCTTCTACTTCTTCGATTATTCTGTTAAATGGATGCTTAGAGCCTCTCATATTTTTAGTTGCAGGAAGCGAAATGTCTATTGTTTCTTCTGTTAATTTTTTATTAACTATTTCTTCTTCAAGTTTTGTTCTAATTTCTTCATAACCAATATTAAAAGCTTCTCTTAAAATATTCATCTGAATACCATATTCTTTTTTCTCTTCTGGCAATACATCTTTTATACCATTGCTTAATTCAGTGATAATACCTTTTTTTCCCTGATACAAAACTTTCAAATCGTTTAATTCTTGCATTGTTTTTACATTAGAAAGTTTTTCATTTAGTTCGGATACTAATTGTTTGATTTTTTCTTGCATTCTTTTTTCCTCCTTAATATAAAAAATCCCATGTATGCATTTTAAACATACATGGGACGAATTTTTATCTCCGCGGTACCACCCAGGTTCTAGCTAAAAAACTTAGCTAACTCTTAAATAGAATTAACGCTTCTTAAACGTACTACTTTCGTAGTAAGGCTCATACATTCGAAATTCGTTTATTTATTTATCTTGAAGAAGTTCTCAGCCAATCTCGACTTCTTCTCTCTTTAAATAAGAATATAAATAAGCTACTAATATGTAATCAACACCAAATATCAATAAATATATAATAACTAAAATATTCCAATTAGTCAAGTGCAATGCATAAAAAAAGACCCCGCATTTGCGGGGTCTCTGGTAAGTTATTCTGCGACGTCAGTTTTTGCTGCTCTCGGTTTACGAGGTGTTGCAGCTTTTGCCGCAGGAGCAGGATCAGCCGCCTTCGGTTTACGAGGCGCAGCAGTTTTTGCTGTTGCACTCTCAACCTTGTTGAGTCTTTTGATGATTTCTGCTTGGTTTGTGCAGATTTCATCAAGGATCTGGGCCTGCGTTTTTGGGATCTTGACCAGTTGCAGCTCCTTTGTGTAGCGCATCCCCTCAGGCGGGGCTGGTATCACACGAGAAACTCCAGAGATATCTCTCAATGCAATATACCCTACCGGAACAGCAATGTTTTCAACTTGCGGCGCCCACCGCTCGTCAACAGCAGTGCTGAGGATAGGCATGGGTTTAGGATAATCTTCATCATCTTCATCCTCATCCTCAGCCTCATCCATCGCATTGTGCAGGGGAATTTCAAGGTTTTCCTTGATCTTTTCCCCGCTCTTGAAAAGCAGCTTCATGATTGAGCTGCGCTTGCGATATGCCCAATATGCCAGACCGGCACAAATGGCGATGATCACAAGCGCCGCATTCACGATGTTCCCCCCAACCATCTTGGATAAGCTGTTGGAGAAGAGAAACAGTGCGATGCCGATGGCGATCAGGAGAAGAAATCTCCTAAAGCGGCGGCGGTCCCGTGCAGTCGTTTTGTACGTCGTGTTCTGTTTCATTGTCAGAATCCTCCTATAAATTTTTAGTTACCGTATATAATTATATGATAAATTATGTAAATTGTCAATAATAAATGACAAATTATGTATACTCTTTAACACAAATAAAAATATCTATATATTGCTTTTATTTTACATTTAAGAATGCTATTATTTATATGTAACTATTGTTACATAAATTTAATAGGAGGTGCAGTTTTTATGTTTGATTCACTAGACATCATGTGGGCAGTAATATCAATTGTTATTTCTTTTATCTCATTTTTGGTTGCAGCATATTTTTATAAATGGGTAATGAAACAACCAACTGAAAATCAGAAATTGGCAGATATTGGAAAGCTTATTAGAGAGAATTCGTTTAAATTTTTGAAAAAAGAATATTCTATTTTAGCAATATTTATGGTAATTGCAGCAATTGTCATAGTTCTTATATTTCCAACCCCAATTTGGAAAGAAGATGCAGTAATTTTAAACAATTTTACTATGGCTATTTCATATATCATGGGTTCGGTTTTATCTGCTTTTGCAGGTTGGATTGGTATTAGTATAGCTACAATTGCTAATGTAAAAACAGCAACACTTGCAAAAAAAGATATAGGTTCATCATTTGTTTGTGGTTTTAGAGGTGGTGCTGTAATGGGAATGGCAGTTGTAGGTACTTCTCTACTTGGTGCTGCAGTTTTATATCTTTTAACTGGAAACTCAGATTCAATACTTGCTTTTAGTTTTGGTGCAAGTTCTCTTGCATTATTTGCTAAAGCTGGTGGTGGAATATTTACAAAAACTGCAGATATTGCAGCTGACTTAACAGGTAAAGTTGAACTTGGAATACCAGAAGATGATCCAAGAAATCCTGCAGTTATTGCAGATAACGTTGGTGATAATGTTGGTGATGTTGCAGGTATGGGAGCTGATTTATTTGATTCAAATATAGCGGCTATTGCAGCTACTATGATACTTGCTTTACCTCTTGGACAAGTTTCTATATTATTTGCTTTTGCATCACTTGGACTACTTGCTTCAATTTTTGGCGTTCTATGTTCTAAGATTAGAAAAAATGGTACTCCAAGTAAAGCTCTTAATAGTGGAACATATTTAACTTGTTTCCTATTTGCAGCATTTACATTTGTTGCAACATATTTATGTGGCTTTGAAATGAGAATTTGGGGAGCAAGTGTTATTGGAATGTTCATTGGAATGATAATTGGTATAACAAGTGATTTCTTCACAGGTGATGATAAAAAACCAGTAGCAAAAGTTGCTGAGAGTTGTCAAAAAGGACCTGCTTTCACAGTTTTGTCTGGATTTGCATATGGTTTATTAAGTAGCTTGCCAGCTCTTGTGGGTATTGGTCTTGCGGCTCTTGCATCATATAAACTTTGTGAACCTTTAGGAGAAGGGTATGAGCTTTTAGGAATTTCAATGTCTGCAATAGGAATGCTTTCTATTGTAGGAATGATTGTATCAAATGATGCATATGGACCTATAGTAGATAATGCACGTGGACTTGCAGAAATGGGTAACTTAGGAGAAGATGTAATAAAAGTAGCCGATGAATTAGATTCTGCTGGTAATACAACAAAAGCAATTACAAAAGGATTTGCAATTGCTGCAGCAGGATTAACTGTAATAGCGCTTCTTGCTGCATTTACAGAGATCATAGGAACTGGTTCGGGTTTTGATATTATGAATCCGACTGTATTCTTTGGAGCATTAGTTGGTGTTTCTATTCCTGCTGTATTCTCTGCTTTATTAATATTTGGTGTAAATAAAAATTCTCAAAAATTAGTTGATGAGATTCATAAACAATTTAAAGAAAATCCTGGAATTAAAGATGGTACTTCATTACCTGACTATGGTAAATGTATTACAATAGCTACAACAGGAGCAATGAAAGAATTATTACCAGCAAGCTTGGTTGCTATATTTGCTACTTTAGCTGTTGGTTTCGTTGGTGGTGTCGAAGCTATTGGAGGTTTTTTGACAGGAAATATTTTATCTGGATTATTACTTGCAATGCTTATGAGCAATGCAGGTGGATTATGGGATAATGCAAAGAAATATATAGAAGCTGGTAACTTTGGAGGCAAAGGATCTGATGCTCACAAAGCTGCTGTAATTGGTGATACAATTGGTGATCCATTCAAAGATACTGCTGGACCATCTATCAACACACAGATAACAGTTGTATCTTTAGTATCTTCACTTGCTGCAGAATTATTTTTACTTTATTCTATATTTTAAACTTAACAAAAAAGACGTTCCTTTTTATCTATTTTTTAAATGGATAGGAAGGGGCGTCTTTTTTTACAATTTAATTATTTTCCATTAATAACTGCTTTAATAAATTTTTCACCAAGTGAGTCAGATTTCACGATTTTAATTTCAAGTGAATTAGATACCATTTCTAACGTAATATCATCTAAAAAGATATCCTCGTCGCTTTTAAGCATCTTTTTATCTATTACTAGATATTCACCCAAATCTTTATCTTTTAATTGTTTTATTAAATCTCCACCAGTTATTAGTCCGGTAACAGTTATATTATGACCAAAAAAATTATTTTCAATAGGATATACATTTATTTTTAACCCTTCAAATGTATTTTCTAGAATATTTGATTTTTCTTTTATAAACTCATATGAGCTTGTGCCAGTTGCAATTGATACTGTTTTTTCACATTTATGTGGCTTAAATCGCATAAGAGATTTATTGAAGTTCATTGTAAAATATGAAAGAAGTCCAATACCATCTTCCAATTGTTCAAATTCTTCATATCTTTCATACTCAGGAATTGATTCTTCTGCCTTTATGTAAAACTCATCAGCGGCAAAAACTAGATATGTACCCTTTTCTTTCTTAAGTTTATCTTGCCATTTTGTAATTTGTTTAATAACTTTTTTAGCAGATTGCTTTGTAAAACCATTTAATTTATATAAGTTTTTTCTATGTTTTGTAAGTCCTACTGGAACAATTGCAATGGATAATAAATTTGGATAAAAATTAGATAAATCTAAAATTGTTTTGTTTAATACTTCTCCATCATTTATTCCTGGACAAAGTACAATTTGTGCATTAACAGTTATATCTTTTTCTGTTAGATATTTAATTTGATCTAGTATATTACCTGCATTTTTATTATTAAGCATCATAGATCTCACTTCTGGCTGTGTTGCATGAACAGATATATTTATTGGACTTAGATGATATTCAATTATTCTATCTAAATCTTTATAGCCACAGTTTGTAAGTGTCACATAGTTGCCTGTAATAAAAGATAGTCTAAAGTCATCATCTTTAAATATTAAAGTATCTCTAACTTTAGATGGTAATTGATCCATGAAACAAAAAATGCACTTATTAGCACAGTTTCTTGGTTTATCTATAAGTTGTTCTTCAAAAATTAGACCTAAATCTTCATTTTCTTCTTTTTCAATCTCCAAATCCCAAATTTCACCTGAAGCTTTTTCTATTAAAATAGTGATAAATTCATCATATATTTGATATTTATAATCTAGTATATCTTTTATTTCTACGCTATTTACATTAAGTAAAAAATCCCCTGGTTCAATTCCCATCTCGTTTGCAATTGAATCTGAGACAGTATCTTTTATAAGAATCTTTTTCATAAGAATTTTCTCCTTTCACTGAAATATCCTGTATAAGAAAAAAAGCAACTCTTTTTCAAAGTTGCTTTTTGATGTTAAAACTATTGGTTTTCTTTAGCGGTCTTATCTTTAATGTTTAATACTTTTTCTCCATCATAGTTTCCGCAATTCTTACATACTCTATGTGGTTCAACTGGTTCATGACATACTTTACATTCAACAAATGTTGGTTGTTCTAATTTCCATGTAGATCTTCTAAGTCCTGTTCTAGCTTTAGACCATCTTCTTTTTGGTTGTGCCATATCTGATTTCCCTCCTCCAGGTCAAATTTCTTTAATAATTATCTATATTTAGCTAATATTTTCCATATAAGCAATATATCTCTAAGTGTCAACGTGTGAAATTATATACTCTTTTGAATTTCTTGTCAAGAGCCATTTGACTAATTAAACGGATAAAACTTTATGGTAGCATCTGGAATTGCACCTTGATATTTCGGGTTTTCCAACTTAATATCAAAAGACGCAATAGTTTTGTATGTATTAACGGGATAACTAGGAGCCATCTCGTCTTCTTTTGAAATGCTCATTAAAGGTATAGAGCCCTCTGGTAAGCATTTATTCTTTTTATTAAAGCCAAATGGAAAAGCAAACTTACTAAATAAACTCATAAATTTCCCCTCATTTCTTTTGTACATCTTTCTTTACATGTATATTTTATATGTAAATCTGGAATAATTCAAGTCTGAATTTGAAAAATATTCCACCTTGCATCCATAGTTATAGATTATTTACTATCTCTTTAAATTTATTTCCTCTATCTGCAAAATCTTTAAACATATCAAAACTTGCGCTTGCAGGTGAAAAAAACACTGTGTCACCCTCTTGTGAATTTTCTTTTGCAATGTTAATAGCTTCTTCTAATGAATCACATTCATAAATTTTAACTTCTGTATCGTTTTCTCTTCTCTTTATTTCTTCCATTGTTGCATTTTTAATTTTTTCTTTAGTTTGTCCCATAAGTATCAGTAATTTTACATGATCTACTATATATTTACCCATATCAGTATAATCTAAATGTTTATCATATCCTCCAGCAATTAAAATTACTTTTTCTCTGAAACTTGCTAAACCAGCAATAGTTCTTGTTGGGCTACTTCCAATAGAATCGTTATACCACTTAACATTTTCTAACTCTCTTACGAATTCCATTCTATGCTCAACGCCTTTAAACGTTGTAAGAACTTCTTTTATACTTTCCATTTTAACTAAATCTTTTGTTGTAGCAATTGCTGTACATGCGTTTTCGACATTATGCATTCCTAATAAAAAGATTTCATTTATATTTATTACTGGTGTCCTCTTACCCTTTTCAAAAATAACAATCTCATCATTATCTAAAATTACACCATCTTTTAATTTATTTCTAACACTAAAAAATCTAACATGTCCTTTTGCTTCATTTGCAAGTTCTCTCGTAATATCGTTATCATAATTTGTAATTAGTAAATCTTTTTTTCTTTGATACTTGAAAATATTACATTTTGCTTCTATGTACTCATCATATGATTTATGAATATCTAAATGATTTGGTGATATATTTGTTATAACTGAAATGTTTGGACTTTTCTTTAAAGTCATTAGTTGAAAACTACTAAGTTCAAGCACTATAATATCTTTTTTTTGCATTTCGTCAATCTTTGAAAATATTGGATTTCCTA
>CAZNFG010000008.1:0-43316 GCA_964572605.1 uncultured Eubacteriales bacterium
GGTGAGCCATCGCAGATTCGAACTGCGGACAACTTGATTAAAAGTCAAGTGCTCTGCCAACTGAGCTAATGGCCCATGTAACAGCCGCATAATCACGACTGCCTCTATATGTTACTACAAAAATTTTCGACTGTCAATCTTTTTTAATAAATTTTGAATCGTTTATTTTTGCTTCTTTTTATTGGTATCTTTATCTGTACATGCTTCATATATAGGCATTATAACAAGTAATGACAACTTTCTTTAGTAATGTTAATTGCTAAAGAAAATTGCCAATATCAAACTATTGTTCTGCTGAATTTAGTTCTTCTAGTAATGTTTCTACATCTATTCCATGTACTGCACACGCTTCCTCTAAGCTTTCACCTGCTGATGCTGGGCATCCTAGGCAATGCATTCCTGCATTCAAAAGTATTTCTGGAAATCTTTCATTCATTTGAATAATATCTCCTATTAGCATTTCTTTTGTTACCATATGTTTCACTCCTTTCATTGTCGAAATCCGTCGACTTAATTTTCTAGTTTTTTTTATAAAGTACTAGACAATGAAAATTATAATGATAAAATCCCTTCATAAGGTGGTGATCAACTTGAGGGTTACAAACTTTTACCTTTACTTCATTTTTATCTTAATTGTTTTTTCATTGATATTTAAGTTTTTTCTATCAGATTCTTTAATTTTTCAATTATTTTTTTACTCATTTATTTTTCATATTATCACTACATTTTATATTATATGCTCATTTTTAGAAATAAATGTGTTACATGAAAAACAAGGTTCAAAGTTAAATATGAGCAAAGCAAAACTTTCATCCGATAGGAGCTGATTCTTATATCAAGCACAGGTAGATTGTATAACAAAATTTTATTTATTTCAATAACTGTATTAATTATAGTGTTTTTTAATTTCATATTGTTCACCCCCATATATGAAACAAAAAGCTATACTTACACATTGTTTAGTTCAGAATATACAATAGACCCATGGCTTTGGGATAATATCAAGCTCTACTATTCAATAACAATTTTTGTCACATGGATATTAATTTCAAATAACATTTTCGGTAAACTTATTCTTCCAGAGCTATTCTCCTTTAATAAAAACGTAGCAAACTGCCAATTAGAAAATAAAAATGAAATATCCCTGTACATTGGTACAAACAAATTTATGAATTCTCCTGTGATAATCCCAGAAAATGGTCTTTATCAAAATATATTAATTACTGGAACTATAGGAACTGGGAAAACCTCTTCAGCCATGTATCCATTTGTCAAACAATTGTTATCTAAAAATATTGGAATGCTCATATTAGATGTAAAAGGTAATTTTCATTTTAAGGTTAAAGAAATGATTCAAGGATCAGATAAGAAATTACGAATTATCGAGTTAAATGGTAAAGAAACGTATAACCCGTTAGACAAACCTAATTTAAAACCATCTATTTTAGCAAATCGTCTAAGAACGATTTTAACACTTTTTTCAAATCAACATGCCACAGATACATACTGGCTAGACAAAGTAGAATTATATTTAACAGAATGTATAAAGCTATGTAGAATGTATAATGATGGCTATGTAACTTTTCTAGAATTACACAAATTAATTTATGACAAGAGGTATCTAAAAGAAAAACTCGATTTTGTAAAGGATTTATTTTTACAAGACAAACTAAGTTATACTCAAGTTTATGAATTTAATACTTGTATCGATTTTTTTCAAACAGAGTTTCAAACTCTAGATTCTAAAGTCCTATCGATTATCCAATCGGAAATTTCTCGAATAACTCAAATATTTATAAACGACTTAGACGTAAAACGCACGTTTTGTCCCAACAGAAAAGATATAACATTCAAAGGATTTGAAAACATAAAAAACGAGGTCATTGTTTTAAATATGAATATTTCAGAATATAGAAACTTATCTAAAATCATCGCAGCATATTTAAAACTAGACTTTGAATCAGAAGTTCTTATGCGACTTTCTAAAGAAAACAATATTTCTCCAGTTGCTTTTGTATGCGACGAATATTCAGAATATGTCACAGAAAATGACGCATCATTTTTTTCGCAAAGTCGTGAAGCAAAGTGCATAAATATTATCTCTACACAAAGTTATACTTCACTATTAAATGCTGTAAAAGAGCAGTCTACTGCAAAAGTAATTATACAAAGCTTAGTAAGCAAAATTTGGTTTCGAACAGATGACATATTTACAATTGAAGAAGCTCAAAAGCAACTGGGAAAGGAGGATAAAATTAAGTATTCTCGAAGCATTGCAGAAAATGCAAAGGAAACAAAATTTAATTATATCCTTAATACTTTTCGTTCTGAAAATTCTAATATTTCAGAAAGTATTTCTACACAAGTCTTTCATGACTTTATTTATGATACTAACTTTTTCTCAACAAGCCTTAAGACTTTTGAGGCATTGTGCTTTATTTCTACAGGAAAAGAAATTATTGCACCACTTGTTGTTACTTTAATTCCTTATCACATAAGTAATCAAAGCAGCAAGCATTTTATTTAATAAGATTTTACGGAGGTTATTATGGACAAAAAAAGATATTTAATTATATCATTAATTCTTTTTATATTATCTTTTTACAGCACGTGTTATGCAGGTCTATTTACTGGAGATGATTTAACAACAAAGATTACAAAAGGACTTACAGAAATTCAAGAATGGATTGTAAAAGTTGCAACCCCTGCAGCAGCCGTTGCAATAGGTAGCGGTCTTTTAATGAAAAAATTAAGCTTTGGTGATGAAGAAAAAATAACTATGGGAAGAAAATTAATTAAAAGTACCATATTTTCATATGCTTTTATACTATTAATTGATCCCGTTATATCTGCCATTCAAGGCTTGTTCGGATAGATTATGGAGGGCAATATGGAAGATGCTATTACTACACAAGGTAAAGATTTGATTGTAGATATAATTTCAATAATAAATGAACTTTGCAACAATTTATTTTCATCTATCAACAAAGAAGTATTTAATCTTCTTGATAAACTTGTTTTTATTGATAAAAGTATTTTATCTACTGGAGAAAATACAAATAAGCTATTAAGTGGCTCTCAAGGTTCTGGAGTATTAATACTAGCAAATTGTCTATTTACAGCTTTTGTATTGTATTATTGTATTAGGTTAATTATTTCTCAACTCACTCGGATCTAATATTGAAACACCGTATAAGTTTTTTATACAAGCTTTTTTATCTGGTGTATCCATGAATTATTCTTATGCAATATGTAATTTTTTCGTTACAAGCACCAACTTAATTAGTTCATTTTTTTTACAATTAGGTAATAATGTTTTTGATAAAGAAATTTCATTTTCTACACTCACATCCATTGTAATAAATTCAAATATTTCATCTATAGATATGTTTTCGGTTGAAGGAATACTCTCAAGCATTCTTTCTATTTCATCGTTTGCATTAATAATTAATTTCTCATTCAGATATATTTTAATAAAAGTTTTAATCTTACTTTCCCCATTTGCAATTCTTTGTATTTCTAATGTTTCAACAAAAGGTTTTTTTAATAGTTGGGCAAAGTGTCTTTCTTCATTACTTCTTTTGCAAATTATTATTTCTGTAATTTTACTTATACCATATTCTCTAATTTATGATAGCTCTAATGTACTATTTAACAAAGTATTAATCGTTGGTTCTTTTATTGCACTTATAAAATCAAATCAATTCGTAAGAGAATTTATTGGTGGTATTGGTATAGATACAAATTTTCAATCTGGTATTTCTGGAATTAAGTCATTACTATCGAGGTGATGTTTTTGAAAAAATATATATTTCCTTTTAATTATGATTACTCAAATAAATTTTTGGGAATTTTTGAATATAAAACACTATTTCCTTTTTGCATATTGGCTTTCTTCATTGCTTTTATAATTTCTAAATTAAACTTAGATTCTATAACAAGTATAAATATTTTTACCCTTGTTTTCTTACCTCTTTTCTTAATTTTTAACACAAAAGTTTTCAATGAATCACTCGCTAATTTTCTTTTATGTATTATAAAACATTATATAAATTCTAACATTTACATAAATAAAAACCGTTAAATTCATAAAACGTTATGTAGTTGGGTGCGGAGAAAGGTCTTCGAGTATCTTCCCCATGTATATTCAATTCCTAATTGTGCCCCCAATCGCTCCGCGCCCAAGTGCATAACGTTTTTCCATATTTATCCTTTATTTTGCTGTTGATTTTATGGCGTAAAAAAGATATATTACATTTAGAGGTGATACGAGATGAATTTTGAACAAAAGCCATCATTAATTTTTTCAGATTTTAACATTCCAGAAGTATTTATAACAGAGCACTTAGGTGCTGCAGATGGAAATTATGTTAAGATATATTTATATTGTTTATTTCTATGTAAGTATGGTCATGATATTTCTGTCCTTGATTTGTCAAAAAAATTATCACTTCCAATTCCCGTTATTGAAGAAGGTCTTAAATATTGGGAGAAAAATAACGTTCTCTTGAAAAAGCAAAAGACATATATTTTAGCAGATTTAAAACAACAAGAAGTTGATAAATTATATAAAATTAAAGTTACAACTTCTGTTGAAGATGCTATTTTGTCAAATACTAAAAACGTCATTAGGTCGCAAGCTATAAACACAATAAATGCCATGTTCTTTCAAGGTGTAATGTCACCTACTTGGTACACGGACATTGATATGCTGTTTGCAAAATATATTTTCGATGAAGATGTTATTATAGCTCTTTTTCAATATTGTTTCGATAGGCAAGCTCTTCATAAAAACTACTTATTTGCAGTTGCAGATGGTTGGTCAAAGAGCGGTATTAAAACTATGCAGGACTTAGATAATTACTATTCGGCTTTTGAAGGATTACTTGGTATTAAAAAAACTATTTCAAAAAAGCTAGGATTAGGTAGAAAATTGTCTCAGTATGAAGAAGCCTATATTGATAAGTGGGTAATTGATTATAAATACCCTATAAATATAATTGAGATAGCTTTAAAGAAAACCACATCGAAAACGAATCCAAGTTTTGATTATATAGATAAAATAATTACAGATTGGCATGAAAGAAATTTGACAAATGAAACTGATATTAATAACTTTTTAAATGAACAAAAACAAAAAAGAAAAGATTTTAAAGTTCAAACTACCAATGCTCCTACCATGAATAAATTTGCAGGAAACAAATCATCAGAATTTGATGACCTTAGCAAGTTTTATATGAATTAGGAAGTAAGGAGGTTTATATGTTTGCAAGTAACATAAGAAAAATTGAAAGGCAGTATGAAATAAAAAGAAATGAAGCGGATGCATTATTTCTTTCTGAGAAAAAAATTATCTACGATAAAAATCCCGAACTTTCAAAGATTGATAAACAAATTATTGAATGTGGGATTAAAACAGCAAGACTTTCTCTTTTATCTGATTCTGAAGGGAAAAAAGATTCAATTAAAAAACTTCAAGATGAAATCTTGAAATTAAAGAAGCAAAAGCAAGATATATTAAAGAGTCTACACGTTACTCTTACGCCAAATTATTCCTGCAAAAAGTGTAATGATACTGGTTATATAATTAAAGATAGACTTAGTGAAATGTGTTCTTGCATGAAACAAGAATTATTAAATGAGGCTTATAACAAATCTAACATGCAAATTCTTCAAAATGAAACATTTGAAGATTTGGATTTAAATCTTTTCTCAGATATTGCAAACTCAGAAAAATATAAATCTGATCTTTCTCCACGTGACAATATAAAAGTTATTTTAGACATATCAAAAAAGTTTATTGAAAATTTTAATAAATCAACTCAAAAAAATTTGCTATTTACAGGTAGTACTGGTATTGGTAAAACATATATTTCTAGCTCAATTGCAAACGAAATGATTAAACGCGGTCACACAGTGCTTTATCAAACTTCACCTGTTTTGTTAGATAGTATTTTTAGTTACAAATATGGTAATGACTCTAGTTCAAAAGAATTGTATAATAGTTTATTTAATGTAAATCTTTTAATAATAGATGATCTTGGCACTGAAAATTTAACCGCTGCAAAATTTACTGAAATCTTTACTATTTTGAATGCAAGATTGTTAAATACAAATACAAAAACTATTATCTCAACAAACTTTTCATTAGATGAGCTTAGCAAAATGTATGATACAAGAATTCTTTCAAGAATAATTGGACACTTCTCTATATGTAGATTTTTTGGAGAAGACATTAGATTAAAACATTAAAAAACAAGACTTAGTTTGAAACTAAGTCTTGTTTTTTTATATATTCAATCGTTGGTGCAGTTCCATCATATATAACGTATTTTTTATCTATAGTCGTTGTAACCGGTCCTACCATTTCTATTCCATTTTGTGATTCACAATTTATTTCAAATCCAAGTTTTCCATTTGCAATATTATGGGCTGCTAAAAGTTGAAATTCTACAGTCCATGTTCTTAAATCTACTGTACTTTGTATATTTTGTGCACTTACTGCTTGTCCTCCTATTTTTACACTTACATTTTGAATAGGCCTATCTGCAACAAAATTTATAACTACTGTATCACCTATTTTTGCATAATATGCTTCATCTCCCGATGCATCTTTTTTATTTATTGTAACAGTCGTTAATTGTGGATATCCATAATCTATAATTGAACGCAAACATTTATCGCAAAATCCATTCATATCATTATCACTATGTAGTTCTGAACCTCTAACATAACCGCATTTTGGATCAGTACAGTATTCTTCATGCATACTTTCAGATATTGATCTATATCCAAAAGTATGTGCTTCAGTTCTAGTATATCTACATGTTCTACAAGTCTTTATATGACTTACTCTTTTTTGTGTATCTGATGTTGGTAATGTATATTGTATTATACATTCCGTTCTCGAAAGATCTTCCCATCCACAAACTGAACAACTACTTCTGTGATACCAAACACCCGCTTCTTCTGTATGAGTATATCCAAAAATATGAGGTTCATATCCACCTTTCATATTACAACGTGAACAAGTTTTATTGTAGTGTGATGCATCATCTGCAGGCTCTGGTGTAGCAAGTGTATTATCATATGAATGACCTAATGCTTCTTTTAAAATAAACCCACAATCTGCACACTTAACTGCCTCTGTACATGTTGGTGTTTCTATTATGTATCTATGTTTATGCCCTACAATTACGTTTTCTTTAGATAAATTTAGTCCTGAAACTTCGTCTGGTGTTACGTTTATCATATAGACGTCACCCGTTAAGTAATTAACAAGTGCTACCGTTACTTCTTCACCTAATGATTCATCTATACTAGATATATATTTTTCTGACTGTTTAACACCCAACCCACCAGCTGATGTATTATCTACTACATACCAAATTCCATTTTCAAATAAAACATTTTCTCCTATTTTAGGCGCAAACACTAATTCAAATATACTACTATCCGATATATAGTACCCTAAATACGGATATCCCAAGGAATTAACATTTGTTTCTTCTTCTCTTTTTGAAACTGCGTTCGATAGTAATGATATAAAATTTGTTTTATCTCTTTCTTTACTTTCTCTTAAGTATTTTACACCTGTCCCAATTGCTAGCGATGAAAGCAAAATTATACAGGCAATAGTTACTATTAGAGAAATCATCGATATACCTTTGGATTTTTGCATACTTTTTAATTCCTCCTTAGATCAATAAACCTCTAATATGATTTTACTACAAGTATATTTTCTTTGCAATTATTAAAAAATTCCTTTTGGACATATTTGAAAGTGTCAAAAAATGGTCTTAAACTTGACATAATTCGATTGTGGTGATATAATACGACTTGCATTAATATTTTAATTAAGACTCTTTTCAATTAAGAAGAAGGAGGAGAAAGGCGATGACACTTTACCAAGTTGAAACTCAGTATGAAATGGAGTCCCAGTACCCAGTATTTAGCCATAAAAAAGAAATAATCGAAATGGTGAAAAATAATCAAGTTTCGATTATAAAAGCGGAAACTGGTGCAGGGAAAAGTACTCAGATACCCAAATATCTTCTCGAGTCTGGATACAACGTGTTCATTACGGTCCCATCAAGAGCTGCAGCAACATCTCTTGCAAGTCGGGTTTCCTATGAACTAAATTCAGAACTTGGAAATCTTGTAGGCTATCATACTGCTTTCGAAAAAAGCTTTTCTGAAAGCACTAAAATTCTTTACACTACTGAAGGTCTTCAATTTATTAAAGAGCTGCTTAATAGAAATAATTCTATTCATAATAAAGTTCTTATAATCGATGAAGTCCAGGAATGGGGAATAAATGTTGAGGCACTCGTGGCATGGGTACGGAAAAAAATCTCTGAAAAATGGGATACAAAAGTTGTGCTAATGTCCGCTTCACTAGACACTCATGCTGTTTCAAAATTTCTGGATAATGCACCCATTCTTGAAATTGAAGGGAAACTTTTTGACATAGAAGATCGGATATCCTCTTCAGAAGAATTTGTTGATACTATTATGGGTTTATCCACAGAAGGCAGGAATGTCTTAGCTTTTGTACCTGGAAAACGCGAGATTGAACAAACAATCACAGCGCTTAGTCAATCAGGTGTTAATGCCGAAATATTCCCTATGTATGCAGATCTACCAATAAAAGATCAATCTAGAGTATTTTTACATACATTAAAGCCCAAAATTGTCGTTTCTACTAACGTAGCACAAACTTCCATAACAATACCCGATATAGATGCTGTTGTAGACACAGGTCTTGAGCGTCGTATGATGATGATTGATGGACTTAGCACTCTTTCAATTGGAGATATCTCTTTTTCAGATCATATTCAAAGACGTGGTCGTGCTGGCAGAACAAAACCTGGAATATACATCTGGTGTTCCGATGTAGAACTTAGTAAACTTCAACAGTACCCCACTCCAGATATTTATACGTCTCAATTGCACCAGATTGTCTTGAAACTTGCATCAATTGGGGTAAATGCTTTAGACGTCTTGTTCTTCCATCAACCACCGACTGAGCAAATAATACAAACGCAAAAAACGCTCAGGATTCTTGGTGCTTTTGATGAGAACAATGAGATTACTGAAATTGGTCAGAAAATGAATATGTTTCCTATCGATGTAAGGTATTCTAGAATGATTGTCGCAGCTGAAAAGTATGGTGTATTGGCAGATGTTGCCACAATAGCGGCAATTCAATCATTTGGTAGTATCAAAGGTCATAACGTTCCATATGCAATGTTCTCTCGTGAATTAAAGTCAGATTTACTGGCAGAGTTGGATTGTTTTAACCATGTAAAGTCATTGGTGAGCAACTCTAATTTGCCATTTTATCAGGACGATTCTTCAAAAGACAGTCCATTCTATGGGATATCTAAGCGAAACTACTTTCGTGCAATGGAATTACGTTCTAAGCTCTATGACATATTATACAATATGTATGGTGATGTCAGCAGTACTGGTAATAGACAATCAATTCTAAAATCTTGTGCTACTGGCTTTATAGATCTTTTATACATACGCGGTGAAAACGAATGGTATTCTTGCTCTTCGGATGAGTTTTCTCGCAAATTGAATATTTTCTCTGCAACACTTCCTAGCAAAATGATACTAGGATTACCCAAAAATATTTCATATGTTGCACCTAATGGTTTGACGCAGACTCTATATCTGATTTCGTCATCTATTATGGTAGATATGAATATTTTAAGAGAAATTGCTCCTCAACTAATTACTGAAGATTCACACGATAGGGCATATAACCCAGGTACAAACACTTTTACTAAGACCGTTTGCACAAAGTTTATAGATACTATTGTTGATGAAAGCGAGGTAATAATTTCTGACATAGATGAGAAGTTAATAATTCTTATTAACTGGCTAGTAGATAATTCAATATCTCCGCATAAAAGCATTAGTAGCATGCCTGCTTTGTTTAATATGCTCTCAAAAAACAAGTTTGCACTTGTTACGAGTGAAAACTTATACAACTGGTATAAAACTACTATCCGAGAAAATTTCAGAAATTCAGTTCCTAATTTAAGGAAGAACAAATCAATAGAAATCTTAACGTACGATGCAACGTACGATGCGTAGATACCAAAAAAAAGAAACCACATATATATGTGGTTTCTTTTTTGCTTTTAAATTTATTTTACTATCTCTACCTTAATGCTACTAGCATTTGAACAGTCCATAGTTATCTTGGAATTAATATAGCTTTCGCCTTTGCTTTTAAGTGTACTTGTTATAACTGGTATGGTCACCATTATTTTGCCAGCATCATCATAAAAATAAACATTGAATTCTGCTCCATAGTTATAATCAACATCAGAATTATTAACTACTGTCGCAGAAAAATCAGTAAGTCCATTATCATATTTTAATGAAATATCTTTTAATTCAAATTCTTCTAACACAACGGGTGTTGTAACTTCAGGACTTTTGTTTTCTTTAGTTCCATCAGTATTTATTATAACATTTTTTGGTACTAAACTCTCATTGACATTAACATTTTCTAAATTATCTGGTATTAATTCTAATTCGTTTGTATTATTATTTGTAATTATATAAATTACAAATGCCATTGCTATAATCAGAATTAGTGCTAATAAAAAATAAATTTTCTTCATACGAAGTTCTCCCTTCATTTTATAATGAAATATCATTATAATTAATTCTAAGTTTATCTAAAGCTATTTTTTCTCTGTCAGAACACGTCATAATAAACACTTGGTTTGTATCGGCCTTTTCTTTTATTGTATTTAAAATGTTTTCTAATCTTTCATTATCATAATATGCAAAAGCTTCATCTAAAAACATTGGTACGTTTCCAATCTTTTCAGCTATTGCAAATCTAAAACCTAAATATATTTGGTCGATTGTACCCATACTAAGTTTATCTATTGTAACAATTTCTCCTACGGAATTTTCAATCATTAAACCTTGTGAATCATTATAAATTACATTTTTATATTTTCCATTTGTAACAATGCTTGTGTTTGTTTTTATTGTTTCTTCTATATCTGGAACTATCTCTTTTTTTAACTCTTCATATGCTTCTTCAAGTTTTTCTGATGCAATTTTTAATGAAAATTGCAGTTTTTCAAGATTGTTCCTTTTTTCATATAAATCATATAATTGTTCTTCAACATCGTTTAATCTATCAAGATGTTCACTAATTCCATCATTTTCAATCTTTAATTTATGCTCTTCAAGAATCAAATCATTTTTATTTTTTTCCATTCCTGAAATTAACGTTTTTAAATCTTGTAGTCTTCGATTTATAAGGCTTTCTTTGATATCTTCTTTTTTAAATGTTTCAAGTTCTTTTTGTTCTTTGCGCTTTAAGTTTTCTCTTATTACGTCTATATCTTGAGGTAAATTTTGTTTAATTTCTCCAGACAATGTTTTTGAAATAATTGTACTTAAAATTATTGAAGAAAGTATCGGGATTAATGTCCATATATATAGTCTGTAGAAAACCAATATCGCAAAAGAAACAAGTGCAAGTATTAACACTGCTACTACGGAATTTTTCCTACTTATTTCTCTTTTTTTTACTCTCTCTTCTTTTTCTTTTTCTAGCAGCCTTAAAGATATCTCATATTCTTTTTCTCTTTCAGATAACATTCTTGCATATCTATCTTTAACTTCATATACCTTTTGTGCATTCTTATAATCTTCTTCAACTTCTTCAATTCTTTTCGCTAATATCTTTTTTCTTTCGGTTATATCTTCTTTTCTATCTCTAGTATAAAGCAAGTTGTTTCTAGTTTTCTCAAAGGCTTCTATTTCTTTTCTTACATTATTTATAGGTTTGTTATGTGTTCTATCTGTTCCAACCTCCTCTAATAATATTTTGTGAATTCTGTCTTGTGCTTTATCATAAGAAATAGATTCTTCACCACTTTGTATAATATTTGTTAATTTCTGAATTATACTTTTTCTTTCTTCATCGCCAACAGCTACACTGCCTTGTGATACAAAAGCAGAATTTAAAAAAGTTTCCTCATCTATATTTAGATGCGTCATTCCTATTTCTGCCCCTCTATTTTTTCCTTTATTAAATTCTGATGTTATATCATTTCCTTCTTCATCGAACACTTTTGAATTATTTCTATTGAAATCTCTATATGTAGAGTATTTTTTTCCATCTATCACATAATCCATTTTACCACTAAACTCAGTACTTTTCCATGGTTTATATCTTTCAACTTCAGAAAATATATTTCCTGATTTATTTTTATCAATCCCATACAACATTGATTTTATAAAATAAACTAAGGTGGATTTTCCAGATTCATTTTCTCCACGTATTAGATTAATTCCATCAGAAAACTCAACATTTTTGTTTAATAGATTTCCAAATCCATTGATTTGGATCTTACTAATTTTCATGTTTTCTCCTTTCCAAGACTATAATGCCAAATATGTTATTTCGATTGATTTATATACTTCTTCTTCTTTGTCTGGAAACTCCTTTAAATACTCAAGCATGCGTTTTGTAAAGATACCTTTTATTGTTTTTTGCATTGCAATTTCTTCAAGATTATATGGCAAATGAGTTTCATCTCTTATCTCGCATATGTTTTTTCCGAAGTAAGTTAATTGTTTCTTTTATGTCATTAAAATCTATATTTCTATCTCCTGTAAGAACTATTCTAACAATATCCTCACCAATATCTATCATATCAATTATTTCGTTTGCCGACTTAATGTTGGAAATATCAATATTAATAATCTTAAAATGTCTTTCTTCCATGTTCTTAAATTCATAAGTTATATTATCCTTTTCTATATTTCCAAAAACCATTCCATGTTCTCCAAGTTCGTCGAATCCGCACGATGCAAGTGTTCCTGGGTACACAATATTATTATCTAGTTTTTGCATGTGAATATGGCCTAATGCTACATAGTCAAATTGTTTTAAATCTTCATTACTAATTAGATTGTATTTTGAATCTCCCACAAGAGTTCCATGTGTGACTAGTATATTTATTTTTTCTTGATTTTCAACTTTAAATCCTTTTAACTGTGTATTCGTACTTTCATAATCCTCAAAACCATAACCATAAACATCTATATCGTCAAAAGAATGCTTCTTAATCTGTCCATCAAATATAACAACATTCTGAGGCCACTTATATGTTCTATATGGTGAGTTCTTTATATATGGATCATGATTTCCTGGTGCTATAAATATTTTTGTTTGTGGTATAAGACTTAAATTATCTATTATATATTCTACGGTATTTCTTTCAACGAATTTTTGCTCAAAAACATCCCCTGAAATAAATAAAAACTCTACTTTTTCTTCTTTAACAAATTTTATAACTTCCTTGAAAATTTGTCTTTGTTCAAGTCTTCTTTTCTTTATTAATTCTCTATTATTTTTTAGTGATATCAGCGGCGTATCTAGGTGTAAATCCGCAATATGTACAAATTTCATTTTTCCTCCTAAAGTGTTTATTTACTTTTTTCATTATATCATAATATGATAAATATCAAAATAAAAAATGTTTAACCTTACGCTTCTAATTAAATGTAACTTTCTTATCGAAAAAAGGGTGCTCTTTCCTTGAGCCCCCTTTTAAATTTTTTATTGATTATTTTTCTTCTTTTCTCCGAATAGTTCATCAAATTTTCTCTCTAGCTCTGCTTGTAGGTCATATTCTTCTTGTGATGTTCTAGGTTCAGCTTGTACATATTTATTTTCTTCTACTATTTGTTGTTTATTTGTTTCTGTAGTTGCTTCATTCTTGGCTTTTACCAAGTTTGTTGTATCAACATCAAGATTTTCATTTTTTCTTTCTTTAACTGGACCATTAAAAATATCATCATAATTATGTAGTTCATATGGATTTGTTATTTTATATAATCCTCTTTGTGGCTCCTTAATATCTCTATGATTTTCAAGAATGTTTGAATTACGTAACCATACTGGGTGTTTACTATAGTACCAGTATTTTTGAGCTTTTAAAGGTTTCATAGCTTGAAGTAGAATTATACAAGTATTTTTATCCATTCTTCTTAATTCATCTGGTGTCATTAATGCTCTTGCCATAATCTGATCTGAATAATTTCTTCCACTAAATTTAGCATCCCTATCAGTACTTTTAGAAACAGAATCGTGTGATATCGTTTTTTCTCCTAATTGCTTTGAGAATGACTCAAGAGTCTTTTGAGCATTCGTTCCTAAGAATAAATGTGTACTACAGTTTGATAATATATTCTCTGTAACCTTCTCATCATAAATTGCAATCAGTTGGTCTATACTCTGCAAAATAATACTTATATTAATTCTATATGATCTACAAGTACTAAGTATTTGTTCAAATCTTGGTATTCTACCTATATTGGCGAACTCATCTAATATAAGAAATAGCGGCGTTGGAAGTTTACCCCCCATAGTATCTGCAAAATCATATAATCTATCTATCATCTGTGAGAAAAATATATTCATTAAGAAATTATACGTATCATTTGTTGCTGGTGTGATAAAATATAGTGCTGATTTTCTATTTATTAAATCTGCAAATTCTATTGTATTAGTACTTGTCATCGCTGCGATTTCTGGAGAATCAAAAGCTTCTAACTTTGCAGCAAGTGATACAAGTATGTTCGAGAATGTTTTTTCTGATCCTAATCTTATAGTTTCAAATGCTTTTCTTGCTGGATTATCAAAAGGAAGTTCCATAAATAAACTTCTTAATTCTTCTCCTTCGTTTTCTCCACCAAGTCTTACAAGCGCCAAGCAACTTGCAAGTGATTGCTCTTCTGGTGGTCTATTAAGCATAATATAATATATTACAGCTTTAAGTAACGCCTCCGAAGTTTGATCCCAAAATGGATCATTTGATTTTTTATCTTTTCCCTCTTTATTTGAAATTATCTTTGCTATAGTATCAACATCAAGGGAACCTCTTATATGTGCTAATGGGTTATATCCATCACTACATCTTGGATCTACCAAGTTTATTACATGTATAGAGTAACCATTTTTTTTAAATATTCCCGCTGTCTTATCGTATATCTCACCTTTTGGATCAGTAAAAACGTACGAACCCAACATTTGTAATGCATTAGGTATAGCATAAGATGCAGATTTTCCGAGAACCAGATCCACCAATTATTAAAACATTACCATTTTTTCCTGAAGGAGCTTCTGGTATTATAGGTAAATAATACTTTTCTGCTAATACAAGTCCCTCTTTTGGACTTAATACTGAATATGCTTCACTAGAAGAACACCAATCTGCAGAACCATGCTCTATATTTTCATATTCTTTCTTATCAAGTATTTTATAAATAACAAATACACAAAATAATCCATATGCTATCGCAAAAACTTTCAAGGCACTTACATAATCAGAAAAATTCTTTGTAAATGCAATTGATAAGTTTTCAAAAGCTTTTGGGATAACATCTTGTAAAACTTCAAATTTTCCATCTCCGGAATACTCACTTTGTTCACCTAAACTCTTTTCATATGTTATTCTGCTAAACGATGGAACGAAAAATAGGGCTAGTAATATTCCAACTATCCCTAATGCTATTATTGCTTTTTTAATTTTATTCCACCAGTCTCTCAAAATGGCTTCCTCCTCTTACGTATATAAAAAAATCTTTCGTAGTATAAGCTTATTAGTCTATTTCTTGTCCTATACTCTTCTCGCTAAACTCTCCGCCTCTTCCAAGTAAGTATACTCCTTTATACTTATATCCCTTGAAATTTTCCAAATTATTTGGGTCATATTGAACACTGTCGCCACTTAAGCTATTAATTCTCATAAAAATCCCTCCTTAAAACCTACTCATCTTTAATTTCAAGAGCTATATATGACTTCTTTGGTTGTAATTTGATTTTAGCCTTTACCATATTTGCGCCCTCATCGTAGTAAAGTACAGGTTTTACTTCTTCAGCCGTTTCCGGATCAATAATTGAGATTGGTCTTTTGAAATTAGGCGTATATCTAACCTCTTTGTCACCTATTGTATCGGCATCATAAATCACTCTAAATCCAACATTCATAGGGCTTTTCGACATTAGAAACTTATCTTCTAAAAGAACCCCATAATTCAAGAATGCCTTTTCTCCACCTATCGTAAGCAATACAACATTTTTTTGTTCATCACTTAATGAATCAAAATTAAACATTTTTTTTGCACGATTTGTAGAATCCGGGAATGTGCAATCAAGCTTTTGTAAAGTACAATAACTAGTGCCTTCTTCTGGTTTATTAATCAAGAAGGCAAGTGTACACATCTCTGGTGAATCGACAATTGTAAAATTTTTTTCTGATACTGGTTCCATTTTCATACCTCTTTTCTAATATTCGACCATTAACCTCAGAAACTTTGCTAAATATTTTTTGTCCTTTTAACTCTTACTGACATACACATTATATCAAACAATTATGTAAATGTCAATCTCTGCGCGGATTATAGGTCGAAATATTTTTAAATTTAAAAAACAATTCCTTTTCTTCTTCTGATAGTTTTTTAGGTATCATTATTTTGACTAATAATAACAAATCTCCTCTACCACCTAGCCCATCTAAATAGCCACTATTAGCTATTCTAAGCTTTTCTCCCGTTTCAACACACTGTGGAACATCTAAATATATTGTTGAATCTATTCCTACTATTTCTAGTTTAGTACCTAAAGCCGCTTCCCAAGGTGTAAGTTCCAAATCCATAAGCAAATTTGAGCCATCTAACTTAAATTTTTCATGTTTTAAAATATTAACTTTTATATATAAGTCTCCATTTGCCCCACCATTTTTACCAGGTTTCCCCTGATTTGCAAGTCTTATTTTCTCGCCAGTTCTTATTCCTCTTGGTATTTTAACTTTTATTGTCCTTATTTTATTGTCTATTGTTTTAAAAGCAATCTTCTTTTCACCACCAAAAAAGGCTTCTTCAAGGCTTATATCAATTTCAGAATCAAGATCTTCCCCAATAATTGGTTCATTTTCTTTGTAATATTTGTCAAAATTTGTAACAACATTCTTCTTTTCTTTATTTCCAAACAGCATAGTCAAAAAATCACTGACACCACTTTCAGAATTTATTTTGTTTTTTACAGTTTCTCCACTAATTCCATCTCTAAACTTATATGCAAAATACGTTCTATCGTACTTTTTCCTAGATACAACATCCCCTAGGACTTGGTACGCTTCGTTAATATCTTTAAATTTTTCGGCTACACCATTACTCCCACCGTTTAAATCTGGGTGATATTGTTTGGCCAAGTGCCTATATGCGCTCTTAATTTCCTCATCACTTACTTTTGCGCTTTGTAAGCCTAGGATTTTATAATAGTTCTTATATTTCAAATTACTTCATTCCTTGCAAAAAAATTACCTAATGTAATTATATCATAGAATATATTATTGACAATAATAAAATAAATTTTACTGTTTTATTTAGTATATCCTCTATATATTACGGCCACACCATTTAGTTCGCCAAAAGCTATTCTATCACCCGGCTTTAATTCAAGATTTTCTATATTATACGCTTTGCCCGATGTAAAAATCCATTTTCCAGTATTTTCATCTTTCTTTACTGTTGAAAGTATATATTTATAGCTTTCTAGGTCATAAATTTTATTCTCATATTTATATGTAGAATCAGTTAAACAAAAATCGTTTAACGATCCTGCAATTTTTGCTGTTTTTTGTTTTGAGTCGAACGATTCTATCACGATATCCTTTTCATATCCTATAAATGCTGTTTTAAATCTTTCATGAATCGTTATTGTTTTAAATTCATCTTCTGTATTTATTGATATAAGTTCTCCAACCTCACACTCTCCACTTGGAATTTCATATTTTTTTATTCCACTTTCTATTATGCTCATTGTAACTTCTACCATTGGCAAACTTGTTTTATCTCCACTATTTTCAACATAAACTTTCTTAATTTCATTAACCCTTGCAACTGGATATGATGTTTTGTTTAATTCTTTTTCGGCATATATAACCTCAACATTCATTTCGTCATCGCATATTAAGTTTATTTTATAGTTTTTTAAATCGCCTAAAATCTCTAACGAACTTACTGATACTACTTCACATTCACTTACTCTATCCATAGAGTTATTTTTGTATATTTTAGTAACTTTATATATTTTTGCATTATCTATTGGTGTATATTCTCCGAATGATCTACCATCAAATTCGTCATCACAATCATAAATAACTAGAAAATCATCGAATGTTTTGTCAGCACCAATGTTATAATAATTCTTTGCTTCTTTACCATCTATATCCCATAATACTAAGAAATCTCCAATATTATTTTCTCCATTTGAATCACTTACTATATATCCTTTTATACTCGTATCATATGGGGAATTACCTCTCACTGAAATTAGATCTTCCTCATCGATTACATTGCCAATAGATGTTACATATAAAAATTGATACTCACTATCTTTGTATTTATCTGATATGTTTTCATTTTTATACTTTCCAAATTCAATCATACAGATTTCTTCTGCAACATTAAAATAAAACCTTGTGTTTCTTGTTGTATAATCTTCCATAGATGATTTTCTTAAACTTGAATAATTGCGTACATTTAACTCATCTCCCGAGCTTTCATCTCCAAAAACTGTGTATTTACAAGTATCAGATACAATATATTTTTCACCATCAATATATAATTCATTCATTTTTGTATAATCAGTTATAATGCCATTAAAATACTTGTTTTCATACGTATATAAAAGTCCACCTATTAACTCTGTTAGAACTAGGCCTTCCTCTAAATCTTTCCAGTCAACCTTCTTTCCATTTTTTATAACAATTGCATCAAGTGTTGCAAGTTCTTCTTCATTAACAAAAATTTTTCCATTTTTTATTGTCTCATCTTCATCCTCATTTTCATCTTCTTCATCGTCTTCTTCATCATACTCAATTTTAAGTGAGTCAATAACAACTGAATTTGATGCATCAATATATACAACTCTAAAAATCTCGTTTGTTTCTTTTGAAACTAATAAATATGCGTATGTAGCGCTTTCTTCAGAACCATATGAATCATGCGTTTTAGCATCATTTAAATTATATCCCAAATCCTCTAAATAAAATATCGGTCCTTGCACAATTTTAGTGTCTGAATATTCATCATCTATTGAAAATCCATACAAATTATTTTCTTTCTTGTCTCGTACACCAACACCGGTTGCTCCCAGTGCATAGATAGGAACATCTGAATCTGTAATATATGTTTTCCCTCCTATTTCTACCAAGACATCTCCAGAAGGGTTTCCTTGTATACCAGTAACTTTTCCGCTTATATATTCCGAACTTGGAAATAGTTTTTGTAATTGTGTCTGATCTGAATATGTATAGATAAGACCGTTTACTGTACTTTGTGATGAAACAGCCCATCTTCTTGATATAAGCATATTCCACCATAGAATTGCTACATCACCACGTTTAGCCGGTGAAGTAAATGATTTAAACGTTGATATTCCTTTATTTATTCCGATGTCATACATTCTCTTTGTATAACCACTATACCATTCGCCATATCCTAATCTTTCAAGGTTTTGATATCCAAGAGATCTTAATACCATAACAATTGCTTCTGCATTTGAAACTTCTGCATCAGGTCTAAAAGTTCCATCTTCATATCCTTTTAATACTCCTAAATCCGCTGCAATATTTATATAGTTTCTTGCCCAGTGTTTTGAAATATCTTTAAAACTGTCTTTTACTACAAATTCATTTGCTAATTTATCTAAACCTCTCGTATAAACTATCATTTTTGCAAGTTCACCCCTAGTAAGGCTTTTATTAGGTGCATATGCATTTTCAGATATTCCATTAATTATTCCGAAGTTTTGCGACTCTATCAACTACACCCTCATACATTGTTCCTTTAATATCATAAAAGTTTGATGCAAGAGTAATGTTTGAAAGTAATATTATAAAAGAAATTATAAATATATTCATTAATACTTTTTTCATTTGTATCCCCCTCGTACTAATATTCTTATAGTAATTATATTAGACTTTAGCTATTAAATAAAGAGTTTATTACAAAAAATAAAACAGTTCTGGCAACTTAAATACCCATTTTGCCTTAAATAAAAAACACAATAAAAAAGATATATTAAAAATCATGTAATCTTTAATATATCTTCTAAATTATTTTATTATATCGATCAATCTTTTTTCTTTGTAGAAACATTAGTCCCTAATTAAACACTCTATTTTAATATCAATTTTACTTTGAAACATACTAAAAAAAACATCATTTAATATTGCAGTTATAAGTGTAATAATGTTTGCAACATTTTTGTATTTACAATTTACTTCATATGAATTTTCACCTATTAAAATTGTTTTCATATTATTATTATAAAGTTCATTTAAAATTATCATTTCTATATCGTCATTGTATAACTCAAGTATCAAATCCTCTGCTTTTCTACCAAATTTCAAAGCTATTCTTCCGTAATGGCGAAAGCATATATGCATGATCCTTAAACTCTTCTTTCTTTTTCTGTGCTACTTCTTTTATATATGTATTTAAATCTACATATGAAAAAGTAATCTTTGAAAGTCCTTCATCTTCATTTGTCATCATACCTTCAAAATATGAGTTTTCATTTATTGATTTGCAGACTCCGGCTAAATTGAATTGTTGTGCATAAACATCTAGATATTCTCCGAATTTCAATATAAAGTTTCCTATTAATATTTCATTATACTCATTATCATCATCTAATAATTGTTTGTTTGAGTATCTTTCAATGTATTCTTTGACATCCATAAATGGATCTACTTCATTTGTAAGTAGTTTAATATATGTTGGTATATCATAAACATTTCTTAAGTCAATTGCCTTTTGATTACACCATTTCACAAATGAAAAAGAATTCAATGCATATTTTACAGGCTTATCTTTTGATATAAATGAATTTATCAAATTTGCACTTACTTTATTCATTCTAACAACATACGTTACTTTGTTTTCCAATGTAACACAAAGTCTTGAAAAAGAATCATTCACATGGATACTAACCTTATTATATGATTCAAAGTTTTGTATTTTTTCCATGAAGTCCTGGTCATCATTTATATAAATAACCTCATTGTCTGTCTCTATTTCGAAAGATAAGTTTATAAATGATTTTATAAACTTTTCAATTTCATTTGGGTTTTTTATGCTATCTAATTCTGTTTCTAACGTTTTGCTTCCGTTTTATCCTCCCAGATATAAGTGCGGACTTGTTATCCATTTTACCACCTTCTTTTTATTAACTATTATTGTCATTATTATTATTATTATTATTTTGGTCACCCATAAAATGTGCATTGTAATTTTCTCTTCTTGCTCTTCTTCTTTCGTCTAGCATTTGTTGTATGCTTAAGCCTCCATTATCACCCATTCTCTCCCAAAACGATCTTCTTACTGATGGGTCTTCTTCGTCACTAAATTGTCTATATGCCTGATATCTATCAAGTGGATCTAATCCTTCATCTACTGATTCCGCTTTCATTCCTAGTAGTTTCTTAAGCATCTTACCTTGTGCTGCTTTTTGTTCTAACAATATTTCTTCTCTAGTTTGACCATCAAGATATCTTGTTGTTGTATCTAGTCCCCCTTCTGTGAGTGTTACTCCATTTTCTGCAAGTATATCTGCTGCTATATCTTGTGTCAATTCCTTTTCTCTTTGATTTGTTCTTCTTCTAGCCAAATGTATTTCATCTCTCATTTGATCAATTTCTTCTTCTTTTCTGCGTTTTATTACATCATGAATAGAAATCTCATCATCATAGAAACCATCTCTTACGTTTTCTTCATAATCGTTAATTACTTGTTGAGCTCTATTTTTTTCTTCATCTGTAGCATCTTCTGAACTTACTATTTTTTGTGCAATTAAATGACGCATTACATTTACATCATCATCTAGTGCATTTACCATTGCATCCGTTGTATCATTTGTATCTCGTAATTCTATTACTTCATCAATTGCATCTAGCATTTCTGTATATGAATGTGAACCTGCTGCTCTTTCATGTATTATAGCTATATCTTTTGCAACTCTTTCTTCTGTATCATTATCGGCACCATCTCTACTAGTTGTTGATCTTGCCATTTGCATTAACTCACTAGCATATATGGATTCGCGACCTTCTATCTCTAACCTTTCTATATCAGTTAAAAATATCCTATTATCATTAAATGAATTATCAATTTCTTCAAGTTCTTCAATTATATTGTCTATTTCGCTTTCTGTTGATGCTCTTGTAAACCCTCTGTTTACTCCATGAAGCGCCATGCTTGTTAAGAACATAGTATTGTATCTAGTCATTGATTCATTATCTAGTCCTTCCAATACATAACCCATTCTTAGTTTTACTTCACGCTCTATCGTTACGGTGTCTGTTATTCCATTTGCAACCATTTGGGCAACGCCTCTATTTATATTAGACATTCCTTGCATTTGCTCTTGTGTTAGTTTCATATTATTAAATAATGGGTTGTTTGGATTTTTTGTCATCTCACTTTGTATAATATCATATGCATCTGCAAGTTCTTTTGCACTTCTAGTGCCCGGATTATTAACATCTGCAATCGCATTTGCAAGTTGCATTGTTTCATTTCTTTTTGCTACTTTTTCTGCATCTGATAATGAACCATCATTATTTATTGCATTTAAAGCTTCTTGCGTTCCATTTAATCTTAATCCTGCATTTGGTCTTTCTACTGGTTTTGCAAGCTCATCAAAAAGCTTTACTTTTTTATTACTCGATTCATATTCTGCTTTTGCGTTGTTTACTTTGCTTATTAAAGAATTTTTTCCAACCGTATTACTTGCTACATTTGATACAAGTTTTTTTGTAGCTTGTACTGCAACAAGTGAAGCTGCTGCTGTAGTAGCAAGAGACCCCATAGTTCCCGCTTTTGATTCTTGTGAGAATATTTTCTTTATAATTTCTTCACCAGTAAATAAGAATGTAACACCAACTATTACTAGCATAAAATCATAATTATTACCTGTTGATGCACTATATACAGTATTGCATACAAATAAATATACTATTGCATGAAATGATTGTATAAAGACGTTCAGTGTAAACTCTTTATTCCATTTGTTAAATGACTGTGATTTTCCATCAGCAATTTTATCAACTGCAAAAGATATTGCAACCAGAGGAAATATTACTATCAAGAATCCCACCATTAATAATCGTTTATAATAATGAACTGTTAATGTTATAAGTTGCCATGTCATAATCATATACGCAAGGGCTAAAGCAAGTCTACGGCTTTGTTGCGCCTTAATTGCTATGGATGTCATATAATCAACATTATCATTTGTTGTTTCATACGGACTTTCATTAAAATCCATAGACGCCAACCCATTTAAATTTTTCGGTTGCGCTGGCACTTGAGATGGTGGTGGAAAATTCCCGCTTTTTGCTGATTGAAGTATTTTAACAAAAGCAACATTTAGCTCTATTGAATATTTCATAACAAATGGATAGAAAAATAATATTACAGCACCTATCACCCAATATATAAATAAAGTTTTATACTGTGCTTTTTTTTCACCCGTTGACGATAACATTATCCTTATTCCCATATAAATTAACATTATCATATAAAAAATAATTGCTATTTTTAAGAAAATTCCATACCACTCATTTATAGTTTCATGAAGTCCTCCAGTTCCATCTCCTGGATTGCCATCTGCATTTTCACCCCATATTAATTTTGAATCTCCTGATTCTTTAAAATAAGAAAGTTCAACTAAGTCATAATTGTCAAATACCAAATCATCAATCGTTAGACTCTTACCTATTGAAATAGATACTATCCAGTTAAGTGCATTAGCCGTAGCCGTAATAAGATCTGCGAGCATCGCTTCCAATGAATTAAGGTCTCCCTCTTCTTGAGCATCTCCCGCATAATGCAAAGTAACTTCTGCAGTCCTTAAATCTAATCTACTTGCATCTGATAATATGTCATAAACCTCGCCAGTTTCAGTCAGCATTCCTGCACCAAAATGTATGGTTCCATTAATATTTTCTATAAGTTCTGTTTTAGCCGTATATGTTGTTCCGTCAACTGTCTTTACAGTTATTTTCGGTGTATATTTACTTCCATTAATAAGATACCAATTTGTATCCTCATTATTATCTGTTTTTTCATTTCCATATTCTACTGCATCATAACCCCATGTGTTTATAGCTTCAAACCCACCTACTACAAGTCCGTTAACCGTTCCCCCTTGGCCGATCGGCAACTGGCAGGCCATAAACCCCTGAGATAAGAGGGTAATTCAAAGTTTTTATTGCATTGGTTAACTTTTCTGCTAATTTTGCAGTTGTTTCCTGTGTATCCGCTTTAACATATGAAATTGGCAATAGTGGTAATACTCCACTTAATAGTAGTGCAACTACTAAAAGTATTGTAATCACTTTATTAAATTTCATATTACCACCTTCTTTCTTTTAAATTTAGCCTTTTTTACTTTTTCCCATTAGAAGAATTATTTGAATTACGAGTTAATTTTTCTCTTATTGAGCTTGCTGTTTCCGAAACTTCTCCTTTTATTTTTTCCACTCTTTTGCCTACTTTATCATAGCCTTTATTTGCAAGTGAATATCCAAGAACTCCAGAGCTAAGTGCATTTTGTGTTACAAGATCTCCAGAGTTTGTAGCACTTGCTCCAATACCTGCACTTAATAAACCTGCACTAATACCAAGAGGCATTCCAACAGTTACATCTATAACAGCAGAAACTCCGCTCTTAACAACACCCGTCGCAGCACTTCTTATTTCTTTTCTTCCCGTCTCAATTTCTTTTTCTAACTCTTTAATTTGTTTTTCACGAAGCGATTCCTTAAATTTGCTACTCATTTGGCTTTCTTCTTCTGTTGTTCCATATCTTGTTCCCACTCTTCTCATTGGATCTTCTCCAACTCTTAATTCATTTGGATCATACATTAATGTAGATAACAATATATTATCTTCTGGCATGTGTTGTACATATGATATAGAATTATCAATAACTTTTCTTCTATTTGGATCATCTTTTGCAACTAATTCAGTATCATTTAATACTTGAATTCTTAAGTTTGCTTCATAATCTCCTAAATTGTATTTTAATTTATCTAAAACTTCACGTGCGGCGGTATATTCAGGTGTGCCTGGCATAAATGCGCTCTTCATTTGTTTTATTTTTTCAATATGTTGTAACAATTCAGTTGCTGTATACATCGTTAAACTAGAATCGTTTATAATATCTATAGATCTTTCTAAATCTTTAATCTCACCTGAGTGTAATGTAGAAGAATCTTCTTCTCCCGATTTTTTCTTTTTAGTAGCTTTACTCTCTGTTGCTTCTTTTTCTGCTCTTTCTGTTTTTTCTATAAATTCATCTAAAGCAGAACTAATTGAAGGTTTATGATATCCCATCACTCTATATGTTCCCCCATTAGTTGTACTTCCACTTGTATCGTTTGCAGTTGGGACATTTTCCCCTGATGCAATAGTTTCCGCTGTTCTTTCTCCCATTTCTTTCTTTATATCTTCCAAAATTCCATCCCACTGTTTCTTAACCTTTTCCGGCATATCTTTAATTGCTTTTCCAGTATTTATAACAGTACCAGGAACTTTTGTCACACCCGCTTCCATTTGACTACCGATATTTTTTATAGCATCTGCAACTTTTCCTGGAGTTGCTGTTGCTTTGTAATATAAGTTACCCATAGTCTCTTTTGCTCTATCTGTTGTTGTTCTCGATGTAACAGATATATGTGCATCTCTTGCTATTCCCATTAACGCTGCCCTTTCTTGCGAAATGACATCTTGTGTTTCTCTGAGATTTTCAAGCTTATACTTTAGTCTAGATTCTTGTTTAGTTCCTGTCATTCTAATTTCATCTATTTTATCTCTTTTTGCCTGTGCAAGTTTTCTTATCGGACTAGCGAATCCTGCTCCATACATAGCAGTATCAATAGATTCTTTTGTTCTTCTCTCAGTATTATCTAGATTTGATAAACGGTTTTCAGTATTTTTAATTCTTTCGTCTATTCTTTTTTCTATTCTTTTTGTTCTTTGTAACTCTTTCTTAACATTTGATTCTGCATAATCTATGCTTAACGTTGGACCTACAAGTAATGCACCACTTCTTTTAAGTGCTTTTCTTGTTTTTCTAATCTCTGAAACAGCTTCAGCCTCAAGTCTTAATCCTTCTCTTTTTTCATCGGCATTATCTGATTCTTTCAATCTACTTGATTCTCTTAGTTTTCTGTATGAATTATTTTTTGCAGTTCCATATTTTTCCCTTGCATCTCTTATTCCAATTCTCTTGTCTATATGACTATCTAATATACCAAGAGCATTTGTTGTAATTGCAGCAAGTCTTATAGGTTTTACATATACTCCTTGTTTTCTTAATTTTGTTCTTATATTATTTGCATCTTCAATATTTTTTCTTGCATTTTCATATAATGAATTTCTTCCACCATTTTTTCTATCTGTAATTATTTGTTTTGCAGATTTAAAATCGGATTCGACTAATCTTATTCTATCTACAACTTCTCTTACTTTTGCTTTCTTATATACTTTAAAGTTTGTAGCATATTCAACAAAATCTCTATTCTTTAAATATATATTATTTGATCTTAAATTATTTCTAACTGCCAATGATCTAGCCGCCATATATTTTTCTGCAGCCGCTATTTGTTGTCTTGTTCCTTTTTTTCTAATTCTCCTTAGTTCTATTAATGAATCTATCTGTGTTCCTCTATCTAGTATTTTTTGAGAAAATGTAGGTTTTCTTAAGAATTTAGGTTCATTAGCTTTTCCTAATCTTGTAACTCTATGTTCTGCTATTGCCGATTCTAATTCTTTAGCTTTTTCTATATTGCCTCTTCTTCTCTCCCAGATAGCAGCTTTCGCAGCTTTAACACTTTGTATGTTTAGTTTTGCTTGTGTACGAGCTAGTCTAAGTGAAGATATTCCTCCACCAATTCTTACTCCAAATACCTTTCTCAAATGTTTTGTTCCTGAATTATTTACAAAGTCTTCGATTTTTTTAGCATCTTCAATTCTTCCCATTTTTCTAAACTGAGCTGCTTGACGCATATATAAGTCTTTCTGTGACGAATCTTTTTTTATTCCTTTATCTAGCATTTTTTGAGAAAATGTAGGTTTTCCTAACATATTAGGATCAACAGCTCTTCCTAATCTTGTAATTCTATGTTCTGCTACTGCCGATTCTAATTCTTTAGCTTTTCTAATATTGCCTCTTCTTCTCTCCCAGATGGCAGCTCTAGCTGTCTTAACACTTTGTATGTTTAGTTTTGCTTGTGTACGAGCTAATCTAAGTGAAGATACTCCTCCACCAATTCTTACTCCAAATACCTTTCTCAAATGTTTTGTTCCCGGATTATTTATAAAGTCTTCAATTTTTTTAGCATCTTCTATTCTACCCATTTTTCTAAACTGAGCAGCTTGACGCATATACAGGTCTTTTTGTTTTGATACTTTTGCATTTGATCTTTCTATGAAATACGAGCCTGCTTTTAATTTTCCTTTTTCGTCTTTAGATAAAACATATTTCTTAGTAGCTCTTTTTAATTGTGTTTTTGTTTCTACAATTTTCATTTTTGCTTTTTGTGAAACATCTACAAATTTTCCTTTTGTTTTTAAAGCTGTATTTTTTATCCTAGCTTTTGCATATTTTCTAATGCCTTCATTCTTAATTGCTTTATATTTTTTTCCAGTTTTAATAACAACATTTCCAACTTTTACACGCGCTCCAACAACTTTTTGTCCAACTGTTGCACCCGCTCCAACAATTTTTTGTCTAAACGTTTTTGGTGTGTGTTTTGCATTAGCACGTTGCATATTTAGGCTAGCTTGACTTATAAATCTACCAGAATATCTATCTCCAGAAACTTTTGTACCTTTCTTTTGTTTAGTGGCATTATTTATAGCTTTTTGAGGAGTAGGTTTTTTAAATTTCATGTTAGATAATTCTCTTAATTTTTGCATTTCTTCTTCAGTACGAACTTTTCCTCTGTATGCTGTCTTAACTCTACCACTCTTCATACCTTGAAGTAATATCTCTATTTTTTCATTGAAATCTACTTTTACATTTCTGGCAGCAAGTATGCCTCTCATTTGCTTTGCTGCTTCTACACCATATGTTTCTTCTATATAATCGTTTAAGGCTTTAACATCTTCTTCACTAGCAGTATTTATTGATGCCATTACATTTTCCATAGCCTTTTTCTTTTCTTCATCTGTTGCTTCAGCATTAAACAAAGTATCTACATTTGATTGCATCATTTCTCTTGTTGTAAGCGGAGCACTTAAATCTACTGCCTGTGTATCTATATTAAGAGTTCCCAAAGCCTCATCTTGTTCATCTAACAAAAGACTTCTCATTGTTTCATTTCTTAAACTATTTGCTAATCTAGCTGAACTAAAATCGCTAACTTTGTTTTCGAATTTTCCTAATCTACTATTTGGACCAATTTTATTATTAATAATAGCTCTTGTTCCTTTTGCAAGTTTTGCCATACCTCTTACTTGTAGCATCGTTTTTGCCACACCAGCCACAGTATCTCCGCCTCCACCTTGCATATGGAATATATTTCTAAGCATATCATCACCTTTACCAATGAAGCTGATGATAAATACAACTAGAAGCCATTTATCACTAATAGATCCCTTTTGACCTATTGAAATTATCATTGCCATACCTATTACATATACGATTGCATGGAATGATTGCAAAAATACATTAAGCGCAAACTCTTTGTACCAGTTTTCAAACGCCTGAGATTTTCCATCCCCAACTTTATCTATTGCATATGAAATAGTTACAAGTGGATATATTGCTATAAGAAATGCAATCGTTAGTACTCTTTTAAAATAAATTACCAGTAATGTTAATAGTTGTTTTACCATTACAGTCCAACAAATTGCATATACAAGCCAGCCTTCATCTACTGTTAGTTGGAACATCATCGCCATATAGTCTTTAGGTTGTGATTCAGTATTTCTTTGTGTAAAGTGTTGTTGAGCCGATTGCATCTCAGTTTCCATTCCACCTAGCCCTTTTGTCTTTGGACTTGGTGTACTTGGATTAATGTTATCTCCTATATTAAATATACTAGCTTTCATGCTATAAATATATTGAACGAAAGCGTCATTCAACATAATTGTACCTTTGATAACAAAAGGAAAGAAAAACAATACTACTAAACCTTGTACCCAATATGTAAGTAGTTCTTTGTATTTTGAACCTCTCTCTGCTGTTGCTCCGAGTAAAATTCTAATTCCCATATATACAAGTATCATCATATAAGCAATAATTGCTGTTTTTGTAAACATTGCTGTAAAATCATTTAATGCAGTTATAATTCCATTATCTCTGATATATGGATTAATTGTACTATTATTAGTTTTGTCAATGTTTCCATCAAAAAAAGACAATCTTGTATTTCCGTATTTATTAAATATTAAACTTTCAATAGATATTGATTCACCAGCAACTACACAAATCGATACATATGTGCCAAGTGCTCCCATTAAGAAAAAGCCTGATATTGCACGCTCTAATAGATTTGCTTTGTCATTTTTTTTGTTTTCTGCATATGTCATATTGAAATTAGCAGGTAATATTCCAACAAACAATATTACTAATGCCATTACAGTTATAAATAGTCTATTTTTCATTTTCATATTACCCACCTCCTTTTTTAATCATTTAACAAATATTTTTATTCGTCCAATTCATTATCATAATCTATAACATTATATTGTGAACTTGATTCCACTGTAGGCTCTGTTCTATTGTTTGCAATTTGATTTCTAATTGCATCTGCAACACTTTCTTTTACTTTTGTTTTTTCTCCAGCGCTATCATTTGTATTTGTATTAGCATTTGAATCAATATTTGGATTTGCATTTGTATCAATATTTGGATTTGCATTAACATTTTGGTCTGCGTTAACATTTGGATTTGTATTGCCAGTGCCTCCATAATTGCCTACACCATTAGATTCCAAATCAGCATTTCTTCGATTTTCTTGAGCTCCTCTACTATTATTAACTCCTACCCCCGAATATCTACTTCCTGACTTTTTATTACCCTCTTCAGTTTTTTTAATCTTAGATATGGACGGTCTTGTATTTCCTGCCATTACTCCTGCTATTGCAGCACCAGCCGCAAAGTCTTGTGCATCTCCACCACCCGCTAGTCCTGTTGTTATTGCACTAAATTTTGCGTTTATGTTTCTTGCTACTTGAACGCCTTTTTTTACACTCTTCATTCGATTATTTCTTCTTGCAATAGCTTCCCTCTTTGCCTTTTTGGTTTCATCTTCTTGTTTATCTTTTGCTTTATTTTGCTCTAGTCTCCTTCTAGAATCTTCTGGATTACCTGTTATATTAGCAAATGATCTAATATTATTATCTCTTTCTAATCTTTCTAATTCTGTCTTTTTATCTTGTTTTTGATATTTCTTTTCATTTTTTTCATTTTGTGCTTCATGCTTATCATCGACATCACTATATTTTCCTCTTGCTTTTGCGATTGCTAATGCCGCCGCACTGTATCCCACAGTCTTTTTTGCACTATCTTTTAAGTTAGATACAGTAGAAGCTTTCATTCCCAACATTCCCTTTATTAATGATTCCATTGGAAATAATGCTGTAACTGCAAATAAAAATATTAACCAATTATCTTTATCTCGAGTATACAATGTAATACCTGTTTCAATTAACATTACATATATAAAAGCATGTACACTTTGGATAAATATATTTACCACATATTCCATTATCCACGTTTTCATAGATAATGGTTTTTCTATACATAAGAATTTTTCAAAAGCATATACCATCACTACCAATGGGAATAATATTATAAGTACCGCAACTGTTATTAATCTTTTATAATATAAAATCATTAGTAGTACTAATTGGAAAATTAGTACATACCAAACAAATACGTAAACAAGTCTAAATGTTGTAGAGGCTCTATCCTGAATTTCTTTCAATAAGTCACGTTCAGTTCTACTTTTTACTAAATCTATACCCTTTTGTATCTCTTCTAATAATTCTTTTTGTTCTAGATATGAAGCATACGTGTCCGCATAGTTATATATTTCTTGTTTTTCTTCAGGAGTTAACTCAGTTTCTCTTTGATTAAAGCCTTCAATTCCCCAAAGATATTTAACCTTATCAAAGGCATTTGGTTCTTTGTAAAAATCTCTATCTTTATTAATTTTTAAAACTATCATATTTATAAGTTTTTGGCCCTTACCTACAGCTATACCATCCCAATGTAAAACTCCTTTTGTCGCCCATATGAAAGCACTATTAAAATAATCAATAAGTGAGTTATTGTCTAATGAGTTTTTAATTTCTTCCATTTTTTCTTCTATTTCTTCAATTTTTGCAGTAGTTTCTCCTTGAAGTGTCTCTAATTGTCCCAATAAAGTTGTAAATGAATCTTCACCCAACTGATATATTGGCTCAAAATCAAATTTAAATACAGAATATAATGAATACTTACTTTCTTTTCTAAACATATTAACTAACGCATCATTTAACTTAATTCCATATTTCATAGCAAATGGCCCAAAAAACAAACACACAACTGCAAGTATCCAACCCACTATCATAACAGATATTTTTCTTTGATCTCCTGTACCAGCATATAGCATTGATTTAATGCCAATAGCAACTAACAAAATCATAAGTATTAGTATGGTCCATATTTGAAATGCTTTATACCAACCGTTTATAACTGTTTGAAACATATAAACATACGTTCCTCGTGCACCATCAAAAAAGTCAATTACTGTATCTTCATATTCATTAAATATAAATGCATCTATGCTTATATTCTCTCCACCAACCGCATTTACTATTTTCATAAAAACATTTCCTATTGATATAAGTATTTTTGAAACTTCTTTTTCAACTCCTCCTGCTGGTTCTTGATCAAGATTTGTTGATGGCTCTCCATAAAATGAATATATTATTTTAGTTTTTTCCTCCGTGTCTAATTTATACTCAGAACGGCGACTAACACCCCTCGGAGGTTCCATTAGATATGTTTTATCTCTTACATATTTGTAATCGTCTTTATACACTTCTTTTGATAATATATTTTTGCCTCTTTGCTCTTCTATAAATTTATATATTTTATTTTTAGCTACATCTGAAGCCGCAAAAACATATGCTGATGGATATGGTGCAAGCGTTGCTGCCACACTATCCGTTTCAATATATGTATTTCCTAATTGTGTCATTAATACGTCATGAAGATTACTCCAACTGCTCATTATTTCTGTTGAAACAATTTTAAAAGTAGGAGGTTGTGAAATTGTATTCTCAAAATCTTGATTTAGTACGGCTCCACCCTGAACATATGAATAACCATCATCTTTATTTCCAGGCGCAACTCTAAATGGCTCAATATCTATATTTGTTCTCGTTCCCATTAAAGTAAATGTTATTATTTTATCTTTATAATTATGGTTTATTATATATGATCCAATTATATCTTTATAATTATGGTTTATTATATCTTCACCATTTGGTAATATTTGAAAGCAAAAAGGAAATTTCATTTTATCGAATTGATTATATTTGATTTCAACTACTGAATATTTTAAGCTGATTTGTATTGGTTTTTGTAAAGTTCCATCTCTCCCAGAATTTCCGTCATTCGGTGAAAATGTATAATTACCATTTTCGTCACAAGTTATAGTTAAAGTATTTGTGGCAGTATAAGAAGTTGATGATATAGAAATTAGTAAACAAAAGATTATAATCATCATTACAAAATATTTAATTTTTTTCATAATCATCCACTCCTTTCTTTATTGCTCTTTATGTTATTTTTAGTCCTTCTTTGTGTGTTTATCTATATATGTCCAATATGCAAGTTCTCCTTTTGCTTTTCCTTTTCTTGCTGTAATTCTTGCCATTTCTGCAAGTGCTTGTCTATATATTTCTTGCACCGTTTCACCATTTTCTCCAATAATCTTGTTTTCATCAATATTAGGAGGCGGCATATTGCCAAGAGTTAACGCTGCATCCATATCTCCATTTTCTATCTTTTCTGCTAGTTTGTTTCCATATCTTACTTGTTCAACTTTATTTAATGCTGATACAAGAGGTTTATTTAATCCTTCTCCAATTGCTTTTCCTGCTGTAGCTCCAACAAAAGCCTCACCTAATAAACCACCTTTTCCAGTATCGCCTTTTGACATTCCATATGTTGCTCCCATTATAAATCCCATGCCTTTACCAGCTGAGTTTGCTACACCGCTTAATGAACCTTTCGTTAATCTTCTCTTTAATGCATTTGCAACAACTGAATCTTTTGCTGTTGAACCATCATATCCTGTATGTTCAACTCCTTCCGAATCATTTCCTGTATACTGTCCGGCATTTGCAGGTCCAGTTAATTCTTGTCTATTCGATGGAGCTCCTCCTTCATCCGCTTCTGTGTTTATAGGATTAGCTTGCTGAATCGTTCTTTGTGCTCTATTTTCATTGAGCCTATTTCTTGCATCTCTTTCATCCTGACCATCTTTACCTTGTCCTTTATCTTTAGATGATTTAAGGTCTGAAATTTTTTTTGCAACTCCATATACCATTACACCTGTAGCAGCCAAATCTCCAATTGTATTTGCTGAAGATTTAATGTTAAATATGTTTCTAAGAATTTTTTCACCTTGGAATAAGAATAGTGTTGAAATAATTAAAAACATCCAGTTTGATCCTTCTGTCTCAATAAAAGTTTTTACTCCTCCACCAACAAGTAAAGCATATACAGTAGCATGGAACATTTGAACTATAACATTTACTATATATTCTTTAGACCATATCCCAAATGATTGGGCTTTCTTGTCTCCAGCTTTATCCACTGCATACGACATTGCAACCAGTGGAAATATTGTAATTAGAAACGCCAACATAAACGTTCTTTTATAATACATAACCAAAACCACAATTGTCTGACCTATTAATATAAAATATATTATTGTAAGTACTATTCTTCCTAATTTTTGAGCCATAACTCTTGTCTGAAGCATTACATCAGGTATTTTTCTAATATATATTTTGTCATCAATCTCTACATGTGTATTATAATAAGTACTTCCAATCATCAATTCCACAAAACCATCTTTACCAAAGAGTTTGCATGCGGCGCCATCTTCTATTTCATTCAATCTTGCATTTTTTTCTGCCCTTTGTTCATCAGTTATAATTTTTCTTTTTCCACCCATGTAATCCCCTATGCTCGTAACAAACGCATTATTTAACGCTATAATATATTTCATTACAAATGGGAAAAACATAAGTATACATACGCCAACTAGCCATGAAACCATATATTCTTTATATTTTGCTCTTTTATTTGCTGTACTTTGTAACATTACTTGAATACCAGTTACAACAAGCATCATCATGTATACAATAACAGCTATTTGAAAAAATAAATTATAAAGCGTATTTACTACTGGTCTCATTATTGCTTTAATTGAATTTCCTGTTTCTCCAGCAGTATCAAAATAATTTATACTTACTTTTTTAACATCTCCAAATATTAACCCATCAATTGTTACTACTTCTCCAACACTTTTTGATACCAAATATAAAACACCATCACCAAGTGGTATAAGCATATCATTTAATATTGTTTCCACCATTCTTACTATTACATTTTCAGTGTTTGTTAGAAGTCCCCAGAAATCTAATCTTCCTGGTTCACCAGCTTCTAAAAATATATATTCAGAACCTTTTACTTCAAACTCAGTTAGTATTATTTCTTTTCCATCAATGGTACAAACTACACTAAATTTATATTCTTGCCTTACATCATAATCAGGAAAATAGTTGTCTTCATTAAGCTCTATTATATATTCCTTATTGTCAGGGTTATATACCATCCCGCTAACATCTGCGACTTCTCCATTTGAGTCCATAATTCTTATATCCAATAGTGGTGTGGTTGTAAGATCATCATTTACTATGCAAAATCCTTTATCTGGTTCTATCACTATATTTCCTATAACCCCTGAATTTCCAACACGTCCATCATTAGGACTCTGAATAATTATTGCACTTTTTGATTGAATAAGTGAAGATTGTTCGCTATCTGCGGTAATTTTATCTTCTCTTGCCGCTACCGCCGATTTAAAAATTTCTTTTGCACTTGATGCAGTCTCTCCTTCAGCAGGTATTGGCGCTTGAGTCGGTTCTACTGCAAATGCAATAGTAGGAAGATAAATTGATACTATTAATATATATATCATACTCCTAATTAATATATTATTTTTCATTTATCCTCCCACCTTTCTTATTATTAAATGTTTATTTTTCTCCTGTTAATTTATTAAATCCTTTTCCGACAGCATTTCTGATTTTACCCATTCCACCTCTTGCACCTTTAGATACATTATCTGCATCTACAACCGATTGTGCACTTCCTGCATTCATTATTGATTTCAATATTCTTTCTCCTGTGAATACGAAATTAATTGCACATAACATAAGGAACCAATTTAATTTTATTCCGCCTTCACCTAACATTGATGCTCTGATTTGACTCATACAAACACCAGTAATTATTCCATATGTTATTGCATGTATTGTTTGTAAAAATACATTTGTGAAAAACTCTCTGCTCCACTCTGATATTCCAGATTGTTTTCCAGTTTTTATAATTCCTACAATATACTCAAACAAAGTTATCGGGAATATTGCGATTAAAAATGCAATCATTAAATATCTCTTGAAATATATGTATATAAACACTAACAATTGCCATATCATAATGTACCACAAAATTACATATATTAAATAAAATGTAACTCCCGCCAGTGCACGCATAATCCTCATCATATCACCTTTTTGCTGATATGTTTCTAATCTATTGATATATGCATTTGTTGCTTCTTGGCTTCCTAAACTTAATATGTACGTACTCTTTTTTACATAGGCTGGACTTCTTCTTTCAATTTGATCATATCTTAAATCAGATAATCTACCAACATAATTTCCAACAGCCTCAACTCCACTTCCCATATATACTTGTGCTATCGTTGATATTATTGCTTCATTTAAGTCAAATGCATATTTCATTGCAAATGGAAAGAAGTATAGTATTACAAGTCCAAATATCCATTTAAAGAGTGTTTCTTGTGCTTTGGCCTTTCCCCCTGGTCCTCCGTAACATTGTCATTATACCAACCGCCACAAGTGCAATTAAAAACACAATTGTAGCTAATTTTTCAAGTAAAGAGTACCATGAATTTACAATTTCCCTTATATAAAATGTTGATTCTGTTCTACTTGCATTTACTGATTTTTCAAAAAAGTTCGCATTAAGTACATCGACTTTGTTGAAAATTATTTTATCAATAGTTACTTCTTCTTTAAGTAGGTACGTTAAGTACTCCATAAAAAAGTCTCCCACTGACAACAGCAGTATACTGACAGTTTTTTCAAATTGATTTTTTGTTTGCATCTCTTTTGAAGCAACTAATGTCATTTCGCTAGAAGCAAAAGACACCGAAAAAGAAAAGACTGTAGAAAATGTAATTGATATTAAAATTAAAAAAATTATAATTCTTTTTTTTAACATTTTACACAGCTCCTTTCTTTTTAAGTGTCTCAAAACCTTCTTTTCCCCTCCTCTAAAAATTATTTATAGAGGAGGGAAATTTATTTAATTTATTGCATGTTTCCTTGTTGTTCAACTAATTTATTTACATTTGTTTCGATGAATGCAAACTCTTTTTGTGTAGGTCTTATTTCTAGTATGGCAGTCTCGCTACCAACTTTTAATAGTCCTTCTCCTCTTGTAGCAGTAAGTAAATATGATGCTTCACCATCAGATAGTTTGAACACTTCTTTTAAGTAGTCAATTTCTGATTTGTCTTGTGCCAAGAATAACTTTGTATCAGATGATGTTAAAACAGCTTGTGCTTCTTTATTTTCATAGAAGTCTTGGAACTTCTGTGAAATAACTGCTAGTGATACATTTCTTTTTCTGGCACGTCTTGCCATTGTATTTAAGAAATCTACTGCTTCAGGGTATGGAAGTAACATCCATGCTTCATCAACAAGCACTCTCTTTTTCTTAGCTTTTGTTCTATCCTCACTGTTTTTCTTAACATATTTCTCCCATATCCATGAAAGTAATATTTGTTGCGCAAGTGGTCTTGCAAATCTCTCTTCAAGTTGTGATATATCTAAGTTTATAAATGGTGCACCTTCCAAAAGTTCAAATGTTGATTGTCCATCAAAGTATGCCATCTGACCATCAAACTCACGTACATATTGTCTCATAACTTTTAGTAGATAACTAAAGTGGAATTGATAATCTATGTTGTCATTTTCTTCTGCTTTTCTAACAAGTCTTCTATACCATGTTCCGATTGTTGGAAGTGGTTTCTTCTTTCTTGTAAGTCTTGAACCCAACTCTACATTATCATCTGCGTATAAGCTGTTTGGATTACTATTTACTCCATATGCTTGATATTCTTCTCCAACAGTTTCAGCAATAATCTGTTTTGTTATTTCATTAACCTCTTCAGATCTTGTACTACCTCTTGCCATAGTAACAAGTACATTTGTTACGTCCTCAACTTTATTTTCAATATTTAATACTGTTCTTTCTTTACCCGTTATTTCATCTTTTACTATTTCAGGCTCAACATCAAATATATTTATAATTGTTTGTGAACTTGGGCTTATTACTACATTTATACCTCCCAAACTTTCTGCAACAACGCCATACTCGCCCTCAGCATCAAGTGCTAAACTTTCGATACCCATTAAAACTGATGAACGAGACGTAATTGTTTTTATTGTAACACCCTTACCAGCACCAGACTTTCCGAATATAACCATATTATAATTCGTTAGTGATGGATGGAAGTTATCATATAAAACTGGTAATCCAGTTTGTTTGTTGAATCCAAGAGGTATACCACTTGAGTGTCCAATATCTGAAGAAACAAATGGGAAAACAGTTCCCATAGAACTTCTATCAAACGTATGTTTCTTTACTCCATAGTTTCTGTTAAGCGGTAAATTAGATTTAAACGCTTCTTCTTGTATAGCCCAGGCAGTCTTTATATTTACTAATCCTTTTGACATCTCCATAGATAAAAGCTCAGATAATTTATCAAGCTCTGCCAAGTCATATGCAAAGATTGTACAAACAATTGATGATTCAAAAAGTTTGTTAAATCCTGAAGCTATTTCATCTCTTATACGCTCAGCTTCTATACGTTTATCTTCTATAAGTCTTTCTCTGTTGATGTCTCCACGTTTTTGTGCAACTATTCTTTCTGATTCAAGTGAAACAATTATTTTATTTAAACTATTTTGTGAAGTTGCTTCACTTATTGGAGATATAAATACTGATGTGTTTATATCCCCAAAATTATACATGCCCCTTAAAAAGTATGGGAAGGTTGCCATTCTAGGTAATCCAGAAACGTAATGGCTTCTAGCATACCTCGCAATGCTTGACATTATTGCAATATGATTTAAGTTTGATACATCTATTCCAGATGGTGCAATTAAATCTTTAACTGTCTTTTTATTTTTTATAAGAAAATTAACTTCTTTTTCTTGTTCAATATTATCAAACAAATCATTCTTTGCCTCAACATTTACAGGAGCGTCTTTCTTTGTAACATTTGCCATTTTCTTTCCTCCTTTTCTACCTATTCTTGATTTGAAGAAATCGGTTCTTCGTTTGACGGATCTGATTCTTCATTTTCACCTTTAAGCTCTATCTTATTACTATTAAGCATTGCCTCGGCTTCTTCAACATCTATTATTGGAACTTTCATTTGTGAATTTAAATCTGTAAGCGCTAAATCAACAACAGTTGGATCAAATTGATCACTGCTATCTAGTATTAATTGCATAGCTTGTGATTTTGCAGAATCAGATAATTCTTCTTCGTATGTAATATTATTATTTCCTTTTAATTTATCTACAGCTCTCTTAAGTGCAAGCTCTGCTTCTGTAACAGCTTGTTCTCTAACGGCGTTGTCAATAGCAATTTGTTTCTTTTCAAGTACATCTTGTGCTGTTGAATATAATCTATAAAATCCATTATCTATAGCTTTTTTAATATTAAATACGTCTGCATCATCTTTGTTGTACGCAATATATAACATTTCTGCAAGTTCATCAGATTTCATTATTGCTGTATCAATTCCACAAGGAAGAAGTGCTGCAGATAAACTTTTAGATCTAGTATAAAGTTCTGAATATGCAAGATCGTGTGCTTCTTCTTTAGTAAAATTTGTTGCCATACCAAGTTCTGATGTATAGTAAGAAACAACTATATAGTATTTTCTTTGAAGAATATTTCTATTTAAGCTCATTTTTTCAACATAATTAATTATATCTGCACCATATTCAAGTAATACTCTTTTTTTCTTAACTTCAAAATCTAAAGTATCTTTTTCTTTTGTTGTTAATTTACTTGCTCTCTTCGCATTATATACAGTATTCTCAGTTTTTAGATAGTCACCTTTAAGAACTTCAAGTCTTTGTTTGTATTCATTAATACCTTCCTCTAAGTTTAGTGATCTAGACTGTACATATAATTGAATTGGATATTTTAAAGTATTTAAGAAGTTGCTGAATCCTTCTTCAACTGCAAGCATCTCGTTTTCAGACATAAGATCGTAATTTATACCTTGGCATTTCATGACCATAACAAATTTATTTCCATTCTCTTGTATTATCATATCGTCTTCAATTTTATCGAACTCCATAAATTTCATTACATCTTCTCTATTTAAGCTCAATCGTGTATCTTTTTTATTTTGACTTTTTTGACTATTGCTTTCTAATTTACTATTGTTTCCTTTTGAGCTTAATAGCAATAAAACAATTATCCCGCCAAGGGCGATTGCGAAAATAATCGTAAGCACTGTTATTAGCAAGTCAACTTCGTTACCTAACATAAGTCATGTCCTCCTTTTTTATTATCATTTGTTTTTCGTTTTTATTTATTTTTTACGGTGTTTTTACTTTCAGCTTTTTCTACATCTTTTTTAGTACCAAACATATCATAAATATATATTTTTCTTGTCCTTTTAAAATAAAAATATCTCTTAAAAATGTCTCTAACATACTCACCGCCTACTTTTTTAAATAGACTAAAAGAATTTGATTCTGGAAGCTTTACTTGTCCGATTACAAATCCTATTAGTGCAAATACTCCTAGTATTACCCATCCAACTAGAGTTGCACCAAATGCATTAGCAAAATTATATAATATTGCTCCTGCACCAATTCCGATTAATAATCCTATAAAACCTCCTGGGGTAAAAAACAATAAAATACGGGCATCTCCATCTATTTCTCTTGGTATTAAATGTGTCCCCATATATTTCCTACACCTCCTACTCTCTCTTGACATATACATACTTGATGTAATTATACCATATGATAATATTTAATTGTTGTAAAATGTAAAAATTTTGATTAATTAATATAAATTTAATATTCTTGTAATCTTTTTGTAAACAAATATCATTCTAGGCTTCAGCCTATTTTTTCGGGCATAAAAATAAAGATTCTAAAACTTGAAAAATAAAAAAATCTGAATTTAAAAAATTCAGACTCTTTATAATTTTTTTATATTAATTTAGTTGGTTCTGGTTAAATTCGTTGCCGCACTAATAATTTGACCTGCCATTCCTGATGCGTCTTTACCAGATCCCCTAGTTGCTATACTTGATATAATATTAGCTATCGCAGATGCCCCAATTATTAAGAATGCACCTATTAAATAATTTATAACTCCTTGCTTTAAATTTGCTTTTTCATTAGCAGCAGCCATTGTGTACTTAATGCCAATGTATAACATCATACCTAGTGCTATTACATATCCAACCCACGCTATTGCATTTAGTATAGGTCCTATTCTATCAGCTATAAGCGAATAAGAATCTCCTGCATACACAATACTTTGCATGCATATATTTAAACAAATAATAGTAACATATGCCCTTATAATTTTTTTCATCAAATCACCTCCATGAAGACAAATCTCTCAATCAATAATTTCAAAAAAGAGCACACCGATATCTTGGTGCACTCTTTTAAAGTTTTTGTAAAACAAATTATTTCATATCTGTAGTTCCAATAGCTGCTAACATGCTAACTATTGTAGTAGCAGCAGCAACTATAATAGCACCTATAACATAATTTATTGATCCCTTCTTTAAATCTGCTTTTTCATTTGCAGATGCCATCATATATTTGATACCTATATATAAAAGCATACCAACTGCTAGTGCATATCCAAAGAATTGAACATATCCTAATACATTTTTTGTAATGTTTTCTAATGTAGTATTAGTTGCAACACCTATTGTTGGAATATTAGCAAAAACTGATGTTCCAATAGTAATTAATATGGCTATTGTTAACAATACACTTGCTATTTTTTTCATAAAATTCACCCCCATTTAATATAATATAATGTGATGGGTCATATTTTTATTTTTAAAATTAGTATTAGCCTACTCCAACTGTAGCACCCTCACCAATTTCCTTGAACATACCCACTATAGTTGCAGCAGCTGCAACTATAACAGCACCTATAACATAATTTATTGAACCTTTTTTCAAGTCTGCTTTTTCATTTGCAGATGCCATCATATACTTGATACCTATGTATAAAAGCATACCAACTGCTATTGCATATCCAAAGAACTGTACATATCCCAAAACATTAGATGTAATTCTATTTAATGTAGTATTAGGTGCTTTACCCAAATCTGTTATTGGCTGTTGAGCAAATACGTATGACGTCATTGTAAGAATCATAGATATTGTTAGTAAAACACTAACAGCTTTCTTCATTTTGTTTTTCATTAAATTCACCTCCCTTTTTCATCTGTATAATCAACTTTAATATTCTAATACATCTCCGTCGATTTTTAATGTATTTATTACAAAACTGCCAATAGTAGCAGCGCCAAAACAAACAAACGTTCCTATTAACCATGGTAACATCGCTTGCTTTGCATTGCTCTTATCAACAGCAGATGAAAGCGTATATAGTATACCTATGTGTATACATTTTCCAATACAAATTGCAGCTCCAACTAGTAAAAGAATTGATGTTATTTCAGTTAACGTCTTTGTTACTGAATCATCAAGCTTTATCCCAGTTCCAGTTCCAGCTAAAACCGAATTGCTGAAATATAACAGTACCCACGAATAAAACATTATATTTACAAATATTTTTTTTATATTCATAGGTTCACCTCCTTTAGTTTTTGCATACCATATTGATATTATAATATACTATTATTCCATTTTCAACAAAATTTTATTTTTTCAAATACTAAATACTCTATATATTGGCTAATAATCTTATGTTTGAGATTGATTTACAATCTCTATTATCATATTAAATAATGTAGGAGTTGCACCAATTACCAATGCTCCTATTATAAGATTAATTGTTCCGCTTTTTAAGCTAGCTTTTTCATTAGCAGAAGCCATCATATATTTTATTCCAACATAAATTATCATTCCAATAGCTATAGCCCAAGCAATGTATTGTATATATCCTAAAACATCACTTGCCATATTTCCTATCTCACCAGTGACAGAGACAGTTATTGCAGATGTAATAATACTATCTGTTGCATATATATTTATACAAAAAGCCATACAAAATATGAATGTAAGAAACATAGAAATAAGTTTTTTATTCATAACAATCACCTCCAAAAGTAAATAAGAACTATCATCAATTAGATGATAGTTCAAAAAAATACAAATGTCAAATATTGTTTTTGTTAACAACTTTTTGTCTAAAAAATGGAGCGGGTAGCGGGAATCGAACCCGCACCTTGGGGTCGGAAGCACCAGATTCTACCATTAAAATATACCCGCGCGTTTCTCTTATAATATAAAAAACCTCGCTTTTGGCGAGGCTTTGGTAGCGGATGTGAGATTTGAACTTACGACCTACCGGGTATGAACCGGGCGCTCTAGCCAACTGAGCTAATCCGCCGTTTGACAACAATGTTATTATACGAAAACTATTGGCTATTGTCAAGAGTTTTTTGGCGGAGTGGGTGGGATTTGAACCCACGGGAAATTTACATCTCACAATAGATTTCGAGTCTACGCCGTTGTGACCGCTTCGGCACCACTCCACATATTTTTATTTAATTAAATATTAAAGACGGTGTCTATGTTTATACAAAACATAAATCACCGTC
>CAZNFG010000009.1:0-10441 GCA_964572605.1 uncultured Eubacteriales bacterium
GTAACAAAACATCTCCCATGTATTTTTCGTTTCGGAGCATGTCTATCACCGTGCCAATCATTCAAGTAATTAGTGGGGAAGGAAATGTTGAAGAAAAACCAAATGTCGAAGTAGATACAGGAACAATGATGAATTCAGATTTCTTAAATGGATTAGAAGTTAAAGATGCAATCGAAAAAATGATAAAATATCTTGAAGAAAAAAATATAGGGATACCAAAAACAAACTTTAAACTTCGTGACTGGGTGTTTTCTAGACAAAGATATTGGGGTGAACCAATTCCAATGGTTCATTGTGATAAATGTGGATGGGTACCACTTCCTGAAAGTGAATTGCCACTAGAACTTCCATATGCTGAAAGCTATGAGCCAACAGATAATGGAGAATCACCACTTGCCAATTTAAAAGATTGGACAAAAACAAATTGTCCAAAATGTGGCGAAAATGCAAAAAGAGAAACAGATACAATGCCTAACTGGGCAGGATCGTCTTGGTATTTCATTAGATATATAGATCCACACAATGACAAGGAAATAGCTGATAAGGAATTATTAAAATATTGGTTACCAGTAGATTGGTATAATGGTGGAATGGAACATACAACACTGCACTTGTTATATTCAAGATTCTGGCACAAGTTTTTATATGATATTGGCATAGTTCCAACTAAAGAACCATATCAAAAGAGAACTTCTCATGGTATGATTTTAGGAAGTAATGGAGAGAAGATGTCAAAGTCTAGAGGTAATGTAATTAATCCAGACGATATGATAGATAGATTTGGTGCAGATACATTAAGAATGTATGAAATGTTCATGGGAGCATTTGATCAAGCAACACCATGGTCAGAACAAAGTGTAAAAGGATGCTATAGATTTTTAGAAAGAGTATATAATTTACTAGACATCTTAGAAAATGGTAATGAATATTCAAAAGAACTAGAAATTTTAGTACACAAGACAATCAAGAAAGTATCAAATGACTATGAAAAAATGAAGTTTAATACTGCAATAGCAAGTTTAATGGAATTTATAAATGAAATTAATAAAGTGGGTAAGATAAATAAAAAAGAATTACAAACATTTATTACACTTTTGAATCCTATTGCACCTCATATGACAGAAGAAATGTGGAATAAAGTTGGATTCAAAGGAAGACTATATCAAACGAAATGGCCAGAATATGATGAGGCAAAAACAGTTGAGGATACAATTGATATACCGATACAAGTAAATGGAAAACTTCGTGCAGTTGTAAAAATAAATAAAAAAATGACAACTGAAGAGGTTCAAAATGTTGTTTTTGATTGCGAAGAGATAAAAAAATTTACTGATGGAAAAGAAGTAGTTAAAAAAATATATGTACCCGAGAAGATATACACTATAGTAATAAAATAGAAAAATTGCATGAACAAAGGACAACTACAAAAGTGGTTGTCCTTTATTTTATGCAATTTTATTTGATTTTTAATTAAAATTGATCATCTATTCTCATAAAAATTTTGAGTGTATATCTTTTTCAATCTGTTCCTTATTAGTTGTTATTGCTTCGATAAATAGATTTGCAAGAATTGGATCGAACTGAGAACCTGAACAAGTTCTTAACTCTTCTAAAGCTCTAAATAGTGTATATCTAGGCCTATAGCTTCTATCAGAAGCCATTGCGTCAAAAGCATCCGCTATACAAACTATTCTAGCAGCAAGAGGAATAGTTTCAGCAAACAAACCGCTTGGATAACCTTTACCATCATATCTTTCATGATGATGTTTTACAATCGGTATAAAATTTTCAAAAATCTTTGCAGGTTTTAAAATATGGGCACCTATTGATGGGTGATTTTTCACATCGCCATATTCTTCAACAGAAAGAGGAGCATCTTTTTGAAGTATTGAATCTGGAATTCCGAATCTTTCCAATATCATGGAAAAGGGCACCATCTTTAATAGTTTCAATTTCTTCTTTAGAAAGATTTAATTTCTTGGCAAGTAATACAGAATAATAAGATACTCTATCCGAATGATTTTTTGTGTACGTATCTTTTGCGTCTACAGCTAGACGAAGAGATTCCATTGTTCCTATATAAGCCTTTTTTAAATCATCATTTGCTTCTTTAAGTTTTTTATTTATGTCTTTAATAATTCTCATTTGGCTTACTGATTTTAATGCAGACTCCACCAATAATATTATTTGGTCAAATTTGCTACCTTTTTCACAATAACCTTGTATATCTAATCGTTTAATGGTTTCTAGTGGAGGAGCTAAGTCCTTATGACCAGTAAGTAACAAGATATATAAATCTTTATCAAATTTTCTCATTTCTTCGACAACTTTGTCTCCATGTATTGGCATCATTAAAAAGTCTAGAATCAATAAATCGAAATGCTCTTTTTGAACTAACTCTATAGCATCTAACGGATTTGTAACACCAATTATAGAATACTGATGTAGAAAGATTGCAAGTGAATCGATAATTCCTTGTTCATCGTCTACAATTAGAATCTTAAAATCTTTCTTTTGGATAGTATCTTTTAAGCGCATCTTTCTGACCCCCTTTATTTTTTAATAGGTATTGTAATAATGAAAGTAGTACCAACGTTTTCCTTAGAATTGAAAGTAATATTTCCACCAAAATTCCCTTTGATTGTTGAGTAAGACATATATAATCCAAGACCAGTTCCGTTTTTTCCTTTTGTCGTAATCATTTCTTTGAATAGTTTTTCTTGTGTTTCTTTATTTATTCCGCAGCCATTATCTTTTATTTTTATAGAAATATCATTTTTAGTACAATCAATTGTAAAATAAATAGTTTCATTAATTTTACCGTTATATGCTTGTATAGAATTTGATATTAAATTAATAATAACTTGTATAAGATTGTTTATATCTCCGTGTAACGTCTGAACAGGATCACAAAGTATCTGTGTATCAAGTGTAAGCATGGCTTGATCTATTTCATGCTTAACGAGAATATTTACTTTTTTTCCTAAATCATAAAGAGTAAACTCTGAGCATTCAGTAGTAGATAGCTGAGAAGCCTGTCCTTTAACTGTTGTTATAATATCTGACATGTATGAAACATGTGTTTTAATTTTTGTAATCCATTCCAACATATCGTGTGCAATTTCAACATGGTCTTCAGGAGTTACAGTTGGATTTGGAATTGAAGAAATGTACTCGCCAACTAATTCTGTAAGACCCTCTGCAGCGCCCGAAACTGACATTATAGGGGTTTTTAGATTATGTGCTATACCACCAATCATTTGACCAAGCGAAGCAAGACGTTCTCTTTCTATTAGCATTTGCTGGCTATTTTCAATTTGAATAATATTTTGTTTGGTTAAATCTTGAATATCATTAAAAGCTGTTATAAGTTCACCAATCTCATCACTAGATGTTACTGGAAGTTTATTCATTAAACTGTTTTTTGAATTTGATGATATTTGATTCATACTTTCAGTAACAAGAGATATCTCTTTTGTCACGGAATGAGATATAAAATATATTGAAAAGCTACAATATGCAAGTATTATTGCCAAATTAATGAAAATACCAGTTAAGTTATCACTAGATAAATCATATTGAATTACAACTTTAATTAAATCATTTCCATATTGTATTGGAATAAGTACACCTTGTGATTCAGTCCCATAGTAATCATATACAAAATTATCATGAGAAGAAGATAGGGTTAAAGCATATTTTATAAAGAAATCATTAACTTCTTCGTTATTAAAATTAATTAAATTATTATTTGAATCTATTAAAAATACGCGATCATTTTCTGAAATAAATTCCATTTGGTTTAATCTTTGTTTTAATGTGCTCATATCAAGAGATTCAATATTGTCAACAATCGTTGTTACCTCATATGTATAATATTCTTTTAAAATCTTAGATTTTTCTTCCATATTATTTGAGTAGAGTAAAAAGAATGTACATAGCATACAAACAAAAAGTAAAGATGATATTTGAAATATAAGTGTTTTTGTTAGTGATATGCTAGATTTCTTAACATGTATTGTATTATTAATGGATACTAATACAGATTTAAATAATGTTTTAAAAAATGTAATGGCAAGCGATCCTGCAAGTAAAGAAATAGTAAAAACAATTAATATTACCTTTATATCTGCAAAAGATGTAAATTTCAGCATTATAAATACAAAAGAAACTATAATAGTAGGCAATACAGATATAATAAGTGATGAATAAAGAGGAAGCCCCATACATTTTGAAATAATTCTTTCAAGTTTTGCACGGATTATCGGATCTGTTGACTCACTGGCATTTTTTAGTTCTTCAATATTTTTTAAATCTTTGGTTTGCCAAAGCATAAAGATAATTCCTATGGTAATTAGTGCGACATAGCAAAGCAAAAATTGTATAGAATATGTTAAGCCACCAGAAAAATCTCTGTCAAAGTCTGTATTAATTGTGCCGAGGTCCATAATTTAAAAGGATTGGTAGAAAATAGTATAATAAAAGTACACCTATTAATACTACCAATGAAATTAAAACACATGCAAAAAATCTTACTTTTTTATTGACTAAATTTGAAATAGTATCAGTCAAACGTTTTTTTCTACTCATTTTAATCCTCCAAAATATTCTTTATAAATAGTTCTAAGTACCTATTACTAATAATTGGCCATAAAAAACCAGCATTTTTTAAATATTGCATTGTTAATTCATCGTCAATTTGAATCTTTGAGTCATAATTTAATGAATACGAGTAATTTAAATCTGTAACAAAGTTTTCTAAAAACTTATTATCTTCATCGCTCCTAATTAATTCATCAAATTCTTTAGTGTCAACAAAATTTATATTTACATTATATATTGCTAATATATCTTTAAGTTTAGAAACATTAACAAGATTTGGATTAAGTAAATGGAAAACCTTATTGTTATATACCATTAATTTTACTATAGCTGATGCACAAGAATCAACAGGTGTAAACTCTAGTTTTTGTGTTGAAAGATTTGAAGGTATTTTTCCGAATCTTTATAAAACCATATATTCTTTTATAGTAAGCGTTATCAAATTTGTTAATTTGGAACATACCATCTGAACAGCGTTGCATTAAGTTACCTATTCTAAATACGTTTACCTTAACACCTTCGGTTATAGCTTTGAATAATTCATTTTCAGCTTCAAACTTTGTTCTTACATATACATTGTCTTTATAATTTTGACCAATATAGAAGTTGTTTTCAGTATAGTTGAAAATAATATTATTTTCAACTAAGTAATTGCCAGAAACAGACGTTGTAGAAATATGATTAATTTTAGCACCAGATTCTTTAGCAAATTTAATAATATTTCGTACAGATGTAACATTTGTGTTATAAAACAAGTTATAATCTCCGAAATGTTTTACCAAAGAAGCACAATTAATTACAGAATCAATTTTACCAATTAACTCTTTATATAAAGTAATATTTATACCAAGATTATCTCTTGTAAGATCACCTTCTATCGGTATAATTTGATTTCCTATTAATAAATCATACTTTTCATCAAAATAATTATGAAGAATTTCTGTTAATCTTTCGGTGTATGTTTTATTAGGCTTACTTCTTATAATGCAATATATTTTTGAATTGTGGAAATTAGTTATTATTTCCGATAAAACGTGAGAGCCTAAAAATCCTGTAACACCTGTTAATAATATATTTTTAGGAAATACATCAACCTTTTCAATATCATCTAAAGAAGTTTTTGGCGGCTCATATATTTTTTCATCAGAAGTTTCTTCTTTAACAAAATTTCCTTGCAAGTAATCAGAAATAGCTCTAATTGTTGGATGTTCAAACATATATTGAGATTGAATATTTAAACCGTTTTTTAAAAAGATAAGATTGTATTGAAATAATAGAAAGAGAGTCGCCACCAAGTTCAAATATACTATCATCAATACTAATGTTTTTCTGATTTATAACTGTCTGCCATATGGCTAAAATTTGCTCATCTAGTTTGTTTCTTGGAGCTACTATAATGCTATCTTTTTTTTCAAACTGCATACTATCTAAAGATTTTCTATCAATTTTTCCATTTGGAGTTGTAGGAAACTTTTCAAGTGTATATATTTCTTTAGGTAACATATAGTATGGTAAAAACTTCTTAATATTTTGTTTAAGTGATGAAATATCTATTTTTTCTTTTGTCTCAATATATGCAACCAAAGAAGAATTGTTTTCATCATGATGTAATAGAACAACAACGTTAGGATTTTTAATGTAGGAAGCTATTGAATTTTCTATTTCTCCTAAGTTTATTCTAAACCCATTATATTTAAGCTGATAGTCAACGCGTTCATGGAATGTCATAATACCATTGTCATTAATTGAAACTACATCGCCAGTTTTGTACATAAGCTTATTTTCTTCAAAAGGATTCTTTATAAATCTACTTTCAGTAAGATCAGTTCTGCCAATATATCCTTGAGCAAGTCCTGGGCCACTTACATATAATTCACCTTTTACGCCAAATTGTTGTAATTTCAAATTGTTATTTAAAATATAACACTTACAGTTGTAAATTGGTCTACCTATAAATACATTATCGTCTTTTGGGCTAAATTTATAATACGTTGTGCAAACACTATTTTCCGTAGGACCGTATTCATTATATAGTTCGACATTTGGCAGAATATTAAAATGTTTTTTAACTAATTCAATACCAAAACCTTCACCAGCAATAGTTATATATTTGAAGTTTTGCATAACATCAGAAACCGAATTTAATAAAACGTTATAAAAGCTTGGCACAACCAACATATGATTTATATCATTCTCAACAATGAGTTTTCTTATTAAGTTGATATCAAATTTCGAATTCTTTTGGTTTATAAGAACTAATTTTGAACCGGAAATAAGTGGTACAAAAATATCTTCAACGGAGCTATCAAAAGCAAATGACGGGATTTGAAGAACAGACACAGTACTATCAAAGCCATATGTATCTTTTCTCCATAATAGTGTATTTACTATATTACAATGTTTTATCAAAACACCCTTCGGTTTTCCGGTAGAGCCAGATGTATATATAATATATGCTAAATCATCCGCATCGTTTATATTAATAAATTCATTGACATCTTCTAATTTGTTTTGATCGATTACAATACTATTAATACCAATATTGTTTAATTTCAAACCATTTGAAGTTAGTACGAGTTTACAATTACTATCTGAAATCATATAATTAATTCGGTCGTCAGGATATTCAGGATTAATAGGCATGTAAGCTGCACCAGCTTTTAAAACTCCAAGCATAGATATAATCATTTCAAAAGATCTGTTCATAAGAATTCCAACAAAAGTATTACGAGTTACACCTTGCTTAAGAAGTAGTTTGGCCACCGCATTACTTTTTTTGTCTAATTTATCATATGTTAAACTCTCTCCACAAAAAACAAGAGCTGTTTTATTAGGTGTACGATTTACTTGTTCATGAAATAACGTAGCTATTGTGCTTGACGTATCATATAAAAAGCACGTATCGTTAAAATCTATTAACAACTTCTTTTGTTCATCAGGTGTTACAACATCAATATCTTTTACTAAAATACTATCTTGGCTAATAAATTGACTCATAATATAGATTATTCTGTTATGCATTTTTGTTATATCATCTTCTGTGAATATGCTAGTTAAGAAATCATAGTCTATATTCAATAAATTAGTATTATCAACATCTGAGATGTTGATAACGAGCGATTCTGTTTGATGCTTTGTAAATATCCATTTTGATTCAAATTCAAAATCGAAAGAACTAGAATCTGCTTTTGCATTTTGATAAGAGAATAAAACATCATACAAATTACTATTTCTACCGAACAAACTTGTATAATATTTTTGTAATTCAGAATAATAATATTTTTGATGTCTGAGCATACCGAATTTGTGTAATAGATATTTCTTTAACATATTCAGCAACTGAAAGATTAGGATTGATTGTTTGTTTGAAAGGCAAAACTGAAACAAACATTCCAGCTGTATTTTTTTCTTTATGGTTTAGCCTATTTAAAAAAGGCGTACCAATAATAACTTCCTCATTATTGGTTAAGCGTGAAAGATATATTGAGAATGCTGCAAAGAAAAATGAAAATTTTGAAATCTTATTTTCAGTACAATATGCAGTTATATGATTTGGAATATGAAAGGATTTTCGAGCAGCAAGAGTATCAAAGATATTTTCGTTTGATTTGAAAGAAAATATCTCAGAAGGAGTGGAAAATTTATCTTCCCAATAAGCTTTGTCCTTTAAATATTTTTCAGAATTTAAATAGTTTTCTTCAGAAAAAATAAAATCTTTGTAAGATGAACTTCTTTCGTTCGATGTTTCACCCGTCCTTGAAAGTTGATTATATAGTTTTAATGATTCTTCTAAAAATAGAGCCAAGGTGTATGCGTCACCGATTAAATGGTGCAATACGCAACAATATCCACTATATCCTGTAAGATTTTCGAACATTAAAAACTTAATAGGTGAAGAAGAATAGATGTCAAAAGTGATCCCTCGCAAATAATCTTCAAGTTCATCTAAATTATTGATCTTGATTTTTTCCACATCAAATGGCACATAATTTTCAAAATATTGATATGTTTCATCAGCAATCTTAATAAAACGAGTGCGATATGCATCGTTGTTTTGTACAAATATATTAATTGCTTTTTGTAGTGCGTCAAAATCAATATCTTCTTTTATAATTGCCGAAGAGGCAACTACAAACATGTTTTTATTTACATAAAACTGTTCGGATATTAAAATTGATTTTTGTGGATTAGTTAAATCATACAAAAATTTTTCTTGAATTATTTCCATAAACTTACCTACCTACCTAAAAATTACATTATTATCATATATCAAAACGTGCTGAAAAACAAGAAAAAAACCAATATTCCTGCCGTTAGAAAGATAAAAAATCGATTAAAAAAATAATTATGAAATAAAGAGTTATATATAGAACTTTTACATAATTTGTAAAAAACACATAATAAACATAAATGTTATTATATAGAAAAAGTTATTATTAAATAATTTTGATATAAAAAAAACGACTTCTAAAAAAGAAGTCATTTTGGTGCGCCCGAGAGGATTCGAACCTCCAACCTTTCGGTTCGTAGCCGAATACTCTATCCAGTTGAGCTACGAGCACGTGCAATCATTATTATATAGTTTTTTCTTAAAAAATCAAGACCTAACTTGAAATTGAGAGGTAAGTATACTATAATTACCAATGTAAATGCGTCCGTAGCTCAGTAGGATAGAGCGCTCCCCTCCTAAGGGAGAGGTCGGAGGTTCAAATCCCCTCGGACGCACCAAAATGAGATGTTTTTAAAATATATATGGAGGAAATTAAGTGCAAAACAAAGATATAAAATTTATGAAACAAGCTTTAAAAGAAGCTCAAAAAGCATATAATAAAAAAGAAGTTCCAATTGGTGCAGTAATTGTACAAAATGGAAAGATAATAGCAAGAGCACACAACTTAAGAGAAAGCAAAAAAGATGCATGTGCACATGCGGAAATTTTGGCGATAAAAAAAGCATGTAAAAAATTAGATGCTTGGAGATTAGAAAATTGTGATATGTATGTAACATTGGAGCCATGTGCAATGTGCGCAGGTGCGGTTATAAATGCTAGAATAAGTAAAGTATATATTGGGGCAGAAGAACCCAAATTTGGAGCGGTTGGATCAAAATTAGATTTATTAAGTGAATATTTTTTCAATCATAAAGTTGAAGTTGAAAAAGATATTTGTAAAGAAGAATGTTTAGAAATATTGCAAAAGTTTTTTAAAGAACTTAGAAAAAAATAATAAAGATATAATAGGGGGAATACGTTGTGAAGAATATATCAATTTACTTTAAAGAAATAACACAAGCAGAATACAAATATGTAGATAAAAAATTGGAAAAATATAATTTAGTAAAAGGTCAAGCAGTATTACTTTCAACAATAAAAGAAAATGATGGGGCAACGCAAAATAAAATAGCAGAGATTATGAATATAAAATATTCTTCACTAAGCGAAAGAATTACTAAACTTGAAGAGCTAGGATATATATGTAGAATTGCTGATGATACGAATTTAAAATACAAAAAGGTGTTTATTACTCAAAGTGGTAAAAAAGCAGCAACGCAATGCAATAGAATATTAAATGATTTTGAAACAAAACTTTATAAAGGATTTACTAAAAAAGAAGAAAAAGCATTTGATACATATTTAACAAGAATGAAAACGAATGTAAAGAATAAAACCTAATCTTAAAAATAAAGATTAAAAGAAAAAGGACTCTTCATGCGAAGAGTCCTTTAATTCGTATTACTTCTTTGCAGCTGGTTTTTTAGCAGCTGGCTTTTTAGCAACTACTTTTTTAGCAGCTGGTTTTTTAGCAGCTGGTTTTTTAGCAACTACTTTTTTAGCAGCTGG
>CAZNFG010000009.1:10541-24882 GCA_964572605.1 uncultured Eubacteriales bacterium
TAGCAGCTGGTTTTTTAGCAGCTGGTTTTTTAGCAACTACTTTTTTAGCAGCTGGCTTTTTAGCAACTGGTTTTTTTGCAGCTGGTTTTTTTGCTACTGGCATGTTATTAGCCCCCCTTCTTTTGTAAAACTATAAATTAGTTTTTATATTAAATCATGAAGTTCTATTTCATACTTAAAATATACCTAATTTCTATGATTATTGCAATAGGAAAGTTAAAAAAAGTTTATAAAAAATCTGGTTAGCATACTAATAATTAGTATCCTAATTATTAAGAAACATATAACACAAATATTACAACAAAATGTGCAAAAAAACGAAAAAATAAAAATTTTTCAACTTTTTTAAAAAAATGTTTTAAGAAACCAATATACATATAAAACTAAGACAAAATTATAAAACAAAGCATGTTTTTTTGATTCTAAAATATTAATATAGACACTAGCAATTTTTTAATAAATGTAATATAATACGACTTGGAAAAGGTGGTGAAGAAATGAAATCTAGTAACCTACTTCGTGAAGAAAAGAGAGAATTGTTAAATTTGGTAAATTACGAATACGTGAAGCTTGATTTTACTAAACTTTCTAGTATATTAGATAATAATCTAGCAGAGCCAAGATGGATGGATACATACGTCTGGCTATATAAAGCCGCCTTGCCACCAGACGTTACGATATATAACATCTTATTAGAGAAACTATCAACACCAGTTCTGTTGTTTTATTATAAGAATGGAGAAGATAGATTTCTTGCCAATGCAAATGAATTTATGATAAAAGAGTATGTAAATTTCTTGACAAATGGCGCACCAGTTGAGTATTATGTTAAATCTCAATATATACCAAATAAAGACTATATAAAGAGTATTTTGAAGATTGTAAAATTTTCAGAGTGTGGTATGTATGTAAAACATATTGAAAAGGATAAATTTAAGATTGAAAATACTGATATGTGCTTTGAAAATGCTTCTGAAGCAAAAAAAATGTATGAAGATTTATTAGATATTAGTGATTTGTACAAAAATACAAATATATCTAAAAATATATTAAAAATTAATTATAAAGAGGCGTTGGAACTTGGAAAAGACAAAAAGATGCTTGCAACTATTAGTAATATATGTACATTTTTTAAATGTGATTTTGATATAAAAGACGGATGTTTGGTTTTAAAAAATTCAGATATTAAAATACAAGACGAAGATACGGCAACAAAACTTCAAAACAAGATTATAGATGCTTATCATTTCTTCAGAAATGTTATTAATACACAAAATAAGAAGGATATTATTAGTGAAATATATAATAAAAAGTTAGATATTGGAATAAAAGAGCAGTTTGAAAAGGATCTAGTATCATATATAAATATTGTTAAAAACAAAGATCTAATTGACTGGATTATTACAATATCAAAAGAGAGTAAATATACTCTTAATATTACATATGATGAACAAGGAATATTTTATATAGATGGAGCAATGATAGTTACTCCACTTGATGCAAAAGAGTATTACATTGACTATATGGATAAGAAAAAAGAGAAACTTGCAGTTGCTATATATAAGAACAATATAGTAACTAAAATCAAGCAACTTTGGACTAGAATAAAAGCAAAATTTGCTAAAACTTAGAACTTACGTAAATTTAAAAGCTACGTAAGTTTTTTTATTTGGAAGTTTACTTTTGTGGGGGCATATGATATAATTTGCCTTGTAATAAATAAGGAAAAAGTATATAATCATACCGTAAATATATTTGTATGAGTGGTGTGCAATGGAAGGCTATGAACCTTGTCAGGTCCGGAAGGAAGCAGCAATAAGTGGTTTTTTCCTTGTGCTACACCATTCATACAAGTACATTCACGGTATTTTATTATTGATTGGGGGATAGATTTATGGCATATATGGCTTTATATAGGAAATTTAGACCAAAAACATTTGATGATGTTGTAGGTCAAGATCATATTATTAAAACTTTAAAGAATCAGATACTTAGCGATAGAGTTGCACATGCATATCTTTTTAGTGGTGGTAGAGGAAGTGGCAAAACAAGCACAGCTAAGATACTAGCTAGAGCTGTAAATTGTTTAAATCCTAAAGATGGAGAACCTTGTAATGAGTGCGAAGTATGCAAAAGAGCATTAGAAGGAACTCTTACAGATATAAGCGAAATAGACGCAGCTTCAAATAACGGTGTAGATAATATAAGAGATATAAGAGAAGAAGTGGAATTTCTTCCAACAACGGCTAAATATAGAGTGTATATAATAGATGAGGTCCATATGTTATCAGCGGGAGCGTTTAATGCTTTATTAAAAACACTAGAGGAGCCACCTAAGCATGTAATATTTATATTAGCAACAACAGAGCCCCAGAAACTTCCAGTTACAATTTTGTCTAGATGTCAAAGATTTGAATTCAAAAGAATAACAATAGAAAACACAATAGCACGACTAAGAAAAATATGTAATGAGTGTCAAATAGAAATAGATGAAGCAGCGTTAAAAATCATTGCAAAGATGTCGGATGGAGCAATGAGAGATGCAATAAGTCTTTTAGAAAGATGTGTATCAGACGGTGAAATAAGAATAACTGAAGAAAAAATCAGGGAGCTTGTTGGAATTCCAGAGATAGAATATTTACTAGATTTATCAAGAGATCTTATTACTAATAATTCTGAAAAAGTTTTGAAGGACACAGAAAAGATTATAATAGATGGAAAGAATTTAGAAGTATTTATATGGGAAGAAATAAAATTTCTTAGAGATTTAGTGATGATAAAAATTGCAGATAATTTAGTTACGTATAAAGATGAAGATTTAGAAAAAATGAGAGAAATCTCAAAATTATGCGATAAAGCAAAACTACTTAGATTAATAGTTAAACTTTCTGAATTACAAAACAATATGAAATGGGCTATGGATAGAGAAATTATTTTTGAAACAGGATTAATAAAGATTATATATGAAGAAGAAAAAAATGAAACAAAAGTAGTTTGTGATAACAAAACTAAAGATACTTTTAAAGAAAATGTATTAGCAATACTTAAAGAAAATAAAAAAATGCTAATGCTTGGAATATTATCTAAGGCAGACTTTGAAAATAATGATGATGACTTAGTACATATAATTTTTGGTGATTCAGTGGATGAATATAACAGACAATATATGCAAAAAGAAGAAAGCAAAATAATTATTAAAGAAGCAGTTAAGAAAGCTATGAATAAAGAAATAAAAATCAAATATATTTTTAAATAAAATCGAAAGGGAGATGTAAAATGGCAAGATTTAATGGATATCCAGGAATGGGTGGCGGAAACAACATGAAAAATTTATTAAAACAGGCTCAGAAAATGCAAACGGATATGATGAAAAGTCAATCAGAAGTAGAAGAAAAAGAAATCGAAGCAACAAGTGGTGGTGGAGCAGTTACTGTAAAAATAGATGGAAAGAAAAATATTAAGTCTATAAAAATTAAACCAGATGTAGTAGATAAAGAAGATATTGAAATGCTAGAAGATTTAATAATGACAGCTGTAAACGAAGGAATAAAAAAAGTTGACAATTTAATGGAAGAAGAAATGAAAAAATTTAATATTCCAAGCGGATTAAACGGATTAATATAATATGAAGTTGAGGTATAAAAATGGAATATAGTGCATCAATAGAAAAGTTAATAGAGGAATTTGAAAAGCTACCTAGCATTGGCCACAAAACTGCAATTAGATTGGCTTTTCATATTTTGAACTCTACAGAAGAGGCGTGCAATGAATTTGCAAACACAATTATTGAAACAAGAAAAAATTTAAAATATTGTTCAGTATGTAATAATATAAGTGATTCAGACCCTTGTGAAATATGCTCAAATACAAAAAGAAATAAAGAAACTATTTGTGTTGTAGAAGATGTTAGAGATGTGGTTCAGATAGAAAAAACTCATGAATTTAACGGCGTATATCATGTGTTAAATGGAGCAATTTCACCGATGAATGGAATAGGTCCTAACGATATTAAACTTAAAGAACTTATTACTAGAGTTGGAAATGATGATGTAAAAGAATTAATTCTTGCTACTAATCCGAATGTTGAAGGTGAAGCAACAGCTATGTATATTTCAAAACTTGTAAAACCTTTTAATATAAAAACTACAAGAATAGCTCATGGAATACCAATTGGAGGAGAATTAGAATACGTTGACGAGGTTACACTTGCAAAAGCATTAGAAAATAGAACGGAATTATAAAATGATTGGGGGATTTTTCTTATGGCAGGGTTATCTATAGAGAAAATCAATAACGCTAAGAGTGAAATTGAAGGTATAAAAACAAGACTTGAAAGTTACTACCAAATAAGAAGTGAGATCGGAAAAGATGATAGTACTTTAAAGAATCTTTCTGCAAGAGAAGAAGGACTTAAAAGGTTAGAATCAATAGATGTAGACAAATTAAGAGAATTACAAAAAAGTATAGATGAGTTAGTTGAAAAAAATGGAATTCAATATGATGTTTCAACGGGAATGATAAATCAAACAGAAAAGATAGATGTAGATAATGAAACTAAAGAAAAAATAGATAAGTTAAAAGATGAATTAGATAAAACAATTCATGAATATGATAGTGTGGCAACGGCTTTAGTTGGAGATGAAAAACCAGTAGAAGAGTCAAGGGATGAAAAAAAAGAAGAAATAGAACCTGATCAAGAAGAAAGTGAAAATGAAGAACAAAAAAAGCAAGAAGAGAAAACGGAAGAACAAAAACCTAAAAATAAAATAGGAGTTAAAGAAAAAATTTCTGAACAAGTTAGAACACTCGGTCAAAGAGATGTTTTGGCAAAAAAAATATTAGAAGAAAGATTAAAACTTGAAGTTTTGAAAGATGAGATGGATTTAGATGCCGCGAAACATGTAGTAAATAAAAATCGTATGATACTTCAAATTGAACAAACAAAATTAGAACTCGCAAGAAAGATTGCACGCGGAGGAACCATGCGGAGATCCATCAATAAAAGCATGTCAGATAGAAATAGAAGGACTTACCAATGCTATAACTAAAAAAGAAAAAGAGTTTGCTGACAGAAGAACATCATATTCAAAAGACTTTGAAGCTTGTAAGGAAATGTTAGAAGTTTCACAAAAAGAAAGTTTATTAGAAATGGAAAATGCTAAAGATAACAAAAACAAATACACAAAAAGTCTGACATATTCTGAAGATGGAGTTTTAAATGGATCAAAAACTGCTATGACAAGAGATGGTCGTACTGCAGCAGAAGAAGAAATATATGATGACAGAGGCATAATGATATTTGATGTTGCAGATATTGTAAGTAGAACTAAGACTGTAAATATTGACGGAACTGTTGTAAAATGCACAGCAGAATTTGAAGGACATGATATAGAAGATTCTTATTATATAGGTCAAGCAGAAAAACTTTCTATTGATTCAGAGGGTGGAGGACCTATTATAGAAGACAAACCTGATGTAGAAAAAGAAGTTCATTCTACAGAATCCGGACTTCCTACTCAAATAAATAAATTTGAAAATCCAGGTTATAGAATGATGTATGCAGTAAATGGTGAAATATATGGAAATACACAGCTAGACAAAATACCTGTAGAAAATAGAGAAGCGGTAGCAAGAGCTTTTATAATGATGGGTTATAATACTGCAACTGGTGAAATGGAACCAAGTGGTATGGAAGCTATGAGAATAGAAATAGTAAATAAAGCTCTAGTAATGGAACAAACAGTAGAAGAAGATTTTGAAGAGATTATTGGTAATAATAATGAGGATGAGGAGGAACAATAAAATGGAAAAACTTAATTCAAAAACATTAGTAAGGATAGGAATTGTTTTAGGTGTTTTATTAATTATAATTCTTTTACTTTTATCAAAGAAAGATAAAGAAAACATACTAATAGGAAATGATAAAGATAAGGTTAATGTAATTGAAACTACAGAAGCTGCAGTAGATTTATCTGGAGGAGAAAGTTATAAATTTGTTTCTAGCTATACATCCCCAACCGAAGAAGATATTAATAAAATATATGAAAGATATGGTATGGAAAATGTTAGCATTACAGATCAAGGAATAAAGATTAGTGCAGTTGATTATGACCCATCACAAGAAGAAAGATTAATTACAAATATATGGCCTGATACTTCACTTACTAACAATATATTGAAGCCAGAGTTCGGTGAAATAGAAGAAATTGAAGTGGGAAAAACATATATAAAAATACGATTAATTAATGTTAACAAAAAAGATATTGAAAAATATGCAAAGGAAATTAAAGAGGATTTCTCTAAAACAACAAATAATAATGAAATAAATTCAATTTATGAAGGCAATAATGAAAGTGGAGATAAAGTTAAAATAATGTTTGAAAGTAAAAAAAATGCAGGATATATTACATATAATTACTAAAAGGAGGATTTTATGAGCCAAGAATTGTATTATATGGGATGGGATGAATTTGAAAATATAACTAATAATATTTTGCAGAAAATAAGAAAAGAAAATATTCATATAGATACTATAGTGCCAGTATTACGAGGTGGAGCATACCTTGGAAATATGCTAAATAATAATATAAAAAACACAGATATCTCATATATACATGTGAGAAGAAGTGAAAGCAATGAAAAAAATTCATTTTTAGGAACCCCGGTATTTAAGGGAATTACAAATGTAGATAAAATTTCTGGAAAAGATGTTTTGATAACTGATGATATGTTAGATAAAGGTGTAACAATGAAATTTGTTATCGAAGAAATAAAAAAGCTTAATCCCAAAAGCATAAAAGTTGCAGTATTATATAATTTTACTAAATTAGATGATGAACAGATGTATATAGTAGGTGCAAGCATGGAACAAAAAAAGTGGATAGTTTATCCTTGGGAAAAAGAAATATAAAATTAAGGCGCTCTAATATAAAAATTAGAGCGCCTATTTAGTTTATAATTTATTAGCATGGTGCTATTTTTTATCTTTGTTTTATTGTTTTGCAATCCAATCTTTGCCATCAATTATTCTTGCAGCAAGCATTGAAGAACTTGTGTCACCAATAACATTTAGAAGTGTTGCTGGTGCATCTATTATTGTTGCAATAATTGTAAGTATTGGAAGAGCTGTAAGTGGACATCCAAGAAGAGTTATTATCATTGTCTCCGAGATTGTACCTCCACCAATAGGAACAGCTGAAACTAAAAGAGTGGCTACAAGTGATATTAGAAGAATTTGAATAACTCCACCAAATGTATATACATTTATTCCAAATAAAGAAACTAGAAACATTGCTTTAAATACAGATCCAATAATCGAACCATCTTTGTGAAAACTTGTTCCAAGAGAAATTAAAGTTTCCGAAATGTCATCTGAAACACCTATATTTTTAGAGGCTTGTAAATTAACAGGCATTGATGCAGCACTAGAACATGTGGCAAGTGCAGTAATTGTTGCAGGAAGTATAGACGACCAAAACTTTTTAACCCCAACTTTTCCAGCAGCAATGAATGCGTATAGTGTGTAAAATCCAAAGAAACATACAACACATGCTATAATGTAAAAAATAAATGTTTTAACAAAACCTATTACCATTGTACCACCAAAGGTACCAATAAGTGCTGCAAAATAACAACCTAGTCCAATTGGAGCATAATACATAATAATATTTAGAAGGGACATAACTACATCTGTTAGAGAATCAAGAACATCTAACACAGGTTTTGATTTTTCTCCAATTTGCCTCATGCTTATTCCAAATAAAATTGCAAATACGATAATTGCCACTATATTGTCACGAGAAAATAATTTTGCAAAATCATTTACAGTAAGCACAGAAACTGTTCTTTGAAGTATTGATAATTCTTCTACTTTTCCAACTTCACTTTCATCTGCAAGAAGTGTTTTTACCTGTTCAACATCTTGAGGTTTGATTAGTTTTGTTGGGTATGCGAATGCAATACCTATAAGAACTGAAACTAAGGATGTCATTGCAAATACAAGTACAGTTGTACCCAGTATTTTGCCAACTCTTTTAGGTTGGCTGATTTTTGATATAGAAGTTGATATTGTAAGGAAGATAAGTGGCACTATGATGATGAATAACATGTTAATGAATAAATCACCAAGTGGACTTAAGATTTTAACATCTTCCCCGAAGATCAACCCCGCGATAGCACCTATAATTATAGCCGCTAACAAAACGAGCGTTTTCTTGTAATTTTTAAGAAACGTCTTCATAAATTAAACCTCCTTTATGTAGTTTATGTAGCCATTATATAAATATTAAAAAAAAATTGCAATATGCTATTCAAAAGATTACATAATTTCAAAAAACTTGTAATCTAAATATTATAATGATAAACTAGCAGTATTAAAAGGTTAAGGAGGTTTTTTCATGACAGATAATATAAAGGTATTTTGTCATAGTAGTATAAAGATAACTGGGAGTAAAATCATATATATAGATCCGTTTAGAATAAATGAAGATTTCAAAGATGCGGATTATGTATTTTCTACACATCCACACAATGATCATTTTTCAGAAGACGACATTGAAAGAGTTATAAATAGTAATTCAATAATTATTACTCCAGATTCTTCAAGAGAGCTTGCATATCATTTAACTAAAAATAGAGATAAAGTACTGATTATAGAGCCAGAAAAAAAGTATGATTTAAATGGACTTTCATTTACTACAACACGTGCATATAACAAAGAGAAAATGTATCATCCTAAAAGAGAGGGATGGGTTGGATATGTTATAGAAATGGATAGAATGAAGTATTATATTGCTGGTGATACAGATAATATAGAAGAAATAAGAAATATCGAGTGTGATGTTGCCTTTTTACCAATAGATGGTATATATACTATGGGATATGAAGAAGCAGCTGAGCTTGCAAATGTTTTACCTGCAAAAGTAATTGTACCAATTCATTATGGAGAAATTGTTGGAGAAAAAGAAGATGCTAAAAAATTTGCAGAATTAGTAAAAAATAAAGAAGTTAAAATTATGATTGAATAAAAATTGGAGATTTAAAAACATGAGAAATATAAAATTAACAATAGAATATGATGGAAAAAACTTTGCGGGATGGCAAACACAGCCAGGTAAAATAAGCATACAATCTGAAATAGAAAGAGCGATAAAAGAAGTGACGGGTGAAGAAATAGTAATAATAGGTTCTGGAAGAACTGATGCTGGTGTACATGCTATTGGTCAAGTTGCTAATTTTCATACAGATTCCCAAATAGAGATAAATAAAATTCCGTATGCAATTAATTCGAAACTTACGAAAAGTATAGTAATAAAAAAAGCAGAAGAAGTAGATGAAAAGTTTCATTCAAGATATAACTGCAAAGAAAAAACATACAGATATGTTATAAATAACAATGAGTTTCCATCTGCACTAAATAGATATAGAGAGTGTCATATACCAAATAGTTTAGATTTAAAAGCAATGGAAAAAGCAATAAAACATTTCGAAGGTACACATGATTTTAAAGGATTTAAATCATCAGGAGGTAATGCGAAGAAGACAACGGTAAGGACGCTTACAAAATGCCTAATAAAAATGCAAGATGGAGTAATTACAATTGAATTAACAGGTGATGGTTTTCTATATAATATGGTTAGAATAATCTGTGGTACAATAGTGGATACCGGTTTGCGGAAAGATTAATGAAAAAGACATGCCAGAAATAATAAATAGTAAAGATAGGACTAAAGCTGGAAAAACATTGCCTCCGCATGGTTTATATCTTTTAGAAGTAAAATTTTAATGGGGGTAAGAATGGATTTATCTAATGAAAATATTGTGCATATTAAAAATGGAGATATAGAGTATTTACAATTTAGAAAATTATTAGAATATAAAGAGCTAAAACACGCATATGCATTAAAAAATTTAGATTTTAGAAAACATGATAGTAATAATGCAATAAATTCATATGGAGAATTATTGGAAAAATTAGATATAAACTTAAACACGCTTGTAAAACCTCATCAATCTCACACAGATAATATATTAGTAATAGATAAAAAAATAAATAAAGATGAACCGGATATTTATATGGATTATCTAATGGATATCGATGGAACTATTACGGAAAAAAGTAATATCACACTTACAAGTACAAATGCAGATTGTATAATATTATTAATTTATGACCCTATAAAAAAAGTTATTGCAAGTATACATTCGGGTTGGAGAGGAACTTTTAAAAAAGTTTCTCAAAAAGCAATTCAAATAATGAAAAAAGAATTTGATTGCAATCCAGAAAATATAATAGTTTGTATTTGTCCAAGTATACGCATATGCCACTTTGAGGTAGATCTAGATGTGAAAGAAGAATGTGAAAAGATATTCTCTTACTTAAATAAAAATAACAAGATTATTAAAATTGGAGAAATAAAGGGTGAAAAACAAAAATATTTCATAGATACAGTGTTAATAACAAAATTGCTACTAAAAGAGGAAAAGATAAAAGAAGAAAATATAATTGATTCAAATATATGTAGCGTTTGTGAATGTAAAAATGTACACTCGCGTAGGGCAGAAGGAATAAATTATGGACTTGGTGGTACAATAATAACAAAAAAATAAAGCCGCTATTTAATATAATAGCGGCTTTGTTTTTTAATATTTAACTTCATTAACCCTATATTTTATTAGATTGTTTTTAGGCATATTTGTTAAAGAAACTTCTACGTTATCAACCGTTATTTCTTCTAAGTCTTCAGTCATTGAAAGCAAACAAACGATATCATAATTTAAACTCTTCTCTTTAATAGATTTGATTTCCTTTACAGTATAATTTACTGGCGTTACAGGACGGAAGTAGTAATATTCGTTTTCTCCATCATAAAGATAATAAAAATCTTCAATTTCAATTGGAGCTTCGATAGTTATTCCAGTTAGTTCATATATTAGAAGATTTAAATCACTTTCTGAAACATACTGTATGTAATTGTCACCACTTGATTCGTTTAACAATCCAAGTTTTTCAGCAAGTTGCATTGATACACTTAATAGTTTTGATTCATCATAATTATCTTTTGAAAAATTTCCTAAATTAACTAAAATGTCTAAATACGATTCATCTCGTATTTTATTAACTAAATCATTGTTTTTGATGGTTGGATTTGTAAATACAAATAATAACCCAATGACTAAAGCTAAAATTATTATTGCAGTAAGTAGAATATATTGCGTTTTCATATAATTCCTCCTAGTATTTAATCGCTTCTAAATAAATACGATATTAACATCATTTTAATATTTTAGAAAAAATTTGCAAGCGATTTACCAATATTAGTAATGAAATCTAACATATTAGAAAAAAAAAGGCTAAAATCATTAGATTATAGTCTTTTGTTTTGGTGGAGATGAGGAGAATCGAACTCCTGTCCGAAAACTTTCCAGTATAAATCTCTCCGAGTGCAGTTTATCCTTTAAATTTCCAAAGCAAGCATTGATAAACAAATTATTGATTTGGTAACTTGATAAATACCCACTACATCACAAGTTTTAGTAGCTTTGTTTCCACTTTTAAATGACGCCTTATCCTAACGAAAGTGGGACATAAGGTAAAACGTAGCTGCAACTAGGCAGCTAAAGCAACATTATAGTTGTTAATTATTTAAGTTCTCACATTATTTAGATGGCCAAGTGAGAATCCATCACTCGCTATTCATACTTTCTAATTCCCGTCGAAACCTTTACATCCCCGAATTAGTAATGTTCACATTATATCAAAAATAAGTAAGAAATGCAAATTTTTAGTATACAGTATTTTTTCTTTATGATATAATGACAGTGTATAAAAAGTGGCGTTGTAGCCTTACGGAGGTAAGAATTATGAGTGCAGATAAGGCGATACAGATAAAAGGAATGCTGAAAAGAAATAAAGATAAAATAAAAAGTAAAAAAAAGTTTGCAGCAGTATGTGGTATTTCTGTATTTATTTTTGCGACGGCAGTAATGGCAATTATTTATGCAGAAGGAACGGTTAGTACTTATAATATTAAAAAAGACCATTTATCAAAAAATATTCAAGAAATTGAGATAGCAAAGCAGGAGATAGAAGAACAGAAAAAGATAATAGAAGAAACACAAGAAGATTTGGTTTCAGCTTCAGAAGCACTTGCAAAAAATAATCAAAGTATAATTGAAGAAAACATGAGGCTTCAAAACACATTAAAAAAAGCAGCAGCGGTTGGTATAACACCTCAAAATTATGAAGACGCAGAAAAGATTGATTCAGCAATTGACTATAGTAAACTTGAGTATATAGGAGAATTTGAAGGAACGGCATACACACCCAGCCCAGAAGAGTGTAGTAATAATTTAGGATATACAGCATCTGGTAAACCAATAGTTGCTGGAGTTTCAATAGCTGTTGATACGAGTTATTGGAAGCTTGGTACAGAGTTTTATATAGAAGGATTAGGGTATGTTGTTGCAATGGACACGGGTAGTGCAGTGAAGGGAAAGTATAGATTTGACTATGCGGTATTTGATAAAGACTTTGCACTAAAACTTGGAAGACAAAAATGGAAGGTGTATACAGTAATAGAATAAAATGGAGGGATTCATATATGATGAAAATATACAAAACGGTTGATGAGCAAGGCTTGTTTATAGAAACCACAAAGCTTGAAAAGGGTTGTTGGATAAACTTAGTAAATCCGTCTGTTCAAGAGATAAATACTATATGCAATAGTATTGGTGCAAATGAAGAGTTTGTGAGATATGCATTAGACCAAGAAGAAAGAGCCAGAATAGATGCTGAAGACGATCAAACACTTATATTAGTAGACTTACCAGTAATTGAAAAAGATGAAGAAGGTATTGGTGGATTTTCAACAATTCCACTTGGTATGATTGTTGTAAGAGATGAGTTTTTTATAACAGTATGTACACAAGAAACACCTATAATTAAAGAATTCATCGACTGTAAAGTAAAAGGTTTTTATACATATAAGAAGACAAGATTTTTATTGCAACTATTATACAAAATAGCAACATATTATTTAACATATCTAAAATATATTAATAGAGAAACAGATAAAGCAGCGCGTAAACTTCAAAAAGAGATGAAGAATAAAGAGCTTATAAAACTTTTTGAATTAGAAAGTAGCTTGGTATATTTTACAACATCTTTAAAATCAAATGAAATAGTTATGGAAAAACTAATGAGAACAAAATATTTAAAAATGTATGAAGAAGATGAAGAAATATTGGAAGATGCAATTATAGAGAATAGGCAAGCAATAGAGATGGGTACAATATATAGAGACATTTTAAGTGGAACAATGGATGCCCATGCCTCAGTTATTTCTAACAACTTAAACATAGTAATGAAATTTTTAGCATCTGTTACAATAGTAATGTCAATTCCTACGATCGTTGGAGGACTATGGGGTATGAACGTGGCATTACCATTTGAGCAAAATCCTTATGGATTCTGGATTGTAATGGGTATAAGTGTTGTATTTTCAATATTTGCTTTTGCAATATTGAAGAAAAGAGATATGTTTTAAAAAAATAGCTTTTAAAAAACAGCAAACTTTTGTTTGCTGTTTTATTGACAAGAACAAACATTTGTGATATTCTTCCGATAAGTTATAGAATGTAATTTGGAGGGATTTTAGATGAAGAATAGCAAAGCAACAGATAAACAACAAAGAGTTTTAGACTATGTAAAAGATCAAATTAAAAAAGATGGGTATGCACCATCTGTTCGCGAAATATGTAGAGCACTTGATTTAAAATCGACATCAACAGTACACGGCTATATATCAAGATTACAAGATAAAGGTTTAATACAAAAGGCTGCTTTAAAACCCAGAACATTAAGAATTGTAAGAAATGGAGAAGAAAACGAAGAAAAACCATTTTATACTTCAAAAGAAATGGTTGATGTACCAATTGTAGGAAAAGTTACAGCAGGTGCACCAATACTTGCGGTAGAAAATATAGAAGATACATTTCCATTACCAATTGATTTTATAGGAAATTCAAAAGCGTTTATGCTAAAAGTTAGAGGTGATAGCATGATAGATGCTGGAATCTTAGATGGGGATATGGTTTTAGTGAAACAACAAAGCACTGCAGAAAACGGAGATATAGTAGTTGCACTTATAGAAGATGAGGCAACCGTTAAAAAATTTTATAAAGAAAAAGGTTTTATAAGATTGCAACCTCAAAATCAATTTATGCAACCAATATTAGTACCAACTTGTACAATACTTGGAAAAGTTGCTGGAGTATTTAGAAAGCTATAAAAATATAATTAGAAATCCCACCTCATATAAATATATATGAGGTGATTTTT
>CAZNFG010000009.1:24982-37300 GCA_964572605.1 uncultured Eubacteriales bacterium
GGTGATTTTTCAATTTCTATGGCATTACTTGGCGCAAGTATGGTAGATTTAATGGCAATTCCAGCAACTGTGTGCGGACTTGGAGAAGCTACTGCTCAAAGTGCTTTAGGATTTTTATACAGTGGTGTTAAATACACAGAAGATGGAAATAAGTATATAGTTGAATTCAATGAGGATGAAGAAGGAAATGTGGGTAAATTTGTTGCAGAATATGATGTATCAACAGATTCTGCACATATGGAGTACCTAAAAAATGATAAATGGTTTTGCACAGTTGAATATATAAAAATAGACAATGGATATGGGTCTTTATATATTGCAGAACAAGAAAATACTGAGGAAGTAAACTCTGCATTTACGGTGTATAAATCAATATATGTTGATGATAATGTATTTATGGGATTTTTGGATGAAACAGGAATAAAACCAGACTCTATATATAAAAAGGCTAGTTTATGCACAGAAGAATGGGCAAAAGAAGACAACAACTGGATTGAATTTAAAAATGGAGTTGGAAAAGCAGTATTTAACGAAAATGAAACTAATTTCTAAAATAGAAGATGTTGAAAACGTGAAAATAACCTTATTATTAATTGTTATCTACCAATATTACAAGATAAAGGGTTGATACAAAAAGCAGAATTTAAACCAAGAATATTAAGAATCGTAGGAAAAGTTGCAGGAGTATTTAGAAAGATATAAAAAATATAATTATAAAAATCACCTCATATAATATATATGAGGTGATTTTTTCAATAAGGATTTAAAAAATAAAATAAAGATTATTGATATATTATTTGAACAATGATAAGCTATATAAAATAGTTGTATAATAATAAACGCGGAAGATTTTTAAGGAGGAAAATATATGAAAAAAGTTTTGGCAGTTGTATTAATAGTTTGTATCTTGATTGTTGGAATATTTGTTTTTATAAAACGGAAATAAAATATCAGAAATAGGTAGTGAAGATATTGACAATGAAACCCAGGTATACAATCTATCTGAATCATATACAAAATTTGTAGAACTTAAAAGCAGAAACTTAGAAACGCTTTCTAATAAAATATCAGGAACAGAAGATTTTACACTTTCTATTTCACTACTTGGTCCAAGAATGGTAGATTTAATAGCGCTTCCAGCAACTGCATGTGGACTTGGTGAAACAGTGGCTCAAAGCACTTTAGGGTTTTTATATAGTGATGTTAAATATACAGAAGATGGTAATAGGTATACAATAGAATATAAAGCAAATGAAGAAGGAAAGATTGGTAAGTTTGTTGCAGAATATGATTTATCAACTGATTCTGCACATATGGAGTATTTAGAAAATGAAGAATGGGTTTGCACAATTGAATATGTTAAACTTAAAAAAGGATATGGTTCTTTGTATATTGCAAAGAGAGAAGATAGTAGAAATAAAGAGGAAACTGATTTAATGTATACTGCATATAAATCAATATATGCTGATGATAATTTAGTTATGGGATTTTTAGAAAATGTAGAAATAAGGCCAGATTCAATATATAAAAAAGCTAAGTCATGCACAGAAGAGTGGGTAAAAGAAGGTAACAATTGGATGGAATACAAAAACGGAGTGGGAAAAGCTGTATTTAATGAAAAAGAAACGAATTTTTAAAAAAAGAAAATTTATATAAAAAATAAAGAAAACCCTTCTTAGTAATTAAAAAAATCGCTAAGAAGGGTTTTTTATTATATAAAAGATACTTTGGATTTCATATTGAAAAAATATTTTTATCATTTAATTTTTTTAAATTTTTTATTGACAACAAAAAAATAGGTGATTATAATATAGTCGAAAGGTCAAAGAAAGTCAAAGTCTAAAAAGGAGATGATGTTGTGAGATTATCAGAAATAATAGAAGACTATATAAAGGAGATGCTTAAAGAAAACAATGAGTTTATTGAATTTGGGAGAAACGAACTTGCTGAACACTTTAACTGTGTACCTTCTCAAATAAATTATGTTATAACAACAAGATTCAATCCAGAAAGAGGATATTATGTTGAAAGCAGAAGAGGCGGTGGAGGTAATATTAAAATTAAAAAAGTTGATATTACAAAAGACGATTACATCGTACATGTAATTAATGCGATAAAAAGAAACATATCGCAACAGGATGCTAGCATGATAATAAATAACTTAGCAGAATACGATATAATTAACAAAAGCGAAGCAAAGCTTTTGAAAGTGGCAACTAATGATAAAGTTCTTTCATTGCCACAAGAATATAGAGATGATATAAGAACAAGAATTTTAAAAAACATGCTATTAAATTTAATTTAAATAAAACGGAAGGTGATTTTTATATGAAATGCCAAAATTGTGGAAAGAACGAAGCAAATGTGAGATATACACAAGTAATTAACGGAGATAAAGAAGAGTTGTTTTTATGCGAGAGGTGCGCAAATAAAATGAAATTAGATATGAATTTTAATTTTGGGTTTGATGATATATTTTCATCTTTTTTTGTAGAACCTGCGCTTATTAAACCATTAGACATATCAGAAGGTTTAGTATGTGATTCGTGTGGAATGAAATATGATGAATTTGCTAAAAATGGAATGTTAGGATGTGAAAATTGCTATAGAGTTTTTAGTAGAAAATTAGATAATGTACTTAAAAAGTTGCATGGTAATAATAGGCATATAGAAGAGTTGGATAGACCACAGCCTATTGTTAAAGAATCAAAATCTAAGAAGAAGACTAAGAATGAAGAAATTGCAGAATTAAAAGAAAAGTTAAATAATTGTATTAAAAGTGAAGATTATGAGCAAGCAGCAATATTAAGAGATAAAATCAAAAAACTCGAAAAATCTTTAAATGATAAAGAAAGAGGGGAATAATATATGAGTTGGTATTTTGAAAGCGGTACTAATTCTGACGTTGTTGTAAGCACAAGAATAAGGCTTGCAAGAAATATTGATAAACACAAATTTACGAACAAAAAAGATGAAAAAGAATTAAATGATATTCTTAATATGTTTAAAGATAATAAAATATTACCAGAATTAAAATTCGTTAAACTAGACGAGCTAGACAAATTAATGCAAGAAAGCTTAGTTGAAAAACATATTATAAGTAAAGAAATACTAAATAATAAAAATGCAGCACTAGTGTTAAATACTGATGAAGATATTTGTATTATGATAAATGAAGAAGATCACATTAGAATTCAAGTTATGAGTGCGGGCTTTGAATTAGAAAAAACTTTAAATACAGCAAAAAAAATAGATAAAGAAATTGCTGAGAAAATCGAATATGCCTATAGTGATTTATATGGATATTTAACAGCTTGTCCAACAAATGTAGGAACGGGACTTAGGGCCTCTGTAATGTTACATTTACCAGCACTTAGACTTACAGGGAGAATTTCGAGAGTACTAGATGTTATAAACAAAGTTAATTTAGATGTGCGTGGAGTGTATGGAGAAGGAACAGAAGCTGTTGGGGATTTATATCAAGTTTCTAATAAAATAAGTTTAGGAACAACAAATGAAGAAATAATAAACAATGTAAAATCTATTGCTGAAAAATTAATAGAACAAGAAAAAAATGCAAGAGAATATTTGAAAAATCGTGGAATAGATTTCGAAGACAAAATATATAGAGATTTTGGTATATTGAAATCTGCGAGAAAAATATCATATGCAGAGTGTGTAAAATTAGTATCAATGGTAAAATTGGGAATTGATATGGGAATAATAAAAGAAATTGATCAAAGAAAAATAAATGAGATAAGCGTTATATCAAAACCTGCAACACTCCAGAAGTGCTGTAAGGAGGACCTTGATGCAAACGGTAGAGATATAAAAAGAGCAGAACTAATTAAAAAAATTATTGAAAAATAACTTTAGTTTTAAATAAAGTAATATGAGGTGAAAATATGGTATACAAATTTACAAATAGAGCACAAAAAGCAATAGCTATGTCACAAGAAGTTGCAGCAGAGTTAGGACATAATTATGTTGGAACAGAACATTTGCTTTGTGGACTTACAAGAGAAGGAAACGGACTTGCTTATAGAATATTAAATGATCAGGGGATTACTGAAGAAAAAGTAATTAATTTGATAGAAGAATTAATAGGCAGAAACGAGCCTTTAGAAAATCTTCCGGATAATTTTACACCAAGAACAAAAAGAGTTTTTGAAATAAGTTTTATGGAAGCAAGAAAATTAAATAATAATTATATAGGAACAGAACATTTATTATTGGGAATTATGAAAGAAGGAGATAGTGTTGCATCAAGAATAATTATGGACCTTGGAGTAGATATTCAAAAAATATTTGCAGAATTAATAAAGACACTATCTGATGAAAATTCAGGAAATACTAATAATCCTAAAAAACAAAATAATGCGCAAACTCCAACCGTAAATCAATATGGGAAAGATTTAACTAGTGAAGCAACTGAAGGAAAGCTTGATCCTATAATTGGTAGAGCAGATGAAATAGAAAGAATAATTGAAATATTAAGTAGAAGAACAAAAAATAATCCATGTTTAATTGGTGAACCAGGTGTTGGTAAAACTGCAGTAGTTGAAGGACTTGCAGAAAAAATCATAGAAGGTGAGGTGCCAGAAAATTTAAGACAAAAAAGAGTTGTTACACTTGATGTATCAGCCATGATTGCTGGTGCAAAATATAGAGGAGACTTCGAAGAAAGGCTTAAAAAATCTTTGCAAGAAATTAAAAAAGCTGGAAATGTAATTTTGTTTATAGATGAGATTCATACAATAGTTGGTGCTGGAGCTGCAGAAGGTGCAATTGATGCTGCAAATATTTTAAAACCTCTTTTAGCAAGAGCAGAAATCCAAGTTGTTGGTGCAACAACATTAAATGAATATAGAAAATTTATTGAAAAAGATGCTGCTTTAGAAAGAAGATTTCAGCCAGTAATGGTTGGTGAACCAACTAATGAAGAAGCAAAACAAATACTTATGGGTATAAGAGATAAGTACGAAGCACATCATAAAGTTAAAATCACGGATGAGGCTGTTAATGCTGCTGTCGAATTGTCTTCTAGATATATTAATGATAGATTTTTACCAGATAAAGCAATAGACGTTATGGATGAGGCGGCATCAAGAGTTAAGCTTGCATCTCTTACTGCACCAAAAGAAGTTAAAAAAATAGAAAGTAAGATACAAGAAATAATTAAAGAAAAAGAAGATGCAATTAATACACAAGATTTTGAAAAAGCAGCTAAATTTAGAGATAAAGAACAAAAAGAAAAAGAAAAAATGGAAAAAATGAAAAAAGAATGGGAACAAAAAAATCAAATTTCTGAAACTAAGGTAACCGAAAATGAAATTGCAGAAGTAATATCAAAATGGACGGGCGTTCCTGTAAATAAATTAACAGAGGCGGAAGCTGCAAAACTTAAAAAATTAGAAGAAGAGCTTCATATGAGAGTAATTGGACAAGAAAGCGCTATATCTGCAGTAAGCAAAGCAATAAGAAGAGGCAGAGTTGGATTAAAAGATCCAAAGAGACCAATTGGTTCATTTATATTCTTAGGACCTACTGGTGTTGGAAAAACAGAAACTTGTAAAGCTCTTGCAGAATGTTTGTTTGGAAATGAAAATGCAATGATTAGAATAGATATGTCTGAATATATGGAAAAGCATACTGTAGCAAAACTTATTGGTTCGCCTCCAGGATATGTTGGGTACGAAGAGGGTGGACAATTAACAGAGAAAGTTAGAAGAAGACCATATTCGGTAATTCTATTTGATGAAATTGAAAAAGCACATCCTGATGTATTTAATATTTTACTTCAAATACTTGAAGATGGAAGACTTACAGACTCACAAGGAAGAACAGTTGATTTTAAAAACACTGTAATAATTATGACGTCAAATGTTGGTGCTAGAAATATAACAGAGCGTAAGTCAATTGGATTTAATGAAAGTGATAGTAAAGAAAAAAATTATGAACAAATTAAAAACGAAGTAATGGGAGAACTTAAGAAAACATTTAGACCAGAATTTTTAAACAGAGTTGATGAAACAATAGTATTTAAACAATTAGATCAAAGTGAAATAGAAAAAATTGTAGAAATTATGATTAAAACATCAATGAAGAGACTTGAAGACAGAGGAATAAAAGTTAGCGTAACGGAAAAAATGAAGAAAAATATTTCAAAGAAAGGTTTTGACCCTATGTATGGAGCCAGACCTCTTAGAAGAGCTATTCAATCTATGTTAGAAGACAAATTAGCAGAAGGAATATTAGATGGAAAAATAAAAGACAATCAAAATGTTACGATAGATTGTGATGAAAATGGCAATGTAATATTTGCGTAATATATTTGTAATAGTAATGTAATTGAAAACTACCCGATTTAAGTATACAATATAATGGAGTAATTGACATAAGAGGGGGTGTTTGTACGTTTACGCCAAAAGATAAGGAAAATTTAATAAAAGAACTAAACATTCAACTCGAAACTAATAAGTTTTGCGAGTCTCCTTTGATGCAAAGAAAAATAGAATCTGTAGTAGATTCTTTTCATGGCGTGGGATTATACAGACCGCTTATTGCAAATGAATTTAATCCTTTAAATAAAACAGTATACAACTATTCAGCAAGTTATGCAGTGCCAGTACATGGAATTGCATTTGAAAAAAACATTGGGGCATATGAAAGTCCATTATATAAGTCTTATGAGGGAATAATCGATTCAGATGAATTTAAAAAAACAACCTATATAAATTATGAAGATAAGAAAGTAATAAAACAACCAACAGAACTTAATATGGAAGAAATATTGGGAAACACTGATGAAGATAAGATTTTAAACTTCAAACAAATTCCAAGAGAGATGGCATTGGTTAAAGCTTCAAGGCTAAGAAGTTTTTGGTTTCAAGAGATTGATATTGTAGAAAATATAAAAAATATATTTAAAAATAAAAAGCAAATACTTTAATTTGAAGTATTTGCTTTTTTATATTTTATATTATTATCTTTCTAATGATGTATCTTGAGCAATATTTGAAGCTGCTTTTAAAATTGATACTATAGTTTTATGATCTATTCCATAAACCTCCATTAAGTTTTCTTTATCTTCTTTTCTCATATTATATGTCAATAATACGAAATCAACTACTGAAATTCTTTTTGAAGGATCTGCATTTAATTTAAACTTTTCAAAAACACTTGAAGGTAGTGATGATGCACATGTATTTACAGCAGATATAAATGAATCGGTTTTTCCAATCTGCCATTTGCTATCTCCAATATTAGCTAATATTTTCAAAATCTTTAGTTTTTCATCCATATAACATTCCTCCCGGGAATGTATTTTAACATAGTTTCCATAATGGTGCAATACTCTTATGAAGTATTTTAAAGCTATTAACAAGGTTAAATATTATCTATTTTTAAATAAACCTGTTATATTTAACGTTTAGACATAAGGTGTAAAAAGAAAAACTGCCCACTAAAGTAGGCAGAAAAAATATAATTTTTTTTAGTCAGAAATAATCTCACTTGACAATTTCACAGAGTTCAGATGAAAAGTTTTTCATTTTATTTTCCACGAGTTTTTTCCGTAGTTTGATAGATTCAAAAGTGAGTTCAAAATTTAAGAAGGGTACATTTTCGATATACGTAAGAAATATGCTTAAATCGTGACCTTGAGTCCATGTTTTGGAGATATCACACTTCGATATTTCATCAAGAAACCCCATATCATTAATTACAGAAACACAACGGGAAATCAGCATCTTGTCGTTGAAAGAGTCAAAAGACACCCAATTATTGGGGATTTTCTCGGAAGAAGAAACCTCAAGATATACATGTGCACAGTAATTAAATCCATAGTGAGATTCGGCTATGATAACGATACCATCTTTATAGAAAATATATTCGCCTCCATCATCGTATACCTTGCTGTAACCAACTTTAAAACCGTTTTCTTCTAAACCCTTTTTGAAATCACAAAAAGACATCTGAAACGCCATAATGTACCTCCCAAATATTTTTTTGTTGTTGTAGTAACTTTGTTGCTTTTCCAGAGGATAATAATATAACTCGACTAACAGATTGTAATAAAAATATGCATGATTGTCAAGTTATGGAAAACATGCAATTTCCTTTTTATAGTCAAGTAAATGGTTCTGGAATAATAAAAATATGTAAAAACATTAATTATTCTTGACAAATAAACGAAAAGGGTGTAAACTCGAAAAGGTTTACAAAGGAGGGTAACATATGGAAAAAAATATATATGTAAGTATGTTGCTTGAAATGTATGGCAAATTGCTTACCGCAAAGCAAACAGATATAGTTGATTTATACTATAATCAAAATCTTTCGCTTGCAGAAATTGCAGAAAATTTAAATATTACAAGGCAAGGTGTTAGAAAGATATTAATGGATGCAGAAAGTAAGTTAATAGATATAGAAGAAAAACTAGGCTTTTTTAAAGAAAAAAATATTAAAAAAGAAGAGTTAGAAAAGATTATTCAAATGACAAGTGAAGAAAATGTCAAAAAAAGATTAGCAAATTTGTTATAAAGGAGCGTAATAAGGATGGCATTTGAGGGATTAAGTGAAAAGCTTCAAAGTATTATAAATAAAATTAAAGGCAAAGCAAGAATTACTGAAGATGATATAAAAGAAATAACAAGAGAAGTGAAACTTGCATTATTAGAAGCCGATGTAAATTATAAAGTTGTAAAAGATTTCACATCAAAAATTGCTGAAAAAGCATTAGGTCAAGATGTTCTTAAAAGTTTAACACCGGGTCAACAAGTTGTTAAAATAGTTCATGATGAATTAGTTGAATTGTTAGGTTCAAAAGAAACAAAGCTCAATATATCACCCAATCCACCAACAATAATTATGATGGCAGGACTTCAAGGATCGGGTAAAACAACTATAGCAGCTAAAATTGCAAATATGCTTAGAAAAGAAGGAAAAAAACCATTATTAGTAGCGTGCGATATTTATAGACCGGCAGCAATAGACCAATTACAGGTACTTGGAAAACAATTAGACATTCCCGTATTTGCAGATAAAGAATCAAAAGATGTTGTAAATATAGCAACAAGAGCAATTAAAGAAGCTAACTCAAAACTAAATGATGTAATTATTATAGATACTGCAGGTAGACTTCATATAGATCAAGAACTTATGAATGAACTAAAAAGATTGAAACAAGTTGTAAAACCGCATGAAATTTTATTAGTAGTAGATTCAATGACGGGACAAGATGCAGTAAATGTAGCACAAAGTTTTGATGAACAATTAGGAATTGATGGGGTAGCAATTACAAAGTTAGATGGAGATACTCGTGGTGGTGCAGCACTTTCAGTAAAAGCTATAACAGGCAAGCCTATAAAATTTTCTGGAACTGGAGAAAAAATGAATGATATTGAAGTTTTTCATCCAGATAGAATGGCTACAAGGATACTTGGTATGGGTGATGTGCTTACACTTATAGAAAAAGCAGAAGAAACATTTAACGAAGAAGAAGCAATTAAGATAGAAAAGAAAATCAGAAAAAAAGAATTTACACTTTCAGATTATTTAGATCAGTTAAAACAAATAAAAAAAATGGGTTCAATTAAATCTATTTTAGGAATGATTGGTGTAGATCCAAAAGCATTAGATCAAGCAAAAATAGATGAAAAACAATTCACGAGAGCTGAAGCAATTATTCAATCTATGACATTACAAGAAAGAGAATATCCAGATATTTTAAATGGAAAAAGAAGAAGAAGAATTGCACTTGGAGCTGGAACAACAGTACAAGAAGTAAATAAGTTTATAAAACAATATACAGATACAAAACTTATGATGAAGAAAATAATGAATAAAAACACTATGAATAAACTTGTAGGAAAATATGGAAAAGCTGATGGAAACATTGATTTGAAAAATTTCAATTTAAAAGATTTCAATATTAAATAGTATATATAAGATATTTTAAAGGAGGTGAACTTAATGGTAAAAATAAGACTATGAAGAGACGGTGCTAAAAAAGCCCCTTATTACAAAGTGGTTGTTGCAGATTCAAGGTTCCCAAGAGAAGGAAGATACATCGAAGAAATTGGTGTATATGACCCAATGAAAGATCCTGCAATAATAAAAATAGATACTGAAAAGTATGAAACATGGGTAAAGAATGGAGCAAGACCAACAGACACTGTTAAAAAATTATTTAGTAAGGTTTCTAACTAATATTTATTACTAATTAAATGGAGGTATAAATTATGAAAGAGATGTTAGAACTACTTGTAAAAAGCTTAGTTGATAATCCAGACAAAGTTGAAATTACAGAAAACGTAAGCGAAAACGATGTAACTTTAGAAATGAAGGTTGATCCAGCCGACATGGGAAAAGTTATTGGAAAACAAGGCAAAATTGTGAAAGCAATAAGAACATTAATGAAGGCATATGGAACAAAAGTAAATAAGAAAATTAATGTTGAAATTTTAGACTAATTATAACGAAAAGGAGTTTTAAAAATAATGGTAGAGTATTTTGAGATAGGACAAATTTCTAATACACATGGATTGAAAGGTGAAGTAAAAGTTAGAGCTTTTACAAACAACATTAATGATTTTGAGAATTATAAAAACGTTCTTATAGATTTTAATGGAAATCTAAAAGAGTATGAAATTGAAAATATAAGATATCAACAAGATATAGTACTTGTAAAGTTTAAAGATGTAGATGATATCGATGTATCTGAAAAACTTAAAGGCCATTTAATTAAAATACCTCGTGCATCTGCTAAAAAAATCGCTAAAGATGAATATTTTATCGTTGACTTAATAGGTCTAAATGTATATCAAAACAAAGAATTAATTGGAGTTTTAGATGATATATTTGAAGCTGGTGCTAGCGATGTATACGTTATAAAAAGAAAGGATAAAAAAGATTTACTTCTTCCATCAATATCTTCAGTAATTAAAAATATAGATATTGAAAAAGGAGAAATCGAGGTAGAAATTCCTAGGGGGTTGGAAGATGAAGTTTGATGTATTAACGCTATTCCCAGAAATATTTGAACCAATAAAATCAAGTATTCTTGGAAGAGCATTAGACAATTCATTAATAGAACTAAATCTAATAAATTTTAGAGAATTTTCTGCAGACAAACAAAAACATGTTGATGATTGCCCTTATGGTGGTGGTGCGGGAATGGTCCTAAAACCAGAACCAATATATGAGGCATATAAAAGTATTACAAAAGGTTTAGATTATAAACCAAAAGTAATATATTTATCACCTCAAGGAAAAGTATTTAATCAACAAATGGCAAGAGATTTGTCAAAAGAAAATCATCTTATATTAATATGTGGACATTATGAAGGTGTTGATCAAAGAATAATAGATGAGATAGTTGATGAAGAAATTTCTGTAGGAGACTATGTACTAACTGGTGGAGAGCTTCCAGCAATGATCTTAATAGATGCAATAAGTAGAAATATAAAAGGAGTTATTAATGAAGAATCTCTAGAAGATGAATCGTTTAGTGACGAATACTTAGAGTATCCACAATACACAAGACCAGAAGTTTTTTTAGATAGAAAAGTTCCGGAAGTTTTATTATCAGGACATCATGCAAATATTGAAAAATGGAAACGTGAACAATCGATTGAAATAACGAAAAGTAAGCGACCAGATTTAATTAAAAAAAGAAAGGAGTAACAAAATGGATAAGTTAAAAGCTATTGAAAATGAACAAATAAGAGAAAATAAACTAGATCTTAAGATTGGTGATACAGTTAAAGTACACGTAAAAATTAAGGAAGGAAATAGAGAAAGAGTTCAGATATTCGAAGGAACAATCATCAAAAGACAAGGTGGCGGTTCAAACGAAACATTTACTGTAAGAAGAGTTGCGTATGGTACAGGTGTAGAAAGAACTTTCTTAGTTAATTCTCCAAAAGTTGAAAAAGTAGAAGTTGTAAGAACTGGTAAAGTTAGAAGAGCTAAACTATATTATCTAAGAGATAGAGTAGGTAAAGCTACTAAAGTTAAAGAAAGAATAACTTCAAAAGAAGCTAAAACAAAAGTTAGCGAAGAAGAATCAGAAATTGAAACAGCTGAATAATTTTGAATTAAAGGTGAAGAATATTACTTCACCTTTTTTTATTTGCATTTAATATACAAGAGACAATGCCCTTATGGTCGTATTTTATTGAAAATAAGTGGTTATAATGATATAATTCAATAAGAAAACCAAGGGGGTAATATAAATGGACGAAAATAAAACTAACATTAACTGGTATATACCGACTTATGGAAAACACCACTCAAACCCTTATAAATAAAGAC
>CAZNFG010000010.1:0-25580 GCA_964572605.1 uncultured Eubacteriales bacterium
ATTGGGACATAATTGGATTTATGTTGGATCAAATCAAATATGTAAAAGGTGTGGTATTAGTAAATATTAATAAAACATAATTAAAACTTGCAATAAAAAGAAGTGGTAGTAAGGTTTTCTATCACTTCTTTTTGTATTTTTTTGTTGACTTTGCGGATAGTTGGTAGTATACTTATTGAGTTAGAAAGTGGCCTATTATGGGCGAAACACTAAGAAAGGTTGATAGAAAACATTGGAGATACAAATAGGAAATATAGTGATTTCAACAACTGGCCGAGATAAAGGCATCTATTTCGTAGTGATAGATTCGGATAATGAAGGCTATGTATATCTAGTAGATGGATTGTTAAGAAAATTAGAAAAACCGAAAAAGAAAAAGATAAAACATATAGAGATTACAAGCTATCATTCAGATACTATCGCTGAAAAAATAACAAATAAGGCAAAAATCACGAATCAGGATGTAAAAAAAGTATTAAAAGAAATCATAAGGAAAATTTAGGAGGGTTATATGTCAAAAGAAGATATTATAGAAGTAGAGGGTACTGTTGTAGAGGCCTTACCTAATACAGAATTTATAGTTGAGCTTGAAAATGGACATAAATTACATGCACATATTTCAGGAAAGCTTAGAATGAATTTCATTAAAATATTACCGGGTGACAAGGTAAAACTTGAATTATCACCTTATGATTTAAACAGAGGAAGAATAACTTGGAGAGCTAAATAAGCGCGGCAACTTTCCTAAAATTGGAAAGACAAATATATAAAAACTGGCATTTTTTAAGGAGGGAAAAGAATGAAAGTAAGACCATCAGCAAAGAAAATTTGCGATAAGTGCAAAGTCATCAAGAGGAAAGGCGTTATAAGAGTAATATGCGAGAACCCTAAGCATAAACAACGTCAAGGTTAAAAAATCGTACAAGAAGGGTTATCTTTTTTGTGCAATCAAAAACAGATATGAATATTATTTTGGCGGCTGTCTGAATTTTTTTAATTTGGATCCAAATAATATTTACATATAGCTTTTCTACGTCACTAGAAGAAGCAAGCAAAAAATAGTAATTAGAAATAAAGATTTGTGGAGGTGTATTTTTTAAATGGCTCGTATTGCAGGAGTAGACTTACCAAAAGAAAAGAGAGTTGAGATAGGCTTAACATATATTTTTGGTATAGGAAGAACAAAATCTAATCAAATATTAGAAAAAACTGGAGTAAATCCAGATACAAGAGTAAAAGACTTGACAGAAGAAGAAGTAATAAAAATAAGAGAAGTTATAGATAAGGGCTACAAGGTAGAGGGAGATTTAAGAAGAGATACAGCATTAAACATTAAGAGATTAATGGAAATTGGATGCTATAGAGGAATAAGACATAGAAAGAATCTACCAGTAAGAGGACAAAGAACAAAAACAAATGCAAGAACAAGAAAAGGTCCAAGAAAACTAGTAGCTAATAAGAAGAAATAAGGGGAGGGTGAATAAAAGTGGCTAAAGTACAAACAAAAAAAGTTACAACTAGAAAGAAAAAAGAGCGTAAGAATATTGAAAAAGGCGAAGCGCATATTCACTCTAGTTTTAATAACACAATAGTTACAATTACAGATGTACAAGGAAATACAATTTCTTGGGCAAGTTCAGGTGGACTTGGATTTAAAGGATCAAGAAAGAGTACACCATATGCATCACAACAAGCTGCAGAAACAGCAGCAAAGGCAGCAATGGAGCATGGACTAAAGATTGTAGAAGTATTTGTTAAAGGACCAGGTTCTGGTAGAGAAGCTGCAATTCGTGCGCTTCAAACAACAGGACTTGAAATCAGTATGATAAAAGATGTTACTCCAATTCCACACAATGGTTGTAGACCACCAAAGAGAAGAAGAGTATAAGATTAAGAGATTAATAAGAAAGGATGAATAGATAAAATGGCAAGATATATAGGTGAGTCATGCCGTGTTTGCCGTAGAGAAGGCGAGAAATTGTTTCTTAAAGGTTCTAGATGTTATACTGATAAATGTGCTCTAACAAGAAGAGCATATGCACCAGGACAACATGGACAAAAAAGAAAGAAACAATCAGAGTATGGTATGCAATTAAGAGAAAAACAAAAAGCTAAATCATTTTATGGTGTTTTAGAAGCACAATTTAGAAAATATTTTGAAGAAGCAGCAAGATCAAAAGGTCTTACAGGTACTAATCTTCTTCAAATACTTGAAAGCAGATTAGATAACATTGTTTATAGATTAGGATTGGCAACATCAAGAGCACAAGCAAGACAATTAGTTAGACATGGACATTTCGAAGTAGATGGTGTTAAAGTTAATATACCTTCATACTTAACTAAAGTAGGAGAAGTTATAAAAGTAAGAGAATCAAGTGCAAACAGTGAAATATTTAAGCAAATAATCGAAGCAAATGAGAATGGCAGACCAGTTCCAACATGGCTAGAGGCTGATTTAAAGAATAAAACAGGAAAAATATTAGCTCTTCCAACAAGAGAAGAAATTGATCTACCAGTACAAGAGCATTTGATTGTTGAATTATATTCTAAATAGAAATAACTAATTAAAAAATATATTTAGGAGGTCAAAGAATGATCGAATTCGAAAAGCCAAGAATCGAATGTCTAAAGTTGGACAACGATAACATGTATGCAAAGTTCACATGTGAACCTTTAGAGAGAGGTTATGGAATTACATTAGGTAATTCATTACGCAGAATATTGCTATCATCACTTCCAGGCGCAGCAATAACAAGTATCAAAGTTGATGGAATTCAACATGAATTCTCAACAATACCTGGAGTAGTGGAAGATGTTGTTGAAATAATACTTAACTTGAAGAACGTAAGATTAAAGATATATGATAATGAAGAAAAAGCTCTTAGAATCGATGTTGATGATGATAGAGATGTAGTAGCTGGCGATATAGTTGGTGACGCAAACGTTGAGGTACTAAATCCAGATTTACACATTGCAACTATTGCAGAAGGCGGAAGCCTACATATGGAACTTACTGCAAATAAAGGCAGAGGATATAATCCATCAATAAAGAATAAAACACAAGATCAACCATTAGGTGTTATCGCAATAGATTCAATTTATACTCCGGTTAAAAAAGTTAACTTCTATGTAGAAAATACAAGAGTTGGACAAATTACTGACTTTGATAAATTAACTATTGAATTATGGACAGATGGTAGCTTACATCCTGATGAAGCTCTTAGCCTTGCAGCTAAAGTTATGAACGAACATTTAGCATTGTTCATAGATTTATCAGAAGCAACAAAAAATACAGAAATCATGGTTGAAAAAGAAGAATCAAAGAAAGAAAAAGTACTTGAAACAACAATTGAAGAACTTGATTTATCTGTAAGATCATATAACTGCTTAAAGAGAGCAGGAATAATAAATGTTGAGGATTTAACTAACAAGACAGAAGAAGAAATGATGAAAATTAGAAATCTAGGTAGAAAATCTCTAGAAGAAGTAACTAATAAACTACATTCTTTAGGATTAGATTTTATGCCAAGTGAAGATTAGAAATTATAAGGAAGGGTGAAATAAAGTGGCAGAAATTAGAAAGTTGGGAAGAACAACTGACCATAGACTAGCAATGCTTAAAAACTTAGCTACTAATGTAATATGGCGTGGACAAATTATTACAACAGAAGCAAAAGCTAAAGAAGTTAAGAGTATTGTTGACAGCTTGATTTCTCTTGCAATAAAAGAAAAAGATAACTTTGAAAAAGTTACTAAGAAAGTAAGCAGAGCAAAAATTGATCCAAAGACTGGAGCAAAAGTAACAGCAAAAGCTACAAGTAAAAACGGTAAAGAGTTTTCAAAAGTAGTTAGAGAAGAAGTTTCAATTGAAGTTAAAAAAGATAATGCTTCAAGACTTGCTGCAAGAAGAAAAATTATGGCAAACATTAATAAAGTAAAAGACGAAGATGGAAATAACGTTGATTTACCAGGTAAAATGTTTGATGAATTAGCTGAGAAATATTCAGAAAGAAAAGGCGGATATACAAAGATTCTTAAGTTAGGACAAAGACGTGGAGATGCTGCAGAAGAAGTTATCCTAAAATTAGTTTAATAAAAAAACAAAATAAAAGTGTATGAGTCTTAAACTTATGCGCTTTATTTTTTTATTTTTTTTAAGTTTTTGTATTCTATATTTGTCTTGCTAATAAATTTTAATTAATATATAATTGACATGAAAGGAGATTTATTAATATGATACGCAGTATGTTAAATGTCCTTAATATAAAAAAAGGTGATAGGCTTTCACGGTCTTGTTAGTAATATAAAACCTTACGGAGCCTTTATAAAAGTAAATAATAATGTAACAGGAGTACTATATAAAAAGGATATTTCGATCATAAGACTTAAAAGTCCAAGCGAGTCCTTAAAAATTGGTGAAAAGATAGATGTAATAGTTAAAAAATACAATAAAGATACAGGAAAACTTATATTATCTTGTAAAGAACAAAAAAACACACCACGATTGTCAAATAACGATTTAAAAGAAAATGATAAAGTTATAGGCATTGTTAGAAATAAGTTCAAAAACCGGTCTTTTTATCGAAATCGGGCCAAACCTGGTTGGATTGGCAGATATAAAACCAAATGTTTCGTGTGGAGATGAAATTAATGTAATAATTAAAAAGATTTCCCCGGAAACAAAAAAGATTAAACTAGAAATTCTAGATTAGTTGGATATTTAAGGAGGAAAATGTATGATTGGAGACGAGGCTATTAAAGCGCCTAAATCGCCATTTGCGATGAGGGAAAACGAAATCAAGGTGTTTGATGGGAAAGATGGATATGCATCTATCGATCAAGTAGTGTTTAAGATTGATATGGGATACATCAACGAAGTTCACTTTAAAATCATGGAAATAATTAACGATTTCGAATTTATTACATCAAGACAAATATTTCAAATGTTAGAAAAAATGGGAGTTTCATTGAAAACCCAAGACAAGTTAAACAAAAAACTAGAAGATATGATAAAGAGCAAAATAATTACAAGATATTACTTTTCAAGTGATGAAGGCAAAGGAATTTATAGAGTATATTGCCTAGATAAAATAGGAAAATATCTTTTAAATTCAAGAGGAATAAAAACAACTTGGCAACCAACAGACAACACAAAGCCTGTATATATGCTAAAAAGAAGACTTGCAGGCAATCAAGTTATAATTGCATATATTCAGAAAGTTGCTGCGTATAAAAGTTTTAATTTAAGTCCAATGATGTTTGCAAAACGTCAAAATATAAAATTTACACCATCTGGTGGTGTGGTCTCGTTAGTAAAAAATGATATTAAAGTAGATTTTGTTTTTGAAATTGTTAGAAGAAACCCTGGTTGGGAAGAAAAATTTATGGAAAAAATAAAATTATACGAAGAGTTTTATGATAATTATCAAGCAAAAGATTGCGGATTTGATAAAAAACCACAATTAGTAATAATAGGTGAAGATGATGAACATTTAATAGATATATTTAAAGCAGTAAAGAAAGTTAAAGCAGAATTAAAAGGAATAGAATTATACTATTCAACAGACTTGAGACAACTAGAAAAAGAAATGGATAAAACACTTATAGGATTTAAACAAGATCAAGAAACGGGAAGATATAAAATGGAAATGCTACAAGTTCCACTACTAGAAGGTTAGGAGGAATTTATTTTGAAAATTTTACTTACAGGTGGTGCTGGCTATATAGGTAGTCATACTGCGGTTGAATTAATAAAAGCAGGATATGAAGTTGTTATTGGAGACAATTATTCAAATAGCAAACCAGAGGTAATAGAAAGAATAGAAAAGATAACAAATAAGAAAGTTAATGCATATAATTTGGATTTTACAGATTATGATGCAGTAGATAATTTATTTAATAAAGAAGAAATAGATGCAGTCATACATTTTGCTGGACTTAAAGCGGTTGGAGAATCATGTATAATCCCAATGGATTATTATAGAAATAACATAGACGCTACGCTAACAGTTTTAAAGGTTATGAGAAAACATGAAGTTAATAATATTGTTTTTAGTTCGTCAGCTACAGTATATGGAATACCAAAAGAAGTTCCATTAAAAGAAATTATGCCAACATCTTGTAATAATCCATATGGATGGACAAAGTATATGAATGAAAGAATATTGCAAGATGTATCGTCAGCTAATCCTTCACTTTCGGTAGTCATTCTTAGATATTTTAATCCAATAGGTGCGCATGAAAGTGGACTAATAGGTGAAGATCCAAATGGAATACCAAATAATTTAATGCCTTATATAACAAGTGTAGCAAATAAAAAGTTACCAGTACTTAGCATTTATGGTAATGACTATCCAACAAAAGATGGAACAGGAGTTAGAGATTATATACATGTTGTGGATTTAGCGAAAGGTCACCTAAAAGCAATAGAGTATTCTTTCAAAAACAAAGGTGTTGAAATATTTAATCTTGGAACAGGAATAGGGTATAGTGTTTTAGATATAGTAAATGCATTTGAAGCAGCTAATGAAGTTGAAGTGCCATATGTGTTTGCAGAAAGAAGATTGGGAGACATTGCTGAATGTTATGCCGATGTATCTAAAGCAGAAAAAGTTTTAGGATGGAAAGCAGAAAAAAATCTAGAACAAATGTGTAAAGACTCATGGAATTGGCAAAAAAAATAGAGCTAAAAAATAGCTCTATTTTTTTATTTATTATTTTCTTTTTAAATCTATAATAATAGAAGAATCATCATCATTTGAGATATCTTGCATATTTACATTAGCTGAATTTTTAGTATTAAGACTTTCAACAACAAAGTCGTTTGTTCCGTCTCTATCTATATCTATAAAGATTTCTTCACCATCATTTCCACCACTAAAAAATCTATTATCCCTTATAGTGAAAATACTTTCTCCTTCTGGAATATTATTTATAGCATTACCATCTGAATTAGTATTTGATGATTGAGAAGATAATGTTGATGCATTGTCACTTGATGTACTTGTGTATGCAGAAAAATTATATTTAGCACTTTTATGTGGCTCGTAATATTGCTTATTAATAAAGTCTGTTTTACCTCTACCAACAATATTTGCACCAGAATCATTTTTAGTTTTGTAGATACACATCTTGAAACCTAACTTAATAAATTTAGCTGGTTTGTAGTTTTGTGGATAGTCTATTTCTGCACCCATAAACATAGATGTAACTTTATCTGCGCCTTCTTGCGTAGATGAATCAGCAAGTACACGTTTGTATTTCCACTTTTTCTTAGTACCCATTTCGTCTGCCCAGAATTTAGACTCTTCAAAAGTCAGGTCACCAAATACGATTTGTGTTTTTGTATTTGTAATAATAACATCTTTAAAATATGCTAGAGAACTTGTCTTTGTTAATTGAGATAAGTTCTGAATTGTAACTAAAGTTCCACAACGATATTTTCTAAATAGTGTAAAGAAAGCTTCAGTATCTTTATTAACGTATAGAGGAAACTCATCAATATATACAAAGTGAGGAGTTCTTGTATCCTCAGTTCCGGGTCTTCTTAATACTGCATCTTTAAGCGAAAGTATAACGAACATACCAAATGCTTTTTGATGTATTTCACCTAAGTCACCTTGACGAGTGCATGCTGTTATAACTTGACCTTCAGCTAACGCTCTGTCTAAATCTATGTTATTGTCTCTACTACAAAGAACTCTTTTAATACCAGGATTTCTTAAGAAGTTATCTAACTGTGTAATAGCACCATAAACAAATTTTTCTGTATCTTTTCTACCACTACCATAAGTCGAAGCAATTTCATAACCATGTATATTAACGGGTGGTTTGTAGAAGTTCTTCTCAAAATATCCAATAAGTGATTTATAATCATTAGAAAGTTCAGAATCTTTCTTTAAAAATTCAGTCATTTCTTCTGCCATATCAAAATTATTTAGAATAGATAACATGTCTTCTAAAGTAGGAAGAGAACCTTCATGCATTTTAGGATATACAAGTTTTAAAAGGATAGCTAAGTTTTCAAAAGCTTGTTGAGTAACGTTTGCAAAGAACACGTTATTACTACTTGCATTTTCAGATTCATACATACCTTTTAAAACTGTAGAAATAATACTTGCAACTTTTGCTGGATCTGTACCGATAAATGGGTTTATACCAAATGAATTAGGATCCATTGGGTCAATAATATTAATGTCTATTTCAAATGAATTAGCAACTTTTTTTACACGTTCGATACAAGCATTATCTGGAGCAACAAGTGTAAAACCTATTCCTCTGTAATACATCTGCTTAGTACTAGGATCCATATATTTAAACATGTCTTTAACGTAATTTTTATATTCATTAATTCTTGAATCAACTGGTTTTAAATATGATAAAGTAAAGTTTCTATTTAAATATTCGTTGCTATATGGAACGGCTAATGTAGCAAGTTTGGCATTTAAAGCATTATATGCTAATTTCTTACTTACTTCTCTAAAAAAGTATTTACGCTCTAAGTCCATAGCACACATTGGTTCAACGATAGTTGCTGTTTTACCAGTACCAGTAGCACCTTCAACTAAAGTTGCTTCAAATCTTTTGCTTTCAGGAATAAAAGCCATTTTTCCGGTTTTATCATCTAAACAAATTGGAGCATTACAAAGAAATACATCAGGAGTTTTTACGGTTGATTTCGCAGGAATAAGTTTGAATCCTTTATAATCTTCAAATGAATCTATCCAATCTTGATCAGCATCCATTACATCGTTTAAATAATAATATATTGAGGCTTTTATCATAAATATTGGAAATAACCAAGTAAGCGATGAAATAGCAGGGGCAATTAATTCTGGCATATTGGTTGCTATATATTTAAAGTTTGAAAAATTCATAAGGAAATACCAAGAAAGTTCGTTAACCCATTGAGCTACCATCGCAGAAACGATAATTCTAAATGCTATTGAGTAATATACGTAATACTTTATTGGTAGTAAAATTGTTTTACAAAATGGAGAAGCACATAGAACTGCATATCCAGAAGTTAGTATAAATAATGCTAACGTATAACCAAACGGAGACCAATAGTTTACAAATTGGCCCGTAAATAAAACTGAAAATAATTCTAGTAATCTATCAAGCGCAAGACACGCAGTAATAATTGCTAGAATGTATGAGAAAAATGAACTCACATCGATTTTAAATGGTTTAAGCAAAGAATCGATTGGGTCCATTATTTTATATACTAAATTCTTGAAAAATTCACCTATCATAGATAACCTCCAATGCCAATTTATTGACAAAAAGCATCATATATATTATGCTATATTTTAAGTTAAATATCAAGTGAAATGGGTAAATTTGATAACATTTATGTTAATTTTGTACGCAAATGAGGTTGAAAATATGAAAATAGTCGTGGGCTTACGGGAATCCTGGTATAAAATATAAAAATACACGTCATAATATGGGGTTTATGGCAATAGATGGTGTTGCAGAATGCTTAAAAATAAACATCAATAAAGAAAAATTTGATGCTAATTTAGGTGAAGGAGAATATAAAGGTGAAAAAGTAATACTTTTAAAACCGCAGACATATATGAATTTAAGTGGAGAAAGTGTAACGAAAATAGTTAATTTCTATAAAATATCATTACAAGATTTAATAGTTATATACGATGATGTGGATTTACCACTTGGATATATAAGAATAAAAAAACATGGAAGCCCAGGATCACATAATGGTATAAAAAACATAACTGAACTTTTGGGAGATGAGGGTTTTTCAAGAATTAGAATTGGAATAGATAAACCCGGTGAAAATATTGATTTAAAAGATTTCGTGCTAACAAAGTTTACAAAGGAAGAAAAACAAATTATAGATAGAACAATTAATGTTGTAAGAAGTGCAGTATTGGAAATATTAGAAAATGGTTTAGATAGTGCAATGAATTTATACAACAACAAGAATGAGGTTTAAATTATGAATGAGCTAGTGATTAATAAGAAAGCTGACAGAATAGAAGTGTGTGTTTTAGAAAATAATTTAGTTTGTGAAATGTATGTGTACGGCGATGAAAATGAGAGCATAATGGGAAACATATATAAAGGAACGGTAAGTAATATTGTAGATGGTATGCAAGCAGCTTTTATAGATATAGGCTTAGAAAAAAATGCATTTATATCTGCTAAAGATGCGGCACCAAAAGTGGATGTTGCAAAACAAGAGGCATTAGAAGATAAAATATCAAACATTTTAAAAGTAGGAGATAAGATTATAGTACAAATAAAGAAAATACCTACAGAAGATAAGGGTGCAAGAGTATCAACTCATATAACAATTCCGGGAAACTATATAGTATTAATGCCAAATATTGTGATTTTAACAGTATCTCAAAAAATAGATAATAATAAAGAAAAAGAAAGACTTTTAGAACTTGTTAAAAAAAATCTACCATCTAGTTTTGGAGCAATAATTAGAACAGATGCTGAAAATGTAGAAGAAGGAAAAATTTTAGAAGATATTAAAGATTTACTTAGCAAATGGGAAAAAATTATTAAAAAAGCAAAATCAAATACATCAAGTAATCTTTTATATGATGAACATGAGTTAATCTCTAAAATATGCAGAGATTTAATAAACAAAGATACAGTTAAAATGTATATAAACGACAAAAAAATATATTTAAAAATGAATGAATATGTATTAAAAAAAGACACACAGATTGAGTATATAAAAACAGATGATTTAGTAGAAAAATTAGGATTAACAACTCAAATAGAAGAAGTTCCAAAAAGAAAAGTATGGCTTAAATGTGGCGGATATATTGTAATAGATAAAACAGAAGCGTTAACTGCTATTGATGTTAATTCGGGGAAATATACAGGAAAAAAAGATTTAGAACAGACAGCATTAGACGTAAATGAAGAGGCGGCTTTTGAAATTATGAAGCAAATAAGATTAAAAGACATTGGAGGAATAATAGTTGTTGATTATATAGATTTAGCTAAAAAAGAAAATCAACAAAAAATCATTAATATAATGGAAAATGAAGCTAAAAAAGATAGAAGTAAAATAGATATAAAAGGCTACACAGAGCTAAATTTAGTAGAGCTAACAAGAAAAAAGATGAATATGTAAAAAAACCGCACAATTAATGTGCGGTTTTTTAATTTAAATATTTCAAAAAGGTAGAGTTCCTACTTATTTAATCGAGAGGCTGCGCGGTCCAAATTATTTGTCTGCAACCGTACAGTTCGCGTAATTTTCGACTTTTACGTTCAATCGGTTGTCAAAATAATGAGTTTCAACTAGGAATTAATCACCATATCTGTCACGATCTTTTTCTTCTTGACGCTTAATCCATCCCTGATCTAGCTCGGAAACGCTTTCAAAACAGGCACATGCTGGGTCGGTTGGCCGTACAAAAGGACTCTCTGTTGATCGACAATAGTAATCATCATAACCACCTTTGTACTCGAAGTAGTCGCAGTCAGCACACCGATTCATAGTACACACCTCCACAAAATTTATTTGATCCAACGTCATTATATGAAGTATTCCACGTTTTGTCAATATTTAGCTTGCAAAAAGGCAACAAATGTGATACTATATGAGGCGCAGTGAAACACTCTGCTTGCTCTATACGAGGTGATATAGGGCCATTAGTCCAAAAGGAGGTGTAAGTATGAACAAATACGAAACAATATTTATTATTAACTCTAATCTTGATGAAACTGCTACAAAATCAACTATAGAAAAGTTTGTAACTTTAATAGGTGAACATGGAAAAGTAGAATCAACAGAGGAATGGGGAAAGAAAAGATTAGCGTATCCTATTAAAAAACAAAATGAAGGATACTACGTTCTAGTTAATTTCGAAAGTGACCCAAGTTTTATTGATGAACTAGAAAGAGTTTATAACATAACAGACGAAGTTATTAAACACATAGTTGTCAAGAAAGTTTAATTTAAGGAGGTCAAAATTATGAATAAGGTTATTCTAATGGGAAGATTGACTAGAGATCCAGAAGTTAGGTATACAACTACAAATAATACGTTAGTTGCTACATTTTCGCTTGCTGTTAACAGAAGATTCTCAAGACAAGGCGAAGAAAGACAAGCAGATTTTATAAATGTAGTGGCTTGGGATAAAGTAGGAGAGTTTTGTAGTAAGTACTTTAAAAAAGGTCAACAAGTTGCCGTAATCGGAAGATTACAAACAAGAAACTATGATGACAAAGATGGTAAGAAAGTTTATGTAACAGAAATTGTTGCTGAAGAAACATATTTTGCAGACACAAGAAAAGATGGTGAATCAAGTCCATTTGGAAATGCTACATCATCAGATAATTCTTTTAATGCAAATACTGCTCCAAGTGACTTTACACAAGTTACAGATGATGATTTGCCATTTTAAATAAGACTTAACTAAATGGAAACCATAAAAAGATTGGAGGTAAAAAACAATGGCTGAAAAAAGAGGCGTAAAAAAATTCAACAATAGAGGCAATAATAACGATGACGATTCAATGCCAAGACAAAGAAGAATGAAGAAAAAAGTTTGTTCATTCTGTTCAGATAAAACATTAGTTATCGATTACAAAGAAGTTGATAAAGTAAGAAAATATGTTAGTGAAAAAGGTAAGATATTACCAAGAAGAGTTACTGGGCTTTGTGCAAAACACCAAAGAGAAATTACAGTAGCAGTTAAAAGAGCTAGACATATTGGATTATTACCATATACAGTTGAATAATAAAAAATCCACACAAGTAAAAAAGTTTTGTGTGGATTTTTTTTTGCAAAAATGTTATACTTAATTTCGGAGGGTGATTGCATGAGAAACGAAAGAGGTGTAACGCTTATTACAATGATTGTAATGATAGTTGTAATAACTATAATTGCGACAATATCTATTACAGGAGGTATTGGAATACTAAAAGAATCTAAGAAACAAGTATTAGAAAACAATTTAGCTAGTGTGAAATCATTAGTAAATAACGAATCGGCAAAATTTAATACAGCAGGAATACTTACCCCAGCAAATGCCACAACTTATGGTATAGAAGATGCAAAGCTTGAGGGAATAAGATATACTGCAGAGGGTGTAGAAGAGCAAGTAATAAAAAACATAGGCACGGACTGGTTCTTTGTTGATAAAGATGCGCTAGAAGAAATGGGAATAGAATATGTAGATGAAAACTATGTAATAAACTATAGATTAAATATCGTAATACCAATGTCTTCAACAGAAAATATACATGAAATAATAGCAGATTATGAAGCTATGTATTAAAAAAAATATATACAAAACTCGATTGTAAATTAATTTTACAATCGAGTTTTATTTTTTAGATATTAAAACTTAATAATTTCGCATTTTCTTTAAATGAATCAAAATCATCACTAGAAAAAAATTCTATTCTACCAATATGTGAAGTTTCATTTAATGAATCAGTATTTTTTAAGTATTGCAAAGCATCTAAAGAAGACAATTTTCCAACTTCTATTAATTCTATATTTTCACCCAATGCTTTTTGTATCTTTTCTTTTAATATTGGATAATGAGTGCAACCGAAGTATAAGTGATGTAATATTTTTATCTCTAAAATTTTTCATATATTCTTCCACTATATAGTCACTAGATTTGTTTTGTATAAAACCTTCTTCAATGAGAGGGACAAATAGTGGACAAGCAAGAGAATAAATAATAGCATCTTTATTATATTTATGAATTTCATTTTCCCATGTATTACTTTTTATAGTAGCTTTTGTTGCAATAACTCCTATTTGCTTATCTGATATTTTCTTTGCTACAGGTTCAATAATATTTCTTATTTCCACATTTATATATTTAGCCTTTAAATATTCATAAGCATTAGCGCTTGCTGTTCCACAAGCAATAATAATTAATTTAACATTTTTCGAAATTAAAAAATCAACGACTTTTTCTGAATACTCAATTATTTTTTCTTTGGATTTATCACCATACGGAAGATGCGCTGTATCACCGTAGTATATAAAATCTTCATTTGGGAAAAGTTTTATATATTCTTTTAATACAGTAAGTCCACCAACTCCAGAATCAAATACACCTATCGGTCTATTATTCATTTTCATGTCACCCCAAAATAAATTATTTTATCAAATCAAAAATTGTTTCGCCTGCAATTAAAAGTCCTGCAACACCAGGAACATAAGAAAGACTATAAATAGTTTCACCTGATCTTATGATAGGGCTTTCTGTAGAAAATAAAACTTTTACATTTTCAACATTTGATTTCGTAAGTTCTTTTCTTATAACACGTGCAAGAGGGCAAGTGTTAGTTTTAGATATATCAGCTATTTTAAACTTTAATGGATCTTTTTTATTACCAGCTCCCATTGAAGATATTATCGGAATATTGTTGTCCTTTGCTTTTTTGATTATCAAAATTTTACTAGTTGTGTTATCAATAGCATCAATAACGTAATCAAAAAAATTAAAGTCAATTGTGTCAATAGTATCTTCATTGACAAATAAATTGTATGTATGCATTTTAATATTTGGATTAATATCTAATAATCTTTGCTTGGCAACCTCAACCTTAGGTGCCCCTATAGTGGAATGTAGAGCAACTAACTGCCTATTGATGTTACTTTTAGATACATTATCACCGTCAATTATAGATAAAGCCCCAACCCCACTGCGTGCAAGAGCCTCTACAACATAAGAACCAACGCCGCCAATTCCGAAAACTGCGACATGGGAAGATTTCAATTTTTCTAAGCCACCTTCGCCAAGAAGTGGTATTAATCTTTCAAATTGTTCCATAAAAACACCTCAATAAACATTATATAGTAAAAAAATAAAAAAATATACATTTTTATAAACAACTTGCGATTGCACATAATAAATTGGTGTGATAAAATATTAATATACAGAATATAGAAAGGAGAAAAGTATATGGTACATCACATTGAAAATGAAAAGATTTTAACCGAAGTCTTAAATAATGAGAAAAAGTTAGTAATTGTAGACTTTTTTGCAACATGGTGTGGACCTTGTCAGATGCTTACGCCAATTTTAAATGAAATAGATAAAGAATATGAAGATAAAGTTGTAATTTATAAAGTGGATGTAGATGAAAGTCAAGACTGTGCTATGCGATATGGAGTTACAGCAATGCCAACACTAATTTTCTTTAAAGATAAAAATGAGGTTGAAAGACAAGTTGGATATCTAAAAAAAGAAGAATTATTAGAGATAATAAATAATTATATAGGTTAATATTTTAGTTAATTAAAAAAACAGCTTCCCTTTTATAAAAAAGGTGAGCTGTTTTTTTAATTCAAGGAAAAACTATAAATGCTATAAGGTGTTTTTCGTAAATAGAATATATATCTAGATAATAATTTTAATAAGAAAAAGTAATAACATGTGTAGTGGATAAAAAATATAAAAAGCATATTTAAGATTAATACCTTTTTTCTCATTATAAAAAATAATTAAAACTAGTGAAATTAGTGCATAAAATTCTATAATTGCAGGATTCAAATATAAAAAATATATAAAAATTGATATAGTCGAAAAAATTAATAATCTCATAAAATTTTTATTAATATCTATTAAATAAAAAATTAATACTAATAGTATACCAAATATACTATAGTCAACATCAACTATATATGCCGTTGCAAGTATTGAAATTAGTGCTATAAGCGTAAGAAGAACATTTTTCTTTTTCAAATTGTCAATAAGTGATATACATATAAGAGAAAGAAAAAACGTGAAACCAATATTTAGTGATATTGTATCTAAACCGATAGAATGTCTAAATAAATCAAATGGCAATTGAGAAGCAAGTGCAAAGATTAGCATTCTTGTTATATATTTTTTCTTATTAGATGTTTTCTCATATCCTATTGAAATTTGAAAGGCAAATATAGGAAAAGCAAGTCGACCAATTATTCTTAGGATAGGTAAGTTTGGGAAAAATGCAAATCCTATATGATCAATTAACATAAATATACATCCTAAAATTTTTAAAGTAGAAGAAGACATGATTAAATCCTTTCTATAATTAGTTTTTAAACTTTAACCATATTTTAACATGAAAAAAGAGGTTGCGCAATTTAATCAAACTTGTATAATATATTTTGAAAAGCAAAATAATAAGACTTCTATAAAGGGGGGCTGCAAGATGGGTAAGATAGTTGTGTATACTGGACCAATGTTTTCAAGGAAAACAGCGTTGCTTGTTTCTGATTATGAAAGATCTCTTATAGCTGGGAGGACAACCAGGGCATTTAAACCTATAATTGATGGCAGATTTGGAGATAAAGTAATTCAAAGCAGAAATGCTGGAAGCATTGATGATGCAATACCAATCTCTAATTTAAGTCAGATTCTTGAGTATGACGCTCAAGACTACTTCATTGATGAATTTCAATTCTTAATGGGCGATATTCAGATTATACAAAACATGGCAGGAGAAGGAAAGAATTTCTATATTACAGGACTAGATATGACAGCTGAAGGCAAACCCTTTGCCCTAATGCGCGATTTGCTTTGCATTGCAGATCAAGTAGAAAAAAGAAAAGCTATTTGTGTAGATTGCAAAGAAGAAGCGACTAATTCATTTTTCTTAGGACGTAAGAGCAGTGATATCTTAGTTGGTAACAAAGAATACGTTCCACTATGCAGAAAATGCTGGTGTAAGAGAATGAAAATGAAAGAAGAGGGCGTAATTTAAATAAAGGAGGAGAAATGGTAAAAGTCGAATATAATAATTTGTGCGACTTTGAGCTTGCCCACATTTTCGAATGTGGGCAATGCTTTAGGTGGCATAAAGTAGATGATGAAAATTATATAGGGGTAACAAAATTCGGAGTACTAGACGTAAAGAAAATATCTGATAACAAAGTAATTATTAGTGGCAGTGATTCAGAAAATTTTGAAATGAACGTTAAAGAATACTTTGATTTAAATACAGATTATACAAAGATAAAAGTTAATTTAGAACAAATAGATGATAATATAAAAAAGGCAATATCATATGGATATGGAATAAGAATATTAAATCAAGATCCATGGGAAATGCTTATAAGCTTTATAATTTCAGCTGCGAATAATATTCCAAGAATCTCAAAAACAATAGAAAACATTTCAAAAGCTTATGGTGAAGAAATAATATTTAATGGTGAAAAGTATTATAAATTTCCAACTCCTAAAGAACTATCAAAAGCAAGTATTGAAGATTTAAGAAAATTAAACTTGGGTTTTAGAGATAAATATGTGTATAGTGCTACACAAATGGCAGTTAAGCATGAAATTAATTTAGACGAAATTTTAAAGAAGAACTATATAGATGCAAAAAAAGAATTAACTAAGATAGACGGTGTTGGAGAAAAAGTTGCAGATTGCATACTTTTATTTTCTATGAAGAAAAAAGAAGCATTTCCAGTAGATACTTGGATAAAAAAAGTGATGTCTGATTTATATAATGAGTCAAAAGATATAAAAAAAATAGCGAGTTTCGCAAATCAGAAATTTGGAAACTACGCTGGCATTGCACAACAATATCTGTTTTATTATATGAGAAATTATTATTCGTTATGATTATTAACAAAATTATCAAACAAGTCGATAATAAGACTTCCAATGGTAAATATTGTGAATATAGTTATTGAATAGCAAACCAAAGAAGATCCAATACTACGAAGAAACACAGAACTTACGATATTTATATTGTTATATAAAATTATCGAAATACCTGCAATACAAAATATTAATGATGTAAATGACGCAGATATTATGATTTTCTTTGAGTATTTATTTATGGAGTTTAATTGTTTAATTATTTTACCTACCATTTTAACCATCTCCTCTTTGGGTGTATAACATAATTATAACACCAAAAGAGCTAAAAATCAATCAAAATAAACCTTTAAAACGTTGCAAACAGAGGGTTACAACAATAAAACGCTACGGAAGTCAGAAGTTTACAAAAAATAAAAAAATAAAAAACATACAACATACAAAAAATGGAAAATGTGCATTAAATTCGCGAGAGCTAGGGAAGAAAGAATTTTAATGCTAATCCTTCAAATATTATAAAACCGCTTGCAATCATAAGGCTATTATGTTAAAATACCTAAGTGATCTTAAGTTAAGCAAAAGGAGGTGCAATTGATATGCCAAATATTAAATCTGCAATTAAAAGAGTTAAAATAATAAAAACGAAAACTTTGGAAAACTCTATGGTTAAGACCGCTTATAAAACCGCTATAAAAAACTTCAACGTTATAGTTGAAGAAGGAAATAAAGAAAAAGCTACAGAATTATTTAAAGTTGCTACAAAAGCTGTAGAAAAAGCCGCAAAGAAAGGTGTCATAAAAGACAATACTGCTGCAAGAAAGAAGTCAACTCTTGCAAGAGCTTTGAATACACTTAAATAAACTTATATTTTCTTAAAATGCAAAATAGCGTTGGCTGTAGGAGGAGAAGAACCAATTACATAATATGAATATCCCTATAACAATGTGTAGCTTGCTTTGGAAGGAGGGAAAAACAATGTCAGGAATAAAGATTAGAGATAATGAATCTATAGATAATGCCCTTAAAAGGTTTAAAAGAGATTGCGCTAAGAGTGGAGTATTACAAGAGGTAAGAAAAAGAGAACATTATGAAAAACCTAGTGTAAAGAGAAAGAAAAAATCAGAGGCTGCAAGGAAAAGAAAGTTTTAATATGTATCGATTCATGAGATTTCGTAGGGCAGATTCAATCTGCCTTATTTTTTAAATAAGGAGATGAAGTTTAATGCTTAAAGAACAATTATTACAAGACTTCAAAGAAGCAATGAAGGAAAAAAATGAGCTTAAGAAGAATACAATAATGATGATTAGATCTGCAATATTACAAATTGAAAAAGATACTCAAAAAGAATTATCTGAAAATGATATTATAGAAGTCATTTCAAAAGAAATGAAGAAAAGAAAAGAAACACTTTCAGATATCGAAAAAAGCGGTAGAGAAGATTTAATTAATAATGTTAATGAAGAAATGAAAATAATTAAAGTATACTTACCGGAAGAACTTTCAAAAGAAGAGGTAGAAAAAATAGTTCTAGATTCGATTAAAGAAGTTGGAGCTAATTCAATAAAAGATATGGGAAAAGTTATGCAAGCTGTTAGAACAAAAACAGCAGGAAGAGCAGATAATAAGCTTGTTAACGAAATCGTAAAATCTAACCTACAATAATAAAAAGGAATAAAATTTGAATATTTTATTTATATCAAGAGTGGACGAGAGAATCGGCTTTATGACTCCACAGCAACCTAGCTTTTAGCAAAGGTGCTAAGACCGGCGAGAAAAAAATCTCGAGTGATGTGTACGAAGGGGCGTTTAAATTTGTGCATATTATGCACAAATTTAAACGTCCCATTTTTAATTTGTTGAAAAATGAAAGGAGAAAAATATGAAAAAATTTTTTAGTAGTGAAAGTGTTACAGAAGGTCATCCAGATAAGGTATGTGATTTAATTGCCGATAGCATTTTAGATAATATGTTAGAGCAAGATGCAAATTCTCGAGTTGCGTGTGAGGTTTGTGCAAATGGAAATTATGTATTTGTAATGGGTGAAGTAACAACAAAAGCAAAAGTAGATATAGAAAAAATAGTAAGAGATACAATTAGAGAAATTGGATATGTAAAAGAAGAATACGGATTTAACGCAGATACTTGTGAAATAAAAGTTATGTTAAAAAATCAATCATCAGATATAGCACAAGGTGTAGATAATTCAATGGAAGAAAAAAATGGTGAAGATTTGGGAGAAGGTGCTGGTGATCAAGGGATAATGTTTGGGTATGCATGTAACGAGACAAAAAGTTTTATGCCTGCACCAATCTTTTATGCAAATGAGTTGGCAAAAAAACTTACAGAAGTTAGAAAAAATAAAACATTAAAATATTTAAGACCTGATGGTAAAACAGAAGTTACAGTTGAATATGATGAAAATGATAAACCAAAAAGAATTGATGCTATAGTAATATCATCTCAACATGATGAAGATGTTACTCACGAACAAATAGAAAAAGATTTAATTGAAGAGGTTGTAAAGAAAATTATACCTGCAAATTTATTAGATGAAAAAACAAAGTATTATATAAATCCTACTGGAAGATTTGTAATAGGTGGACCTGCTGGAGATAGTGGGCTTACAGGAAGAAAAATAATTGTAGATACTTATGGTGGATATGCACCACATGGTGGTGGTGCTTTCTCAGGAAAAGATCCAACAAAAGTAGATAGATCTGCAGCATATATGGCTAGAAAAATAGCAAAAGATATTGTTAGAGGTGGATTTGCAGATAAATGTCAAATTCAGTTGGCATACGCAATAGGTGTCGCTAAACCTGTATCGATTTATGTAGATACTTTTGGTACGGCAAAAACTAATGATGAAGATATATTAGAAAAAATCTTGAAAGAATATGATTTAACACCAAGAGGTATCATTAAAAAATTAGATTTAAGAAAGCCAATATATAGAAAAACAACTAATTACGGACATTTTGGAAAAGACTATTTAAAGTGGGAAGAATAGAAATAAATAATTGACAATAATTATTAAAAATAGTAAGCTAAGTTATAGAGATATGTACAATTTTCTAGAAAAGGAGTATGATTATGGGTATGAAATTTGGGGATATTTTTAAAAAAGATGAGGAGACCTTAGTCATAGATAGAAACAAAGAGGCTATCAAATGGTTAATTGTTTTTACACTAGTAGTAATGTTCGTATTAATAATAATGATAGTACTAAAAAATGTTGGAGATCTAAATGAGGTTAGAAGAAAAAATATCACAAAAGATATTCAAAATATAAAAAATTATGTTATGAATAAGTCGACAGAAATAAAGGAAAACCCAGATGTTGTAATACCAGGTACTTCACTTGAAGATTCACCATATAGCATGACGATAAATGGAATTCAAGAAGAGTACAGGTATGGATACTATATATTAATGTCACAAGATATTAAAGATATGTCTACAGCACTAAATCTTCCTGATGAACAATATATAGTAAATTATGACACATATGATGTTATAAATATAATAGGTGTGAAATATAAAAAAGGACGTTATCATTCTTTAGATGATATATTAGCTATTGAATATGGCCAAAATATTCCTTCACAAAATACAATAATTATTAAATTGCCAGCAGATATGCAAAAACTACAACAATATCCAAATGCAAACTTTAAATTAGCAGGAAATATAGACATGTCAATGTATGCGGCGGGAGAGGGTTGGAACCCAGTTGAGTCATTTAATGGTAAACTAGATGGAAGAGGATATATTATTAGTAATCTAACGATAGAAAGACCATCAGAATCTCATGTTGGCTTGTTCGGTCAGATAACTAGTGGAGCAGTAGTAACAAACCTAACACTTCAAGATGTACATGTTACTGGAGAAGATTATACTGGAGCACTTGCAGGAGTTACTGCAGGAACGGTTAGTCATGTATACGTTCAAAGTGGTGATGTAAAAGGTGAGGAAAAGGTAGGAGGTCTTGTTGGAGCACATCAACAAGGTTCTATTTCGAATTGTAAAGTTAATATAAAAAGTGTAGCAGGTAGAAGACTAGTAGGTGGATTTGTTGGAGAATTAAGCTCGGGAACAATAAAAGAAGCCATGTCAATTGCAAACATTAATGCACTTGAGTCAGTAGGCGGATTTGTAGGTTCAATATCTGCAACAAATGTTACATATTTATCAGAATGTGCGGCTAGAGCAACAGTTGCTGGAACAGATGAACTGGGCGGACTAATTGGAAAAGTTGAAATACTTTCAACTTCAAAACTTCAACTTCTAAATTGTTATTCAAATGGAACAATAAGTGAAGGCGAAACAAACATGGGTGGAATTATTGGTTATGTACGTACTTCTGCAGGATCAGCAATTAGCTTTGAAGATATTTATACAAGTGTTAATATACTTCAAAAGAATGCTACTTCAGGAGCATGTATAGGTGTATCAAACATCTCAATTGCTTCACAATGTTCTGTAAGTGATGTGTTCTGGGAGAAAAATTTAGCAGTTGGTGAAGTATTGTACGGAGTTGGTTCAACAGTTGATCAAACAATCAAAGTAGACTTTACAGATAAATCTCCTGATGAAATGAAATATCGTACAACATTTGCAAACTGGGACTTCGATATATGGAAAATTGACGAACGTATAGATACACCTCGTTTAAAGATGGAAAATGGATTTAAAGATATTAAAAAATAAGTAAAGGAGATAAAAGAAATATGAGAAATCGTGATGGTATTTCGTTAATATCATTAGTAGTTATGATAATTATTATCGTTATATTAGCAAGTATAGCCACTATTTCTAGTATATCGGATATCAAAGAAACTGCGAATACAAAAATAGATGTTGAAATAAGTGAGTTAAAAAAGGCTGTTTCAGATAGAATGGTAAATCATGAAAGAAATCCTGAAAAATATCCACTAATAGGTGAAAAAGTAGTTGATCCAACAGATTATTTGTATTATATAGACAGACTAGATAATTCAGAAATCACAGAGATTGCAAGTTCGATAAATGAAGATAATATAGATTATTATAGACTTGTAGATAATGTTTCAGCGGATAAGCTTGGTGTTGATTCACTTAGCACAGAACACTATTTTTTGGTGGATTATTATACTGGAAAAGTTTATGGCACTATTAATATAAAAGCAGCTAGAGCAAGTAGTGAATATTGATTTTTAAGTGACAATAAATAAAGGGAGGATGTATGAATGAATAACAAAGGTATAAGTATGATAACTTTGATAGTTACAATTATAGTAATGGTAATACTTATAGGAATCGTTGGAGTATACTCATTCGACACAATAGACAAAAGTTATACTGCCACTGAAACAAGAGAATTCGCTAATGTAAGAGATTTCGTTTTAGAAAAACAGATGAGAGTCGAAACAGGAGAGTTTACAAGCTATCCTAGCGTAGAATTGACAACGGATGAATTATATTTAATTGCAGATGAAAAACTAAATGATACTGAATTAAATAATATAGTTGATGTTAATAATTCTATTTTAGAAAAACAGTATAAATACTACTATGTGCAATCGAGCGATAAATATTTTGAATCAGCAGAATTTGTACATAATGGAACTTCAATACAAGATGTAAAAGGAGACTATATTATAAACTTTTATACAGGTATAATAATACGTGTTGATGACAATAAAGTAAAAGTTGATGGAATAATAAAAAGCTTAACAGAAATATTAGAAAGCAAGTAAATTAAGTAACTAAAATAGAAGAGGCCTGCTTTATTTTAAAGAGGGGCCTCTTTCTTTATTATTTTTTAGAGTAAAAAACTAATTGATTAAACTAGATAATAATAATATAATGAAATTGCGATAATATGGACAAAATATAAGCGCTAATAGGAAGGTTTTTATGGAACTAAAAGGACAAATAAATGAAATAATTTTTTCTAATGAAGTTAATAGTTATACGGTATGCAGCCTATTAGTAGATAATCAAGAAATTACAGCAGTAGGTTTTCTACCTTTTTTGAATATAGGAGATATGATTACAGCACAAGGAGATTTTGTAAACCACAATGTTTATGGAAAACAGTTTAAAATAGATACATTTGAAAAGTCTATGCCTAATACAATAGAGGAAATACAAAAATACTTAGGAAGTGGCATTATTAAAGGTGTGGGACCTGTTACAAGTCAGAAAATTGTTTCAAGATTTGGAGAAGAATCACTTTATGTATTGCAATATGAGCCAGAAAAATTAACAACAATTACTGGAATTACTACAGCTAAAGCAAAGTCGATTTCTGAAGAGTTTAATAATGCATGGCAAGTATGGCAAATTGTTATGTTTCTTCAACAATATGGAATAAGTACATCAAATGCAAACCGCATATACAAAGAATATGGAATGAATTCAATCAATATTATAAAAGAAAACCCATATATTTTACTAAATATCTTAAGAGGAATAGAATTTAATCGAGTTGACAAAATTGCTATATCTATTGGAATTGAGCAAACATCGTCATATAGAATTGCAAGTGGAATAAAGTATGCGTTATACTTAGCATCAAGAAATGGCCATACGTGTGTGGTTAAAGAAAATTTAATAGAGTATGTGGGAAATGTATTAGATGTTAGTATTGAGCTCGTTAATAATGAAGCTGTTGCTTTAAAATATTCAGAAGAAATTTATGAAGAAGATGGTTTTCTATTCTTAAAAGAATATTATAAAGCTGAAGAAAATGTGGTAAAAAAACTATTAATGTTATCTAATAATTTTAGTAAAAAATACCATTCTTTAGATGAAAAAATTAAAAAAGCTGAAACAGAATTGAATATTGAGCTGTCTAAAGATCAAAGAGATGCTGTTGAAGCATGCTTTAAAAATCAAGTTGTTATAATAACGGGTGGGCCAGGAACGGGTAAAACGACAATAATAAAAGTACTTATAAAAATGTTTGAAAATGAAGAACTAGATTTTGCACTTTGTGCACCAACGCGGAAGAGCAGCTAAGAGAATAACTGAAACTACAAATGAAGAGGCAAAAACTTTACATAGATTACTTGAATTACGGAAAAATTGAAGAAGATGATATAGAAATAGATTATGCTGTAAATAAATTAACACAAGACGTAATAATCGTTGATGAAGTTTCTATGGTAGATTTAGTTCTAATGAACTATTTAATGAAGGGTATAAAAGATAATGCAAAGTTAATACTTATAGGAGATGGTGACCAACTCGCATCTGTTGGACCAGGTGCAATATTAAATGACCTTATAGATAGTGAATCTATTGAAGTTATAAAATTAACTGAAATATATAGACAAGCTCGTGACAGTAAGATTGTAATGAATGCCCATAAAATCAACGATGGAGACAAAGATATAGAGATGAACGCAAAAGATGGAGACTTCTTCTTTGTAAACGAGACATCACTTTTACAACAACTTATAGAATTAATTTGTACAAGACTTCCCAAAATGCGGGAAATATGATATACTAAGGGACGTTCAAGTACTAACACCAACGAAAAAAGGTGATTCGGGTACAAGAAACTTGAATAAAAAATTACAAGAAGTATTAAATTCACCAAGTAAGTCAAAAGCAGAAAAATCGTTTGGAGATGTTGTTTTTCGTGAAGGCGATAAAGTAATGCAAATTAGAAATAATTATGACATATATTGGGAAGGATTAGACAAAAAATCTTATGGTAGTGGTGTATATAACGGTGACTTAGGTATAATAAGTAAAATAACAAATGATTATATTGAAGTAATATTTGATGATGAAAAAAGCGTAAAATACGAAGCTGGTATTGGTGAAGAATTAGAGCATGCATATGCAATAACAATACATAAATCACAGCGGAAGTGAATTTGATGTTGTACTAATGGTAATACCACAGTCTGCACCAATGTTACTTACAAGAAATTTGTTATATACGGGGATAACAAGAGCAAAAGAATTATTAATTATAATAGGAAATAATAGAATTGTTGATTTTATGATTAATAATACAGAT